>JAGKWX010000041.1 GCA_021151585.1 Alphaproteobacteria bacterium | reverse complement strand
GTTTCCTTATATTGGTTTGATTTAAAGTTTGCACTTACATCAAAACCGGAAACTCTCTCTTTTGCAAGAGATTTGTCAGATCAGATCGAAACTAATTCAATTGAGTTGCTGTATAAGGTAAATTGTCTATTCTAGCTGTCTTAAAAAAACCAAAACCTGATTTTCTGCAATTAGCAGAAATTTTACACGTGGTTGTGATTTCTGATGTAATTTGTTTAGTATGCGTCTCTGATTGGGATTGACTATAGCTAAAGTCGGCAGAAACCTCTAATTTATTTGCGACAAAAAAAGGTATAGCTCCCTCAACGGTGTTTTTGACTCCTAGCCGTGCTGTTTTAGATCTATTCCAAGAATAGGTTTCTGTTGTAGAACAAGCTATTTTAATCGACATGGTGGCTTCATGATTTCCTGGATTAACAAGCTCAAAACGAGTTATCCCCGTCATTTCAGTGTTCTGAGGAATTTGAGAAGGTAAATTTTGATATACAATATTTGTTAGTTTGTATTCTTCTACAATTCCAGCAGTGCTTTCTATAACATATTCGCTATTCTTGTATGCACAATAAGCAATAAAGTACACTTTGCCTTGATTGTCCTGTATAGACGTCTGATATCTTCCATTTGTATTAGATATTGCCCATTCCCACGCTAGATAATCATTTAAGTTTTTTGCACCAATTTTTGGCTTATAATCAAACAAAGCAACGTAATCGTAATGACCTGCCAAATCAGAATGATGCCATTCTAGAACAATTTTACTTGCCGTCTCAGTACACAAAGATATCTGATAATTTGTTTTCTTTGTTGGGGCGCTAATTTTTTGTATTGAATACTCGTTATTTTTATATACTACGTATACAGCACGATATTCTCTATCAGAATGATATTTAACATTTGATACAATACTCTGCCTTGAGCGACCATTCACCCAAAACCACTCCAAATAAGTTTTTGGATCTTTCTTCCCTAACTGTAGTTCACTACGACCATCATATATTGCTATATAATCGTAACGATCTATTTCGTCTAGATTTTCCCAGCTTACTTGTATGTAACCTCTTATAGGACAAATACTAAGATTAATTGAGTAAGGCATGGTTAATCTCCACAAAAATAATTCAGAAAACAGACCAAGATATTACTTTGGCGTAACTCGTAATTGGCTAGACACCTCATGATAGTTAAAATCTTGTGATTTAACGTCATTACGATGCATCTCCTTGACTGGCGAGCGACTACCAGCATATAACAGTCCAACAGTCGCTGTTGCAGCACAAAGCTTGGCTGCGCGTTCAGACTCGAAGAATTTTCTGACTTTCTGTAAAGCTCTTTGAGTAAACATGGTTAGATACCTCAGATTTATTTTATCTAGCATAATATCACATAAATGTATAAAACATCGATTTTTGAGAGTAAAGCGCTCCACAACCCAAGCCCCTTTACCTGCTTCTTTTAATCAATAAACAAATTTATACATATAAGCGCCTAATCTTTGCAAGCAGATGCAACAATATCATGATCTAGCGAAGGAGCAAACTAGTAGAAAAAACTATCTTAAAAATAACAAATTACTGATAAAAATCTGGACTGTTTTTTTGTTTTTTGATAAAATTTAATTGATAATGTATAAAACTTCTGGAGCATTATTATGAAAAATATAACAGCAGTGTTCTGCCGCTTATTTAAACACATTCTTCCATCGCAACAAGGAATGCTTCTCCTTAAACAAGGACATCAAGCATTGAAGGAAAAAAACATAAATAAAGCGAAGGATATATATTCACGTTTTTCATTTGACGACAAAAAATCATTTAAAGTACAAGCTTTTAGTGCAGCAATTTCACAATACGATCGGTCTATCGCATCACAGGAAGAAAATAAAAAATTATACGATGAGTTTATTAAGAAAAAATAATCAAGTTAGTGTTCTGAAAAGGAGTTTATCAGGGAGTGGGCTGGTCGATCCATTCAACTCAACCCAGAGCCTCAAATTATGTGTTTTCACTCTAACTATTTTTTATACTTGGCGAATCATTGAGTTCAGATTGTTTTCTGGCCAACTCCGCAATAGTATACACAAATTCAGGATAAGCGTTTCTGTGGCCTAAAATTTCTTCAGCCTCATTAGATAACTGAGCATAGTTATTTTCTCCCAATCCGGCCGATAATATTTGTGTAATTAAAGTTGAGCAAGCAAAATTAGCGCCTAACTTTAAATCATCTTCATCTTTGAAATGCCGATCAAATACATCTGGTAAAAAATATCTATTCGATGCTCGCATCTCATCTATAACAACAATATTGTTGCTAATTTTAAATGTTAGTATTTCGACTAATGCAGATATTATTCTTTCAAATTTCAGATTAGTTAAACTTATTTCGGTTAAAGAAAGCATTCCTTTTTCTTGAAAATCCATATTTTTTTCTTTCAACAATGGGCGCATTCTTTTAGAAAAAATATCTAATTGACTGGAATTTTCATCTGAATCATCAGGATATAAACTCAAATATAACTTCATTGAAGTTATTGGAGTATTTGAATATTTTTCAATGAATAATTGCTGTAAATCTGGCGTTAATCCTATATTATTTTTAATCGTTCTATATTCTTCTGAATAGATTAATGCAGATCTTGTAAGTTTGACAATCTGATCTGAGCTTGACAAACTAGAAAAATCAATTTCAATCTCACAAGAGGCGTGTGAAATTTTCTGTTTATCTGATTTGATATTTAAATCTAGAATGGCCTTATTTTGAGGTATTCTTATAAAGCTCTCTCTATTGTCATCATATCTTCCTGAATGCCAAACGTAAATTGTTAGGCTGGCTGGTGGTTTTATTATTGTTGACACTGATCTTCTAAAAAAAGATAATCTTTGCATACATACTCCATTTTTTTAAATATTATAGTCTATAATTTAAATAATACTGATCTCACTCGCTAAAAATCTCGGTCGATTGTCTTTTTCACCAATAATGTTTTTTGATTCTTCAAACGCAGGACGCGCTTGCACATAAACCAGCATTCCTTTCTTCAACACTCTTTCTGCGAAATCTGCCAACTGGTTTTCACATAAAATGTCATACCAATCAGTGGCTTGCGTATCATCGTCCTTTGATTTTCTGTTGACGGCGACTTGAAATGAAGCTAATAAATTTTCGGATTTATCGGAGAACTTTGGTCGATCCCCGATATAGCCCATGATCCATAATTTTGCAAAAGTACTCATTGTATAAGCTCCTATTTTCTTGTCGGTGTTCCGAAAAAAGTTCTTTTGGGTGTTGTTGGTGTTGCAATAGAAAATAACACCATACGCAGCCGACTATAGCCAACGGCCATGGTTCTGTTATGGATACTTTCCGGCATACCTGTGTGATGTAATGCGTACTGATTGTTTTCAAAACGCTTTTTCAACGCATACACTTTATCGACACCAACATCACAAAAGTCGCGATAATGCAGCTCATAACACTCTAATAGCATCAACACTATTTTAACGGAGGTTGCGAGTTTTCCATGCGATTCCCACGTTGGGATAAGGTGATCCATGTATTCTTGCGCTAAATGTAATTGTGATGCAAAAATAAACGTTACATAACGCATGAATTCTTGTTGAGCCTCTTTTATTGAAAGTTTATTGAGATTGTCATTAGAAAGCGCTATGAATGAATTTTCCTTTTCTTCGGCTTCGCTATGGGTTGCTTGAAATTCTGGTGATAATTTTTGTAAATGCAGCCATGCATTTTTAATTGCTGGATTGAGTGTTTTTAGTTGATCACCGCTCGGCAAATAATTTTTTAAATCACGTGGCCAGTCTTTTTCTCCTCCTTCCATCGCTACTTTTGCGCGTCGTTGCCAATGATCAACTTGCATAAAAAATGCTGAGTTATCAGAAGTTTGTTTGAGTTCATCTTGCGTGTTACTCAACACAGCTTGCCAAAGAGTCGTGATGAGTAAAGTGATTTATTGGCTCCGCGATATTCAATGAGTGACTCAACCATCGCGTCTTTGATCATACCCTCTAGATTTACGCCAAAAATATTCGGAAACTGATTCACACATTTTGTGGCAATATCGATTAAGGCGAAATCTTCTTCACTTAACGCTAAGCCTAAATGCGCGTAAGGAATCAACTTTAATAGCGTGGTATGTAATTTTCTTGCGGAGCTGGCTAAGTGTTTGGTTTCAAGATTTAATAACCGCTCAAAAATTTTATAATCAATTGCTTGTGGACGGCTTAAATGCGCGATAAGCGCTTCGCCTAACAGGAAGCAGGTCTCAAGCATTGGCTGGTAAGCACTACATTCATCGGTGTAAAGCTTGTTTTCACGTCGTGTGTAATACCAAGTGATTAATATATAAATCATAACCAAGTAGTTGTCGTGTCCGTTTTGCTGCGCGCATTGATGCATCATGCGGATGCTATTGTAGCCAACGGGGTTATTTTGTTCATAATTTGCGACCATCCCAAAGTCTTGATGCTTGCTCATGATGCTTTTAGCGTGAATGACGAGTTGACTACAGACATCTTCTAAACGATCCACGCTCGCTTTTCTGCGCTCTGGCGAGCTACTCACAAGTACCAAGCTGTTCCTTAATGATGATTGTGAGAGTGAACCTCGATGCACTTCAGGGCTGCCTGATAACATATCCAAATCAACAGACACTTTGCGAGAGGGAATTTCATCACTCGCATATTTAGGCAAGGGAAACACTGTCGCAGAAGTGACATAACCGTTACCGAGCAATCGCGTTCGCACAAAGCTGGTGGCTTGCGGATTCGGAGGTGCTTCTACTGCATACGGCAGATACTTCATGACCCAATGCTTATTCACAGGTAAAGCATGATGATCGCTCACAAATGCCGCATAACCATTATTTAATAACGCTTCTAAAAGTGTATACAATGTCGCATAATCTTTGCTAGTGCGAGATTCTTGTATCATCGCGCTCACGACTAATCGCACACTGTAATGCAGCAACGGTGTTGCTTTTAAGGCTTGCAAGATGTCGAATAAATCCGCAAAGCGACTCCCCTGAATCGCGGAATGTAAAATGAGACCACGCTTTTTATCAAACTCAAGCGGCATAAAGACAGTTTGCGTGCTGTCATCCATCGGCATAGCGGCATAGCGTCGTGCAAAGATAAAATATGTCAGAGTCGATAAATCCGAAACAGAGACCAATTTATCGGGATCAAGTAAGCAGCCGGAGCCTATCTCCTGATGGCTATACCCTTCTAATGAGTCAAGTAATAATTCTATACTTTCCACCGTAGGTAAAGCGATCGGCATACGATAACATTCTGCAATTTCAAGAACCGTTAAACGCAATTTTTTCCACTCGGCAGCCGCGTCGGATTGACGCATCTCACCTTCCACTTTTAAAGCAGGCAACGATTGGCGCTCATGCATAAATTGCGTTTCTAGTGCATAGTGATGCGCTTGTTGCTGAATAAGATGAATTAATTGATTAAACGATTGTTCCGGGTTAGACAATACACTGACATCAACCTGCATAAGCGGCAATTGTTTGAGATGTTTAAGCCGTTTATCGATGTTCTGTTGAATATGATTGATTTTCTTAAATATCTGCTTCAAATCATCTTGTGTTTTCACTTTTGAAAACACATTGTGATCAAATTGACGCAACGCTTTTAGTTCTTGCACCAGAATCATCACTGATCTTCGTCCTGTTTTTTTAGTGAGGGTAAAGCGTTTAATTCGCATCGCGGCTTTTTCTATATCACTTAATAATGAATTGTCGTGAATTCGACACAACGCGGATAGTGCTTGTTGAGCTCTAGTTGCGGATAAACTCACTTGATTGCGTAAATCTTTGCATCGTTCAAACGAAACAGAGGCGGGAACAGACAAATCATCTTTATATGTATTTAACCGAGAGGTGTTGATAGATGAAGGTGTCGCAAGTCTCTGTGGAAACGCAGCATCTAGCCACATTTCCTCTACTTGAGTGCGCTGCCCTATTTTGTAGAAAATAGAGTTCTTAACCATTTGCGGGATTCGATCTAATCTTAAGGTTGATTGAATACGGGGTACGAGCGCGAGTTCATCGGCTTTTTCATACAGTTTTTTCAATTGTTTTTGATAATATTCGGAAGATAAATCAAAGCATAATTTAACCAGCGATGATTTAATAGCATAATAGACTTGGCCAGAAAAATCATTATAACGACGGGCTTCTTCACTCGCCGCTACAAACGCCAATACTGCGTCATCAGTGCAATTTTCACGCAATAAATTATGTACTGCTGAAAGACTAGCGAACAATTTAGATAACTGAAATTTCCCTGTTTCAGGAGATAATTGCTTGAAATTATCGATGACAGACTGACTACGTTTTATAAACGATTTATTGTGCCAATATTCCTTGCTAAACCAGGATAGTTTTTTCTTATATTCTTGTTGCCTATTCTCTAATAGCCGAATCGCTTCTTGCAGTAAAAAATATAAAAACTCGACATTTACTTGCATTGCCAGTTCTTGGCGAATGCGTGCTTTGTAGTCGTTAGTGTTAGGTTGCCACATAGTATTACCTCATTATTTTTTTGGTTATCGTGTCTAAAGTTGGTTTGGGGGGTATTCAAATTCATTAGAAAGCCAACTGATGCACCATCGCTTGATTAAACAAGTAGCTTTGCTTGACTAAAATCGTGACCTCATTCATATAACCATATTCAAAGCATCGCACGACAGCATCTAGCGCGCCTTTTACCAGCAAACGATCACCTTGGTGGAATTTTTCAGCAATAAATTGCGCATGTGGTGTGCGGCAAATACACCTAAGAGATTGAGTTTCATTCGTTTTGATTTTAGGTATTTTTAAGTAAAACTCGACAAACGGCAGCCCCTTTTGCGTTCTCTGTAACGATACTTTTTTGTTAAGTGACAATTAGCTTTGCCGACGCATTGACTCATAAAAAATGACACTACTATAAAGTAGTTTCCTCAAATAAAATCACACTAATTAAATCAATTATTGTGTAATAAGGAGGCAACCATGGGCAGCTTAATGAGTCTACAAGCTCGAAAAGAGATGTTAACGAGTGTCCAAGAAAAATATCAAAGTAGTGACTGGAAGCTAAAAAATAAGTTATTAGATGGTTTTGTGGCCGCAACAGGCTATGAGCGCAAACATGCCATTAAATTGCTTAATACTAATGTTATTAATCCCGTTGAAGCATTGAAAAAGCGAGGGAAACGCCCCTATTACGATGAGTCGGTAGTACAAGTTCTCGAATTAATTTGGCACGCTAGCAATCTGATTTGTTCTAAACGTATCGTTCCCTTTATTCCAGAATTATTAACTTCTTTAGAGAAACACGGCCACCTGCGTTTAAATGCTGAGATCAAAGAAAAAGTATTATCTATAAGCTCAGCAACTTTTGACCGCCTTTTAAAAAATGAGCGGATAAAAGTTTATAACGGTTTATCAACAACCTCTCCAGGAAACATATTGAAAAATCAAATCAAGGTACGAACTTTTTCTGATTGGAATGAAGAAGAGCCAGGATTTTTTGAAGCTGACCTGGTCGCTCACTGCGGTGAAACCACTCGGGGTGTTTTTCTCAACACATTAGTGATGACGGATATTGTCACTACCTGGACAGAATGTATTGCTTTGATTAGAAAAAGTGCGGATGATGTAATTTTAGGGCTTGATATAGCTGGCCAATTATTACCCTTTAAAATACTCGGCTTTGATGTTGATAACGGTTGCGAATTTATTAACTACGATGTAATGCATTATTGTGAAGCGAATAATATTACCTTCACGCGGGCACGTATTTACAAAAAAAACGATCAAGCTCATGTTGAGGAAAAAAATGGTTCTATTGTAAGGCGATTAGTAGGTTATGATCGCTATGAAACTGAAGCCGCATGGGAAT
>JAGKWX010000040.1 GCA_021151585.1 Alphaproteobacteria bacterium | reverse complement strand
GGAAAACAAATCTGGCAGGAAAAATGTTTTAACTAAACTTGACCTGACAGTCACTTGCAAAAAAACCGGAAGTGTCAGATCAGATTTGAGCTAGTACAGCTTAAGTTTCGTTGACCATGATTCTCTGTCGTTGCTGTGTACAGTCATTGTTTCTCTCTTGCGTTCGATCTATCCGCTGGCCCTTCGCTCCGCAGGCATTACCTTGTTTCATCACTACTATGGCCAACTCCGACTTCCACAATTTCATCTTGGCAGCCTTGCTTTCACTTGTGCTGCTAATACTTCATTCCTTGAAGAAAATTGTGGATCTCACAAGTTCCGTCGCCCATCTCTACAGACTCGCCGACGCCTACAACTCCGACACTTGATTACAGCTCGTCACCAGATTGACCTTGCCGTGTTCTGTTGCCTGCCACGTCGGAGAACGTGTCGGCTTGTGCCACTACCTTTTTTCGGAGCTACAGCGTTCACCTTTCGGTTTCAGCTCGAATGTTTCGCTGTCTACGCTTCACCGTTGTCGTTACCTTCAACAGCGCAAGACTCGCTACGCGGTGGTGCTGGTTTCACCTTCCGCGGCAGGACTCTCACCTGCAAGATGGACGCAGCTTCTTGTCGCGCCCCCGATCCTGGTCAAAAAGGGTTAAATCTCTAAGTTTATGGAAAATAATTAATACTTCCGGTCATCTGCCCTTTCTTACAAAACACAAATTAAATAAGCTGAGGTCTTCATCCTGTTCCAGGGCTGGATAGATTATTTTTTATACAGTCATGCTGTGTTATTTTTCCATTAACTTCTTGTACACTGATCTTACTTATTGTGTTTACTGATACTGCGCGACTCCAGAAACTTTGCAATAAATTTTCCTCACATAAAGCAGGAAGACTAAGTTGTACGCATATAGGTTTCGTACTATCAAACTTGGCGAAAAAAATATTAAAAAGAAAATTCAAATTTTCTTCTGATGGCATAGATCCAAAACTAATGTAAAGTCGATCTACATTTGAGCTATTGAGGCGTTCAACTAATCCAGAGTCCCGTAGTAAGTTTTCGAAAGTGATTATGACTTCTGTTGCGGAATTGGAAGAATTTTTTAAAAACATTCCTCCACCAAATAATTTTCTACTTTCACAAGAATCAATATCTGATTTAAGTTTTTTATAGAGTATTTTGTTACGTATATGATCAATTCTGTCTTGAGCACGATGTTCTGCTTTAGCATAAAATCCTCGTAAAGAAACTAGTCTGTCGAGTTTATCTTCTAACTTAAGCATTTCATCTTCTGATTCATCGGAATCTGAATTCAATAATGAATCATCAATTTTTTGTGAAGAGATTGTTAATAGTTGTTCTTCTTGGCGAAGAATACTAAGTTTTGGGCGTTCTTGATTTGTTTCTGTATCAGTATGCTCTATAGAAGAGGTAGCTTTCGATAAAAATTCTGAAAGTAAAGGCCTTGGTGAAGGAGTATTTTGCATTCGGATTTCTATTTCTTCACGAATACGTGCTTCAGATAGAATTTCCTGGCGTATTAGTGGAGAAAGAAGATTATTAAGATTGTTAGCATCCGTTTCTATCTTTGTAAACCACGCAGAGCCTTCTAATGTTTTTAATGATGAAAGTTTTTTTTCTTTCAGATCAACCTTTTGAATAATGGGAGGAAAATTATTAACTTGGTTTCTGATACTTTGGTTTTGCAAAACATAAATTGTTCCTGTTAGTTCTTCATTGTTATCTAAGAAAACATCTACTCTTTTAGCCCAGTAAAATATTTTTGCAATAGGATAATAATCGTTTCCTTCTTCAGAACGTAATGTTAGATAAATGTTTCCTTTGAACATAGTAGAAAAAACAAAATCGCCTGAATATTCATCTGGAAAAGTTGCGCCTAAAAATATTTCTAATGTTGAATGTAAAAATCTTTCTTCTTCAAAAAAATATTTTTTGATGGTTGTATCAAGAAATTCGACGAGATTATCAATTCCATTAAGTTTTCGGACTTGTTTAATAACAAATATAAATCTCAAATAAAGCGCAGAAGTAACATGCTTAGCTAAAAGTCTAATTGCCTCGCGAAAGTAACCGCGAACTCCATCCGGTTGTGATTTGTTTTCAAAATATTGAAGCAATTGTTCTAGAACAAAAGTTATTTTTAAGGTGTCACGAAGGACCTTCATATCACCTTTTAACATTTCTCTTTCGTTAACAATCTTACTTATTTCAACACTTGCTTTTGATATATCTGAAATAGCTTTCTTGACAATAGCGACTATTGGTGTTGCTACAGGAATAGCGGTGCCAACAGCAACAGCAGCTAAATCTGTGGCGGAAGTAACAATAGTCCCAATTTGATCCGCCATCTTAGCGTTCGTTTTTCGTAAGTTATTTTGTAATTCTCTTATTTCTCTGAGATACTTGGAATTTATAAATTTAAAAGCGTATTCAGAAAGAAAATTAAAGATCTTTTTTTCTAATTCCTCTTTAAAAAACAAAGATTTTTCGCGAAAAATTTCTTCTGGTATGAGTATATCAGTAGCTTGTGATAATCCTGCATGCATCATGGCTTATTCTCCTTTAATTTAAATCAATATGCATTTCCCTTTATTCTTGAAACGAAAAAATAAAGGGATTTTAGAATGACAAATCCGATACATTTTGAAGGGATTGTACGAATATTTTATTAAAGAAATCTTAGATCAGTTGCTCAATATTCTAAGCGACCAAATAATACTCAATCTCTGTTCTATTATAATCCATATCCAGTTGAAATATCCCAAATCGGTTAAGATGTTCCGTCCAATACGGCGATAGCGACGCTAGTATTTGGCCCAACAGAAACATTCGTGCCTTTTGCCGCCACTTGTTTGCTTTATAGCCAAACGAATGCGTTTGGCGCAACAAACTCATCATCACTGTAATCGTCATCACTGCTTTCATTGCCTGAACCATAGCCATCTATTAATATTTGTTTAGTGTAATTTCTTGAAAACCAGCTATGTTTTGTAACAAGTGATGCAGATGGAAGATCAATTTCTGCAAGTTTCACTGCTTTCTTTTTAACTTCACTGAATTTACTAACAACGTCTTTTGCAGTTGATACGCCATATTCTGCTCGATGATCAGCATCATTGTATGGCGCTTCAGCATATTTTGCACTATGTCCGAAGATATCTTTGATAGAAGTAATACCTTCTGCTAGTAATTGCAATGCACGTATTTGCATAGTTGCTACTGGGATATGGTCAATGTTTATTGCATCTTTTTTTACTTGAACCGCGTTCGCTGCTTGATGACCAGACAGACGCCTAGCAGGTTCTACAATACTCCATAAAATCAATAGCCCATTTAGCTTATGTATCATTGTTTGTGCTTGAGTAAGCGTAGCTACTGGTTTTTTATCTTTACTATCACGATGTATTCGTATTATTAATTTATTTTGATGACAAATGAATTCGTGATGATAAAAAGTATGTAGTTGTTTTATTTTTTCCAATAATAATTGCCCTAATTTTTTAGTTCTCTGATTAGTTTTTTGGTTATTACCATATGTATTTGTCAACTCTTCTAAATCCTTAGCAAGATTTGCACCAAAAGGTTCAGGCGAAGCGCCATTTACTTTTAATGTACAATTACCTCTTTGCCATTCGCAAGGTCTCCATTCATACTGTAATTGTGTTGATCCAAGGCTAAACTTAATAAGGAACAATCTTCTACTATCCACAAATAGGTTGCTATTGCTATTGATTGCTGTACTAACGAGAGCGGATGTTGTTGTTTTCATCTTATTAACCAAAGCTATAATAATAGAGCGAGACAAATATCCATCAATGGCCACAATATTATTAAGGGTTTCCCGACATATAGGGACGGTTTGTTACCTCAATTAGAATGGGGGAGAGGTATTTGATAATCTGGCAGCAACAAGTCTGCTTTCCAAGTAGGCTTTTAAAGCCTCTGACAATCCATAAATAGAATCGTAATGATTACCTCCATCATAAACCAAATAAAGTGCATTATCTAAATTTAAAGCGCTTAAATCACTACAGCCAAAAACTCTATTTTGAATTGTTAGTTCAGCGCCGTCCAAAAAATCAGCTGGATGAAGTAAAATAATAGGTTTTTTTTGTTTGTCCCATAATATATTACCAAGCGCAACAAGCGTTATATGACTACCATAGGCATTTGTTTCAATGCTTAAATTATCAGCACTCTCCATATGATTTAAATAAGATTCATAATTAGGTTGATTATTGCACTCTGTAGAGTTGAAAAAGTTCTCTACTACTGTCCTTGTCTGGGTATCTCTCATATATTCAACAGTTTTTTTTCTAAGCCGAATAGCTCTTTGCGCAATTATATCTTTAGCTAAATTATTCAATCTTCCTATTTCCTCAGCGACAGCTCTGAACTGACAATGACCGTCTTTAGGTAAGTGTTTTACTGTCAGCTCAAATCGTTCTAAAAGTACTGCCGCAAACTTCTTATCTGGATCAGTTTCAGCAGTTTTTCCAAATAGAGTTGAACGTGATGTACTAGCAGTTCCCAAATAAGTATCTACTGTTGATTTTTTTTGAGTACATAACAAAGATAATATTTTTCCATACTCTTTCGGTTCTTTATCGGTTTGGCTTTTATCAAATGCTTCACGCAGCACCGGCCCCTGAAGTTTTTCTAAACTTTTAGGAAATAAAACAATAGCGAAGGTGCAAGATAAAGAAGGAGAGGTTCTTTTATAAAATTGATCTGTGTTATCCTGTATTTCTAATCTCCATTGATTTGCACTGGCTCCCAGTTGATCAATTCGAAAATGGCCGTTTGTGAATATAGTTTTATTCGCGTTAGAAGACTGAATTTTTATTTCTTCAATACCATTTATTCTATCCAGTAATGCTTTAAAATCTTCACTCAATTTACTTAACTCAATACAGGGAAATCCTGTTCTTTCATGAGGTAACTGATCAATAGGCTTTTTAATTTCCTTTTGACCATCTTTCCACCAATTAACCACCTTTTTGCCAAGTAATACAGACTGACTAAGTCCTACAATACCTTTACCGAGCAATTTTTCTAAGCCATCTGGTAAATCAATAGATAGTGGAGATTGCCCTTGCTGATATTCTAAAAAACCTTTATTAGCAAGCTGCAAAGTAATATCTGTTAGTGTTAAATATCGTTTTTCATCTTCTTGCCCTTTTTTATCAGAAAAAGTCGCACTAGCTTTTGCAGATTCGTAATATCTTTCGGCTTCACTTAATGTATTCAACAGGCCAAGCAATTGATCAAAATCTTGTATGACTGGGATGGCACAAACAAACATTGTAGGCATTTTCGGAGCACTTTCAAAAAATGAATTAGCATGGCTATTAGAAGATTTTTCTTTATCATTAGGAGCACAGCGCGCATAAAGGGCGCCGACTACTTTAAATTGCCAAAAAGGTTCTCGTGAAATGACTACTCGTGCTTCTAGAATAGGGGAGCCCGATGTGCCAGGTTGTGGAGACGACCCGTCTAAACATTCATACATTAATGGATATAAATTTTCGCCTGAAGTTTTTTTAAGGAACTTTATTTCTAAGTCATGATCAATATAAAATGTGAGTATTTCATCTAAGGCCTCATCGTCACTGAATTTTGTTTGAAGTATAGGATGACTGTTGTGTTCATTATCTTCAATTTCGATAATGACTAAATCAGGCATATCTGGCCTTTCTTGCCGGTGAAAAGAGCGTTTTACCACGGGTGAGGTAACATCATTGTTCCAGTTTAATAAGCGCCAATCTTGAAGATCATCTCTCGAAGGAGCTACGTGTGCATTAGTGACTATCCAAGTAGGACCTTGATAAAATGCTGTTCCAATACGACCATTATTGATTATTGCTATTGCGGGTAAGACATGGTGAGTAATTGCAAAAGACAAACTATCTAAATTTTTAAAAAATTCTTGTGCTTTTTCAGTACGTAGCTCATCGCTTTCGCGTTGGTTCTGAATAAGACGATTCATAAGCGCAGATCTTTGGCTTTCAGAATCTAAGCCAGATAAATCACGATTATATGGTTGATCTAAATCATTAGCAAGACTAGGATCGAGCCCCAGAAGGTAACAGATAATGTCATCATGATTATAATGTTGAGCAAATTGTATGGGTGTACCCATCAATGCAACCGAAACTCCATTTCCATTTAACGACTGTTTTTTGGTTAGAGATGGCCTATACGGAATTAATATTTTAATGATTTCTAAATTTCCATCAATAATAGCCAATTTAAGGGGAGAGTGAGTTTCTGGGTAATCAACTAAATCAGGAAATTTAGCTAAGATAAAGTTAACCATTTCCCTATTATTTGTTTTTACAAAGTATCCAAGAGGTGAAAGATGGTTCCAACAATCTCGGGCATTAGCGTCACAACGTATTAATTGTTCCACTAATTTCCAACAATTATTCTGCATTGGTCTTGTCGTTAAACAAACATTGCTGCCATGTTCAGGATCGTTATTAATTACACAATGGGTAGATGCTCCAAATTTTAATAAGAGTTCGGCGACTTGCCATTGATGGTTTAAAATGGCAAAACCTAACAAGCTGTTTTGATCACTATTAATAGTATTTATATCGTTACCGGCATGAAGCCAATCGCTAATACCTTGAATATCGCCATTTTTTACTAGATCAAAGATCATGAGATTGCCTTATTTTTAAGATTGATAATAATAGTTATCAGTCTTATTTTGTGTATGCTATCATGATCTTCTTTAAAAACAAGCCCTATTTTTAATGACCCATGACTAAATTGCCACCACCGCCCTTACCGCTTTTTGATACCTTAGCCAATGTAGCTGAATTCACAAGCATAGCTCCAGATTTTAGCAGCATGAATCCTTTTTGTCAGGAGAATTATCAGCATGCGCTGGCTTTTTTAAATAGTTATAATGGCAGCCAGGCAACCTTCAATGCCTATCGTCGTGAAGTAGAACGGTTATTACATTGGTCTTGGCAACTAGCGCAAAAATCCGTCTGTGATCTACGGCGTAAAGATATTGAGGCGTATTTGCAGTTTTGTCAAAATCCACCTGAAACGTGGATCAGTCTTAAAAAAGTGCCGCGTTTTATTGTTCAACAAGGCATACGTGCACCTAATGCTGAGTGGCGACCTTTCGTCGT
The DNA here is from genome assembly GCA_021151585.1 of Alphaproteobacteria bacterium. Lineage (GTDB taxonomy): Bacteria > Pseudomonadota > Gammaproteobacteria > JAGOUN01 > JAGOUN01 > JAGOUN01. Next base: position 3,559 of record JAGKWX010000040.1, on the reverse strand, counting down.
GACCTTATCAAAATCCGCCTTAAAACAAGGTCAACAAGCTGAAATCAAAGATTACAGCTTGTCTGAAACGGCGCTTAAAGAAGTCTTTGCCATACTCAGTAGCTTCTATAATTTTCTTATTCAAGAAGAAGTCACTGAAGTAAATCCTATCGCTCATATTCGTCAAAAAAGTAAATTCTTGCGTAAACGTCAAGGCAAACCGAAAGTACGACGACTTTCAGAATTACAATGGGAATACGTGATTGAAACCGCTGAAATGTTGGCTGCACAAAAGCCTGAAAAACATGAACGCACGTTATTTATTTTATCGGCTTTATTTCTCATGTATTTGCGTATTTCAGAATTGACCGCGAACGATTACTCAACACCGGTCATGAATGATTTTCGACGCGATCATGATGGCTTGTGGTGGTTTACCGTGGTGGGCAAAGGCAATAAAGAACGCGAAATTGCGGTTAGTGATGCGATGTTGCAAGCACTAAAACGGTGGCGCAAGTATTTGCATCTTTCACCACTCCCCTCGCCTGCGGACAAATCGCCGTTATTACCGAAAGTTAAAGGAACCGGAGCTATTAGTAATACCTCTTTTGTCAGAAAAATCGTGCAATTTTGTTTTGATGCTACCATTGAACGTTTAAAAATCGATGGATTCAAAGAAGATGCGGATGCCGTATTAGAAGCTACCGTCCATTGGCTGCGGCATACCGGTATTTCTGAAGATGTAAAAATTCGTCCGAGAGAGCATGTGCGTGATGATGCCGGCCATAGCTCAGGGGCGATTACGGATAAATACATTGATATTGAACGTCGAGAACGGCATGCTTCGGCCAAGAAAAAACGGTTACGTCAAGAAGAGAGTTCGATTTAGAAAAAAGTTGACAATAAGGATGTATTTGTATGCCGCGACTCACGATTTTGAATGCTGATGAAATTAACGCTTTTGAAAAACCTCCGAAGTTTACAAGCGCACAACGTGAAAAATATTTTCATTTGAGTGACAAACTATCAGCGCTAAAAAACAAAGTCACTTCTGACACCAGTAAGCTTGCGATAGTCATCCAATGGTGCATATTCTGTTCGGAACGAACATCGATTCTGTTTTTAATTCGAACGGTGATTCTGCGATTACGCGAACGCGAATTCTGTTTTATTCGAACGCTTAATCAGCGCGCTCATTATTGTTGAGCTTCCTCCAATTTGCAATGTTTTTTATTTTTTCTCATAGAAGGCCCTTTTAACTCTAATCGCATAGAATTATGCAGTAATCTATCTAAGATAGCATCTGCCAACGTGATATCATTAAGGTGTGAATGCCAGTTGGCGATGGGCAGCTGGCTTGTCACTAATGTCGATTTTTTTTGATAACGATCGTCAAGTATTTCTAAAAGATCTTGTCGTCGTTCTGTATCGGGCGTTACCAGCCCCCAATCATCTAAGATGAGCAAGTCAATTTTAGCTAATTGAGCTAACCACTGCGTGTAAGAGCCATTAGCTTTTGCGATTTTTAATTCTTCCCATAAACGCGGCAAACGATAATACTTGCTGGTGAATCCATCCAAGCAAGCACGATGAGCGAGTGCACAGGCTAAATAGGTTTTTCCACAACCCGTTGATCCTGTGATCAACAAATTAAACCGATTCTGTAACCATTGCCCGCGAGAAAGCTCGAGTATCTTGGCTTTTACCAAACCGCGCGGCGCATCGTAATCGATATCTTCTAAACACGCCTGTTGTTGAAGTTTTGCCGCCGTCAATCGTCGCTGCAATTTTCTATTTTCACGTAGTATATATTCTTGATCAATCAAGATCCCTAATCTTTCTTCGAAATCTAAATCAGGCTGAGGCGTAGTTAATTGCGCGGCAAACGCATTGGCCATGCCAGTTAATTTTAATGATCGTAATTTTTCCAATGTTGTTTGTGTTAGCATGATTTTTTCCTTATGTTTTTTTAAGAGAATCGTTATTGATAGTATTCTGCGCCGCGAATATTCTCGTGCAGAATGATTTTGGTCGGCGTGTTGTCAGAAAGTGGCACCTCCTCAAGTTGGTTTTTTAACATAGTTTCAATGTGTTGATAGCGATTCGCGCCACTCAGCAATCCCTTGGCACACGCTTTTTCTAAACGATCAGCTCCAAAGCGATGGCTTAATCGCAATAAACCATAACATGCGCGATAGGCTTGCTGCGGAAAGGCACGAGAAGCCAGAAGGTGGTCCATAAAACAGACGGTTTTATCGCCAATTTTTCTTGCATTTTCATAAATAAAATCCAGAGAATATTGGGCTTGAGCTTGATGCGATTTCGGCATGTGTTCTTCTAAAGTTGTATAACGATAGCGTAAATAAGAGCGAGGGTGACTGGCGATACGCTTTTGCTTTAAAATGCATTCAATAGTTTTAGCCGTGGCACGTATTTCAATCGTTTGTCGAAGATACTGATAAGGTACGCTATAAAAATGATCATCGAAAACCACATGATAATCCATGTGCACTTTCGCTTTTTTCCACTCAGCATATTGGTAACGCGTGGGCGGCAATGATTTTAATGCAGGTTTATCCAGTTGGCGAAATAAATCATATCGCGATGTTTTCATTTTCTGGAAAGGCTGGTGATTAATTTTCTCCATGCCTTCACGTAATGCTTTATTAATTTCAGCAAGACTCGTGAATGTGCGATGACGTAAAGGCGCCATGATTTGACGCTCAACGATACCCACAGTTATCTGGCACAAGCATTTCAGTCGCACCACCATAATATTCAAACATATGAATATGTGAATGAATCCAATCAGGTAATTGTTGTGTGGCTGTCGCTTCACAAAAAATGTATTGCGATGCACCTAAACAACCGACAAACACTTGGGCGGTATGAATCTCGCCGTTGGCAATATCAATCCACTCCATCGTCATGCCCGCATAATCCACAAAGGTTTTTTCACCCGCTTTGTGATACTGCCGCATCACAGGTGTCAGCGTTTTAACATAATCTTTATAATGTTTACAAAACTGGGAATAACAAAACCCTTCCGCATGTTGATCACGATACTCACGCCATAATAATCGTAGCGTCATTCCTTTTTTATGACGCTCCTGATGGATTTGTTCCCAATCGGCTGGTTGGCGATCAATGCCCGTCGTTTCAACAGGAAGAAATAGTTGAGCAAATAATTGTTCTTCCGTCATGGAATCTGGCACTGGCCACCTGATGCCAGCAGCTTTCGCTCGACTCAGATAATCTGAAATAGTGCTGATGCTAATTCCTAAACTTTTTCCAATGTCACGATAACTGTGATTTAACGCATAGCGTTGTCTTAAAATTTCACTAATTTTACGCATAGATAATCGACTCATTAAAAACGCTCCTCATGGTAAACACAAAGAGCAAATGTTAATTAAATGTTCAAACTAAGTCGCGATCAAGCGTTCGAATGCACCAGAATCACCGTTCGAAAGAGAGCAGAATCGGTGTTCGGGCAAAAACAGAATAAGCGTTCGAGGAAAAACAGAATCACTGTTCGAGTTAGAGCAGAATTAGTGTTCGATTAGGTGCAGAATACGCA
>JAGKWX010000022.1 GCA_021151585.1 Alphaproteobacteria bacterium | reverse complement strand
CAAGTGCCCACATCTATCTACTATCAATCTTTTAAATAACACGCCATCAAGGCAGGAGTGGTATTCTACAGACTTCTATATCGATGTCAACAGCTTTTTTAAAAAATTTTTGACAGCATAGCGAAGTTTCGCTAACGTTCACTTATTCTAATAAATAGTGGAGCAAAATATGACGAGCAAGCCTAGCAAGACTTTCGAGCAAAAAATGTCTGATATTGAAAAAATAGTAAGCTCTCTCGAGCACAAGGAAATGCCTCTCGACAAATCGTTGGAATTATTTGAACAAGGCGCATCGCTTATCAGAGATTGTCAGAAAGCACTACAATCAGCCGAGCAAAAAATTTCTATTATCAACAATAACGAACAAACACCGCATGAAAACAATAATTAATCTCGCCGATGTTCAACATCATATTGAAAGCATTATCATTAACTATTTACCTAAACGTGATCCAGATTACCCAGAACTTGATGACGCGATGAAGTACTCACTATTTAATGGCGGAAAACGCCTGCGCCCAGCCCTTGTTTATTTTACCGGCAAGATGTTTGGCGCAACGCTTGAAATACTTGACCCCATTGCCTGCGCAGTTGAAATGGTACATTGCTTTTCGCTTGTGCACGATGACTTACCCGCCATGGACAACTCGGACTACCGGCGCGGCAAATTAAGTTGTCACAAAGTATTTGGCGAAGATGTTGCAATTTTGGCCGGAGATAACTTGTTAACATTATCCATGGAAATTTTAAGCAATACAGAAAACGCACCATTATCACATCAAACTCGCTTACAGCTAATGCATATGCTTTGCAAAGCAACAGGCGCCGAAGGCATGGTTGGCGGACAAATCATGGATATTAAAAATATTGCAAGCTACAACCAAACCCAACTAGAAAAATTACACCATCTTAAAACCGGCGCTTTAATTAAAGCTAGCATTCTGATGGGCGCTTTGTGCAGCCCAGCACCATTATCGTTAGAAACGCAAACAGCAATCAACCATTTTGCACATACCCTGGGCCTGCTTTATCAGGTGTGCGACGATATTCTTGACGTGATTGCTGATGAATCGCTACTGGGAAAACCCGCTGGAACCGATGAAAAGTTGGGCAAAATAACTTACGTCACTCTGCTAGGTTTAAATGAAAGTAAAAATTATGCGCAAAAACTCTGCGAACAAGCCATTGCTGATATACGCAACCACCCGAACAGCCAAGATCTACAAGCATTAACTCAGTATATTTTTAGCAGAACCTGCGCTAACCCGTAGCTACTTAAGTTAGTCATATCGGCCGCGACTCACTGGAAACTAACACAAGCTTAAATACTGAGGCCGCGTGACACCAAAACTTGCTTATAATTTATATTTTTAAGCCGCAAAAATATCAACGGAGTTTATTTTTTTGTCAAAAGTTGCATAAAAACACATTTTACGATACTTTAAGTTATACCATGTTAACTCAATTTCCAACTTATGCACTGCCCATTTTGTCCAGAAACGGACACCAAAGTCATTGACTCTCGTTTAAGTAACGAAGGAGCGCAAGTTAGGCGTCGTCGCGAATGCCTAAAATGCGGCGAGCGATTTACGACTTTCGAAGCAATTGAATTCAATATGCCGCGCGTCATCAAAAGCCATGGCGAACGTACTAATTTTGATGAGAAAAAAATGCGCAGAGGCATGATGCGCGCTCTAGAAAAACGCCCTGTTGATACAGCTCATATTGAAGAAGCCGTAAAACGCATCGTTCGTAAATTACGCGAAATAAACGAACAAGAAGTAAAAGCCAGTTTCATTGGCGAGCTTGTTATGGCAGAATTGCGTGAATTGGATCAAGTCGCCTTTGTGCGCTTCGCCTCGGTTTACCGAAGCTTCCAAGACATCAATGAATTTAAAGAAGTCGTCAATCGACTGACCACAGAAGAAAAGAAATAATGCTAGAAAAAATCGATCTCAAGGCACGCCATAATGCGCGCAAACATATTATCCAAGCACTTTACCAATGGCAATTAACCCAGTCTAATCTTAGCGAGATCGAACAACAGTTTCAGGAAGAATTTTTAGGCTCGCGTGTTGAATTAGCTTATTTTCAAGAATTGCTACACACCATCCCCCGACAGATTACAACTATTGATGATGCTTTTTCGCCGCATCTTTCCAGGCCTTTGAATGACATTGACCCGGTTGAATTGGCGATTCTAAGACTTGCAACATTTGAATTACTCTTCAGAATCGACATCCCTTATCAAGTAGTCATTAATGAGGCACTAGAACTAACTAAAACGTTTGGCAGCCAAGAAAGCTTTAGATTTATTAATGGCGTTATCGATAAAGTGGCGCACAAAACCCGCACGGCGGAAGTCAATGCTCGGCACAACTTAACCTAGAGAAAAATCATGTTATTCAAGCAAGCACAATTATTTTCGCTCAACAAGGCATTACCCAAAGAATTAAGCTCTTTATTGCCCAAAATGCAATCGCTGCTTTTCAAAGCTTGTCCGCCAAGCTTTATTTCCAGCCATGGCTGGATTGCCCCAACAAAGGAACAAGATGCTGCTCTTGTGTATAGTTTGGATAATTATTTGCTATTTAATGTTCAGTTCGAAGAAAAAGTATTACCCGCCGGCGTAATTCGCAAAGAACTCGATAACAAAGTTAGCGAATTAGAAAACAAAGAAGATCGTAAAATTTATTCTAAAGAAAAAAAGAATTTACGCGATGAAATCACCATGACTTTATTACCACGCGCATTTACACAAATATCACAAGTTTACGCCTGCATTGATACAAAAAACAATTGGCTGATTATAAATACGTTACAAACCGACAAAACCAAGTCCATTATTTCAGCGTTTAAAAAATGCTTTGAGGTCGATGCTGCGCCGCTGAAATTAAAAAAAATTCCTTATATTTTAACGCAATGGTTAAAAAATAACGAAACCCCAAATGGCATTGAAATTTTAGATCAATGTTTTCTACAAGATCCAAACCAAACCAAACGCACCATCCGCAGCCAATCACAAGATGTTTTTTCGGCTCCTATACAAACCTTGATTGACTCCGGCCTGGAAGCAAAGCAATTATTATTGCGCTGGCAAGATGCTTTGCGGTTTACCTTAACCGAACAGATGCAGCTAAAAAATCTACGCTATGAAGACCAAATTAACGAAGATATTGACGAGGCAGCATCAGAGTCCGCATTAGATCGCTTTAACACGGATTTCATGATGATGGTCAAAACATTAGAACCTCTGTTCCTCACTTTGTGTGAAAACTTTGTTGACTCATCACAGTAAGGCGTGTTGATATATATGGCCCAGCCGCTACACATTCAATATACCTCCACCTATGCATTATCAACCACGCCCCACTGGTAATTCGTTGCCCATGCGTATAATCCGCTAGACAACATATTCCACATCTCTGCCTTATCACCTGACAGCGGCCCAAGATCATTTAGCGAGCCCATGCCACCATAAAGCCCTCGCAAACCTTTCGACAATGCATCCCTATCTCTCGAGACAAGAAATGCATCTAAATTTGTGCGTAAAATAGCAGCGAATCCTGGATTGATATCTTGCAATAAAGAAATGGCTATATTCAACATATTCACAATATCAACATCATCGCCTGGTTTTAAAATAATTTGCTTATACACTATTTTCGTGGATGACATCGGAAATATATCTTTATTGCTCCTCGGTAGTGGTTGCATATAAATATTTTCTTCATCCAGATATTCAAAATATCTTTTTAGTTTATGCAGTTGATCAGCATTAAAGTCGTGATCATCGTAAACGTCAAGCTTAGCCCCAATAATATAGCTTCTATCAACCATAAAAACGCCATTCTGTTTTTTTGACTGCCTGAACGCTGTTATATCAACAATTTTTTCCACGCCCACAAATGCCGGATCATTTACGGGGGCCATGTTTAATATATAAACCCGCCGAGAATGGGATTTTAACCAGGCCACTTTCATAAGCGCATCAACATCTGTAGAAGCATAACATATCAATAAAATGGCAACATTAGATGGCAACATTGTTCAACCCATCCACACTAAACTGCCTGATACACCGGAAATCGTCGACACAAATCCAACATGTGTTGCTTTTCCTTCATAATTACCGCCTCATCTTGAGCATGACTAAGGATATTAGCAATCGCGGTGGCAATTTGCCGTGCTTCACTCGCGAGAAATCCACGAGTTGTCATTGCCGGAGTTCCTAAACGCAAGCCACTCGTAATAAATGGCGAACGCGGATCATTAGGTACCATATTTTTATTCACCGTAATATTTGCGCGCCCTAAAACGGCCTCCGCTTCTTTACCAGAAATATTTCGATCACTTAAATCAATCAGCATTAAATGATTTTTAGTGCCGCCAGAAACAATTTTAAACCCACGTTCAATTAAAGTTTCAGCCATGACCTGCGCATTGCTCACGACTTGTTGTTGATATAACTTAAATTCATCAGACAACGCCTCCTGAAATGCCACCGCTTTTGCCGCAATCACATGCATCAAAGGCCCACCTTGGCAACCTGGAAAGATCGCAGAATTAAATTTTTTAGCTAATTCATCATTCGCGCGCGCCAAAATCACACCACCACGTGGCCCACGCAATGTTTTATGGGTTGTCGATGTCACAACATCAGCAAATGGAACAGGGCTTGGATAAACGCCCGCAGCAACCAACCCCGCGATATGCGCCATATCCACCATAAAATAAGCACCAATCTCATCAGCAATCTTACGCATACGCGCCCAATCGACAATGCCTGAATACGCAGAAAATCCACCAATAATCATTTTAGGTTTATATTCAAGCGCTTGTTGCAACATATGGTCATAATCAATTTCACCTTGAGCATTGACACCATAACTAACACAACGAAATAATTTCCCAGAAAAATTGACAGACGAACCGTGCGTCAAATGACCACCATGCGCTAAATCCATGCCCATAAACGTATCACCAGGATTTAATAACGCCATAAAAACAGCATAATTGGCTTGTGAACCAGAGTGCGGTTGTACATTAGCATAATCCGCGCCAAATAATTTTTTTAACCGATCGATAGCCAGTACTTCTACTTTATCGACAAACTCACAACCACCGTAATATCTTTTCCCAGGATAACCTTCTGCATATTTATTAGTTAGAACAGATCCTTGCGCTGCCAATACACGCGGACTAACGTAATTTTCAGAGGCAATTAATTCAATATGATCTTCTTGGCGTTGCGCCTCTTCTTGAATAGCATCCCAAACTGGAGCATCAAACGATGAAATATTCATAGATTTGTCAAACATGGCGACTCCTTAGGAAACGAAACTCTTAAGATTGTACCCAAGCTGGACGCTTAGCTTCAACTTGTTTTTCAAGCGAGCCAAATAACGCCATTCAGAGCAACAAACAGTCCATTATAAGGCGTTTATTTTTAATCTTTGCAAATAATGATCTGCTCTTTTTAAGATTAACTGTTTTTTTTCTTCTGAAAATTTATTCCATGTTGTATACATATACGTCATGCGCTGATTAAGCGATAATAATTTTTTGTGTACATGTATGAATCTCCAATATAAGGAATTAAAAGGACAAGCCGTCTCCTCTGTAGTTTCTTGAACATTATAACGACAACCTTTGCAAAAATTACTCATACGATCAATATATTTACCACTTGCAGCATATGGCTTGCTGGCAAGAACACCGCCATCTGCAAACAAAGCCATTCCGAGCGTATTAGGCAATTCAACCCACTCATACGCATCCGTATAGACTGCCAAATACCACTCATGCACCTCTCTTACATCCAGTCCCGCTAACAAAGCAAAATTGCCCGTAATCATTAATCGCTGTATGTGATGGGAATAAGCATGATCAACAGTATGATGAACCACCTCAGATAAACATCGCATGTCCGTTTTTCCATCCCAATAAAATCTAGGTAGTGGTCGTGTCGCATGTAAAGCATTATTCCATTGGTAGTCAGGCATAAACAACCAATACATTCCCTTGATATATTCTCTCCAACCAAGAATTTGACGAATAAATCCTTCAACACTATTTAAGGGCGCCCTGCCTGAATGAAACGCTGTTACGACAAGATCACATACTTGCTTAGGCAGTAAAAGACCAGAGTTAATGTAAGAAGATAATAATGAATGATAAAGATATACCTCACCATGCTTCATCGCATCTTGATGCGCGCCAAAGTGCGGCAAAAGATAATCAACAAAATGCTGTAATTCTTTATATGCCTGTTCAGCTGTCACAGCGTAATAGAATCTATCTAAATTTCCAATATGATCAGCATATCTATGCCGCACCAACTCTATACAAGTTAAAACAATATCTGATTTTTTATGAGATACTCTTGTGGGTGACGTTAATTCAGCGGTTGGTGGTTGCCGATTTTCCTTATCATAATTCCATTGACCACCAATAGGATTGTTTTTTTCATCAACTAAAATACGATATTTTTTTCTCATATCTCTATAAAAGTATTCCATCAATAAACGGCTTTTACCCCTAGCCCACGCATGGAAATCTTGACGAGAGCAAAAAAAACGATCGTCTGGAAGCACTGTAATAGTTAATTTATTACTATTTTTTAATTTTATTAACTCATCATAGCATTGCCAATCACAGGGCTCAGTCACTATAACTTGATGAGGAGAAAAAAATTTTACGGCGCGCATAAGCTCTGTGCAAAAATTATGAGTATTATCCTTGTCATCAATAGTGACGTAATAGACTGTAAAGCCCATATTTTTGAGCTTTTCAGCGAAATGACGCATGGTAGACAACCAATAGGCAATTTTTTGTTTGTGATGCTTAACGGAAGTCATTTGTTGATCCAATTCACACATAACAATAACATCTTCTTCTTTATTAACTGAAGATAAACTACTGATATCAAGAGAAAGTTGGTCAGAAAAAATGTATATTAATGAAGATGTCATGTGCTCAGCCCTCATTTTCTGAACTAATAATAGAAAAATCAAAAGATAATTGTTCCACGCCAGTAGATTTTTTTATATTTTTCCCCCTAGGATTATTAGCTGGCCTTGTAGCTTTCTTACGACTAGCTAATTTTTTAATGATTTTTTTAGCTTCTTCCTTAAAACCATCAGATTGCTGATATTTTTTTATCTCGGTTCTAGCATGCTGAACGGCAATGTCATGAAAAATAATTGGAGGAGGATAACCCTTAATTGGAAGTGGGCGCTGCCAAGGTTCATGTATATAAACATCCTCTATAGAAGCTAACTCAGGAATATATTCTCTGATAAATCTTCCTTGAGAATCATGTTCATAAGATTGTTTTATCGGATTATACATGCGAATCGAATTAATACCCGTGACACCTGATTGCATCTGGAACTGCGAATAATGAATGCCCGGCTCATAGTCAGTAAAAAGTTGCGCCAACAGAGGCGCCGTATCTCGCCAATCTAACCACAAATGATAGCTCGCAAATGAAACTAGCATGGCTCGCATGCGAAAATTAATCCAGCCATGTCTACGCAAAAATCGCATACACGCATCTACTAGAGGATAACCAGTTTGCCCAGAAATCCAGGCTTGTAAATAATCATTCCTTGAACCCCTGACTCTCATTGCTTCAAATGCTGAATGCATGCATTTAAATTCAATACTAGGTTGCTGCTCTAATTTTTGCATAAAATGACAATGCCAAGATAATCGACTTAAAAAAGCCGCTAAATGTTTGCGGAAAGTTTGCGCCTCAGCATCATGCGACAGAGCCTTTAAAGCATCAAGCTTGGCACGAGTAGCCTGCTCAATTTCCCGCATAGACAATGTGCCATAAGTGATATGCGGACTAAGTCGAGAACAAGACCGTCGGGATAATCCTGGTTTAGAAATATAGTACATATACTTCTGTCCACGCTCTTTCAAGAACGAGTTAAGAACATACTCAGCCATAAAACGACCACCCGTTTGCAATTTGGCAGTCACTGCTTGACCAAAAAGTTTATGGTTTTTTTCAAGCAGACAATCTGAGACAATAGTCTCTGGCATCGAAATAACTCCAGGAGAAGGAAGGATATCTTTATTCATTCTTTGCATACGCTGCATCATCCATGTATCTCGAGCAACCAAACGGCGAACTACGCCATGACTTGGAAATTCCAACCATTCTACTCTGGCCGACTTACACCAATTATAAACTTTTTTATCCCGATTAAAGGTCCAATCATTACCAGTTTCTTCATGAGAAAATAATTGAAAAGCACCTAAATCATTTTTTAACTGTTGCAAAACAGATAAAATGTCCCCTATCTTTACACAAAGGCTAGCGCCTAGTAATTTCAGTTCCGCATCTAAATTCTTGAGACTATCATGAATAAAATGCCAGTGATACTGAGAGCTATCTTGTTGCTTCCATAAATCAGGCTCAATAACATATAAAGGAAGCACTTGCCCCTGTTGCTGAGCAAAATACAGAGGTTGATGATCATTAACCCGCAAATCTCTTTTAAACCAAACAACCGTTATAATCATATAGTGAATTTTATTTAAATAATGGCAAATACTTTATACATAACCACCCTCAGCTAAAACCTTATCAGGGATAGCCTTCAGGTCATTAACAATCCTAAATTTTGACAAAATAAATAGTATGTAAAACGTAATATCAACCTGATACCAAGAAAAGCCTTGGCGGACAGAACCGGCATATCGATGATGATTGTTATGCCAACCCTCTCCAAAAGTGATCAAAGCAATCCAGAAATTGTTACGACTATCTTCCTTAGTTAAATAGCGTCGCGAACCAAATAAATGCAAAATCGAATTAACACAATAAGTTGCATTATTAACAAACACTGTAGGCACAACAAACCCCCAAATAATACCAGACAGACCAAAAAAACAATACAATAAAGAAATAATTGGCACGGGAGTCAGCAACCACCATCGCTCAAGAAATCTTAGCTCAGGATAACAGCTGAAATCTTTAATCAAACCATAATTTGCCTTAAGATTTGATCTCTGCATAAACCAAAGAAAATGACTTTGCCAAAAACCATGTTGTGCAGGGCTGTGTACATCATTTTGTTGATCAGAAACATGATGGTGATGCCTGTGATGAGACGCCCACCACAATGGACCGCCTTGCAAAGAACAAGCGGCAAAGTAAGCTAAGAAGAACTGGAATAGCCTACTAGTACTAAAGGACTTGTGAGAAAAATAGCGATGATATCCCGCAGTTAAACAAAAAACCCTTATTGAATAACTAATAAAAAAAAGATAAAGATCATAAATTTGAAAAGGAATAAATAACGCAAGTGCTGGAGAAAAATGAATAACCAGCACCAGGAAAAAAACAAAAATGGAATATTTATTAGATATTTTTTTAATACGCACTGTTGACCAAAAAAACATAAGACACCTATTAATTTTAGCTTGCATAGTTAAAATCTATTCTCTAAAGTTAATGCAAAAAGAATCGATTAACTAAGTAGAAATATAACCTATACGGCAAATTTTTTAGTATTTTGAAGAAAAATGAAAAAAGTTTAGGAAAATGTATTTCAAAATTTGGTTTCAAAAGGTTTTTTACAATAATATCAGCGGCAACATCGGTAGAAATAATGGCAGGCATTCTAAAGTTGTTTTTATCTGTTAAACGTGTTTTTACAAATCCTGGGTTAATTAACCGGATGTTCAAATGTAAATTTTCTGCCTTGGCACTTTCAATAAGATTAATAACCGCTGCCTTTGTTGCGGCATAAGGCTGAGAGTTAGGCAGGCCGATATAGCCTGCAATACTTGCCGCGACCAATAATTGACACTTTCGATGTGATTTTAAGTACGGTAATGCAAATTTAAGCAAATAAACTACTGATCTAAAGTTTATATCAATAGTGGATTGAATAACATCAGGCGCCATATCTGGCAAATAACCAGGCTCATAATAACCGGGAAAATAGAAAATATAATCAAAATTATAGCTAACCAATGCTTGTTGAGCCGTTAAATTAAAATCATTGTAATTAGAAACATCGAGAGGCAAAATAATGGCTTCTTTATATAGCGATTGATTAACAACCTCTAAATCAGTAGACGAACGCGAAGATAAAACCAAGTCACAACCAAGGCTAGCTAATTTTTTTGCTAGTGCACGTCCTATACCCTGACTTGCGCCAATAATCCACACTAATTTACCTTGATAGCAATTCATAATTATTTCCCTATCTACTGTTTATGCATCACCAAGACTAACGAGCCAACAGTTAAGCCAAATTTTTTAAAAGAATTTTTATTAATCAATGTGTCATTATTCATCAGATACATCCAATCATCAAAAGACAAACGGTAGACCGAATTATCAACTTTAATATCCATTTTATACTGCCAATTCATAGCATTACCACTGATAAAAATTTTTGCCACACCAATGACATCCCTAGCCTTTCCTTCATAATAATGATCATTAACCTTAGTAATGATCCAAGTTCTATGATCAACATGACCATCGTAATAACTCATGGTCTCGTTAAATGTACACTCATGATTAAGCCAAACAGCTTCACCTGTAAAATCAAATTGGCGCGTAACCCGACCTCGCCAATCTTCAATCAAACCTGTGCCAACTATACGGCCATTCAAAAAACTCTCTAGGGATAATGTAGGACTAAAATCTTTATACATCGAAACACTATTAGAACAAGCTGACAATAAACCAGTTAACATCAATACAACCCCTGCTAGTAAAATTTTTTTCTTTACATTACTTTTCATGAACAATCTCTAGTTGAACAACATCAATTTTTTTGCATTTAAATGCGGCAATACATGAGCAAAGATAGAATTTCCACATCCTTTGAAATCTTTTATCAAAACCCAAGCTTAATAACTGGCTTTCATGCTGGGAAAATCTCTCAAGCCATTGACTTAATGTTTCTGCATAATCGAGACCAAAATGATGTTTTCTCAACAATCTTAGGCCAGATTTTCTCAGTTGCTTTTCTAATATTTTAACGGAAGGCAACATACCGCCAGGAAAAATATAGGTTCTAATAACATCTGAGCCTTTAACATACCTATCAAACAAAGCGTCATCAATAACTATACTTTGCAATACAATCTTACCATTATTATTTAATAAACTTTTTAATTTCTTGAAATAGATGGGCCAATATTTTTTTCCAACCGCCTCTATCATTTCTATAGAAACAATCATGTCGTAGTTACCATGCTGCACACGATAATCTTCCAGAGCAATCGACACTTTTTCTTTATACGGCATCAACCTTTCAATAGCATATTCTTGCTGTTCTGACGAAAGCGTAATACCCTTTACTAAATAATCACCATGCTGCATCGCCATGTCTATAAATCCACCCCAGCCGCAGCCAATCTCTAAAATGCTGCCTTTAGTAAACGTTAATGAATCTAGAATTTTTTGGTATTTATTTTTTTGCGCCTGCTGCAAAGAATCTTCTTTACTTAGATAAATTCCTGAAGAGTAGGTCATCGATTCATCAAGCCATAATTGATAAAAATTATTGCCCAAATCATAATGTGCATGAATATTTTTCTTGCTTTGCTTTAAGGTGTTTCTTTGA
This sequence comes from Alphaproteobacteria bacterium, assembly GCA_021151585.1. Lineage (GTDB taxonomy): Bacteria > Pseudomonadota > Gammaproteobacteria > JAGOUN01 > JAGOUN01 > JAGOUN01. The sequence goes on along the minus strand of JAGKWX010000022.1, from coordinate 20,620 downwards.
GTTAAATATCCAATTCTAGCGATTATATTATAAAAATAGCTACCCTTAGTGTATGCCTGCAAATGCTGCTCATTACGCAAACCAAATAATAGTAAATTAAGCAAACTTTTTGTGCCAAAATAACCATCCCGATAATCTTCAGCAAGACCAATATCACCTTTAATTAATAAATTAACGACTACACGCCAATCTTTTAAATATAGATCCGCACTAGGTCCAGGGTATCGCCCTTTAATATGCAAACTTCGCCCCTCAGGCAAAGTGAGAAATAACTCACCATAAGCTATTTTTTCTAATCGTTTTAAAAAAATATTTTTGATCAAATTTTCGAACATATCATCTCCTCTTGAGAAATCATAGTATCAAAAAATGAAAAAATAAAAATAAAAACCGCATTAATTTTTGTTAATCTTTCTCGCTTCACTTACGCAAAATTTCGGCTGATTCGGCATTTTATTAAATTTTGTCTTTCTTAGAAAAAGCTTTAACGCTTGGTAATGAATCATAAAAATAACCTTAAATGACATCAAAGGCACCCTGAAAAGCTCTCGTAATATAGACATGTTACTCATAGGGCTTAAAGTGCCACTAATTGAGGTGATTAATTGCAATTTATCTTGATCATGATAATGAATAACAATAGACCAAAAATTTTTTTTATTTTTAATGTCAAATCTAAACGTATAATAACCTGTTAACGCATAAAACGGTGATACATGAAAATTTTTAGGTGAGGCGTAGTGATTGGCAAAATCTATCGGCAAGCCATCATGCTCATAGCAGATGTAACTATGTGTTTGGCCAAATGTATTATTAACTTCACAAATCACTGCATATAACTCGCCCTGAAAAAAACCAAGCCAAAAACTCACTGGATTAAAAACATAACCATAAATTCTTGGGATTGTAAGCAAATAAATCGAATCAACTAAAATGTTTTTTTTCTTGAAAATTTTTTTTGCCCATTCTAAGGCTGACGAGCCATCACGATTACCATGATCTTCATCTCTATACCTCAATAACGCAGGGTTTTTAGATGAAAATAGCCAATTATTCTTATCGGTCAACTGCTCCATATTAAGCAAAGTATAAAAAACTTTATAAGCAAAAGCATTCACTTTGGGATAGAAGCGCTTGTGAAAAACTTTAGCACGCCATAACGCATGAGTTTGGTTTACCATGGCACATTCACACCCAGTAATGCCGCGACATCCACCGCGCTTTTTAAACCATCCTCATGAAATCCATAACGTAAATAAGCACCACAATAGTAAGTATTTAACTGCCCCTGAATTAGTTTGATCTTTTGTTGCGCGCAAATAGCCTTCTGATCAAAGACTGGATGCTCAAATACATATTCATCGACAATACAACCTTCTAATGGTCGCTTATCTGGATTGAGCGTAACGAAATAGTCTTCCTTTCCCGCCAAACCTTGCAAGCTATTCATCCAATAACTAAGAGAAATCGTTGTGCCAGAAGAAACTGCATTAGATAGGTAGACCCAACTTGACCATGCCTTTTTTCTTGTTGGCATAAATGACGCATCTTGATGTAGAATAACTTTGTTTTCCTGGTACTTAATTGCCCCTAAAAAATCACGCTCATCTTGACTAGGCGACTCTAAAATCGCAAGCGCTTGGTCTGAATGTGTCGCTATAATCACCTTATCGTAAATTTCAACTGCATCGTTAACATCTGTAATCTTGACCTTTTCATCACGAATAATTTTTTTTGCAGCTGATTTAAATTTCACTCCAGCTTGACCAAGTGATTTCACTAACTTCTCAACATATACTTGGCTACCACCATCAACGGTATACCACGGTATAGGCTGGTGTATATCTAATAAACCATGGTTATAAAAAAATTGTATAAACGTCAAAGCAGGAAATTCATACATTCTCTTCAAAGGAGTGCTCCAAATTGCCGCACCCATAGCAACTAAATAATAATTTCTAAACCAATCGCTCAACCGTAACTCTTGCAAATAGTCAGCAAGGGTCACATCTTCTTTCAACAACCCGTTATTCAGTCGCCGCTTTGATAGGGTATTAAATTTAATGATGTCTTTAATAAATCGCCAAAATCGCAGATTGAATAGATTTTTTGGCTGGGCAAATAGTGAAGATATTTTTTTTGAACCGTATTCAAAGTCGCCATGATTAATTGAAACACCAAAAGACATATCACTTTTTTTGACAGGCACGGATAATTGCCGAAACAAGCCTGTTAAGTGTGGGTAAGTAACATAGTTAAAAACAATAAAACCTGTATCTATTGCAAGGTTTGACTTTGTTACCCAGGTACGAGCATGGCCACCGTAATAATCATTTTTTTCATATAAAGTAACATCATATTTTTCACGCAAAAGGTAAGCTGCGCCTAAACCAGAAATTCCAGATCCAATGATAGCTATTTTTTCCATAATATGATGATAATTATAATTAATTGACTGCCATAATAATATTTTTTTGACGCTACCACGAGTTAAAAATAATTAATGTTTAGACTACGCTGGCACTAAATAGGCAGTTTAATCTTAATCGTCAATCCTTGTGGAATTGTAGCCTCACTAAACACTTCACCTTCGTGCCGCAATATGATAGCTTTTACCAGAGCAAGCCCTAGACCAGAACCGCCGCGCGAACGAGATTCTTCAGCCTGGTAGAATCGATCAAATAGCTTGTCTCGAGCACTAGCGGTAACACCCATGCCATAATCACGAAATTCAACGACGTAGTTATTTGCGAAAATTTTTCCAATAATATCAATACGTTGATTATTCTGCGCGTGATTTATCGCATTATCTAAAATATTGACAAAAACCTGAAACATCATATCTCTATCTATAAACAAATCCATCACTTGCATATCAAAAAAAAACTCTATTTTTTTCTTTTCAAATATCGGTTCATACAAGGCACAGGCATCTTGAATAAGCTGGTCAATAGCAGTATGACGACGAAATAACTGTTGCTTACCATGCTCTAAATGGGTAATTCTTAATAGTGCATGAAAAATTTTAAGCAGATGTTCTGATTCTGTTAAAGCCGCCTTGGTTTCGTTACGCTGATATTCCTGATGCAAAATCTGCAAATGATTATATAAACGCGTTAGCGGCGTGCGCAAATCATGCGCAATATTATCGGAAACAGATTTAACATCCCGCATCAGCGCTTCTACTGTTTGAAATAAATTATTTAATACCAACGCTAAATTACTTAAATCATCCCAACCCGTTTTCATTTGTATACGTTGAGTTAAATCACCCGTATTCATAATGGAAACAGCTGTACTAGCAATATGGTTAATTCTTTTGACAACAAAAATACTAATAAAAAAACTAATGCAAATGACCAATAAAACAGATATAACGGCAATTATAGCAGCCCAAGTCGCAATAACATCATGCCGAATTACTTCTCGCACATGTAAATAAAAATAAAGAAAAGATGATACGCCAATACCCAAAAGGCAAGCAAATAATGCCGCCATCTTGAAACTTGAACTAATGATATAACGTCTATATTGCATGATTTTCATCACCTTTTATCGAATATCCAACGCCTCGAATCGTCTGAATAAACTCGGACAAACCAGCGTCAGCAAGCTTATTCCGCAATCGTGAAATGTGAACATCGATGATATTGGTTTGTGGATCAAATTGATATTCCCACACATGCTCTAGCAATAATGCGCGTGTAATCACCTGGCTACTATGTTGCAGCAAAAATAATAAGATCTTGTACTCCCTTGCTTGCAAAGAAATTAATTTATTTTTATAGCGAACTTGATGAGATATTTTGTCTAAGACTAAATCACCAAAATGGATATGCGTGGCATCTACTTGGTGTTGCTTATTGACCCTTTTATATAATAACTCTAGACGCGCAATCAGTTCCTCTATAGCAAATGGCTTGGTTAAATAATCATCACAGCCAGAGTGCAAGCCTTTGATTTTATCTTCAAGGTGTGACTTGGCCGTTAAAATAATGGACGGTGTATCAACATGCCGTTCACGCATAGCTTTAATTACTGATACCCCATCCAACGAAGGCAACATCCAATCAATAACACAGACATCATACGTCGATGATGTCACTAAATGTAATGCATCCTGACCGTCATAACATACCACGGCATGATATCCACGATTTTGCAAACTCACTTGGATAAATTGACATATTTCTTTATCATCATCGGCAACCAATACCTTCATATGATATCCATTGTCTTGAAGAAGAGACTTTGATTATCCTGAAAAACACCGTTGAAAGCTACTGTGAAAGATGAATATCCTCGGCATACAGCCTATGAAAGAACACTTGCAAGAAAATTGTTTAGATTCAGCGCATCAAAGTGACCTCGTGACTTTTAACTGGAGAATCAGAAGTGGTAACGCAGCAACCTTGACACACAATTCTTGGCACGACATGATCAATGATATTGACGAAAACGATGCGGCTAATTTGCAGAAACAAAACAAGTTAACTACAATAAGTAAAATAACTTTCATTCAATTGGTTTGCTTATTATGAAAAAACTATACTTGATCGGCGCCGGGCTGGGCGTTGGCGGTTATAATCATACTAGCAATGATGCACCAGCAGCTTTTCAGCACTCTACTACCATCAAAACGCTTAATAATATAGAATGGATAGATATAGTTGATGATCGTCTATGGTTTCAAGGCCCTGCAACAGCGCTGAACCCCGACCAACGGTTACATGTCGTTACACAAGCAAATACTCGCTTAGCAGAACTAGTTTTCGAGCAAGCAAAACAAGGTCATCGCTTTTGCACTATCGGTGGCGATCATTCTTGCGCTATAGGAACCTGGAGCGGCGCAGCAACAGCGGTTGATGGCGACTTAGGATTAATTTGGGTAGATGCGCATATGGATGCCCACACATTTGAAACCACGCCCACCAAAAACATACATGGTATGCCCGTGGCGGCCTTACTAGGTCACGGCCATGCAAATTTAACAGAGATTTTATCGAAAAAGCACAAATTAAAACCGGAAAACCTTTGCCTAATCGGTATCCGCAGCTTTGAAGCAGGCGAGGCCGCATTATTAAAAAAATTAGGCGTGACTATTTATACGAATAACGATGTTGCAAAACATGGCTTAGAAGCCTTGCTAGTTCGCGCATACGAGCAGGTAACGCGCCATACAAAAAAATTTGGTTTTAGTATTGATTTAGATGGCTTTGATCCAGAATTTGCCCCTGGCACAGGAACTCCTGTAAAAGAAGGAATTAATGCGCATGACTTTTGCCGTATTATATCACGCTGGGCAAATGATCCAAAATTACTTGGTTTTGAAATTGCGGAATTTAATCCACATTTGGAACAAGATGCCATCACTGAAAAAACAATGGCAGATATTATTTTGGCCTTGCAAAATAACTCGCTAATTCATAACTGTCATACTAGCGAAAATTGACACTTGCTCTTGAACGATGAGGCGCCAGTTGAGGCGACAGAATGGATAATCAAGATTAATAATGGAGAAAACATGACAACTTCACAACAGTTCATCGACTTAGAAAATCAGTACGGAGCGCATATTTACAAACCCTTGCCACGCGTCATTAGCCGAGCTTATGGCGTACATGCATGGGATAGTGACGGCAAAAAATATCTCGACATGATGAGTGCATATTCAGCCGTGAGCCATGGCCACTGTCACCCAAGACTTGTCAAAGTGCTACAACAACAAGCAGCAACCTTAGTTATTCCATCCCGTTCTTATTACAATGATAAACTAGGTACTTTTCTAGAACTATTAACACAATTTGCTGGCTACGACCAAGCGATTCCAATGAACACTGGCGTTGAAGCCGTTGAAACGGCCTTAAAAGCCGCACATAGATGGGCATATAGAGTAAAAAAAGTGCCCGAAAACCAAGCGGAAATTATTGCCTGCACTGGCAACTTTCATGGCCGAACAACAACAGTCGTAGGATTTTCCTCAGATACACAATATCGCGATGGATTTGGACCATACGCGTCTGGCTATAAATTAGTAAAATATGGTGACCCCGCCGCATTAGAAGCTGCTATCACACCGAATACTGCTGCATTTTTAATTGAACCCATTCAAGGTGAGGCTGGGATTTTTATGCCGCCGGAAGGTTACTTGCGAGCCTGTAAAGCCATTTGTGAGCGGCATAATGTGTTATTTCTTGCAGATGAAATCCAAACTGGCCTCGGCCGAACCGGCAAACGTTTCTGCTGTGACCACGAAAATGTTCGCCCTGATGGCATAATTTTAGGCAAGGCATTAGGCGGCGGTTTGTTGCCTGTCTCTGCATTTTTAGCCGATCATAAAATCATGGATGTATTTCATCCTGGCGATCATGGTAGCACCTTCGGCGGCAATGCTTTAGCCGCCGCAGTGGCAACTGAAGCCATTCGTGTTTTGCAAGAAGAACATTTGGCTGAAAATTCGGCAACACTTGGACAATACTTTCTTGAGGAACTGCAAAAAATAAACCACCCTGCTATTGCTGATGTTCGCGGCAAAGGTTTATTTATTGGTCTAGAAATCAAGCCTGGCTTTAAAGCGCGGGATTTTTGCTTGCAATTAATGGAACAAGGTTTGCTTAGCAAAGAAACACATGAAACCGTGATTCGCTTTGCTCCGCCACTTGTCATCACCAAAGAACAAGTAGATGAAGCGCTGCATATTATTCGCGGGGTTTTTAAATAACTATAAAATATTATCAAGGATTTCTATGACGCTGGCACGCCCCATCGCTTTGATTATACTTGATGGCTTCGGCCATAAAGACACGCACAAACATAACGCTATTGCGCAAGCACATACGCCCAACCTAGATCATTACTTCGCGACCTACGCTCACACACTGATCTCAGGCTCAGGGCATGATGTTGGCTTGCCCAATGGCCAAATGGGAAACTCAGAAGTAGGCCATGTAAATATTGGCTGCGGACGCATGGTTCCTCAAGATTTAACACGAATTGATAACGCAATTGCAAATAAAACTTTTGATGAAAATGCGGTTCTATATCGCGCAATAAATGATGCCAAAAATTCTGGAAAGGCCGTTCACATCTTAGGTTTACTGTCTGATGGTGGCGTGCATAGCCATATCAATCATATTTTAGCCATACTCAACTGCGCGCATCAACAAGGGATTGCCAAAAACAATCTATTTTTGCACGCTTTTTTAGATGGGCGCGATACACCGCCACAAAGTGCAGCACCTTTTTTACAACAAATTGAACAACAAAATTTTGCAAGACTGGCTTCTATCACCGGACGGTATTATGCAATGGATAGAGACAATCGCTGGGAACGGATACAAGAAGCGTATGATTTATTAACACTAGGAAAAACTAATGTTATCGCTAACAGTGTCGCAGAAGCTTTAAGTACAGCATATGCACGTAAAGAAAACGATGAGTTTGTCAAACCGACTCTCATCAAAAATAACTTTAAAAATATCCACGACGGCGACACAGTGATTTTCATGAACTTCCGCTCTGATCGTGCGCGTCAATTAACCGCTGCATTTATGGATACGAAGTTCTCTGGCTTTGTGCGCCAGAAAATCATCAAACCTCAACACTTTATTTCTCTCACAGAATACAACAAGGAATTTAATCAATTACATGTTGAAGTTGCTTATCCACCTATTGACTTAAGCAATAGCTTGGGCGAGACATTAAGCAAATTAGGTAAAAAGCAATTACGCATAGCAGAAACAGAAAAATATCCACACGTGACTTTCTTTTTCAATGGCGGCATAGAAACTCCTTTTGATGGCGAAGATAGAGTACTCATCCCCTCACCAAAAGTGGCAACTTATGACTTAAAACCAGAAATGAGCGCATATGAGCTCACAGAAAAATTTGTTGAAGCAATTCGGTTGCAGCAATATGATGTGATTATTTGCAATTATGCCAATCCCGATATGGTTGGGCACACAGGCAACATCTCTGCAACGATTAAAGCAATTGAGGCCATCGATCAGTGCTTAGGCAAGGTTATCACCGAATTGCTGCAAGTCGGCGGAGAAGCAATTATCACAGCGGATCATGGTAATGCTGAATGTATGTATGATGAACAAACCCATCAACCGCATACAGCGCATACATGTGAACTTGTGCCCATGCTCTATATTGGGCGTAAAGCAGAAATACTTAAAACAGATGGGGTACTAGCAGATATTGCGCCAACCCTATTATCCTTGATTAACATTAAAGCCCCGAAAGAAATGACAGGGGATATTATTTTGAAGACACTATCATGACACCATTACCATTATTACGATTAAAAAAACATGAAGAAAAGCGTGCGCGGCAAGGTCACCTCTGGATTTACAGCAATGAGATAGATACACAAACATCTCCACTAAAACTATTTTCCCCAGGTCAACTTGTTGAAATTCAAGATGCACGGGGTGATTTTATTGGCAAAGGCTATATCAACCCTAATACATTATTATGCGCACGCATACTAACTTTCAATTCAACAGAAAATATCGATGAAAATTTTTTTATTCAACGAATTCGTCTGGCATTAGAACTGCGTAAAAATTATTTTTCTGGTCCTTATTATCGCTTGATTTATGGCGAGGGAGATTTTTTGCCTGGATTAGTCGTTGATCGTTTTGGCGACACACTATCGGTACAATTAACTACCGCGGGCACCGAAAATTTAAAAAATATTATTATTGCAGCGCTGATCAAAGTGATTAATCCTCAAGCAATAGTCCTTCGCAACGACCATAGCATGCGCCAAACTGAAGGCTTGAATAGTTATACTGACGTGATATATGGCAGCATTAGCGGTTCTACTGAAATTATTGAAAACCAAACCCGTTTTCTCATCCCTGTCAATGAAGGACAAAAAACCGGCTGGTTTTACGATCACGGTGATAATCGTCGTCGCATGGTACCTTTCATAAAAGATAAACGCGTATTGGATGTTTTTAGTTATTTAGGCTCTTGGAGTATTCAAGCATTAAAACATGGGGCAAAAGAAGCATGGGCGCTGGATGCATCGGCGTCAGCGTTAGATATTTGTCAGCAAAATGCCAAACTGAATCAGGTGGAACAACAGTTTCATACCTTACAAGGCGATGCATTTCAACAACTGAAAAATTTACATCAGAACAATGAGCAATTTGATGTTGTATTGTTAGACCCGCCGGCATTTATCAAGCGTCGCAAAGATAAAAAAGAAGGGCTACTAGGTTATCAACGCATTAATGAGTTAGCCATGAAAGTATTAAGCCCCGAAGGAATACTGGTGACTTCGTCATGCTCCATGCATCTTGAAACACAAGAACTTATCGATTGCGTTAATCGCGCGAGCCATCATCAACAACGCTGTACGCAAATTATCGGACGCGGTCATCAAAACGTAGACCATCCAATACACTCAATGATTCCAGAAACAGCGTACTTAAAAACATTATTCTGCAAAACAATTAAGGCGTATTAATATTTTCTGTTTCAAGTTAACTAAAGACCGTATCACTCCAGCGCAAGCTGTAGTGATACGGTCTTTATTGTCATTTAACAGGCATACAAATAAAGAGCGCAAAATATCAACGCGCCCTAGATAACTTCACCACGCAAGGAATACGCTTTAACATCTGTAATTTTCATATTAATCATGTGACCCACCATCCAAGGCTCACCTTTGAAATTAACAATGCGATTATTTTCTGTACGACCTTGCAACTCATGCGCACTTCTTTTAGATACACCGGTTACCAACACGCGTTGTTCAGTGCCTGCCATCGCTTCGCTAATGCGAAAGGTTTGCAACTTAATGCGATCTTGCAAAATCTTCAGCCTTTCCTTTTTCACTGACATCGGCGTATCATCTGGCAAATTTGCTGCCGGCGTTCCAGGTCGGGGGCTAAAAATAAAACTATAAGAATTATCAAAATTTATTTCATGAATTAAATTCATCGTATCTTCAAAATCTTTGTCGGTTTCACCAGGAAAGCCAACAATAAAATCTGAAGACAAAGCAATATCAGGACGAATCTTTCTAAGCTTACGTATTTTTGACTTATATTCTAACACCGTATAATCACGCTTCATCATTGCCAAAATGCGATCTGAACCACTTTGGACTGGCAAATGCAAATGATTAGCCAGTTTAGGTACTTCAGCATAGGCATTGATGAGGTTTTGTGAGAATGCAGATGGATGTGACGTCGTATAACGAATGCGCTCAACTTCTTTTAATTCAGCAATAAAGTTAATCAATAATGCCAAATCAGCAATATCACCGCTTTCCATGTCACCGCGATAATCATTGACATTTTGGCCTAGCAAATGAATTTCTTTGACGCCTTGTTTCGTTAATCCTACAATTTCATTCATCACATCTTTGAATGGCCGACTAATTTCTTCGCCGCGCGTGTACGGTACAACACAGTAGCTGCAATACTTACTACACCCTTCCATGATAGACACAAACGCCATCGGGCCATCCGCTTTCGCTTCTGGCAATTTATCAAATTTTTCAATTTCAGGAAAACTAATATCGACAACTGCTTTTTGTCCAGCGCGTACTTGAGCAAACATTTCTGGCAAGCGATGTAACGTTTGTGGACCGAAAACGATATCGACATAAGGAGCGCGAGCACGAATATTATCGCCTTCTTGGCTAGCGACACATCCGCCAACACCAATCACTAAATCAGGTTTGTTTTTTTTGAGGTCACGATATCGGCCTAATTCTGAAAACAATTTCTCTTGCGCTTTTTCACGAATAGAACAGGTGTTGAATAAAATCAAATCCGCTTCTTCAGCGTTTTCAGTAACTTCCAATGCGTGCGATACTCGCAAGGCATCCAACATACGCGATGAATCGTATTCATTCATTTGGCATCCATGGGTTTTGATAAACACTTTGCCTGACATAATTTAACCCGAAATAAGCATTTAAAGGTCACATATCATACAGAATAAGGCTGATTATCGCAATTTTTTATAGCACTAGATATACTAATAGGCATTATTGAAGTAATGTTCACCACTATTTATGAATTCACTGACTCTAGAACTAATAAAACGCCCATCCCTCTCTCCTACGGATGCTGGCTGCCAAGAACTGATTCATACAGCCTTAGCTCCTCTTGGATTTAAAATACAACCATTAGATTTTGGCGATGTTAACAACCTATGGGCAAAACTTGGTAATCAACAACAAACCTTATTATTTATTGGCCATACAGATGTTGTTCCTCCTGGCTCATTAGATCAATGGAAATTTGATCCGTTTACACCAACGATTGAAGACGGAAAACTTTATGCCCGAGGCGTAGCTGACATGAAAGTTGCGATCGGCTGCATGATAGAAGCTTGTCATCGATTTCTTGAACGACAGCCTGAGCCTAATTTTAATATCGCTTTTCTTTTAACCAGCTGTGAAGAAGCCAACACAGACGACGGCACAGAAAAAGCAATCAAGCAACTCATTGAGATCGAACAAGAGTCTTTTGACTGGTGCATTGTCGGCGAGCCCAGCTCTGATCAAAACTTAGGTGATCAAATTAAAGTCGGGCGACGCGGATCCTTGCATGGCGAGTTAGTGATTCATGGCAAACAAGGCCATATTGCTTATCCACATCTAGCACAAAACCCGATTCACCTGATTGCGCCTTTCCTCAAAGAAATCACAGAGATGAGCTGGGATCATGGCAATGAGCATTTTCAACCGACCTCGTTTCAACTGTCAAACATTCACAGCGGCACGGGCGCAACCAATGTCATTCCCGGCGAAATAAAATTGGCATTCAATTTTCGTTATTCACCAGCAAGCTCGATTGATAAATTACAATCAAGCGTCGAAGCATTATTACACAAGCATCAATTGAAATACGATATCCTTTGGCAACATACGTCAAAAGTTTTTATGTCACGTTTAGGGACGCTGCACAATGCCATAAGAGAATCTATTAAGGTGGTTACTGGTTTAACACCGAGTGCGAGCACAAGCGGCGGCACATCCGATGGACGATTTATCGCACCTTATGGTATTGAAACGATTGAATGCGGCTTTCCGAATGGCACAATTCACCAGATTAATGAGTATATTGAAGTAGCAGATATTGAAAAATTGACACAGATTTATTATTTGACATTAGTGAATTTAGACAGCAAAGCTTCATGAAAAATTTTAGCGCGTCGTGGCAAACCCTGTTGCTGATAAATATGCATTTGCATAGTGACATCTTGTTTGAATTTTTCAATATTACCTGGGGCGCCGTTTAAGTTATCAAAACTAAAGTCAAACTTAATGTTACACGCTTGTGAAAACACCCATTCTAAAGCTTGAGGCTTGATTTCAACAGCTTCAAACAATAACTGTTGCTCAGCACTACGGCCATCAGGCGCATACCAATAACCATAGTCTTCCAACTGTCGACGCGCCTGACCTGCAATCATCCAATGCGCACATTCATGCAAAGCGGAACGAAAAAAACCATGCGCAAAATAAATAACATGATGAGGCCTTGTATGATTCGCAGGCAAATAAATAGGCTCATCATCACCATAAGCGAGAATAGTATTATATTGTTTCAAAAAACACGCATTAAAAATCTCAATTAAGTTGTCAGGATCATGCAAGGGCATTTTTTTCTGCCTTGCGCGCTTGATTAGCAAATAAAGCTGCCGTAATCGCACTGTTTACATTGGTTGCTGTTCGCCCCATATCAACGATGGGATCAACGCTTTGCACAACACCCAACATAAAATAGGGCAAGCCTAACAAATTTAATGCTGCAGAAGCCGCAACGAATGCCGTACCAGGGATGCCTGACACGCCCAACGATGCAATCGTAGTGACCAGCATTACTTTACCAATCACTACAGCGGTAATCGGCTGCCCTAAGGTCATCATCGTCATGGCAATCACCATGCCAGGGAAAATACCTGCGCAAGCATTCATTCCCAACGTTGCTCCTATACTCGGCACAAATGATGCCGTTAGCTGATCAACCTTGAAATTACGCGCCAAAATCTCTTCTGTCACAGGCAATGTTCCAAAACTTGAACGCGTAGTAAAAGCAACTAACAACGCTGTATAAGCCAACTTAAAATAACGTAGTGGCGAATAACCATTGATGAACCAATTAATCACTGTGTGCAATATGATCATAGAAAACATGACTACAAAAATAACAATAAAATACTTTAATAAAGCACTAATGGTCGCCGATCCATTTTCCAAAACTAACAAGGCCATTAATGCAAACACACCATAAGGAGTTAGCTTAATAATCAAGCGCGTCATCATTTTCACTATCGCAAAAAAACTAGCAATCACACGATGAAATTGCTCAACGACATCCGCTTCTGTTTTGTGCAACAACAATGCAGAAACGCCGACAATAATGGCAAAAATGGCGATCGCTATAGTATTTTGATCACTCATTGCCTGCCAAGGATTGCTTGGTAGTAATCCCAGCATATTATCAACGAAATTTTCGTAAGTATGCTTAGGTTGATAACTAATATTCTGCCAACTCAAGCCTTCGCCAACATGCCAATACATGGCCAACAACATCGCCAAACCAGATGCTATACTGGTCATAATTAGCAGAAAAAATATAGCGCGCAAGGAAACTCGCCATAAAGCACGACTTTCCGCAGCATTTCTAAAATGAAGCATTGAATGAATAATCGATAATAAAATCAAAGGTACAACTAGCATTTGTAGAAAAGCCATGTACGCGCCTGAGAGTAACGACAAGATCGTGTTGATAGTCATAAAAGCATTGCCATTATGATCTAAACTATATCGCAAGACAAACCCTAGCATAAAGCCGAGAATCACAGCAATAAAAAGACGTTTTCCCATAGTCATAATTGTATCCTGTTTACATATAGATATATATAATCAAGAGATTAACTTAGCGTGAAAAAAAATGAAACCTCTTGTTATTATATTAATCATCACTTGCAGCATATTTAGCCGGCTTGTACCACATTTGCCAAATTTCTCGCCTGAAATTGTCTTCACCCTATATTTAGGCATGAAAAGCAATAAAATATTAGCCTATCTAAATATTTTCTTGATGGCAGCAATTTCTGACATCCTCCTTAGTTTAACTCATCCTTGGCCGGCTTTTGGAGATTGGACCCTGTTTACTTACAGCGCGCTATTCATCATAGGCACCGTGGGTCTTATTATAAAAAATAAAGGCTATGGCATTGTTTTTGTCAATATGACTGGAGGATCTGCCTTGTTTTACTGGATATGGACCAATGCGGGAACCTGGCTAACTAGCGGCATGTATTCACATACGCTGTCTGGCTTAATCGATTGCTATGTCCTCGCTTTACCTTTTTTGGCGACCTCTGTAGCAGCGAGCATTATTTGGTGCGCCGCCATCATAGCATGTGAATTTTATGTGCCTACCACTATCTTAAAAGGCGAATCATAACTATCCCGCATTCAGCTTTAACGTTTATTTTATATTTTGCGCAACAATGCTGGAAATCTTTAGCTTTTTTAGCATTGTCCTTTGCTATATGGGCAACATCTGATGCAGTATTTCCTTAGTTATTTACGGTCATTATCCTAGATTCGGCAATCAGAATCCTAGCAGAAGAAACGTGGTGTCTCCAAGAATATAGGCTCGGGAATATCTTAACCCCCCTCTTGTGAGCACGCTCACAAGCGTCATAAACAAAAAAAGCCCTTACGGGCTTGTTTTAGTTATGGCGTCCCCAAGGGGATTCGAACCCCTGTTACCGCCGTGAAAGGGCGATGTCCTAGGCCTCTAGACGATGGGGACACACTAAAGATTGTGTCTTCAACAACTTTTTTCTGGTGGAGCTAAGCGGGTTCGAACCGCTGACCCCTAACATGCCATGCTAGTGCTCTACCAGCTGAGCTATAACCCCTGCATATCCAGAACGCCCGATTTTAGAGAAGGTTATCGCGCTTGTCAAGCAATTTTTGAGCCGCTGCTATTCTTTTTAATGCTTCAGCCTGACTAAACAACGCTAAGGTCACATCAACGGATGGCGAGACAATATTGCCGGTCAAAGCAATCCTCAACGGCTGCGCAACTTGCGGAAACTTCACCCCCAGACTTAATACACACTCCTGCACAACCTCATGTATTGCCTCTTTTGTCCATACAGTGACAGCCTTTAGCCTGTCATAAACATGGGTCACAACCTGTGTCGTATCATGCGATATAAACTTTGCCACCGCCGAGTCATCATATACCTCGACCGGCTCAAACCAAAAACGACTAGCTTGCGCCATTTCCTTTACCGTCTTAGCACGCTCCTTCATTACTTGCACAACACGATGTAAAGCCGGGCCTTGCGTTATATCTACCTGCAAATAATCAAACTGTTGTTGCAAAGCTGTTACAATCACAGTCTCTGGCAACGTTTTGATGTAATGCTGATTGAACCACTGCAATTTATCCAGATTAAAAATCGCCGGGCTTTTACTGACTTTTGACAAATCAAAAGCTTCGATCATTTCTTGTAAAGAAAAAATTTCCTGATCGCCGTGAGACCAACCTAAACGCACCAAATGATTTAATAACGCCTCAGGAAGATAGCCATCTTGCCCATACTCAACCACACTTTCAGCGCCATGACGCTTTGATAGCTTTTTACCATCCTCACCAAGAATCATGGGAACATGAGCGTAATGAGGCGGAACTTTGCCCAGGGCCTGGATCATATTAATTTGACGTGGGGTATTATTGACATGATCATTCCCGCGAATAACGTGGGTAATGCCCATCTCAATATCATCCACCACAACGGTAAAGTTATACGTTGGCGAACCATCTGAGCGTGCAATAATCAAATCATCCAACTCTTGATTGGACACCCTGATTTCCCCCAAGATAAGGTCATGAAACACAACCTCGCCGTGCTCAGGGTTCTTAAAGCGAACAACAAATGGCTGACTCTTCACGATATCAAGATGCCGACAATGCCCATCATAACGCGGTTTTTCCTTGTTTTGCATTTGCTGCTCACGCAAAGCATCCAGGCGCTCTTTGCTACAATAACATCTGTATGCATGACCACCGGCCAACAAGTGTTCGATATGCAAATGATAACGATCGAAACGCTGCGTTTGAAAAACCGGCTGCTCATCGCTCTTTAAACCCAGCCAATCCATGCCCTCAAAAATTGCCTGGACAGCCTCTGGCGTTGAGCGCTCTAAGTCAGTATCTTCTATACGCAACAAGAATTTTCCCTGATGTTTTTTGGCAAACAAATAGGAATACAAGGCAGTTCGAGCACCGCCAACATGTAAATAACCCGTGGGACTAGGGGCAAAGCGAGTGATAATCATGACGTTTTCTTCCAAAAGATGATGGCAATAACAGGATAGTTTAACGAGGATAAGTCGGATTAACAACGCCTTCAGAATCTTCATGCACAACTTCTGCAATCATCGAATCTCTAGACCTTGGTTGACTCTTAAGCCTATAAAAGCTGTCAATATTACTAAGAGCCACTGAATACGCGGGAGTCGATGGCGCTACCAATAAAGTTTTGCCTAGTAATTCAATACACTGCTCAACACCATGCATCAACTCGCAGAACTGCGGAGATGTTAAATCAAACTCACAATCATCAGAATAAGAAGCAAAATAATATGAACTTTGTATATAAAAATCCTGAGTTGCTTGGCAATCTTTGAGCTTACTCATTAATGGATCAAAGCAGATAAGCAGCTCATTAAAGTCAGATTTAATCGCATCCGTCATAATTGACTCTAAAACACCCAATAACACTGACAAGTCTTCAAACCATCTCTCTAAAAGTATCGACAACTTTTTTTCAAATGCACGAACAAGAGCTTTAGCCTGCTCACTCGAAAGAAACGGAAGCAATTCTGAAGAAAGACCGTCCTCAATCAAGGCCTCAGGATTATTCAGCAAAGCACTTATCTTAACTTTCAATTCAGAAACCAATATCTTATCCATTGATAAATATTCCAACAAAGCTACTCGTTGTTGTTGATTTTTGTCTGCGATCATTTTTAGCTCTTTTTTTAAAAAAACATAAAAATTGTTCGTGATATACTGCGCTATTTTATCACCATCTTCCCCGTGACCATCAGCGACCAATAGTGATACTGGGCTCATGCCATGCCTGACCCTAACGGCCGCAGCGGTGATATTGTCACTAAGAGGCCTAGAAAGGCCATAAGCACATGCCACCAAATCTACAAGCACTTCTGACACAGATCCTGCTGTTTTTGTGAAAAAACGCGCAACCTGCTTCGCACGCTGAACCGAATCCGCATCCAATAACTCTATACCATCAGTGGCCGCCACAGCATAGATACCATCACTTTCTGCAAAGCGGCGTCTTCCATGAAAAAAATCAGGTTTATGGAAAAAATCATAATGGTTATAATCTTCATCACCAATGACGCGAGACACATTAATCCTAGGAAAGCCCTCTCCCCTTTTAGAAGACAAGCGAAAGTCCTCCCGACATCTGCTTGACCGCAAAACGGGCTGACTACCATTTGTCGCTCGTATAATTTGATAATACTCTGCAAGGTTTATATCAGGATCAGTAGAATGTCGACTACTCGGCGATACAACAGCATAACCGCCACCCGCACCCAGCGTCTTGACGATGTATGTCATGCTATCACCAAGATTAACAACACAATAATACATGAAACGCTGGTCTGCCCAGCAAAATACAGCAGACAAAGTAGAGCCGCCTAACAAACTACTACTTACAACATCCGAATTAATCTTAGCAATAACCGTGGATAATACTTGCTCGCGTTCTTGCTCGGACAAATAAAAAAATTCCGGTATACTATCTTCAAGAGCAAATGAATCTTGCTGAACTGACCGATCTCCCTGAATACTATAGGCTGCCAGGCTCTCGTTTACTGACACAGCCATAGAATTTTCAAAGAAGGAAGCTTTACCTGAAGAATACATAAAAAATTCTTGTTTTTTTGACGCTATTGTATACTATTAAGGCAGGCTTGCAACGATTTATTTGACTACAACCAGCGCACGCCACGAGATGTGTAATTTTATAACAAGGATTATTATGATACTTTGCCTTGACGTCGGTAATACACATATTTTTGGCGGGTTATTAGAAAAAAACGACATTCGGCTTCGCTTTCGATTTCCTTCCGCACAGGCTTTCACCTCGGATATCTTCGGCCTTTTTCTAAAAGAAGTTATTCGTGAAAATCGCTTCAATCCAGACGAAGTTAACGCAATCAGCATTAGCTCCGTTGTACCGAGCCTGCATTATACCATTATCTCAGCATGCGAAAAATATTTTTCACTCAAACCCATCATCATTAAGCCAGGAGTTAAAACAGACTTAACGCTCGCGATTGACAACCCTGCTGAACTTGGCGCCGATCGCATCGCCAATGCAGTGGGCGCGCGCGCGCAATTTCCAGGAGCAAATCTTGCAATCTTTGATTTCGGCACCGCAACCACCGCTTGCGCTATTAGCAAAGAAGGCGTATATATCGGTGGCGCAATTTGGCCCGGCTTTAAATCATCCATGGCCGCATTATCTTCGAAAACGGCGCTGCTTTCTGATGTTGAAATTCAAAGGCCAAAAAACCTATTAGGCACTGATACGCAAACACAATTACATATTGGATTATATTATTCACAACTAGGCGCCATCAAAGAATTACTCAACGACTGGCAGTTAAAGGCTTTTAAAAATGCTCCCGCAGTAGTTATAGCGACAGGCGGATATGGGCGGCTCGTCGCAAGCGAACCTGTCATTAATCATTATCTGCCAGATTTAGTTTTGCAAGGATTAAGGGTTATTTGGGAGAAGAATCAATAAAGCCTAGCACGAATATTTAAACTCTAGATTCTGCTGTTAGAATTGTAACACGCAAACCTAAGGAGCTGAAGAAAGAATGAGATTTGACCATTCATAATCAAGACCATTTTTGAGTAAACATATATGTATTCTAAGAAAAACGATAGACTCCCCTTACCTTACACTCTACCCGGCTTTGTTGCAAATAATTTAAAAAATCTACAAAACCAGATTGATAAAATTGTGAATAAAATAATAATAGACCAATGAAATGTTTAGGGTATAGAACACCTGCTGAAGTTTTTCAGCAACGTTACGGAAAGTTGGCAAAGGGGTTTGTCGCACTTCAGACTTGAATGCGCGCAAGTAGATCCCGCCTTCTCGGCAATTGGCTACTAAAGGATAAAATTCGCTGTTTATTGGAATTTTAAAGACATCCTTGCTATAATAATGAACAAATTAAAGAGGAAGGTGTTATGCCCCTTGTCGGTCGTAAGATAGAAACAACAAGCGATAACTTTTGCGCGATGGTTCGTG
The DNA here is from genome assembly GCA_021151585.1 of Alphaproteobacteria bacterium. Classification (GTDB taxonomy): domain Bacteria; phylum Pseudomonadota; class Gammaproteobacteria; order JAGOUN01; family JAGOUN01; genus JAGOUN01. Next base: position 1,252 of record JAGKWX010000022.1, on the reverse strand, counting down.
AAGGGTGTCTGCTTGTTGATAAAACATTGATGATAAAAGAGTTTTTCGAAGGCCAAAAAGTTTCGCTTATCACTCGTCCACGTCGTTTTGGCAAGACACTCAATATGTCAATGCTACATCATTTTTGTGCATCCGAGGTAGAGGGGAAGTCAACTGTTGGTTTATTTGATGCTTTTGCGATTGCCAGAGAAGATAGCGGTCGCTGGATAGAGTATCAAGGAAAATATCCGGTTATTTTTATTTCATTGAAAGATGTTAAAGAATCGTCGTATTCAAAAACGATTGAGAAAATACGTGATTTGGTTAAAAAATTATATAGAGAACACGTCGCTCAATTGGCTCTAATAAAAGAAACTTCGGATAGAGATTTATTTAACCAATATTTAAATGGCTTAACGAATGATCAATCATTAGAAACGGCGCTGAGTTTTCTTAGTGAGTTTCTTTTTAAAACCTCAGGAAAGAATGTAATTATCCTAATTGACGAGTATGACACACCGTTAACACATGCGTATCAACATAACTTTTTGAACGAAATCAGTGTGTTTTTGCGTAATATGTTTAGCGCAGCACTAAAAAGTAATGGATATTTAGAAAAAGGGTTAATGACGGGTATTCTACGCGTTTCAAAGAATGAGTTATTGTCAGGATTAAATAACTTACAAGTTTATACGTTGCTTGATGATGAATATAGTCAATATTTTGGTTTTACAGAAGATGAAGTAACAGAATTAACCACACAGCTGGAGGCAACACATAGTCTTGAGGAAATTAGGCAGTTTTATAATGGCTATGTCATCGGTTCAAAACAAGGGATTTATAACCCTTGGTCGCTGATGAGTTATTTTAATAGAAAAAATTTGGTTCCTTATTGGGTTTTGACGTCAGGCGATGGATTATTGAAAAAGCTTTTTCTTGAGGCGAATTCAGATACGAAGGAACAACTAGCTCGCTTGATGCAAGGCGAACTAATGGAAGGTAGGATATCGTTAAAAACGAGTTATGAAGAATTGATGGAAAGTCCGGATGCACTATGGACGTTATTGTTATTTTCTGGTTATCTAACATTTACTGATAAAGTAGATGACGACGAGGGTTTTGTTTGTCAATTAAAAATTCCTAATCGAGAAATACTATCGCAATATAACACCATTTTTATAGCACTTAACTAAAATATAGTTACTTAATATCCACAATGTTTAAACCACCCGATTAGATCATTTTGTGTGATCGCTTGAAAAGCAATTGTCAT
>JAGKWX010000006.1 GCA_021151585.1 Alphaproteobacteria bacterium | reverse complement strand
TTTTTTGAACGCATTCACGTGATATAGCCAATCTTCGCGTTTTGACCTTGATTTTTTACTGGGAGATTCTCTCATGAAGCCAGCCTTAAAATTAAAAAGTACATCATGACGGAAAAATTAAACTTGACAAGGTGTGCTTAAATTAGCGGATACGTCACAGTGAAAAACAAATTCAAGCGCTACTACCGTTTAATATTAATAAAGAATTGCTCACGGTGCGGTAGATTTAGCGCTTACCGCTTAATATAAGAAAAGTGTAATTAATATTGAGTATGCGACAACTACAATAGTGTTAATTTTAAATGAGGCAATATGTCGGCAAAGCTAATTGTCACTTAAAAAAAGCGCACTCAAGGGAAATCAATAAAAACTTAAGATAAGTTTCTTTTGGAAAAATCAATCATTTCAATAAAGGCGGATGTCTAGCGAGCCCAGAACAGATATCTAAATTTGATGAGATAATTTTTAAAATAACTGGATTTACAGAAAGCTGTTTCACAAAAAAATCTTCTGTCTCATGTAGAATATTTTTTGCTTTAGCAAAATCTTGACTGAGCATGAGAGTGGAAGCCAAATTTAATTTTTCGATGGAAGCGTTGATTCGATTGTTTTGCATTCTGCTATAAGTTTGATAACAGCGATCATGAAGTAAAAGCGCTTCATCAAATTTTCCTTGTCTTTGATAAATAACAGCAAGGCTTGATTCAAAATCCACCCACATTTTTGGTGAATCAAAAAAACATGTTTTCATGCTTGTTATAATTTTCTGATAGCACTTTTCAAACTCTATAGGCATATCAACCGTAGCATAAGCCATGCCTAAAATAGCATAAAGCTGAGCTTGAGAAGGATGATTCTGTCCACGAAAAACTTTTTCAGAATATTGTATAGATTTTTGATAAAAACTTATCGCTATAGAATATTCTTCTTTTATCTGTTTAGTTATCGCGAATTTTCGATAAGACTCCGAAAGTAATTTAGCGCTTTCAAGAGAGTTTTGAGAAGATAAAATATCAATCGATTTTTTTAGTACTTCTTCGGATTTATTCAAACTCAATATTTCTATATATAAATTGGCAAGATCAAGGAAATGAATCGCTCTTTTAAGTGGATCGATAGGAATTTCTATGCTTTCCATTTTCGTTAACTCTTGGGCGATCATATCCGTATAGTTGCTTGTTGGCTCAATTTCAGGACGAATGCTTTTCATAACTGCTTGCGGCCAACTAAAAAGCTGATTACTATCTTTAAATTCAATAGGTAAAAAATGTGGTGCTGTGAAATATGGATCATAAAGACGAAAAAAAGAGGTTGGATTAATCGCATGATCTATTTGGCATAAGGTGGAGTTAAAAAAATGTACACAAGATGGGCGAACAAGCACTCTTTTTAGCAAAAAACGATAGTGAGCAAACATAATCGACACCTCTCCACAACTATGTTAACCGCGCATTCAAGTCTGAAGTGCGACAAATCCTTTCGCCAATTTTCCATAATGCTGCTGAAAAACTTCAGCAGGTGTTCTATACCCTAAACATTTCATTGGCCTATTATTAATTTTATTCACAATTTTATCAATCTGATTTTGTGTTAAAGATTCAATATTTGTACTTCTTGGCAAATCATATCTTAAAACACCATTACCATTTTCAACACTGCCTTTTTGATAAGATGAATAAGGATCGCAAAAAAATGTATTTATCTTTAATCGATTAGAAATCGATTAGTGATTTGCAAATTCGCCACCATTATCCAGCGTCAATGTTGTGATCAATATTTTTTCTTGCCCCTGAATTTTTTCACAATATTATCCGCCGTTGTTTCTGCTTTTTTAGAAGCATTTTTTATGGCTACAAAAAGACGGCTTTTTCTCTCACGCAACGTGATTAAATTACTGCACTGATCACTAAACAATACTAAATCACCCTCCCAATTCCCAAAATCTTCTCGTGCTTGAATCGTCGCTGGACGCTCATGTATAGAGGTTCTATTCGGTATAGTGCTACGCTTAGTCTTACGACTCAAGCGTGATTTACGCTTCTTTTGTTGACGTTTTAAATAAATGTGCAACTCAGATGTGAGACCTTCTTTGCTGTAAATATAAGCGTAAATAGTTTCGTGGGAAATAACATTAATTCCACGCTCTTCTTTTAATCGACCAGCAATTTGTTCGGGTGACCAACCTTGCTTTAAATGATCAGCAATATGTTGACGTAATTCAAAATTACTTTCTAACTTTAGTGGCTTTGATAATGAACGTCGATTTTCTGACATACGCTGCGCTTTATCTGGCAAATAACCTATTTTACTCTTATTTCGATTTAATTCACGATATATCGTTGAGCGATGCACTCCTAATTGCAGAGCAATACTTGAATTCAAGTCATAACTGCAACTTTTGATCTATAAACAACCAGAGAGATTGCGTTAGACCCATGCTGGATATTACACTTTTCCGGTAGTATGAATAAATCTACAAGCCTCTCCTTTATTACAAGAGCCAGAAGCTCCATTAAAAAATTTGCAAACTGGCTGCTTTTTACTTTTGCCTTTTACTACTGCGGCTTCAGATATGGCAGCTGCAGCTCCTGAAGCTACTTGGTTGGCAGGGGGATTATCCATCGTCATATTAGACATTGCTGTTATCAAAGCTGATGTTTCAGACGCTGCTGCTGCAGTTTTTTTGTTCTTTTTACCAAATAATCCAGACGCCGCTGTTACTGATGAAGGTGCTTCAACGGTTGAGTTAGAAGCGGGTGTTGATATCGTAGCAGATTTTCCTGCTTTTTTATTTTTAGATGTTTTTTCTTGTGTTACTTTACCGAGAAAACTATCTAATTGCTGTTGCGTGAAATATTTATTGCGTCGACGTAAATCGGTAATCATTGTTTTTATATCACTTTCCACGAATTCTAACGTTCGAGCATGACCTAAAAGAATGAGAGTCTCTTTTGCTCGAGTAATTGCAACATTTAAACGACGCGCATCATTTAGAAAACCAATATTTCTTCCATTAGCACAAACACAAGAGAGAATAATAATTTCACGCTCATCTCCCTGAAACCCGTCGACGGTATTGACTGTGACGTTTTGCTTTATAGGCGATGCTTCACGTTTTAGTATGGCTTGGATCGCATTGAGCTGCGCGGCATAGAACGTAATCACGCCGATACGACTCGTTTTATCTGTTTCGCGTAGTTTACGGATAACTTCAATTACATAATTCGCTTCGATATCATTTTGACGACTGGTTCCACTTGCACATTCTTTCCCTGACGCAATGTCATAAAAAGCAACCGATTGGGTTAAACCCACATTCGTGTGAGCACTGACTGAAGCATCAGTGACTAGTTCTCCGTTATAATACTGATTAGACGGCCACTCACTAATATCTGCGTGCATACGATACTGAGTATCTAATCGTAATTGAGGCGCATTATTTTGTTCCAAGCGCTCCATCATAGAGCGATCGAACCCTTGTTGTTTCGCAACTTCAGAGAGTACTGTGGCGGGCAGCTGTTTGGTATCGCCCACCAACAAAACTTTTTTAGGTGAGTGCTGAAATGCAATCAAGGTCTCTGCTTCAACACTTTGACCGGCTTCATCCACAATCAACACATCTACTGGTTCAACTTCTGTATCCAACATTTGTGAACGTCCTGCCACACTTAACGTCGAGAATATAATTTTGGATCGATTAAGTAGCGTGGTTTCTATAGCATCCTTCGACGGTAAAGCCGCTAATATTTGATCTTTTCTTCGTGTAAACTGATCAAGTCTTTTGGTTATATGTTCTTGAAAGAGAGTCAGTGCATTTTCTTGAGAAAAATCAAAAGCGTCAGTTTTTTGCCTTAATGCAGCTAAACATTCTTTCAAACCAGGAAAATATTCAGAATTTAAATCAGAAAAGAAAGTGGAAATTCTTTTCTCAGCTACCTCGATATCTTTTGCTGCTTTATCGATTGCTTGCAAAAAATGTTTTTTTGATTTCTGTGATGTTGTTTTCAATGAAAGGTCACTTAATAAAGAATAACAATCTGATAACCATGTATGCAAAAAAATTGGGCGCAGCACATCAGGAATTTTACTTTCAATCCCTGCTATAATAACAGGCGGATTATATTTTTGAACAAAACGCTCTGCTAAAACTTGCACCGCTTTATTGGAGGGGGCGCAGACTAAAACACGCTGCTTTTTTGTCACAAGAGCAGCAAGCATTTGCACGATAGTTGTCGTTTTTCCAGTGCCAGGGGGCCCTTGTAGCAAAACAATTCCTTTTGGGGTCGCAACGAAACGCTGTATCGCATGTTGTTGAGAAGCATTTAATCTTTCCGTGAATCGTGCAATTTTTGCATCATAATGATGCGGAGCTTCTGCTATTCTTCCATTAACTACGCCGGTCAAACAATCTGGAGTTGCCTTATTGGTGCAAGCTTCATACATGCGCTGATGAGAAATTAATGAAGTGACATACGTCGCTTGCCACCGAGATCCCGCCCTAAAAATTCTTGGATTATTGTCTACCACTCTAGAACCAAGAATAAATTTAGCCTTAATTTCATTACGATCAAAGATTGCTGATGCAAGTACGAGCATCACCATATCTTGTTCTTTGCCGGAGCGATGACTCAGCACTAAAACATTCATCGATGCGCTATGTTCTTGATCATCAGGAATTGCACCTTCAAGATTCATAATCCAAGGGTTAGCAAGATCTCTAGGTTCGTTGACATCTTCCTTTATTGTCACAGGGAAAGGTTTGTTTCTTTTTTCTAAGCCTTGTGCGACAGAAGCGCGCGCATCCTCTAAAATTAGGGGCAGAAAGCGATCATAATAGGTCGTGCTTGAAGAATAGTTGCGCGGCAATAATGGTGATGTACTGGCACCCACATCCATTTCTTTTACGGTGCTTAGTCGCCAACCTAAGATAATCTGAGTAAAATCTTTTTCTTGCTCTTCTTGAGTACGACGACTGGCAGGACGATCTGCGCGAACAATAGAAGCAGCTGCTCTAGAAGATAATGATTTTCCAGTAACATAGCTTGAAGGGTAATGTCTTCTGTTGTAAATGTAATCGGCAAAGCTAAACATAATCGTCCTCAGCTGTTTATAAGCTTCTTATTATCCGGAAAAATTCTTAAAATGGCATTAATAATCTGTTCTAAATTCGATATAAACCGGTAAGTAGAGGCTGAAGTTTTGGAAGTAGTCATTGATTATGATGATCAAGTAGGTAAACACCCTTTGTATTTGATTAATATCTCAATTGTTGTAACTAGTGCTAGAGTTGTAGCTTTTGATAATGATATTCGCTGTCCGGTTATTAAGCACGCCATGCATGATGGAAATGTTTATCGCAGCAGTGCATTAACTAACTTAGAAGGCCAAGCTTCACAGCATATAACTGTGCCGACGATTGAATCTCGATACGGATTATTTTCACATCATACGAATCTACCTTTGGTCAATCTAGTGAGCTCCAAATCATGCATAGCAAAAATCGTTGCTTGTGGCGAGATAGAAACGGCTCATCCAGGCTATTTGGGCTCTCAAGATACATTTTATGTTGGCACTTTTAAAGGTGTTGGACGTGTTTATCAGCAAACCTTTATTGATACGTATAGCAAAGTTGCGTTTGCAAAGCTCTATACGAATTCAACAAGCGTTAGCCATGCGTGTCGTGCGAAGTATTGATGGCCTAGCAACTAATGCTGAACCTTGGATCTCAATAATTGCGCCATCATTGCCCATCAATCGGTTCGACGAACTTCCTTGCGTTAAGGTCAATCGATATGGTGCATCACTGCCATATTCCAACCCAGAATTTTTGACAATCATCGTCGCTTCCGGCATGCCAAACAATCCGCAATAATCGTGATGCTTACCTGTGATATGAATGATTTTATCGCGGACAAATTCGAGTGTTTGCTCATCATTATGCAAATAGATAGGGCAGATTTCAGAATATTCACTAATCAAGGCGCGAATATTGGCTTGCTCGTGATCCATACGACCACCTGTAGCACAGACAACATCAATACGTGTCGCATTTTTTTTAAGATACTTTAATGCTTTTTGAAAATCACTAAAGTTCTGATCAACTAACTTGACTTTTTTGACAGATGATAAACACGCTTCTTCTTGAAAAGAATCAAAATCACCGATAATCATATCGGGAAGGATATTTAAAGATAATAATTTGTTCGCTGCGCCATCGAGCGCCACAATGCAGACATTTTTTGCCGCAGCTTTTATAAAAGCATCGGAAATAAAAGGGCCGTTGGCGATGATTAAATATTCCACGATATTACCAATATTTTTTCTCTAAGCTAAGTTCAAATAAAGTTTTTTCCTTTAATATCCACGGCAACTAGACATTACAAACTCATATGACAGCGCAGTTTTGCGATTTACTGCTTTAATCCGGGCTAAACGAATGTGATTTGTAATGCTATCGAGAAATTGTTGATATTGATTTACATCTATTTTTGTTAATTTGCTCATAACAATCTTAAAGTGTAATGGGTATATATAACTCGAAGATTGTATACATTTCGTTTAATAATGATTTAATGCTGGCAACTACCGAAAAATTCTCGATAGCTGCCTGAGCAAAATATTTATTTATTTTTCATCTTTCGTAATACATACTGCAAAATCCCTCCATGTCGGAAGTATTCTACTTCATTCTGCGTATTGATTCGGCAAATAACTTTGGTATTAACCACGCTGCCGTCAGCATATTTGATTTCAACATCAACATCCATCGCTGGAGTAATACCTTTTTCAATACCACGAATGCTAATTTCTTCAAAGCCAGTCAACTTTAAGGTTTGGCGATTTTCACCGGCTTTAAACTGCAACGGCATCACCCCCATGCCAATTAAATTCGAACGATGAATGCGCTCAAATGATTCGGCAATAACCGCTTTGATACCTAGCAACATAGGGCCTTTTGCCGCCCAGTCACGTGATGAGCCTGTGCCATATTCTTTACCAGCAATAATCACCAATGGCGTTGATGTTGCCTGATACTTCATCGCTGCATCAAAAATTGACATTACATTATTCTCTGGCACATAAGTCGTGACACCACCTTCTGTACCTGGGGCCATTTCATTGCGAATTCGAATATTCGCAAACGTTCCTCGCATCATGACTTCATGATTACCACGACGCGCGCCATAAGAATTAAAATTAATTTTATCGATACCGTGTTGTTTTAAATATTCTCCTGCTGGACTATTGGCTTTTATATCGCCGGCTGGGGAAATATGGTCGGTAGTAATACTATCACCTAACACTGCTAAAATATTAGCTTTTAAAATATCTGTTAATGGTTTTGGTTGTGCAGGCAAATCAATGAAATAGGGTGGTTGCTGCACGTAGGTTGATTTTTTGCTCCATTGATACGTCTTACCTTTGGCAACAGGAATGGCTTGCCAATGTTCATCACCAGAAAAAACATCCGCATATTGTTTTCTAAACATCGCACCATCTACTTTCGCAACTTCTACTGCAATTTCTGCATTTGTCGGCCAAATATCTCTTAAGAAAACATCACGACCTTGCGCATCTTTCCCCAAGGATTCTGTGGTTAAATCAATATGCGTTGTTCCAGCTAAGGCATAAGCAACAACTAAAGGTGGAGATGCAAGCCAATTCGCTTTGGTTAAAGGATGCACGCGTCCTTCAAAGTTTCGATTGCCAGATAAAACAGCGGAAACAACAACATCATTATCAACAATCGCCTTAGAAATATCCTCAGCCAAGGGGCCAGAATTGCCAATACAGGTTGTGCAACCATAACCGACCAAGTTAAATCCCAACTGATCTAAATAGCTTTGTAATCCTGCCTTTGCTAAATAATCTGTCACGACTTTTGAACCTGGCGCTAAGGAAGATTTCACCCAAGGCTTACGCTGTAAACCCAGTTGAATTGCCTTTTTAGCGACTAAACCAGCAGCCATTAAAACACTAGGATTCGACGTATTGGTACAACTCGTAATTGCCGCAATAGCAACCGCTCCATGTTGAATAGAATACTGATCATTCACTCGAAAATCTTGGTTTGCATCTGTTTTATTATTTTCTTGCAATAATTTTTCAAAAGCGTGCTTCATCTGTGTTAATGGCACACGATCTTGTGGACGCTTAGGACCCGCTAAACTTGGTACAATAGTTGATAAATCCAAGGATAATGTATCAGTAAAGACAGGCTCTGCTGTTGAAGCATCGCGCCACAAACCTTGCTCTATGGCGTAAGCCTTAACTAGATTAATTGTATGTTGATCACGACCTGACAACTGCATATAACGTAATGTTTCTTCATCAACGGGGAAAAATCCACAGGTTGCACCATACTCTGGTGCCATATTTGAAATGGTTGCACGATCAGCAAGTGGTAATTGATCCAAACCAGGGCCGTAAAACTCAACGAACTTATCGACCACTCCTTTGGCACGTAACATTTGTGTGACGGTTAGCACTAAATCGGTCGCCGTAACGCCCTCAGGTAATTTGCCCGTCATTTTAAAACCAATAACTTCAGGAATCAGCATAGATATCGGTTGACCAAGCATCGCTGCTTCAGCTTCAATACCACCAACACCCCAACCCAAAACACCTAATGCGTTAATCATTGTGGTGTGACTATCTGTCCCCACCAAAGTATCCGGAAATGCAAATGTTTTATCGTCAACTTCACGAGTCCATACCGTTTTTGCTAAATATTCTAAGTTTACCTGGTGGCAAATCCCGGTACCAGGCGGTACGACACGAAAATTCTTAAACGCTGTTTGTCCCCAACGCAAAAATTCATAGCGCTCATTATTACGCTCCATTTCCAACTGCACATTTTCGCCAAAAGCCTGTGCGTTACCAAACGCATCCACAGCAACCGAATGGTCAATCACTAGATCCACTTCAGATAAAGGGTTAATACCTTCTGGATCGTGACCCATCGCCACCATGGCATCACGCAATGCAGCTAAATCTACAACCGCCGGAACACCTGTAAAATCTTGCATCAAGACGCGAGCAGGGCGATAAGCAATTTCATGTGCCGACTTTTTTGTTTTTAACCAATCAACCAGTGCGCGAACATCGGTCGCTTTCACGGTATCATTATCTTCGTAACGCAGTAAGTTTTCTAATAACACTTTAAGAGAACAGGGAAGCTGACTGATATCACCCAGCCCCTGCGCCTGTTTTAAGCTAGCAATATGATATGTTTTATCATCAACCGATAACGTTTTAATGCACTGGAAAGTATTAATAGAACTCACGCACAGCTCCCAAAATTAATAAAATTTATTTTTTCATTTTATCCTAGCTTCATCTATGAAAACAGCCTTTTTACAAAAAATTATGTATAATTAAACAGCGCTTGAAGATGTTTTTGACTCAAGACGACTCTTATAGGATGTTTAAATGCGCCTCAAAAATATAACTGAATTTATCGTTCTTGCAGCTCGCTGGATAATCAGCTTGATAGTGATTTACTGGATTGGCAAAAAATATGATTTGCAGGATATTTTTTTCTCATATATTTCCGTTGCAGCCATTATCCAACTAGATATGTCAGCCAGCTTCACCAAATCGATAAATCGTGCTTTAGGAACGCTGATAGGCGGAGTATTAACCTATACGCTTTTATCCTTTGCGGCACATAGCACTTACTTGGTCATTATCAGCAGCGTGGCTGTAAGCTTTCTAGCCGCTTATATCATTTTTCAAGCACCAGCATTACGATATACCGGGATTATGATTGGTATAACTCTCGTTAATATTTTGTCTTTATATGATGTCACGCCCTCGGCCGCAGAAACAACGATGTACCGTTGCTTGTTTGTGTTTATTGGCATATCTGCCCTCATGATCACCGATATAATGTTCAGTATATTATTTGACAAAAAAATGGTGAATGCTGAAGATTTTAAAAAAATGGGTGTGAGTAGCCTCAAGCAACTAGTCACGCCACATGCTTCACGTATTTTTGCAGCATCACAAATGTGCCTGGCAACATCAATCGCCTTAATTCCTTGGTTGATATTTAAATATCCTGATGGCTATTGGGTAGCAGTCAGTTGCTTCTTCGTCATGGAAGATTCTTGTTCAGTATCCAAGATCAAGGCCAAATTTAGATTTTTGGCCCACATAGGCTCATCCCTTATGGGCTGGCTCATCGTTTTCGCCGGTAGTTACTACCCAGAAACTCGACTACCTTTAGTGTTTCTTGGGGTATGTATTATTAGCGGCATTATGATCAAAAATAGAGAAAAAACCGCTATTGGAAACACCATGGGTATTGCATTGATGATTATGGCGCTCGGTGGAGGATATGAAACTATCGTGCATCGCCTAGGTTATACAACCATAGGTATCATTCTTGGATTATTCGTTAGCACTGTATGCTCCAAAAGATGGTTGAGCAGCTCGCAACCAGGATAAGATCAACTTGAGTGACACCATAGTCCATGTTAATGTTAACACCATGATTCGAGTAGCGGGAAAGTGCTTATGTTAAGACAAGCCATCACAGACTTGTGTGATATGAATCAATTGGCCGATCTGTTATTTGGCTCAACAGATGCTGTTATTCATCTAAAAACCGAGCATGAACTGGCAACACAAGCATGGCTTGATGATGCACTGTATCGAAGTCATCTTGCGCAACATTGCTCAACTGAAAAAATCGAAGCAATAAAAAACGCTTGGACATATCATGGATCAGGAAAATTAACACGTACTGACTCAGACGCCGCAGAGCATGCAGCCATATTATTTTTACCGCCATTATCGAATGAACAACGAATACAGTTATTACAACACTATTGCGATGAAAAACTACACACTCATCTACTTACAATCCCCGAAATAACGATTAATAAAGCCTTAGAGTGGCAGTCCAAATACTGCGCTGAATCGACAATATTATCGGAGACCATCAGTTTACTACATCGTGCAACCAATCGGTTTTTACTTCAACACTCAGAAAATGAGCAAACCATGACACTAGCCCCAGAGCATGTCGCTGAAGTTTTAGTTGATTGGCAGCAGGTTAACCTAAATGATTTATTACGCTGCTCGACAGAGTCGCATGCACTACAAACATTTTTGTCCGAAAATTTAATCGGACAACAAACTGCAATAGAAAATTTTTTACGCCATCAAAAAACTAAACGTTTTTTTATTTTAGCAGGACCAACTTATAGCGGCAAAAACACCTTTATTGAAAATTACGCTCGCTTTACTCATGGTGCAAAAAATTTTTATGTTTCTTTTGATTTGGCGTACTTTAGTAGCAATATTGAATGGTCATCGGTGTTGTTGCCAACACCACATGCTCATAAACACAACTCTTACTTGGCGCTAACAGAAATTGTACAAAAATATCCTCAAATAAATATTGTTCTGAAAAATGTAACGAGCAACATCCCGTTACTTAACCGCTTACAGCAGGAAATACAACGAGGATTTTTTTATGTCGACCACTGTCGCATTGCTATTGAAAAAATAAGCTGGATGGCGATACTAGAAACAAAATCAACGGTGAGACAAAACGAAGCGATTCAACAACCAGTCTTTGACATTGATAACTCGATTGAATTATCAGATATTTTATATCGACCGAGTCTGGAAATAAACGAAAAAACCCTAGAATCTAATGATATTGATATTGCTTTTGTACTAGATGAAGCAAAACGCTTGCTGCCTGATAATATTGTTAATTTTTCCTGTATTTTAACTTTTGCCTCTTTAACCGAGCGCGATCAACGACAGATTATTGCAAACGAAGTGAAAAGAATTATTTATCGATTGCGCGCAAATCATAATATTTCACTCTACTACCAAGAAGAAGTCATTCAGTTTTTACTAAATCGCGCAATCAAAGCGGGCGAAGGCTTGGATGATATTCATAAAAACTTGTATGGAAAAATTGAAAAATTATTTCTTAAAGCCATAGAACAAGGCCTTATCATTAACGATCAAATTCTTATGCTGCAGCTAAGCAACACAGGAAAATTATTACAAATCGTAAAAACTAGCGCTCGACCAATATCACAAACAACAAAATTAAAAATATGATTAAGCTTGAAAATATCCACAAGTTTTATAATAACGGTAAACAAAATTTTCATGCCTTACGCAATATTCATCTTTCAATTGCCTCGGGAGAAATTTTTGGCATCATGGGCTTAAGCGGCGCGGGAAAAAGCACTCTGTTACGCTGCATTAATTTATTAGAAAAGCCAGAAGCAGGTGACATTACTATTGATGGCATCAATATATCAAAACTATCTAGCAAAAAATTGCGCAAAATGCGTCGCCAGATTGGTATGATTTTTCAACATTTTAATTTGCTTTCTTCACGCACAGTTTATGAAAACATTGCTTTTCCACTTGAAATTGCGCATCTGGATAAAAAAATAATACGCGAGAAAGTATTAGCAATAAGTACATTAACCGGCCTAGAAAATAAATTGCATCATTACCCTGACGAACTCAGTGGCGGACAGAAACAGCGCGTCGCAATCGCGCGAGCTTTAGTTGCTGGCAGCAAAATATTATTGTGCGATGAAGCAACGTCATCCTTAGACCCAGAAACAACACAATCTATTTTAGATTTACTAAAAAAATTGCGCAATGAATTAAATATTACAATTGTTTTGATCACACACGAAATGCATGTTATTAAAAATATTTGCGATCGAGTTGCTCTGATTGAAAATGGCGAAATTATCGAGGAAGGCGAAACATCTGAAATATTTGCAAATCCTAAAACAGACACAGCAAAGCGTTTTGTTTTTAGCACATTACATATTCATCTTCCAGAATATTTAAAAAATAAAATTCGTGCAGAAACAACACCGAACAGTCTAACGGTGTTGCGTCTCTGGTTTCTCAAAGAGAGCGCCAAAGAAGCGGTGATTGCCTATGTAATAAAACAATTTGATGTCAATGTTAATATTTTGCAGGCCAGTCTTGAATATATTCACGAACATCTCATGGGAATAATGATTATTAGTATTGAGGCATATGGCGATACATTAAAAAATTGCATAGCCTATTTAGCAGAACATAATATCAAAGTTGAGGTAATCGGTTATGTTTGACAGCATAATAGGGCAGCTTTTATTCGCAACAGGCGAAACACTTTATATGACATTGATTGCGAGTGCTATTGCAATTTTATTAGGTTTACCATTAGGTGTTCTTTTGTTTTTATCGCGAAAAAGTCAATTGTTAGAACACAAATTAATTCATGAAATTTTAAATGTCATAGTCAATGTTGGCCGCTCAATTCCTTTTGTGATTTTAATGATCGCGACCATTCCCTTCACGCGTTTTATTGTTGGCACATCGATTGGCACTAATGCTGCTATTGTTCCACTGGCTATTTCAGCCGTTCCTTTTTTTGCGCGCATGATTGAAGGCGCGTTACTAGAAATTCCCTATGGCTTGATTGAGGCGGCAATAGCCATGGGTGCTTCAGTATCTCAAATTATTTTTAAAGTCTTATTACCTGAAGCAAAAGCCGGCATTGTTCATAGTGTCACGATCACTATTATCGCATTGATTGGATATTCTGCGATGGCCGGCGCGGTTGGTGGTGGAGGCTTGGGCGATGTTGCAGTACGTTATGGTTATCAGCGCTTCGAAGTCACTGTCATGCTAGAAACCATAGCCATCCTGGTTTTGCTGGTACAGCTAGTTCAAGCTGTAGGTGATTACTGGCTTAAACGATTGCGCCGTGGATGATATGTCATTATTCCCAATCCAAAATCACTTTTCCTGCTTCGCCTGACAGCATCACATCAAATCCTTGCTGGAAATCATCAACTTTAAAATGATGTGTAATCACTGGCGAAATATTCAAACCACTTTGCAACATGGCGCCCATTTTATACCAGGTTTCAAAAATTCGACGACCATATAGACCTTTGATGGTTAATGTTTTAAAAACAACTGCGGCCCAATCAATTGCATAAGGTGCGGCTGGAATGCCCATAAATGAAATTTTTCCGCCATAGTTCATGGCATTTATCATATCAGCAAAAGCAAGCGGCGATCCAGATAATTCAATACCGACGTCAAAACCTTCCTTCATCCCTAATTCTTGCATCACGGTTTGTAAATTTTTTTCTTGCGAGTTAACGGCGTGCAACCCCATTTTTCTTGCAATATTTAAGCGATATTCACTAATATCGGTAATCACCACATGCCTGCTGCCTGCGAATTTACAAATGGCAGCAGCCATTAATCCCACCGGACCCGCGCCTGTGACTAAGACATCTTCCGCAACCAAATCATGTTCTAATGCCGCATATGTCGCATTACCTAGTGGGTCAAAAATAGATGCGATATCGTCCGGAATACCTTCAGGCACTTTATACACATTGCTTTCGGGAAAGGTAAAATATTCTGCAAAAATGCCAGGAACATGGTAACCAACACCGCGTGTGTTACGGCATAAATGCCGGTTACCCGCTCGACAAGGTCGGCACTTGCCGCAAGTTAAATGTCCTTCGCCAGAAACCCGATCACCGACTTTAAAGGCCGTAACATCTTCGCCAACGTCAACAATTTCACCAACAAATTCATGACCGGTTCTCAGAGGAACTGGAACCGTTTTTTGCGCCCAATCATCCCATTTATAAATATGTAAATCCGTGCCGCAAATTGCTGTTTTTTTAGCTTTGATTAATACTTCATTGCGCTTCGGCGTTGGTTTTTCTTCGGAAGTCATCCAAAGACCGACTTCAGGTTTGAGTTTAGCGAGTGCTTTCATACATGACAATTCCTGTAAAAACATTTATACAAGTTTAATAGAGCCCATGAGAAAAATCTATCCATACTAAGTATTTAAGAAATGGCGCCAACTTCGCGACCCACCCGCCCAAAGGTCTCAATCGCGCGATCAATCTGTTCAGCAGTATGCGAAGCACACATTTGCACGCGAATACGCGCCTTACCCATAGGCACAACCGGATAAGAAAAGCCAATCACGTACATACCTTCTTCCAACATGCGTTTTGCCATACCAGAAGCCAATTTCGCATCACCCAACATAACCGGAATAATTGGATGCTCGCCGGGTACCAAATTGAAACCTAGCTTTTCCATACCGCTTCTAAATTGTTGGCTATTCGCTTGCAATTGTTTGCGCAAGCGCATACCTTCAGCTGAATCTAACATATCTAATACATGCAAGGATGTCGCTGTAATTACTGGCGCTAACGTATTGGAAAATAAATATGGACGTGAACGATTACGTAACCATTCTACAATGGGCGCTTTTGCTGAAATATAACCACCTGACGCACCGCCTAATGCTTTACCTAATGTTCCTGTGTAAATATCTATGCGATCAGCAACGCCACATAACTCTGGCGTACCGCGACCATGTTCGCCGATAAAACCAACCGCATGTGAATCATCCACCATGACTAATGCATTATATTTATCTGCTAAATCGCAAATCGCTTTCAAATTGGCGATAATGCCGTCCATGGAAAAAACACCATCGGTTGCTATCATAATAAACCGCGCATTCGCAGCCTTCGCTTCTTGTAATTTTTCTTCCAAATCATGCATATTATTGTTGTCATAACGAAAGCGCTTTGCTTTACATAAACGAATACCATCAATAATTGATGCGTGATTTAAGGCATCGCTGACTATCGCGTCTTCTTCACCTAGCAATGTTTCAAACAAACCACCATTCGCATCAAAGCACGACGAATATAAAATCGTATCTTCTGTGCCTAAAAATGCACTAATCTTTTTTTCTAATTGCTTATGAATGTCTTGCGTACCGCAAATAAATCGTACTGACGCCATGCCAAAACCATGCTGATCTAATGATTGTTTGGCTTGTTCAATTAATTCTGGGCTGTCTGCTAATCCTAAATAATTGTTGGCACAAAAATTTAAAACTTCTCGATTATCATCCACTGTAATATGTGTGCTTTGTGGTGAGTGAATTGGATATTCATATTTATATAATCCAGAAGACTTTAAGCCCGCAATTTCTTCTTCTAAGTGCGTGATGATAGGATGCATGTTTTATCCTTTTTGGTATACTCAATAAGATGTATTGTAAACGGCACTCTGCCACTGTCAAATTGTTTAGGAGCGCATATGTTGTCTGTTGTAAAAAAAATCTGCACCAGTATTTTAGTCATCAGTTCTGTTGTATTGATCACAGGATGTAACGAAGACACGCAAACCATAAAAGTCGGTACCATCGCTGGCCCGGAAACAGAATTAGCGCAGGTTGCGGCGTCTGTAGCCGAGCAAAAATATGGCATAAAGATCAAAATTTTAACCTTTACTGATTATATCCATCCAAATGCGGCATTAAATGACGGCGAATTACAAGCTAACGTTTTTCAGCATGCACCGTATCTTAATGAACAAATCGCGAGTCATCACTATGATTTGGCGGTTGCCGGCAAAACCTTTGTTTATCCTATGGGGATATATTCTGAACATTATCGCCATGTATCGGATGTGCCAGAAAATGCTAAAGTTGCGATTCCGAATGATCCAACTAATGAGGGGCGCGCGCTATTATTATTACAACAAGCAAAGCTTATTACCTTATCCAACAATGCAGGATTAGAAGCAACACCACATGATGTTGTTGATAATCCAAAACATTTATCGTTTATTGAAATTGATGCTGCACAATTGCCAAGAGCTTTTGATGATGTTGGACTTGCCGTGATAAACACTAACTACGCCATTCCTGCTGGCCTGTTACCATCGAAAGATGCTTTGTTTATTGAAAACCAAGATTCGCCTTATGTGAATTTGATCGTAATACGTACAGCCGATATTAACCAACCTTGGGTCGCGCAATTGGTTGATGCTTTTCACTCGCAAGCGGTGGTCGATAAAGCTAATGAATTATTCCAGGGGCAGGTTGTGCCGGCATTTACTCCTAGTCCTGCGTAAAAATTAATGGTTTATTATAATACTAGCGAAGAATTTTCATTAGTTAATGGCTGTGAAATTTTTGATTTTTCACAGCCGTTAATGTATATTTTTCAAGCTCTTAAAAGCCATGTTGTGCTAGGTAATCTTCCTTGGTAGATTTTACCCATTTTTCATTCATTTTATTATATAAAACATATTCAACAATATCCTTATCATTAACAGTTTGCACTAAAGAAAATTCAATAGTAAGAGGGGATATCACATAGTTTTGCCAACCTTTTTCTTGGTTTGCTGACGACAATCCATTGTTCAAACCTTGAGAGGATGGTAATACAGTTCCTTCCACTCTCACTTGTCGAGTGACGTGCGATACAGGATCTTGCCACACAAAAACTAAAGCGACATGATTGTTTTTCGAAAACTCTTTTACTTTATTGCTTGAAGTTTGAGTTTCAAACACTATTCCATCATTAGTAATGTTTTGTATAGTAATTGTTCTTGCTGCTGGAGAGCCGTTATCTTTCACCGTTGCTAGTTCTGCGATCTTCCAAAGATCGTTATGTTGTTGTTGCGCTTGGTTTTGCCAATTCACCAACTGTGCTAACGGATTACTAGAAAGACTATTTGGATTAAGTAATTTTGTGTAATTTAGATCAGCAGATTGATTCATTGAAACAGCTAATGCAGACGCGCTCAAGCAACATCCTAAAACAATAGCGCCACAATACCGAGAAAATGTAGATGTCATTTTCATAATGTCTCCTTTCATATTATTAAATAACTGCTGTATATTCACATAATTTTGTCAAAATTAATATATTTTTATTCTTCTATTTTTTTCATATTGTCCATATATTGGACAAATGATGAGTCATCGCTTTCGCATGATCAACGTTGAATTCTTGAAGCGCATGATTACACCTGTCGCTTAAACATCAACATTAGTCGCTAATAATGCATTTTTCTCAATAAAATCACGTCGTGGTTCAACCTCATCGCCCATTAATGTTGTAAATAACTTGTCAGCAGCAACGGCATCTTCAACCGTCACTTTCAGTAATCGACGGACTTCGGCATTCATCGTCGTTTCCCATAATTGCTCGGGATTCATTTCACCCAAACCTTTATATCGTTGAATTGTTTGTCCGCGCTTAGCTTCTTCAATCAACACATGATAGGCATCGGAAAAACGCGACACCGGTGTATCTTTATCGTCTTTACGGATAAAGGCATCTTGCTCTATCAATCCATGCAATGTTTCTGCTACTTTGGCAATCGCGCGATATTCACCAGATAAAATAAAACTACGCGTTAACACTGTTTCACGTTGTATCGCATGTTCAATCACTTGAATCACAGGAGTATGTGATTGCGTTGCCTCATCAAAACGAACAAGGACTTTATGTTGTGTGAGTTCATGTTGATGTTTGACTAATGTGGCTTCTAACGCTTGGCTCCATTGTTGCATAAATGTAGCATCCGCTAGTTTTTCAGCATTCAACGACGCGCTTTCAACTAAAGCAGATAATAATTCTTGTGAATATCCAAAAAAACTTAAACGGCGAATCAGATGCAAGGTCGTGCGGTATTGATGCAACAAGCTTTCTAATGCCGAACCTTGTATCGCAGGCGCATGTGCATTGGAATGCAAGCTTGCACCTTCTAATGCCATTTGAATTAAATAATTTTCCAGCGCATCATCATCTTTCAAGTATTGTTCTTGCTTACCTTTCTTTGCTTTATACAAAGGCGGTTGTGCAATATAAATATGGCCTCGCGTAATCAATTCTGGCATTTGTCGATAGAAAAAAGTTAACAGAAGGGTGCGAATATGTGAACCATCTACGTCAGCATCGGTCATGATAATGATTTTATGATAACGTAATTTGTCGGGATTAAATTCAGATAAGCCGATACCACAACCTAAAGCCGTAATCAAAGTGCCTACTTCGGCTGAACTAAGCATTTTATCAAAACGTGCTTTTTCAACGTTTAAAATTTTTCCGCGCAGTGGAAGAATCGCTTGTGCTTTTCTATCACGCCCTTGTTTGGCTGAACCACCCGCAGAATCACCCTCAACTAAATACAATTCAGATAATGCTGGATCTTTCTCTTGGCAATCCGCTAATTTTCCAGGCAAGCCCGCAATATCAAACGCATCTTTTCTACGTGTCATTTCACGCGCTTTTCGCGCAGCTTCACGCGCACGTGCGGCATCAATCATTTTTTGGACGATGCTTTTAGATTCGCTAGGGTTTTCCATTAAAAAATCATGAAACTTTTCATTCATCACTGTTTCAACGATCGCACGAATTTCTGAGGAAACTAATTTATCTTTGGTTTGTGAGGAAAACTTTGGATCTGGCATTTTTACAGATAAAACAGCAGTTAATCCTTCACGGCAATCGTCGCCTGTTGTCGCAACTTTTTGTTTTTTCGCAATGCCTTCTTTTTCAATATAATCGTTCAGCGTTCGAGTTAAGGCACCACGAAAACCGGTTAAATGCGTTCCACCATCACGTTGCGGAATATTATTGGTAAAACAATAAATATTTTCTTGATACGAATCATTCCACTGCATTGATACTTCAACGCGTATGCCATCTTTTTCTGTATTAAAATAAAAAATATTTTTGTGTATTGGCGTTTTGTTTTGATTTAAATACGAGACAAATTCTGAAATTCCGCCAGCATACTGAAATGTTTCTTGCTTATTATCACGCTCATCAGTTAAGGTAACTTTGACTCCAGGATTTAAAAACGATAATTCGCGCAAACGCTTTGCCAAAATATCATAGTGAAATAAGGTGTCAGAAAAAATTTCTGCATCAGGTTTGAAATGAACCAATGTGCCTGTTTTATCGCTTGTACCTATCGCTTTCAAGTCGGCAAGTGGTTTACCACGCGAATAAAATTGTTCGTATACATGGCCATTACGATGGATTTCTAAGCGTAATGACTCAGCCAGGGCATTAACAACTGACACACCCACGCCATGCAAACCACCGGAAACTTTATAGGAATTGTCATCGAATTTACCGCCAGCATGTAATACCGTCATGATAACTTCAGCCGCAGAACGACCTTCTTCGGCATGAATATCGACAGGAATACCACGGCCGTTATCCGTCACGGTAATCGAATCATCCACATGGATGGTCACTGTAATTGTATCGCAATAACCAGCCAGTGATTCGTCAATCGCATTATCAACCACTTCAAACACGAGATGATGCAAACCAGTACCATCATCTGTGTCACCAATATACATTCCAGGTCGTTTTCTAACCGCATCTAGGCCTTTCAAAACCTTAATTTTCGAGGAATCATAGGTGTCGGGTGTATGTTGATCTGCCATTGTCATATGCTTGGATTTTATCGAAAAAACAGGCTTTTATTGTAGCAAAAACAAGCGAAAATGACACGCTAATTTCGAAGCAACAGGTTGTAGCTTTCTATATTTTATAACCCAGAACTCATTCACCCATGATATACATAGCTTGAGCAGTTATACTGTTTTCTTTAGATCCTTTGCCACAGAATGTCTGCTCTTCGTCGCCGTAAAAAACCGGTTCGTAAACGTTGATAATGCGCCATGCAAACGCATAAACTCAGGCTCTGATATATCTAAACTTTCAATACTTTTTACTTTCGATTGCGTTCTAAGATCTCGCGTTGCACCTTGATTTAACCGATTTTTCTTAAAGTTTCCATAAACCCAGGCTGCATCTGCGAGATTCGATAACACTGCGGCATCTTGATTGTTGAAACGAAAATCAACCGGCACCATGGCATGCGAATAAAGATAGGCGCTATATAGGTAATCAGCACTACTCTTTATTTCCTCTTTGTTAAATGCTTGATTGGTTTGCTGGTAAAATTCGCACAAGAAATGCTCTACCAACACTTCAGCAAGCGCTTCACTCGTATACAGTTTCATCGCAAGTCTCAGCGATAATTGATCTACCCATGGTAACTTATTCAGAGCATCGACAAATATATCTTCAAAAGATTTTATATCTAAGTCGGATGATTTATTTTTTATCAATTTCGCTTTATTGGCTGCGTCACCAGTATACTGTGAGGGCAATTTTAATTCTAACGTTTGGCGTGATGGCACTTGTCCAGCAGCGTGAATCATAGACGTAATACCGTGATGAATAATTTCGTCTGAATGACGAACTACATTGCCCCTCAACCATTCTGGATCTTGGTCGCCTGAAACTAACGTCTTAATTTTTATGCAAAGTGCAGCAAAATTTCGCGCAAAATGCTGATCGATTACTACCAATCCATAAAGAAAGACACCGATGATGTATTGTGACGCGAACATCAAAGATAGCCCTGTAACAATAGTAAATAGCGTAGAAAAGATTTTAGGTAAATCACGGTCATGCCTATTAGTTTTTCTGGCAACTAGTGGCGCCATGAAATAAGATATAAATGCATAAGTTAACAAGCTTAGAGGCCAATCTACAAGGAGCGCACGATAGTGAGCATATGAGTTAACCAGTGCTACTTCCAGTGCAGTTATCATAGCAATAAATGTTAAACACGTATAAAAATATATTTTTGTATATAAAAGCGTATTTTTTCTATTTTCTATATCTTTTACGATATCGGAACTATTTAAAATTAGCATATAATGAGCTAGCGCATCATCATATTTTTCTAGAACTGTGTTATGAAAAATCGTTAAGCCTTCGGAAGAAAGACCTAGTTTGCTAGAGATAGGCATGGTATTCACCTAAAAATTTGTAAAAGTTGACCATTAAAATAACATAACATTCTTATCAAAATATTATGAGCTAGTGAATCTGCATAATTTTTCTAATTTTCTGAGCGCAACACCAGATATAGAGGACATCCCCCAATCTGCCCCCCGGATGAAGAAACTCTAGCGCACCATGAAGCAGTAACAAAAAACTTCAAATTGAAGCGTTCTCAGCAATATTCCCGTTTAAAATTGAGTATCGAATAACATTCGCGCCTTGGAAAATAAAATGTTTATCATCGTCTAAAGTTGTAATAAGGATTTGTTTATCTGAAGGATCCAGCGCTTCGATTAATAATTGTTGTGCATCATTATCTAATTCCGATGAGAAATCATCAATCATATACAAAGGGTAACGGCCAGTTTCACGAAACAAGAATTCTCCTTGAGAAATATACAAAGCAATCGCCAGTGTTTTTTGGCGTCCACGTGATAGTTGCTCCTTACATAATCCATGTGGCGTTTGTAGTAAAATCTCTGCACGATGTGGTCCTAGCAAACAATGTCCTTGTAATCTCTCTTGTTTAGAGATTGTGGATAACTGTGTGTATAAATCTGTGGATTGACGCGACCATCCTGGCAAATATTCAAGCTTAATTTCTGCAAGAATAGGCAGTTTTTCTCGATATTTATTGAATATTTCATTTAAATGACTCATATATTCGCAACGCATCTTATCCAGTGAATAACTTATTTCTGCTAACATATTATTCCATTCTTTTAATTCATTATCTGAACAACGCATTTTCAGTGCTGCGCTTTTTTGTTTTAAAATACGATGGCATTTTTGTAATTCATTCCAATAAGAATGTTTCACGTGAAACATTCCCCAATCTAAAAATCTACGACGCTGTTCTGGGCCACCATTTATCAAAGTATAAGATTCAATAGGACTCATCACTCGTACAGGAAATAGACGCGCTATTTCTGAAAATTTTGTCGGCTCACCCATATACTTTGCAAATGTTTTGCCATTACGGTCGCGCTGGATGCCGATATTGAGATTCAAAGAAGATAACATGGTCGGATCTTGCAACAAATCCCTTGCAGAAGTTTGCGACACTAAACCCGGTTGGGAATGCGACAGATTTTCGGCAGGGAAAACGCCATTAGCTTCTACATTAGCCACGACGCTATTTGTTGTTTGAACATTGTTTCTCAGTGTCGCAAATAACGTGAAATTTTCTTGATTATTTTGGATTAATTGCGAAGAATCGGTAGTTCTAAACGATTTTCCGCAAGAAAGCGCATAAATTGCCTCTAAAATACTGGTTTTTCCACTACCATTAGGGCCTGAAATCAGACAATAACCATTATTAGGTAACATTAAATGTACATCGCGCAAATTACGAAAATGGGAAATATGAACTTTATTCAACAACATGTAACTCTCTCATGCAAAATGTTTCACGTGAAACATATTACGCCCATTATCCTAGAATCACTTATTGAAAACCACCAGAATTAATGGCTCTGTGCCGAATAGTATTTTAAAACCCGTAATATACTAATAACAATAACGACAAAGAGGGCTCTTTTGTAAAAGGAGGGGAGGGGACTTATAGCGACTAAGCCTTGTTCTAGAAGATTTCTGAATAGCTTCGTATATTTTTGTAGTGGGCCACGCTTGTTGATTTTTAATAAGGCTAAAATTTATTGATCTAACTAGCTCAACAGTGGCTTGTTTAATCTTGTTGTAAACATCGTCACTTGAAAATAGCGACCTATTTTTTCAAATAAAAGCTCGAAAAATCCTGATTCAGAACATACTTCGATAATACGCTTAATGTCGCTACACCAACATTCAACTCATGCTAAACGATGAAATAACTGGCCAATTGCACGATTTCTGAGCTTGCTGTATTTTTTAACAACTTATTATTTAAGTATAAACTAAACAGGCTTACAATCGCATCGACATGACGACATAATATTCATTATCTGAACTTAGAGCCTGAACTAGCAAGCTAGTTTCAGTCAAATAAATACGAATCACTTCTTCTTCAATAACTGATAAAACATCCAACAAATAGGTCACATTACAACCTAATCGTATCGAATCACTAGCATAATCAATAGCAACTTCTTCCTCCGCTTCATCCTTATCGGGATTATTTGCTTGTAGTTTTAATCGATTATTCTCGAAAGTTAACCAAGCACCACGATATTTTTCATTCGATAACACCGCAACGCGAGATAATGCATCACGCAAAACTTCTTTCTGAATAATGGCAATTTTATCCGTAACCTTAGGAATTAAAGCGCGATACTCTGGGAAAGTACCCTCAATTAATTTTGAAGTAAATGAATAATCTTCAGAACGAATACTGACATAATTATCACCAATGCAAAAATCTATTGCTGCATCAGAAGCTTCTAATAATTTGATTAATTCAATAATAGCTTTTCGAGGCAATAATACTGACACACGTTCTGCAAGGCTAAAATCCAATGTTTGCGTGCACATTGCCAAACGGTGGCCGTCTGTTGCCACCGCACTCAGCATATTGGCAGAAAAATCGAGATACAAGCCATTCAAAAAATAACGCACATCTTGTTGAGCCATAGCAAAATGTGTTTTAACTAATAAATGACGCAATAACATCGCCGGCAAGGTAAAAGTATGTTTTGGTGCAGTTTCACACTCTAGGGTGGGAAACTCTTCTGCATGCATAAGTGATAGAGTAAAACGACTTTTACCTGAACGAAGAGATAACTGATTGCCTTGTTGTGAAAATTGTATACTTGCTTCTGGCGGCAAAGCTCGACAAATATCATGTAACTTTTTTGCCGGTATAGCCAATTGTTCCGTTGCTACCACCTGATCTAAATGAACATATTTAATCAATTCAATCTCTAAATCTGTGCCTAATAAAGTGAGACGCTGTCCATCTAATTTAAATAAAATATTCGATAATATCGGTAAAGCTTGTTTTTTATCAACGGTATTCGTGATTAATTGTAGGGGTTTTAATAATTTTTCTCTATCGATCGTAAGTTGCATATTGTCACCTTATTGGGGCAAGTGGCGCCACCCTGTTTGATCTGTAATTTATTTTTAATTAGAACGAACGCCACTCGCCCTAATAAAGGATAATGAGAAATTTAAATTAGGTCGTCAAAATTCTCAATAAATTCTTATAATCTTCAGCAATATCTGTTGAAGTTTCAATCAATTCTTTAATTTTACGGCAAGCGTGTAATACTGTTGTATGATCACGACCACCAAAAGCTTCTGCAATTTCTGGCAAACTATGATTTGTTAATTCTTTAGCCATTGCCATAGCCATTTGTCGCGGCCGTGCAACATTACGAGTTCGACGTTTAGATAACATATCACTCATCTTAATTTTATAGTATTCAGCGACTGTTTTTTGAATATTATCGATAGTGACCAATTTATCTTGTAAAGATAATAAATCCTTCAAGGTTTCTTTAACAAAATCTAAAGTAATTGGCTTGCCGGTAAAATGTGCATTTGCAATCACACGCTTTAAAGCACCTTCTAATTCACGTACATTAGAACGAATCCGTTTTGCTACAAAAAAAGCGGCTTCATAGGGCAATTCAACATTCGCTTGTTCAGCTTTTTGCATTAAAATCGCAACCCGAGTTTCAAGTTCTGGCGGCTCAACAGCAACAGTTAAACCCCAGCCAAAACGAGATTTTAACCGCTCTTCAATACCTTTTATTTCTTTAGGATAACGATCACAGGTCATAATGATTTGTTGTTGACCTTCGCATAAAGCATTAAAAGTATGAAAAAATTCTTCTTGCGAACGATCTTTACCAGCAAAAAATTGAATATCATCAATAAGTAAGGCATCAACAGAGCGATAAAAGCGTTTAAATGCCTCCATAGTTTGGTTTTGCAGTGCTTTTACCATATCGGCAACAAAACGTTCTGAATGTAAATACAGAATTCGTGCTTGTGGCTTTTGCGATAAAATATAATTACCAACTGCATGTAACAAGTGGGTTTTACCTAAACCTACACCACCATAAACAAGCATGGGATTATTTTCTTTTCCTGGATTTATAGCAACTTGTCTGGCTGCAGCCCAAGCAAGTTGGTTAGAACTTCCTTGTACGAAATTATCAAACGTGAACAATCTATTAACATTGGAACGAAATTCATCATGCTTAGGCGTTGTGTTTTTCTCTTCAACTACTTGCACCGGCGCTTTGATTGCTTGTGTTTTAGGTGCCACAATCGTCGATATTTCTAAGATAATGGAAATATTTTTTTCTGGGGCTAATTCAAAAATAATTTGCTTAATACGTTCGAAATGATGTTGTCGAATCCAATCAATAACGAATTTATTTGGCGCTAATAAAGCTAAAATAATCTGTTTATTTTCTTGACGAGCTTCAGCGCGTAATGGTCGAATCCAGATATTAAATAAACTGCTGGCTAACTCAGATTGAAGACGATCTAAGCAATCTTGCCAGAGAGATAATAGCTGCGTCTCCATTATTTTATCCTCTTTCCTGTCATTGATAGTAACGATTGCACCACGCCAGCATAGGCTGACACCCAAATCTTGCTCTAACTACTTAACTATTAAGACTGGACCCTGGCTTAGGCTAGGGTGACAATCATGATTGTTAGATTAAAACTCATAAACTGTTTTCAGTTTTCTAAAACCTAAAATCGATTATTTCTTCTTTTCCAATGTATTATTTGTTTTTTTATCTCCATACTTGCGCATCATGTACCACTGTTGAGTGATAGATAATGTATTATTTACTACCCAATACAAGACTAAACCAGCCGGAAATTGTAAGAAGAACACTGTAAAGACCACAGGCAATAACATCATCACTTTCGCTTGCATTGGATCAGGTGGTGGTGGCGATATTTTTTGCTGAACAAACATCGTTAAACCCATGATGATTGGCAAGACATAATAAGGATCTTTCAATGCTAAATCCTGGATCCATAAAATGAATGGAGCTTGACGTAACTGCACACTTTCAACAATCACCCAGTACAAAGCAATAAAAACAGGAATTTGAATCAATAAAGGCAAACATCCGCCTAATGGATTCACTTTTTCCTTTTTATATAATTCCATCATAGCTTTACTGAGTTGCTGCTTATCGCTCGCAAAACGTTCTTGCAGTAATTTAATTTGCGGTTGTAAACGTTTCATCGATGCCATAGAGCGATAACTTTTCGCAGACAACTGGTAAAAAACGATTTTAATAACAACTGTCACTAAAACAATAGACCAACCCCAATTACCTACTATTTCATAAATATGCTGCATTAACCAAAAAATGATAACCGAAATAAACCATAACCAACCGTAATCAATCGTTAATTTGAGATAAGGAGAAACAGTTTCTAAGTTTTTCGCAATTGCAGGACCAGAATATAACTGCATACCTGATTCTAGATGCTGTCCTGGCTCAAGAGACATCATGGGCGCAAGTACACCTATGCTATATAAGTCTTTACTTGTATCAACATTGGAATAAAAATTCACTGCTAGTTCTTTATTAGGAACTAATGCGCTAACAAAATAGTGTTGCAACATTGCAACCCAACCATGTTGAACTTTTTGTAAATCTACGGCTTGTTTTTCCATAGAGCTAAAGCTCACTTTGTTGTAATGCTCTTCCGGTGTCGATGTTGCTGCACCAAAATAGGTATAACGCGCAGTGCTATCTTCGGCATCTGGTGCATGATTTGAACGAACTAATTGTGCGTAATAATACCCTTGCCACGGTGTTGATCCCGTATTTTTTACTGAATAACCCTGATCGATAACGTAACTATTCGGATAAAAAGTATACGTTTTTTCAAAAATTACACCTGATGCTAGTGGTGCACTGGTTAATGTCACTACTAAAGATTTATCATGTTCATTCAATACATAATTATTTTTTTCCGAATGAAAAACAATGGCTTCTTTTTGCCCGCTTTGTGTAAGAAACCCAGACTGAGCCTGATAAAAATGTTTAGCATCACTAGAAAAAAGATGTAAAGGAAGATTCGGCTTATCTTGAGCTTGTGGATATTCTAATAAAGACGATTGAACTAAATCACCAGTATTCATATCAATGTCAATACTCATAACATCAGTTTTCACATGAACAACTGAATCACTCGAAGTTGTTGATATAGAACCATTTGATTTCGCTGGTGCAGTTGCAACATGTGGAATATTGTCCATCTCAGTTACTGTGCTTTG
The DNA here is from genome assembly GCA_021151585.1 of Alphaproteobacteria bacterium. GTDB lineage: Bacteria > Pseudomonadota > Gammaproteobacteria > JAGOUN01 > JAGOUN01 > JAGOUN01. The sequence continues at coordinate 40,917 of JAGKWX010000006.1, read as the reverse complement.
TTCTACAGGTAGTGGAATATTTGAGTTAGGTGCTTGAGTTGATGGAACAATAGTATTTTGTTGAGGTTTAGGAGCATGTTCTAGTGACCATGTATTCCATAGCATGAACGTACTAATAAAAAGCAACATATATGGCAATAATTTTTTAGAAAAATTCATAAATCTCTTCTCACTTTATGTTGGAACTTCATCAACACCCCCAGAGTGCCAAGGGTGACATTTCAATAAACGTTTAATAGTTAAAAAAAGTCCGCGGATGATACCATGTTTTTGTATCGCTGTAATCGAATATACTGAACAACTGGGGTAAAAACGGCAACGCTGCCCAAGCAATGGGCTGATGGTAAAGCGATAAACATAAATTGGTAAAATAATTAACCATATTAATGGTTTATATCGCACGTTTTTCTTTTCCTGTGATTATCTTTTTCCATACATAGGCAAGCTCACCAACCAACACATGGTTAGCTGCAGTTTCTATATGTTGACGTGAAAGAATAACAATATCAACATTAGGCAACTGATCTTGAGCCAAACGAAAATATTCTCGTGCAATACGCTTAAAACGATTTCTATCATGAGCGAGTTTAGCAGTTTTTTTAGCAACAATTAAACCTAAACGAGGATAATCAAAGGTATTTTGACGATAAAGAACAGTTAAATAACGTGTCCCAATCTTGTTAGCAGATTGAAACACGTAATCATAATGCTTTTTATTGAGTAATCTAGATGACCTAGGAAAAGAAAAAGACACGCCTAAACAGTCAGTTGATGTCTACCTTTAGCACGACGACGGCTAATAACTGCACGACCATCTTTTGTTTTCATACGTGCACGGAAGCCGTGAGTGCGTTTACGTTTTAAAACGTTAGGTTGGAAGGTTCTTTTCATGATAATACCCTAAAACTAAATAAATTTTCACCATTTTATGATTTTTATTCACATCAGTCAATCAATTATTTACCAAGCTCAGTAACCCTATACTCCACAGCTAGAATGGTCGTCCTAAAATTTCGTATAACTTCTTTTACCACGAAAAAAATATATATGAAAAGCTGTGAACAACCATCATTAACTTCTGTGAATTTCCTGTCATTTGTTTTGTGAACTTTTTTTCTATCCACAAAAAAACTAGTTATCCACAAGTTTTATAAAATTAATATAATGATTTTTAATGTTTATAAGTTATTGATTAATATAAATAAAAAACGTTTATCCACAGAAAATATCCCATCTAATATCAATCATAAGTCTTTATATATATATTTTTTTTTAATATTATGGCACAACACTTTTTATACAAATATGAAAAATATCATTTTATGTACAGAAAATTATCGTTTTTATGTATAGCTGTTTTGATTTTATCCTGTTGTGGTCAAACAGGACCTCTATATCTTCCTGATCATCCTGAAAAAACAACAGAAAAGAGTAAGTAAATGCGACTAAAATTCACTAAAATGCATGGATTGGGTAATGATTTTGCAATTTTTGATGCTATATCACAACCTGTCAATTTCACAACAGAGAATATTCAAACATTAGCTGATCGACACTTTGGTATTGGCTTTGATCAATTATTAACAATAGAAAGTGGTAAAACTGGTATATCAGATTTTCATTATCGTATTTTTAATGTAGATGGTTCAGAATCTGGCCAATGCGGTAATGGTGTTCGGTGTGTTGCACGTTTTCTATGCGAAAATAAATTAGCAGATCAACGCATATTGAAACTTTCTGCAAAAGCGGGTCTTATGACCGTTGATATTCAAGACTATAAAGCAATTAAAGTCGATATGGGGCAACCACGACTTGAACCTAAGGACATCCCCTTAGATGTATCTTATCGCGCTTCTAAATACGTTTTAAGCCTATTTGAAACAGAACAAAAAATTATGGCTGTTTCTATGGGTAATCCTCATGCCATTATTGTTGTTGACGATGTTGTAGATGCTCCTGTCACGACTCTCGGAGAAAGAATTAGCCATCACACGGCATTTCCAGAGCGAACGAATGTGGAATTTATGCAAATTATCAATCCTAAGCACATCAAACTACGTGTTTACGAACGTGGCGTGGGTGAAACATTAGCCTGCGGTACAGGAGCTTGTGCGTCTGTAGTTGCCGGAATTATTAATGGTTACTTAGAGAACATAGTTGATGTTGAGTTACCAGGTGGTAGGTTAACTATAGAATGGCAAGGCGAAGGGCACTCTGTAATGATGACGGGCCCAGCTGTGAAGGTGTACGAAGGCGAAATAGATATTGTTTAAAATTCTGCGTTCTTTGATGTTTAATGCGCAACAATCTTAAGTCATAATGACAATTTGTGTTGAAATTTTATATCCATTAGCTACATAAAAACAGTAGCGACTGTATCACCCCAGTTTATCCCACCCGTCGGTAATACAGTAGTTGGTTAAACTTAAAACATTAAATATCAAACGCGTCGTAGATCGGAGTTTAAAAAAATCCTACACAAATCATTCAAAAACTTCTTACCCAATTCCGTTGTTTCAATAAAAGATGCATCGTGTAACAAGCCTTGTTGAATAGCTAATTTAACCGGCTCTTTTAAAAGATCACGTGATAAACCTGTTTTTTCTTCGAAGAGCTCAAATGAAATAGGCTCAAATAATCGAAGCGCATTCAACATAAATTCAAATATAGTATCCTGATGATGTATTTCAATTTTGTTTGAAATAAATGATTTGTTTTTATCCATATACGAATGAGGAGATTTGTGATTCCAATGTCGTGTGACTGTACCATCAATAGTTAATTTACTATGTGCGCCAGCACCAATGCCTAAATAATCACCGAATAACCAATAATTCTTATTATGTTTTGATTGCTTGCCTACTAATGAAAACGCAGAAATTTCATAACGCTTAAAGTGGTTTTTTGCTAATAAATCAAATCCCGATTGTTCTATTTTTTCTAATATTTCTTCACTGGGAAGTACAGGGGTGTGTTTATAAAAATAAGTATTTGGTTCTATGGTTAACTGATACCAGGATAAATGCGTCGGTTCATGTTTTAGTGCCTGTTTTAGATCAGATAATGCTTGTGCAACCGATTGATTGGGTAAACCGTGCATGATATCAAGGTTAAAATTAGTAAAACCTGCTCTTTTTACGGCATCAATCGCTGAATGTGCTTCATGATCATTATGAATTCTACCTAATAGTTTTAATTTTTCTGCATCAAAACTTTGAATACCTAAAGAAATACGATTGATGCCAATATCAAAATAATTCTTAAAACGCTTTTGCTCAACTGTGCCTGGATTCGCTTCTAATGTTATTTCACATTCTTTAGAAAAATTTACTAGAGAACCTAAAGTGGTGAGTAAACGATCTAACGCTTGTGCTGAAAATAAACTTGGAGTACCACCACCAAAAAATATGCTAATAATTTGACGATGTTTGATAACATCAAGATGAGATGTAAAATCTTCAATCAAATAGTCGATATACTCTTCTTCTGGAAGCTCGCTATTGAGTTCATGAGAATTAAAATCACAATACGGGCATTTTTTGATACACCAGGGGAGATGGATATATAGAGATAAATCTTTTAAAACATTCATTTTGGAGTTATTTTTGTCATTATCCAGAAAATCGTATAGAATAAACCAAATAATTAGGTAAATATAGGATATTTCTATGCAAAAAAAACGCATTAAAGTGGCTGTCAGCGGCGCAGCAGGTCAAATTAGTTATGCTCTATTGTTTAGAATAGCTGCAGGCGATATGTTTGGCACAGATGTTGAGGTAGAGTTGCAGCTACTAGAACTTGAAGGAGCCATGCATTTATTGCAGGCTGTAGTCATGGAATTAGATGATTGTGCTTTTCCTCTTTTAAAGAACATTACTATCACATCTGATATTAAAACAGCAATGAACGATGCAAATGTCGTTTTATTAGTAGGCGCTGTACCACGTAAACAAGGCATGGAGCGTTCAGATCTTTTGAAAATTAATGGTGGAATTTTTGGCCCACAAGGAGCCGCCATTAATGCCGTTGCTGCGAGTGATGTAAAAATATTTGTTGTTGGAAATCCCTGTAACACAAATGCATTAATTGCAATGCATGCAGCGCCCGATGTTCCACAAGATCGTTTTTATGCTATGACAGCATTAGATGAAAATCGCGCAAAACGTCAATTAGCATTCAAAGCAAATGTCGATGTGACAGCCGTATCACAAATGATTATTTGGGGAAATCATTCACAAAACCAATATCCTGATTTTTATAATGCAATCATTGATGGTAAACCTGCAACCGATGTTATTACGGATATTGAATGGTTAAAAAATGAATTTGTACCTATGATTCAAAAACGTGGCGCAACTGTGATTCAAGCACGAGGTTCTTCTTCTGCCGCATCAGCAGCAAATGCAGTGGTGGACGGTATTCGACGTTTAACTTTTGATACAGCAGCAAATGATTGTTTCTCAGTTGGGCGATGCTCTCAAGGTGAATATGGTGTTGATAAAGGACTAATTTTTTCTATGCCATGCCGTACTACTCATGGTCATCTAGAAGTGTTAACGAATTTTCAATTGAATGAATTTGGTCGTGATAAATTTGCTCTAGTCTTAGACGAATTGCGCCAGGAATATCAAGCTGTGAAAGAGCTTGGTTTAATTAAATAAAAAAATTTTTAGTATGCTGAAATCCATAAAATTACTTTTTTGTGCTTTAGCAGCTTTGTTTTTGTTAACAGCTTGTGCACCGTCGCCGCCGAAAAATCAAAATGATATTTGTGGAATTTTTCGAGAATATCCTAGTTGGTTTTGGGCGACGCAAGCAACGCAAAAGCGATGGGGTATTCCTATTAGTGTACAAATGGCGATTGTTTATCAAGAATCTCATTTTCAAGGTAATGCAAAGCCAGAAAGAAAAAAAGTTTTAGGATTTATCCCTTGGTCACGACCGAGTACTGCTTATGGTTACTCACAAGCGTTAGATGGCACATGGTTAGAATATCAAGCTGAAAATAATACTGGTGGTTATCGTAGTGATTTTGATTCTGCGATGGATTTTCTTGGTTGGTATTGTCATCGAGCTCACGTACGTGCTGGTATTCCAGTAACAAATGCTTATGCATTATATCTTGCATACCATGAAGGCATTGGTGGATATACTCGTGGTGTTTATAAAAATCAACCATACTTGATGACTATAGCAAGACGCGTTCAACACCAGGCTGATCTTTATCATAAACAAATTTTAGCATGTCAACATACGTTACCGAAGAAAAAAAGCTGGGGTTTTTTCTAAATGAAAATTGTGTTAGCAAGCCATAATATTGGAAAACTTGAGGAATTTCGACACCTATTTTCATCAACACAGTTTACTATGTTGTCTTTAGGCGATTATTGTCAAGAAGAAGCCGAAGAAAATGGTTTAACTTTCGTCGAAAATGCTATTATTAAAGCAAGATATGGTTGTGAAAAAACAGGTTTACCTTGTATTGCAGATGATTCAGGGATAGTTGTACCAGCGTTAAATGGTGCTCCAGGCATTTATACTGCAAGATATGCCGGTAAACACGGCGATCGCGATGCTAATATTCGTAAATTATTTCAAGAAATGAGCGATATTCCTGATGAAAACAGGGGTGCGTATTTTATATGTGTTTTAGCGTTTATGTTACATCCGACTGATCCTTCACCAATTATTGTTGAAGGTCGTTTATATGGAAAAATTACTAGAGAAGAAATTGGCGAACGTGGTTATGGCTATGATCCTGTTTTATTTTTACCAGAAAAAAACTGTACGGTTGCTGAATTGCATTTTGAAGAAAAAAATAAAATCAGTCATAGAGGCATAGCGATGAAGAAACTATTAAATAAATTATCGACATTGCAATTATAGCGGCAGTTTTTCCTAGTTGCTCTGATTGCTAAGTACACTAAAATAGATTTAAAGAGGTCTTATGCCAGCACTAGAAATCAAAAATTTAAAAAAAACCTATGCAAATGGTTTTGAAGCTTTGAAAGGTATTGATTTAACAGTTGAGCACGGTGATTTTTTTGCATTATTAGGTCCGAATGGCGCAGGAAAATCAACAACAATTGGTATTATAACAACGTTAATTAATAAAACATCGGGATCAATTAAAATTTATGATTACGATATTGATGTAGAAAAAAAACAAGCTAAAGCCTTGCTAGGTGTTGTTTCACAAGAAGTAAATATCAGTGTTTTTACCAAAGTCTATGATGTTGTTTATAATCAAGCGGGTTATTATGGTGTTGATAGAAAAACAGCAAAACAACGTACAGAAAAATTATTAAAAGCATTAAGTTTATGGGAGAAGCGAAACGTTACACTACGACAACTGTCAGGCGGTATGAAACGTCGTTTGATGATTGCACGTGCACTCGTACATCAACCTAAATTTCTAATTTTAGATGAACCCACAGCAGGTGTTGATATTGAACTTAGACGCTCTATGTGGGAGTTTTTACAAGAGGTAAATCGTCAAGGTACAACGATTGTTTTAACAACCCATTATCTCGAAGAAGCTGAACAACTGTGCAATAAAATTGCGATTATTGACTGTGGAAAAATTATTGAAAATACTGATAAAAAAACATTATTGTCGCAAATAAATATTCAAACAATGATTTTAGATTGTCAAAAGCCACTTGATTTTTTGCCAAATTTGTCACCGTATAATGCAAAATTAATTGATAGTTCTACAATAGAAGTTGAAATTTTAAAAGAACAACATCTGAATGATTTATTTGTAAAACTTTCAGAAAACAATATTCAAGTGACTAGTTTACGAAATAAAAGTAATCGATTAGAAGAATTATTTATTCGCTTAGTGAATAAAGCAGGACAATAACATGTTAAAAAAACAATTCATCGCTCTAAAAACTTTAGTACGTGTTGAAACTATACGATTTATGCGGGTTTGGATACAATCACTGATGCCACCAGTTATTACGATTGTATTATATTTTTTGGTTTTTGGTCATTTTATGGGGCCACATATTAATATTCAAACTGGCGTGACATATATGCAATTTATCGTGCCGGGATTAGTTATGATGGCGGTTGTCATGAATGCCTATAATAATGCTGCGTTTTCATTTTTTATGGTAAGATTTCAACGCAGTATTGAAGAAATGTTAGTATCGCCTATGGATCATCATGTTTTACTACTAGGATTTTCTTTAGCATCAATTTTTCGGGGCTTAATAACTGGATTAATAGTTACTCTTGTTTCATTAATTTTCACCCACGAAGTGCCACAGCATGTGGGAATACTGTTATTAAGCGCTATTTTAGCTGCATGCTTTTTTTCATTGTTAGGATTTTTAAATGGACTTTTCGCAAAAAAATTTGATGATGTTTCAACATTTCCAACATTTGTTTTGACGCCACTCATTTATTTAGGTGGTGTTTTTTATTCAATCCAACAATTGCCACATATGTGGAAAATTGTTTCATATTTTAATCCGATGATGTATTTGGTTTCTTTATTTCGTTATGGTTTTATTGGCGTGCAATCGAGTGATTTATCATTAAGCATACTAGTTTTACTCGCTATCAATATAGTTATATACAATATAAATTTACTCTTATTAAATAAAGGGGTTGGAATTAGGACATAATATGCGTTTTTATCAACCCTTTTCTTTTACAGAGGTTATTTTTTTAAATGAAAAAAATAGACATCACGCTATCAATGTTATGCGTTGTCGAATTGGTGATATTTGCTATCTATTTGATGGTTGTGGTAATGAAGTTAAAACCCGAATTTCACAGATAAGTAAAAAAGAAGTTTGTGTCGAAATTTTAGAAAAAATAGAAAATAGTAGTGAATCCATATTAAAAATACGCTTATTTCAAGCCTTATGCAAAGGCGAGAAAATGGATTGGATTATACAAAAATCTGTTGAGTTAGGAGTGACAGATATCACCCCAATAATTACTGAGCGTTGTGATATAAAATTGTCTTCTGATCGTTTAGAAAAAAAAATTGAGCATTGGCGTAATATTGTGATTTCTGCCGCTGAACAATCCGGGCGTGCGGTCTTACCTGCGCTACATTCTGTCATATCATTAAAAGAAGCAATATCATTACACTCTGATACGATGCGATTTTTATTGACGCCTTCTGCGAAAATGAATATTTCAACTGTAGGCGCTGGTCATGTATCTGCTGTAAATATTTATATTGGCCCTGAAGGCGGTTTTAGTGACTATGAAATTTCTTTTGCAGATAAAGAAGGTGTGTATTGTGTTGCATTAGGAAAGCGTGTTTTACGTACGGAAACAGCACCACTTGTGGCAATTTCAGTTATGCAAGCATTATGGGGAGATTTTTTATGAATCGATATTTTTCACCTATGGATTATTTTTTTTGTCATATAGATTTAGCTAGAAAAACTCTGTTTGTGCAACCTACAGAGCATCAACGACACTACCCTGCCCAAGTTACGCACGATCATTTATTAACAGACATTGAAAAAAAGCATGCCGCTGGTTTGATGCGTGTTAATCACACTGGTGAAGTTTGTGCACAAGCTTTGTACCAAGGGCAAGCTATTACCGCGCGCTCAGAAAGTATTCGTGAAAAAATGCAAGAAGCGGCAGATGAAGAGCTAGACCATTTAGCCTGGTGTAATCAACGTTTGAGTGAACTGAATAGCTATGCAAGTTATCTGAATCTGCTATGGTATTTAGGGTCGCTCAGTATCGGCATTATAGCTGGATGTATTGGTGATAAATGGAATTTAGGGTTTCTTGCCGAAACAGAAGAGCAAGTAGTAAAACATTTAGAATCACATTTAGGACAATTACCAGAAAATGATGTTGAAAGTCGCGCTATTGTCGCGCAAATGTGTGAGGATGAGGCAAAACACCGTGATATGGCGCGTGAAGCGGGTGCTCACGAATTGCCCTATGTTGTAAAAAAACTAATGGCGCTGAGTTCTAAAATTATGACAAGAGCAGTCTATTATTTTTAACCTAGATTTAGCATCCTAACTGTGTTGGCTATAATTCGGATGGCGAAATCTAGATCTAACCTATTTTATGCTTGTGGCGACCTGCTCTGCTAAATATCTAAGCTAGGTATAGTAACCTAAAAAATCTAACAGAGTATCGCTCAGCTTAGTGATTTTGCATTGGGTTTTCTTATCCGCCGAAAAATGATGTGTTCAAGCAAAAAATAATAGTTTGAATTGTCCACAATAACCAAAAAAATTCTTTGATGTGAGGCATAGTACTACGCTTACAAGCCCAATAAATAGCTGCTGGAACAAAAGTAACCACAAGAGGAACGCAAAGAAATATTAATACTTTTTTAATCCATCCACCAACGTTACCACTGGAAAAAACATCTCCAACAAAGCTAGCAAGAACGGTTTGTAAATCCATCCAGGACTCTAGTACAGTATGAATCAGGTTGTGGCCAAGCAAAACAAGAACAGTAAAAATAATAAGGGCGGTAAGGTGCTTTATAAACATAGAGAACTCCTATAGATATCATTACGCGGCATCGACCACGGTAAAAGTTAGCGAAATCAACAGAATTGTATCATAATAAAGAAATGATATTGTTGTCACTAGTAGATTTTAAAAAACAGATTAACAGCCTGGAGCATTTACTTTGAATACAAGTAATAAAGAAACAATTGCCGCTATTGCAACACCTTCAGGCCGGGGTGGTGTTGGAATTGTCCGTGTTTCTGGCCACTTAGTAAAAACTATCGCATATAAAATTCTTGGCTTTGAACCAAAAATTCGTCATGCGCATTATGCTGATTTTTTTGATTCAGATCATAAGCTTATTGATCAAGGTATTGCATTATTATTTCAAGGACCGAATTCTTTTACTGGTGAAGATGTTTTAGAATTACAAGGACATGGTGGACCGATTGTTTTAGATCAATTGCTAAAATCTGTTTTACATTATGGTGCACGCTTAGCAAAGCCAGGTGAATTTTCTGAGCAAGCCTTTTTAAATAATAAACTTGATTTGACCCAAGCTGAAGCAATTGCAGATTTGATTAATGCAGAATCAGAACAAGCTGCGCGCTGTGCAATGCGATCACTACAAGGAGAGTTTTCCAAAAAAATTCATATGATAGTAGATCAATTAATTCAGTTGCGTATGTATGTTGAAGCGGCGATTGATTTTCCTGAAGAAGAAATAGATTTTTTATCACAAAGTAATGTGTTGAAAGATGCAAAACATATTTTATCATGCTTAGAAATATTATTAGCTCAAGCCCATCAAGGAGCACTAATTAGTGAAGGAATTACTGTTGTTATTGCCGGCGCACCGAATGTCGGTAAATCAAGTTTGTTAAATTTTTTAAGTGGTCGTGACAGCGCTATAGTGACAGATATTGCAGGAACAACGCGTGATATTTTGCGTGAAAAAATTATTTTAGATGGTATGCCAATACACGTTATTGACACAGCTGGCTTACGTGATACGGATGATGTTGTTGAACAGGAAGGAATCCGTCGTGCAAAATCGGCAATGCAAACAGCAGATTTAGTTTTGTATTTACTGGATATGGATCAAGCGAAAAATATGGATCTTGAATTGCAAGAGTTAAAAAATCATGTTTCATTAAATATCCCAAGCTTGATCGTTGTTAATAAAATAGATTTATTTGAAGAATTGTCTACAGGTTTTCATGATTTATCATTTGGAGTCTCAGTTAAAGATTTTAAAGAACTTGAAGAAAAAATAAGTATTTTTCTAAATCTATCGAACAATCAAATCTCTACTACTCATAGAGAAAATACAGTTACTTATGTTTCAATTAAAAAAAACATAGGCATGAATGATTTTATTAAAAAATTAAAACAAAAAGTTGGATATCAAACAGCAACTGAAGGTAATTTTATTGCGAGGCGTCGACATATTGATGCATTGCAACGTGCACAAGAATGCATAAATAATGGCATTGCTCAGATGGAGCAATATCGTGCTGCAGAATTGCTTGCAGAAGAGTTTCGATTAGCACAAGACGCATTAAGTAGTATTACAGGTCAATTTACCTCAGATGATTTATTGGGTGAAATTTTTTCAAGTTTTTGTATAGGAAAGTAAAATATGTTTAAAAAATTTCAGCCTTTCTTTATCTGTTTTTTTGGTTCATTTTTTTATGTTTACGATTATTTTCTTGCGGTATCACCTAGTGTAATGACGCAAAATTTATTAACAGATTTTACTTTAGATGCGGCACATTTAGGGATGTTAATTGCGATTTTTTCATTAGCATCAACTTTTTTTCAAATACCTGCTGGCGCTTTATTAGATCGTTATGGCGCACGAATATTATTAAGCGTTTCTGTTTTATTAAGTGGTATCGGTGTATTGTTTTTTGCAACGGCAAGTGAGCCATGGATATTGGGTGTGGGTCGATTATTAATGGGAATTGGATCGCCATTTGCATTTTTAGGCGCACTATTTTTAGCGACGCGCTGGTTTTCGCATAAGCGTTTTGCCCTAATTGCAGGATTAGTGCAGTTTGGTGCAGCGTTGGGGTGTATGGTAGGTGGTGGGCCATTAGCAGCGTTAATTAATTATATGGGCTGGCGTCATGGATTATTGACAATAGCATGGTTAACCATTGTATTGTCAATTTTATTTTGGTTGATTTTACGTGATGGTGAAAAAAAACTAACCGATATTCCTGATATTGATCATGCGCGCTTGAGTGATACATTTAAAATAAAACAAGTCTGGTGGATTGCAGCAATCGGTTTTGTATCATGGGTAACAGTCACAGGTATAGCATCTCTGTGGTGTATTCCATATTTAATGAAAGTTTATCATTGGAGCAATGAGCAAGCTGGTTATTGTAATATTGTATTTTGGCTAGGACTTGGTTTAGGTTCGGCGTTTATTGGTTGGTTTTCAGATTATCTTAAACGTCGTAAATTGCCAATTTATCTATGTTTTGGTATTGGTTTTATGGCCTCATTATTTTTTATTGCTGCAGAACATGTGCCAGCACTTGTTATGATGATGTTGTTATTTTTATTAGGATTTTCCGCTTCTGTGCAAAGCCTGACATTTGGTCTTGCAAAAGATATTATTCCGCCACAGCATTTTGTAACGGCATCTGGATTAATTAATTTAGCAGCGGTTTTCACTGGTGTTGTTATGCAGCCTTTAATGGGTTATTTAATGGACCTACATGCCAAGATAAAATCCATTGAGGCGACAGCATATGAAATAAGTGATTATCAAATCGGATTTTCTGCAGTATCTGTTGTATTACTATTAGGATTAGTCATTACATATTTATGCTTAGAAGAAACGCGTTGTACAGAGATATATTTAACTAGGCGATAAGCAAAAATCGTCTTTTGTTTCAGCGAGTTCTGTATCCCTATGTTCATCTCCGTATAAAATAGAATAATTAATTATTAGCTGTTGATAGCTTCTTGATTCATTTTCAATGCTGTGCATTTGAGAATTTTCACGAAAATACTCTGCGTTCATGTTGATAACCTGGTTTCTTAATAGAACATAGGGGCCTGCAAAATTATTATCCTGATTATTTTTTTCTGCAAACCGTATAACTGGATTTTGATGTTCCGAGGCAGTATTTGTATTTATCCATAATTCATCTGCGCGACATTTCACAGCTTCTAAGAAATTAGAATATTGACTTTTTGCACCCATAATAGCAGCAAATATTTCAAGACTAAGCATTATGTAAGTAAGTAGTGAAATAAATGAATCAGCTTTGTTTTCAAAAAAGAACTTTAAAAAACTAGTCGCTACTTCAGCCGTTGGGTCGTAGATGATGGCAATATTTCCTATAGCGTTCATTGTTGCCAACAGTGTTGCTATGAAATGAGGTGATAATGCAAAAACGGTCAAAAATCCGCTGATAGTCAATGCGCGCCACCCTAATATTTCTCCGGGTGCGGCTAATAATATATCACACCAAGATGACGTTTCTTTTGCGAAAGAGTTATGTAAAGTTAACATCGACGCGACAGAGTTATGGCTAAATAATGATCGCCACATAGGTATGGAGAAGATTGTGTAATTACTTTCACTAACTATGATGCCGAAATACTCTCCAAGTGTTTTAAAATTTGGGCGATGTTTCCACAAGGATATTGGCTCTTGTTTACTGCTCTTGTTCAGATTTAATTTTTGTAAAGCGTACATAGTAAAAATCAAAAATGTTGATGCAACAAATGGATAAAGCATCATAGAGGCAATAAGATTGACAGTAAATGGAATATTTTTTGCCGTTAATATACTGTAAGCTGTTAATATAGCGATGACAGTAGGCGCAACATTTTTCAATAAGCCAATAACCAGGGTATTAAAGACTAGCCATGTGCCAGGTTGGTCGATAATCAGCCCTAGATTACCCAGGGATTTATTTGTACCATACGCATTAACTATAATTGGCATATCTATTAAAAGATTTTTAATGTAATTCATTAAGCCAAGAAAAATCGCAGCAGCAACTCTAGAAGACTCACTTTGTCCGACAGTGACGGTGTAACCAAGAATCATGCCTGAAAAAATAGATGGAAATTCTGACATGGCGCATTTGGTAAAAAACCACGAATCTTTTCGATTGCCTGGGATAAAATCTTCATCAGCCACTAGAACAGGATGATGATTTGGGTAGTTTTGTTTGATAAAGTTTTTGAGTGCAACTGATTCATCTTTTGTTAATGTGTTAAATTTACCTTGTGCTAATTTATCTACTAATCTTTGATCCAAAGTGGTACTTTCTAATGAGACAATTTCCTCAATTAGCTCTTGTTTATTTGTGTTTTCGTTTTGAGTCTCAACCAGAATTTTATAATGTAATATTAATTTTTGTTCTTTCTTAACGAAGAAAAAATATAATGTGCCCGGTTTTTTTGTTTTGATATTGTTGTCTTCAAATGTTAGCGAAAACTCAGGCGTTAAGCGTAAAATATATTTGTAGTAATTTACCCAACTATTTATTAAAGCCGTTAGTGACCAAATACCAAATAAAATAGGCGCGGAATGATTTAATGGCAATTCTCGCATGATTTTAAGTTGCATAAAAAATAATGGTGCCGACGCATTATGTAAGATTGAGCTTACAATAATTGTTTGCCATGCATCACTAGAGCCTTGAGTAAAAGGTGTTCTATCAAGGGGTTTTGATTGCTGAGATGTCGTTTTATGAGGCGGACCTTGATGCAGGCCAGCTGCTGATAAAGCACTATTTGTTTCAAGTCGATCTGAAAAAAGTTTAGCTGTTAAATCACTGCGCTTTTGCATAACTTGATCTAAGTTTTTTTTCATAAGTTTAACTTAATTTTCTTAAGTTAAGCTTATGAAAGCGTTTGACCGATCAAAAAACAACCCAAAATAAGCCAGATAAATAAAAATAATGCAAAATAAATAGGTTTTAATCCTATGTCTTTAACTTTTTTGAAGTTGGTTTCAATACCTAGTGCCGCCATGGCCATGGTTAATAGAAAATTATCTAGTTGATTGATAAGGCTAATAATGGGTTGCGGAAGTGTGTTTAGTGAATTAAAACCCACAATAAAAATAAACATTACCGCGAACCAAGGGATGCTTTTCCATGCCGAGATGGTATTGGTGTGATTCAGTGAATGCTGTTTGCTCTGGCGTATATAACAACCCAACACAATCAGCATTGGCGCTAACAACATGACGCGCGTCATTTTAACAATAACCGCAATATTGCCCGCTTCAGGTGATACTGCATTACCGGCGACGACCACTTGCGCTACTTCATGGATGCTTGCACCAGCGTAGATGCCATATGCGATATTATCCAAGTTAAAAAAATGCAGGTTTTGCAAAAATGGATATAAAAACATAGCGATTGTGCCGAAGAGTACTACCGTAATAACGGCGAGAGAAGCTTTGTAAGGCTCGCTTTTCAATACTCCTTCCGTGGCTAAAACGGCTGCTGCACCGCAAATGGCGGCGCCGCTGCTAATTAAAATAGCAATATCGCGATCGAGTTTAAAAATTTTTATACCAATAATGCTACCCATGATCATGGTCAGCGCGACGATAAGCACATCCAGCGTAAATCCATGTAGTCCCACTTGGTATACTTCTTGGAAAGTGAGGCGAAAACCATAAAACACAATAGCAAAACGCAGTATTTTCTTGGCCGCAAACTGAATACCAGGAGTCCATTCATGCGGTAAATATGACCGTAGAGTACTGCCATATACCATTCCGATAACAATCGCGATAACTAGGGGGCTAAAACCATGTTGTTGTATCCAGTGAACGCTTGCAATGTAATTACTTGCAAGAGCAAATAAAAAAGCGAAAAACAGGCCATGGAAAGCATGATAATTATTTTGTTTGGCGAATGGCAAGACTGGCTCCAATCCTTAGTATCGATAAAAGATTGTGACATCGTTTGACAGTTGAATCAATAATGATCAGAAGGTATAATCGATGGCTATTAATTTGATAATTAAAATATATATAACCTCTGTACAGGGGTATGTAGATATTGTGATACCTTTTTATATGAATCTTGAACAACATTATGACGTTATTATCATCGGCGGTGGTCACGCAGGCACAGAAGCGGCAATGGCGGCTGCCCGTATGGGTGCCCAAACGCTGTTACTGACACATAACATAGAAACATTAGGCCAAATGTCTTGTAATCCTGCCATTGGCGGCATTGGTAAAGGGCATTTAGTGAAAGAAATTGACGCCATGGGTGGAGCGATGGCGCAGGCTATCGACTCAGCGGGTATTCAATTTCGTATATTAAATGCCAGCAAAGGCCCGGCTGTTCGCGCTACGCGTGCTCAAGCCGATCGTGAATTGTATAAACGTGCGATTCGTCGCATGCTTGAAACCCAAGAAAATCTAACGATTTTTCAACAAGCTGTCGATGATCTTATCGTTGAGCATGATAGTGTTAAAGGTGTTGTCACACAATTTGGCCTAAAATTTTTTTCCACTAGCGTTGTGTTAACGGTTGGAACATTTTTAGGTGGAAAAATTCATGTCGGCGATCAAAGCCACGCCGGTGGTCGTGCAGGTGATCCGCCGTCAATTGCGCTTGCAAATCGTTTGCGTGAATTGCCATTTCGTGTTGGGCGTTTAAAAACAGGAACTCCACCGCGTATTGATTCACGTAGTTTAGATTATTCTGTCATGGGTGTGCAGCCGGGTGATAATCCTTGCCCTGTGTTTTCATATTTAGGTACTGTTTCTCAACATCCGCAACAAATTGATTGTCATATGACATACACGACCCCCAAAACACATGATATTATTCGCGAACATCTCCATCGTTCGGCCATGTATTCTGGCAAAATTGAGGGTGTTGGTCCGCGTTATTGTCCTTCGATTGAAGACAAGATCGTGCGTTTTGCGGATAAAGACAAGCATCAAATTTTTGTTGAGCCAGAAGGGTTGAATAGTTTTGAAATTTATCCTAATGGCATTTCGACAAGTTTACCGTTTGATGCACAAGTACAATTTGTTCGCTCTATTATTGGATTTGAAAACGCTCATATTACACGTCCTGGTTATGCTATTGAGTATGATTTTTTTAATCCGCAAGATTTACACGGCACATTAGAAACCAAATTTATAGCTAATTTATTTTTTGCTGGACAAATTAATGGAACCACAGGATATGAGGAAGCCGCAGCTCAAGGATTAATTGCTGGAATGAATGCCGGATTGCGCGCCAAAAATAAAGAAGGTTGGTTTCCACGACGTGATCAAGCCTATATGGGGGTCATGATTGATGATTTAATCACGCGAGGTACCCAAGAACCTTATCGTATGTTTACCAGTCGCGCTGAATATCGCTTATCACTTCGTGAAGATAATGCAGATCAACGCTTAACACCCGTTGCGAGACAATTGGGCTTGATTTCTGATCAACGTTGGCGTCATTTTGAAAATAAAATGCACAAAATCGCTGCTGAAACGCAACGTTTAAAAACAACGTGGGTACAACCTGGAAATGCTAAGGGTGATGCGGTAGAACAACTGATCGGTCAAAAAATAGAGCGTGAATATTCTTTGTTAGATTTATTAAAACGCCCAAATATTTCGTATCAAAACCTAAAAACCTTAGATATTTTTTCGCCATGGATAGAAGATGACGCGGTGGCGGAGCAAGTCGAAGTACAAGTTAAATATGCAGGCTATATTGATCGACAGCAAATAGAAATTGATAGACAGCAGCGTTATGAATCATTGCGTATCCCAGTTGATATCGATTACGCCGATGTGGTTGGATTATCGAATGAAGTACAACAGAAATTTTCATCCATTAAGCCCGATACCGTTGGCATGGCTGCGCGTATTCCTGGTGTCACGCCCGCGGCGATATCATTGTTGTTAGTTCACTTGAGAAAAGCAATCTGACTAATTAATACCCAGAAATTGTTGTTTTCTTGGTGAATCTTCTTTGATATTATGCAACATCCTAGATTCCGTTGTTAGAATCGTAGCGAACACGTTTTTAGCTTTGAGAATAAGTGTTGTGCTTGAATTTTTTTCTACAAGCAGAGTACGCGACCACTACGGTGAAAAAATTTCCAAAAAAGTGTTTGAATTCGCGTATTCACATTATGTCGTCGGTTGTGAGTGCGGGATATAGGATAATGTGCTAAAACAAATAAACTAAAGTGAGGACTAATGTTTAACATTAAACATCGCCGAGATTCAGCAAACGCTTTTGAGCTAGTTTCGAAGAATGCACAGCCTATCAGCAGCTATAAAGATTTTGTTAGCAAGAATCTGTTTACAGGTTCTGAAGTATTGAGGTTAGAAAATCTGCTGTCAACTTTAGACAGCTTAGCCAAGCAAGCCTGTTCCGATAACATAGCAGCGTTTGAAAGTATAATAAGCTCTCTACCTTGTGATGAATTTATGCTTGTTAGCACGGAAAATCGAGAAACATCACAATGCATAGTCTTAATTCATCCTTGGTATATTTTCGTCTCTGTAGAAGAGGAAATCATTCAGTTGCGTCCATTTTTCCTAGGAGCAATTGACCGCGTATTAAAGAATGCAGAGCCGAGCTATTTGAAATCTATAGAGCGAAAATTAAGCAAATTCTTTGAAAATAAGATCTCTTTGCCTAAGCTCAGATATCCAATTTTTGCATGTCCAGATATGTCTGAAGAAATCCTTAAAGGGCTTATTGATATGCATGTGAATAACAATGAAAACTCAGATAATAGGTTAGAAGATAAAGACGAAAAAATTATCGATACGCTAACAGGCCAAGTGCAGAATGTCAAAAATGACATAGAGAATGCAGAAACGCAAGCAAAAGAAATAGCAGTAGAGATTGAAAATTTAAGATCAGAAATAAGCATAAAAAGAGTCGAGGCAGAACAAAGACGGCAGCTAAATGCATCTTGCGACTGTGAGTCTCTTGGCGAAATGATTACAGGTAAACGAGAAAAAATAGAAAAACTTCAAC
This sequence comes from Alphaproteobacteria bacterium, assembly GCA_021151585.1. GTDB lineage: Bacteria > Pseudomonadota > Gammaproteobacteria > JAGOUN01 > JAGOUN01 > JAGOUN01. The sequence goes on along the minus strand of JAGKWX010000006.1, from coordinate 22,450 downwards.
AAGAAATAGCGCTAGCTAAGGAGACCTCTGATACATTGCAAGCAAATATACCGCAAGTGGTTAATCGATTGAAGGAGGTCAGGGATGAGATTAAATGTTTAGCGCATGCTAGACAAACTCAACAAGCTAGTCTAGAACATGCACAACGTGACTTTGATCAAGCAAACAACAAAATACATTGGTTGAGGCAACAAATAGACGCGTTATGTTCAGAAGAAAGGCCAGAAGTTCTTGAGAAATCACCGGAGTCAGTGTTTACTTCGCCACGACGATCAACGAAACAAGCATCCGCTTCTCCGGCAAGACCCTCGCCGATGAAAGGCGCGAACCTATTAACATCGAGTATAACTTCACCGGCTATAAACAAAATAGGAGATATGCTGAGACAGGAGATAACACAAGGGCAATGGAAGCCACCACCACCTCCTCCTCGAGTGGGTCAACAAGCCTCACAGGCGAAGACACCCTCGCCGATGAAAGGCGCGAACCTATTAACATCGAGTATAACTTCACTGGCTATAAACCAAGTAGGAGATATGCTGAGACGGGAGATAACACAAGGGCAATGGAAGCCACCACCACCTCCTCCTCGAGTGGGTCAACAAGCCTCACAGGCGAAGACACTCTCGCCGATGAAAGGCGCGAACCTATTAACATCGAGTATAACTTCACCGGCTATAAACAAAATAGGAGATGTGCTGAGACGGGAGATAACACAAGGGCAATTGAAGCCACCACCTCCACCTTCGCCTAAACGTCGAGAGAACCAATCGCCAAGCAAAGGGTATTCAGAACATGAAGCGGCTAGTCATAAAGCACGTCTGCCGGATTTCTTGCATGACCTACAGCAAGGAAAAGAGTCGCTTAAGCCAGTAGGCCAAGCTAACAGGCCAAAATTCTCAGATACACATGAGGATCATGCATTATACCTAGCTCAACGCCTCTCGAATTACAGGAAAGATCAGCGTCTTGAAAGCGACAGTGACAGCGATAGCAGTACTAAGTGGAGTCCATAAATGTTTGACTTACATCAGCATGTTAAAGAAATAGAACAATCTATAAAAAATATAAAAAGTAAGCGGAAAGAGAGACTTAAATACGAATTGACCACGCTACAAAATGAGCTTGAAACACAAAACCGACTCTTCCAACAAAAGAAAAGTAAGGTAAACCAGCTTTTGGGAGAGAGAAAAAAATTAGAGTCGGAATTAAAAAAATTAATGGAAAATGAAACAAAGGAATTGGCAGCCAACGATTCTACAACGCAACTAAAGCGAAAGCTATTGTTAGAAAACAGCGGCTGCGATGAAGAAATACGTGACTTAACTCAGAAGTTAGAACAGCTTAATGAAACAAAAAAAAATTTACTAGAAAACCTGGCTACTCGAGAGAATGAGCGCAGCTCTTTTGAAAATCAGTATGAAAAGGAGTTAGTGCAATACAGTCACGGCGAAGCTAAAATAGCGGAATTGACTAGTGCCACTAAACAATTTCATGAACGAATAACCAATGTGCAAACCACCTTATTGTATTGCTTAACAGAGCTGAGTAAGCCTGTTGATGTTTTTTCTCAAGGGGCAGGCGGTCAAAAAACACCCAGAAACAGTTAAGTCAGGTTTGTCAAAGTGGAGGCAGTCAATCATCTACAGGCTCCAATAATGTTCAGCTCGGCTAGTGCAAAAATAGCCGATAGGACTTAGAATATGAGCCTAGATTCTGTAGTGACTTATCTGCTGTATGGGATTTACTGCGCCGAATCTAAGCTTGTTTGCTATGACTCTAATAATTGTATTTATATTACACATTAGCGCATTGCTTCTTAGCCGGCCTGTGTAGAGACTGCATGCCGATGTACGTTGGTATGGCATCTAGGTTCATTTCTTGCAAAAAAATTAAGTTAAATTTTATCTGCTAAGGTTTCCTTAAGGTTGCTTAAGCTACAATTAGTTTGTTACTGAGGATTTTGTAACGAGAAGGACTAAAGTATTTTTATGGAGGAATAAGCAATGGACGGTATTTATCATGCTTCACTCAATGTAAATAATGTTAGCATATTTCATGGCTTCGGCGATGATTTGCAGTCTTTAATCGTTCGTTTTACCGCTATGTTAACTAGAGAGAATACCCAGGCAAGCATCGGTATTCATGACGATCAAGGTGATTTGGTGTACCAATCACGCAAAGTTGCCGAAGAATAAACTTCGGCCGAATAGTAGCCCTGGTAGACAGGTTGAAGCATGTGGCATAATAGGTATATGTTTCAATCTGTTCACCTTTTTATGCGTACAAAAATTCAATTATTTTTCCAACAAGTATTTTTTCAAAAAGTACTCACTAATTTGTTAGGTTATCTCGCCAATTCTCGCTTATCAATAATAAAAAATGCGTTTATTCGGCTTTTTAAGCATAGCTACGCTATTGATATGTCAGAAGCGCTGGAAGAAAATCCGTATAACTACTTAAGTTTTCATGATTTCTTTATTCGACGATTAAAAGAACATGCACGGCCAATCGATGCTGATGAAAACAGTATTACCAGTCCAGCCGATGGTGTGCTGAGCCAGGTAGGAGTGTTAGAACAAGATCAATTATTACAAGCAAAAGGCAAATATTATTCTGTTTTGCAATTACTGGCGGGTGATCAACGATTGGCAGAAATATTTCAAGATGGTTCCCATGCGCTTATTTATTTAGCACCACATAATTACCATCGTGTACACATGCCCATGACAGGGCGATTGTTAGAAATGATATATGTACCTGGGGCTTTGTTTTCAGTGAGTCCTTGTACTGCACTGCATGTAGATGGATTATTTGCAAAAAATGAGCGAGTGATTGCAATTTTTGAAACTTCTGTCGGCAAAATGGCGGTGATTTTAGTCGGCGCGATGATTGTTGGCAGTATCGCTACTGTTTGGGCCGGGAAAATCACACCACCGCGTGATAGACACGATGTCACACGATTTAATTATAATAACCTCGATATTACTTTAGAAAAAGGTGCCGAGTTGGGTTATTTTAGTTTGGGATCGACAGTCATTACCTTATTTGAACAAGATAAAATAGAGTGGATCAATGGATTGAGCGCTAATGCTATACAAATGGGGCAAGCAATAGCTAAAATAATAGTGAATAACTAGAGTTGAACAATATGAACAATGGCAACCACTTCCATGTCATCAAAGACCCTGTTCACGGTGTCATGCAATTTTCTGATAGAGAAAATAATTGGATCAAACCTTTTTTAAATCATCCAAACTTCCAACGCTTGCGTCACATTCGTCAAGTTGGTATGGCAGATTTAATTTTCCCAGGCGCTGTTTATACGCGATTTAATCATAGTTTGGGTTGTTGTTATGTTGGCTCACAAATTGCGAATAAAATAGCCTTGGCAGAAGATGATAAACAATTAGTGATCCTTGCTTGTTTGTTACACGATATTGGCCATGGCCCATTTTCACATGCATTTGAAGGATTATTTGCACATAAATATGTTCGCCATGAAGAATGGACCCCCTGTTTTTTACAAGAATTCTGTAAACCTGAATTTTTATCTGCTTATAACAAGTTGAATCCTGGTCATCCATTACATGAAGAAAAACTTGCAGATATCGAAGCGATGATTATGCATCGTTATACTGACAATACTTTGTTATCAGATATTGTTTCATCGCAACTTGATGCAGATCGCTTAGATTACTTGCTGCGTGATAGTCATTTTTGCGGTGTAAAATATGGTGAGTTTGATTTACGTTGGATGTTGCATTGTTTAATTCCTGTAAAAGCAGAAGATGGCTGGCATCTCGGTATTACACAAAAAGGCGTTGGCGTTGTTGAGCATTATTTGGTTGCGCGTTGGCTAATGATTCGTAATATTTATCATAATGATAAAAAACAAGCAGCAGAAAAAATACTAACAAAATTTTTAACTTATCTTGCGCAGAGTATGCCCGAAGAAAAATTTCTAAAAAAATATCGGGACACTGATCTTGGTCGTTTGTTGGTAAATATCAATACATTTAATAAAATCATAGAAAACGAAAAGCCAAGTCGAGAAACTTTAGATGAGTTTTTACATCACAATTTTTCATTATATAAAAAATTGTGTGATTACCATGTTTACGTTATTATCGCAGAGTTGGCAGAATTAGACATTGACCACGATGTAGTAAAATTAGCGAAAAGAATTCATTATCGTGAATTACCCAAAGGCATACCCTTGCGTTTAGATCAAATACACGATTGTCAACATGCAATTGATACGATTAAAAAAGAGTGTTCATCGATACGCGATTGGCAATTAGAAATTACTCGTGTGCCACGCTTGTGTTACTCAGGTGATCGTGAACCGATTTGGGTGCAAGAATCTTCTGGTAAGATTAGTCGAGTGCATGAAAGTTCTATGTTAGTTAATTCTTTATCAAATCAATATGAACATGCCTGTTTATTGTTTGTTGATCAGGGAATTATTGATTTTCCAGAAGTGCAAAAATTAATTAGCCGTATTTAATAGATTACAGGCATGAATCCGAAGTTTAGCTCGGATGACATCAAATCGGAGCCATATATGAAGTTAAGTATTATCATTTTAGCCGCCGGCCGCGGTACACGTATGAAGTCGCAACAGCCAAAAGTACTGCATACGATTGCAGGAATAAGCATGTTAGAGCGTGTTGTTACAACAGCGCAACAATTAAGCCCACAAGAAATTTTTGTTGTCTATGGTTATCAAGGTGATTTATTAAAACACAAACTATCTCACTTGTCTGTGACTTGGGTTGAGCAAGCAGAGCAATTAGGCACTGGGCATGCGGTAATGCAAGTTGCATTGAATATTGCTGATGATCATCGCGTCGTTGTTTTGTATGGCGATGTCCCGATGATATCAGTTGAAACACTGAATGATTTATTGCGTTTCTCATCAGAGAACAGTGTTGGTATGATTACTGCTAACTTAGAAGAACCAGCAGAGTTAGGTCGAATTATTCGAGATCATGGCGGTAATTTTTTAGAGATTGTTGAATATAAAGATGCAACGCCAATGCAGCGTGAAATCAGAGAAATTAATAGCGGACTATATTGTTTTCCTGCCCGCTATTTAAAATTATGGTTGCCAAAAATTACGCCCAAGAACTCACAAAAAGAATATTATCTTACTGATGTTCTGGCTATGGCTGTTAAGCAAGGCGTCGCAGTTTCTACTGTTGTGCCGCAGCAGGATTGCGAAGTGATGGGGGTTAATGATCGCGTGCAACTTGCTATGCTTGAGCGTTATTATCAAGAAATCCAAGCAAAAAAATTAATGCGGCAAGGTGTCACCATGCTTGATCCTAGACGTGTTGATATTCGAGGTGATATTACAACGCAGCAAGATGTAACTATTGATATTAATGTAATTTTAGAGGGAAAAGTCATTCTTGGAAAGAATAGCATCATAGGCGCGAACTGCATTATCAAAAACTCCATCATTGGTGATAATGTTGTTATTGAAGCAAATTCTATAGTCGAAGATTCTCAAGTAGAAGATGATTGTCATATTGGACCATTTGCGCGATTACGTCCTCAGAGTAGGTTAAAGAAAAAATCTCGTGTTGGAAATTTTGTTGAAATAAAAAAAAGTCAATTGGGCGAAGGATCGAAAGTAAATCATTTGTCTTATATAGGTGATGCTGATGTAGGGAAAAATGTAAATATTGGCGCAGGAACAATTACTTGTAATTATGATGGCGTTAATAAACACAAAACCCGTATTGGTGACGGGGCATTTGTTGGTTCTGGTACACAGCTGGTAGCGCCGGTTGACGTAGGCGAAGGAGCATTTATTGGTGCTGGTTCTACAATCACAGAAAATACACCAGCCAATGAATTAACATTGTCGCGCGTAAAGCAGCAGGTAATTCAGGGTTGGAAAAAATCTAAGGAAAAAAAATAATGTGTGGTATCGTTGGCGCGAATAGCGCAAAAAAAAATATTACTCCAATGTTGGTTGAAGGATTGAAGCGCTTAGAATATCGTGGATATGATTCAGCTGGTATCGCTGTTTTAGTCAATAATACAATTGAGCGTTGTCGTGTTCTTGGCAAGGTTCAAGGTCTTGCAGATGCCATGGAGAAAATGCCGTTAAGTGGTGGTTTAGGCATTGCTCATACGCGCTGGGCGACACATGGCCAGCCGAGTGAACATAATGCTCATCCACATATTTCTCACCATGTGGCTTTAGTGCATAACGGTATTATTGAAAATTATGCTGAATTACGTAAAGATTTACAAAATAAACATTATATTTTTACATCACAAACTGACACAGAAGTAATTGCGCATTTAATTGATAGCTACTTTCAGTTATCACAAGATTTCCTAGGTTCTGTGCGACAGGCTGTGGCGCGATTACACGGTGCTTATGGTATCGCAATTATTCATGAACATTTTCCAGAGCGCCTAATCGCGGTAAGAAGTGGTAGTCCGTTAGTTATCGGATTGGGCGAAGATGAAAATTTTGTTGCTTCTGATCCATTAGCCTTATTACCCGTGACACGTCGATTTATTTATTTAAAAGAAGGGGATATTGCTGATATTTATCGGGATCGTGTCGATATTTACGACGCTCAAGGTTTTGCTGTAACACGAGAAATTAAAATTTTAGATATTAAAGATGATGCCGCTGATAAGGGTGAGTTTGCACATTTTATGCAAAAGGAAATTTTTGAGCAAGCTGAGGCAATTAACGCGACATTAGAAGGCCGTGTTGTACATGACCGATTACTGGATGGTATTTTTGGCGAATATGGAAAAGAGATATTAGCGAAAACGCAACATGTGCAAATCATTGCTTGCGGCACCAGTTATCATGCTGGATTAGTTGCGCGGTATTGGTTAGAAGATATTGGGCATGTTTCTTGTAGTATTGAAGTGGCGAGTGAATTTCGTTATAGAAAAACTGTTGTCCCTCAAAATTCACTGATTCTTTGTATTTCACAATCCGGTGAAACTGCTGATACACTTGCTGCTCTTCGTCAAGCAAAAACACTGGGATATTTAGCTTCCGTTGCCATTTGTAATGTACCAGAAAGTTCGTTGGTTCGAGAGTCTGATATTGTGCTTATGACGCGAGCAGGGCGTGAAATAGGTGTTGCTTCAACAAAAGCCTTTACAACACAACTCGTTGCTTTGTTGTTGTTTACGTTAACATTAGCTAAACAACGCGATTCTGCTATTCTAGTTGAGCCTACGGTTGTTAAAGAGTTACAGAAAGTGCCGAGTTTAATTCAGGAAGTTTTGTCACTTGATCAACGTATTGAACAATTGTCACACTTTTTCAAAGATAAAATGAGTAGCTTATTTTTAGGACGAGGAACTAATTTTCCTGTCGCATTAGAAGGTGCGTTGAAGCTAAAAGAAATTTCTTACATTCATGCTGAAGGTTATGCTGCTGGTGAATTAAAGCATGGTCCGATCGCATTAATTGACAAAAATATGCCAGTAATTGTTGTTGCACCAAACGATAAATGGTTGGAAAAGTTAAAGTCAAACATTGAAGAAGTGCGGAGTCGCGGTGGTGTTGTTATTGTCTTTGCCGATAAATGTTCTGGCATTGTGGAAGAGACTGGGGTGACGGTTTTTGCTATGCCTGAAGTTGATAGTGTTGTGGCGCCAATTATTTATTCTATTCCCTTGCAACTCTTATCCTATCATGTGGCGGTGGCGCGCGGTACGGATGTTGATCAGCCAAGAAATTTAGCTAAATCGGTCACTGTGGAGTAATGATTTGTATTTCAAAGATTCGATTTAGGTCGCTAATCCAATAAATTCGCGTATAATACCTGCGCGAATTACAACGGAGGTTTTGACATGCTTCGAATGCAGCCCAAAGTGTTATGGTTTCTCATGCTTAGCTACAGTATGGTGTTAGTCTTTGCTAATTGGTTTGCTGCGCGCTTGATGGTATTTGGAGGTTTTACTACTGATGGCGGTACTTTATTGTTCCCGCTAACGTTTATCATTACCGATATGATCGCAGAAGTGTATGGCTATAAACATGCGCGTCGTGCTATTTGGGCAGGTTTTTTATTTAATCTCTTATTTGTTGCCTATGGGCATGTGATCACTTTATTTCCTGCGCCAGATTACTATCAAGCTGCTGATAGTTTTGATCAAGTGATTGCGATTAGTGGCCGACTATTGTTAGCTTCATTAGTGAGCTATTTATGTGCGGAGCCTCTCAATATATATCTTATAGCCAAAATGAAAATTTGGTGCGAAGGTAGAAAAATGGCATTACGTTTTGCCTTGTCAACGTTGATATCGGCGGCGGTGGATACAGTTATTTTTTGTTCACTCGCTTTTGCTGGCATAGTACCTTTGCCTCAATTAACTACTTTTATGCTAACTATGTGGATGTTAAAGGTGCTGATAGAAGTATTTGGCTTGATATTTTCTGTGCCTTTAGCTAAATTTTTGAAAACCTATGAAGGTTTGGATATTTACGACCATCATACCGAATTTACCTTGTTTAGTTTAGACGGCGAATATAGCCATAGCGCAAATCGTATTAAAAATAATGACTAAAAATTTTCACACAACGCTTGTTAAAAAACATGCAAAACTAGCAGCACGAGTTACTCGAGTGGAGACTCCGCACGGTAATTTTACAACGCCGACTTTTATGCCGGTTGGTACTCGTGCTGCTGTGAATTGTATGACTGCTCAAGAATTGCAAGACACCCAGTCTCAGATCATTTTAGGCGGAAATACTTATCATATGTTGGTCTCACCGGGCACAGAATTTATCTTAGATGCTGGTGGTATGCATAAAATGATGGCGTGGCATGGACCAATGTTAACTGATAGTGGTGGTTATCAGGTTTTTAGTTTATCGCAAAATAGTAAAATTTGTAAAATTGATGAATTTGGCGCTAAGTTTAAACATCCGGAAACGGGAAAAGTGATTACTATGACGCCAGAGGTGTCGATAGAGACGCAAAAAATTATTGGCGCTGATATTATTATGGCTTTCGACCAATGTACGCCAGATAGTGGTGGTCGAGAAATTGCACTGAAAGCGATGGAGCGCACACATCGTTGGTTATTGCAATCGATTGAAGCGCATCAAAAAAACACACAATCAGCATATGGCCATGAGCAAGCTCTTTTTGGTATTGTCCAAGGTGGATTATTTCGTGATTTGCGTGAACAATCGTTAGAGTTTTTATTAAAGCAACCTTTAGATGGCATTGCGATTGGCGGCGAATCAATTGGTTATTCTATGGAAAAAACCGCAGAAATTTTGCATTGGCTAACGCCTCATATTCCAGAAGAAAAAACACGTTATAGTATGGGTGTGGGATTAAGTCCTCAAGATTTGTTAGATGTTGTTGCTTGTGGTGTTGATATTTTTGATTGCGTAGCGCCAACGCGTAATGCGCGTCATGGCTCTCTGTATTGTGGTCAATTTGTTGAAACAGAGGATGGTTGGGTTAAATTTCTTTCTGATGAAGATCGTGGACGCTTGCTTATCAAAAAACAACAGTACCGCAATGATAATCAGCCAATATCACAAGGGTGTGATTGTTATACTTGTATGAATCATGCGCGTAGCTATCTACATTTTCTTTTTAAAACTAATGCACCGCTTTATCATCCACTTGCATGTATTCACAACGTACGCATGATGCAGCGAGCATGTGAAATGATGCACAAGGTTATTTTGACATGATTAAAAAAATTATCCAACACGAAAGCTTTAGTGCTTGTTTATTACTATGTGTTACTTTATTAGCCCTCATAATGAGTAACTCGTCAATTAGCCCTATGTATGAAGAGTTTACTGACAAAAATATTCATTTTGTAAATGAGGGCTTAATGACCGTGTTTTTTTTAGTGGTTGGCTTAGAAATTAAGCATGAATTATATCACGGTGAATTAAATACTTTTTCTACAGCCTTATTGCCTGCTATTGCGGCTTTGGGCGGCATGGTTGTGCCAGCATTAATTTATTTTTTATGTAATTTTCATGATCACGCTAATCTTCGTGGTTGGGCCATTCCTATGGCGACGGATATTGCATTTTCTTTAGGTGTTTTAACACTGTTAGGTCAACGTGTGCCACGTGAATTGAAAATTTTGCTGATGGCATTAGCAATTTTCGATGATCTTGCCGCTATCGTTGTGATTGCTGTTTTTTATACGACAAACTTTTCTCTTCTCTATATGTTATTGGCATTTTTTTGCGTTGTTGTTTTATTTTTTATGTACAAAAACAACCACCAGCATGTAATCAATTATTTAGTAGCGGGCGGCTTGCTATGGTATTTTTTAGGTAGATCGGGTGTTCATCCAACAGTGGCCGGTGTTATTTTGGCTTTTTTTATTCCTAGTTTTTTAGCTGAGAATTTACAACGCGCATTACATCCTTGGGTTGTATTTGCAATTGTACCTATGTTTGCATTTGCTAATGCAGGTATTCCATTTGTTCATATTTCTTTTGCAGATTTAAAAATAGCGGTGGTTCTTGGGGTATTTTTCGGTCTATTTCTGGGCAAACAAATCGGAATTTTTAGTTTTTGCTGGCTATGTGCAAAATGTCGTATCGTTCGATTATCAGAAAAACTGACATGGCGTGATATTTATGCGATGTCCGTACTATGCGGCATTGGTTTTACAATCAGTTTATTTATCGGAACTCTAGCGTTCGGTGATTATTGGCAGTATCTGGATTCGGTAAAAATCGGTGTTTTATCTGCATCGTTATTATCAGGACTTGTTGGTTATTGGCTATTACGGCGGCCGGTTGCATCGATTACCTAATTCTGTATTCAATACCTGAAGTGTATACAGCGGGTTTTGACTTTGGCATCGAGGGGAATGTAGATTTAACTTAATTAGTTCTGTTTGTCTAGTTGAATATTTAATTGTCGCTGAAATTGGCTAGGATTAGCAATGGTTGAAAATCGATTGGCGCCACCAAACCCGAACACAATGAGTTGACCATAATTTAGTATTCGTCCCATGATGGATTGTTGTAATTCAGATTTTGCAACGGAGTTTAAAACGGTTTCAACAGAGCTGCGCCATAATAAACCTTCTTTCATAAAAATACGTTGATTAGTAATTGCGTATTCTGAACAAAAAAAATCAATTGCGGCAATAATAAAGAACCAACAAGCAAAGGCTAGAGGAATAATGGCTAAGTTATATTCTAAATAAGAGAGATAAATTAACAAAGCCAATCCTGCCCAGATACATGCGGGCAAAAAAATAATCCAGTGTTTGCCGGTGTGAAAAACAATGGTTTCTTTGTCCAATAATTGACGTTTTACATAGCTCATAATTGTGCTGTGAGTCCATTATGATGATAGCTCAATGTCCAGTCTAGCTCAGTTTTCATGCCTTTTAAAAGAGAGTCGAGCACAGAAGGTTTTTCACTATAATCCACATAATACGCAACCTGAAATACTTGAGGCAGAATGTTGCTAGTATTGCCAAGGCCGTCAACTAACCCAAGTTTTAAGGCTTGTGAGCCTAGCCAAAAATCACCAGAAAATAATTGTTCAGGATCGCCATGAAGACGCTTTCCGCGTGAATTGGTGACAATTTCAACAAAATGCGAGTGTGTTTCGTCCAGTAAGCCTGTGATTTTTTCTTTGTCTTGTGAAGAAACGGGCTCAAAAGGATCAAGTCGATCTTTATTCGTTCCTGCTGTATATACTCGGCGCGAAATACCTAGTTTTTTGATCGCATCAGTAAATCCAAAACCTTCCATGATAACGCCAATCGAGCCTGTGATCGTATCTTGGTTAACATAGACTTGATCAGCGCCCATAGCAACAAGGTATGCGCCTGAAGCTAAGACATCCTCTCCAATAACAATAACTTTTTTATTAAATTTTTGCTTTAGCTGCAAAATTTTCTGTTCGATAATTTCGGCTTGTACGGGGGAGCCTCCACCAGAATTAATTTCAAGTACTACCCCTTTAGCATTTTTGTCTGAGAAAGCAGCTTCTAACTGTGGCAATACTTTTTCTGCGGAAAAAGAACTATCAGCTGAGATAAAGCCATTTAAGCGAACAAGTGATACATAGGGTTGATCTGGTTTAGCACGTTCATCACCAGGTAATCCGTGTAACATGAAAAATATACCCGAGCCAATCAGTAGCATCCAGACAACAAAGCGAATATTTCGCCACAAGCGATCACGTTGTTGATTTTTAATTAAATCTCGGATTAGATTGTCGCTGATGTTGTAATTCAAACTCATTTTCTGCCTCTACGTTAGTCTAACGATATTTTTAAATTAATCCATTAATTATATGCCATTCATCTTTCGATATTGGCAACACGGATAATCGATTACCTCGTTGTAGTAATCGCATGTTTATTAACTCAGGAATTATTTTAAGCTGTTCTAATGAAATAATCGATGAAAATTTTTGTTTAAATTTTACATCAACAACAAACCAACGAGGCGATGCTACACTACTTTTGGGGTCAAAATATTCGCTATTCGGATCAAATTGTGTTGGGTCAGGGTAGCTTCTACTGACAATTTGCACAATTCCACTGATGCCAGGCGTTTTACAGTTTGAGTGGTAGAACAAGCCTTCATCGCCAATCTGCATGTGATAGCGTAAAAAATTGCGCGCTTGATAATTGCGAACACCATTCCAAGCGTCAGTGCTTTTGGGGCAGGCTTGTAAGTCGTCAATGCTAAAGACATCGGGTTCGGATTTGAAGAGCCAGTAGGTCATAGTAAGTTTCTACATCAGGGTAACTATGACAATAGCAACTCAAGTTCCTCTCCTGTTGAGAAAGAGGCGAGGGGGCATAATCCCTTCTAACCTGACGTGTTGACCACCTTCTCCCGGGGAGGGAGAAGGGTTTCAGTTGCTCTTGTCATAGCGTATTTTAAATTACTTCTTCATCTCTTCAAAAAACTGCTCATTTGTCTTCGTGCGTTTTAGACGATCAATGAGGAACTCCATCGCTGCTAATTCATCCATAGGATGTAGTAATTTACGTAGAATCCACATTTTTTGTAATTCATCAGGTTTTGTCAGTAATTCTTCACGACGGGTACCAGATTTATTAATATTAATTGCAGGATAAATACGTTTTTCAGCAATACGGCGATCAAGATGTAATTCGAGGTTACCCGTTCCTTTGAATTCTTCAAAAATCACATCATCCATTTTTGAGCCAGTATCCACCAATGCTGTTGCAAGAATAGTTAAACTACCCCCTTCTTCGACATTACGTGCAGCACCGAAAATGCGTTTTGGACGTTGTAATGCATTAGCATCAACACCCCCAGTTAATACTTTGCCAGAAGCGGGGACGACGGTATTGTATGCCCGCGCTAGTCGAGTGATCGAATCCAATAAAATGACAACATCTTTTTTGTGCTCTACCAAACGTTTTGCTTTTTCAATCACCATTTCAGCCACTTGCACGTGACGTGATGCTGGTTCATCGAATGTGCTGGCAATGACTTCGCCTTTAACAGATCGTGTCATTTCTGTTACTTCTTCAGGGCGCTCATCAATTAATAATACCATCAAATAACAATCAGGATGATTAGCTACAATTGAATGCGCGATGTTTTGTAACATCATTGTTTTACCCGCTTTTGGCGGTGAAACAATCAATCCACGCTGTCCTTTACCCATCGGCGCGATTAAATCAATAACGCGAGCCGTGATATCTTCAGTGCTGCCATTACCACATTCAACGCGTAAGCGTTCTTCAGCAAATAAAGGGGTTAAGTTTTCAAATAGAATTTTATCACGCGCACTTTCAGGATCGTCACCATTAATAGTGCTGACTTTTAATAGGGCAAAATAGCGTTCGCCTTCTTTAGGCGGGCGAATTTTACCAATAACAGAATCGCCTGTTCGTAAATTGAATTTACGAATTTGGCTGGGCGATACATAAATATCGTCAGGACCTGCTAAATACGAGCCTTCGCTAGAGCGCAAGAAGCCAAAGCCGTCTTGCAAAATTTCTAATACACCACTACCAGTAATGTCTTGTTCTTTTTTTGCTTGCTCTTTTAGGATAGCAAAAATAATATCTTGACGTTTTGAACGGCCAATGTTTTGAATATTCAGTTCTTTGGTTAGGTCCATGAGGACTTCAGTTTTCATCAGTTTTAACTGATTTAAATCATTGATGACATGTGCCATTAGAAGGGTACTCGCTTATGTTGTTAAATTAACTTTAGAAAGGACTACAAGGTAGTTTACAGAAGTCTCGCTTGAAACTTTTTTTATCATACAATGTCAAAACAGCGTTTGTCTAGTGTTTTTTTGTTTGTGACCAAGAACAATGCGCCGTTTGTAGGGGCGATCAGCGCTCGCCCCTAGCAAGGGTGGGCAATATTAAATATGTTCGTCTAGAAACGCGGTTAGCTGTGATTTTGATAGCGCGCCAACTTTTGTTGTAACTACTTCACCATTTTTAAATAAAATCAGGGTTGGAATGCCGCGAATCCCAAACTTAGGAGCCGTTTCTGGGTTGTCATCGACATTTAATTTAACAATTTTGATTTTGCCCGCGTAATCGTCAACGACGCTTTCTAAGATAGGTGCTAGCATTTTGCATGGCCCGCACCATTCTGCCCAGAAATCAACCAAGACGGGTGTGGGCGCTTGTAGCACATCAGTTTCAAATGAGTTATCACTAACAGCGATGACTTTAGCCATGATTTTCTCCAATTGATTCGAATTTTTAATATACTATTTGAACGGAAAACGAGCGTGATTGCAAGGACTTCAAGATCTGCTCGTGTAATCAATCGAAATTCCGTGGTTAAAAAATCCAAATAATGTCTATGAATCACGCTGCTTGATAGGACTGAGGTGATTTTAGACAGTTAGCAGATACTTTTGCGCTAATCCGCTCATGCCTAATGCATTAATTAGTAAAGTGCGTGCTGTATTACTCAATAGCCCGGATGTTTCCGAGAAGCGTATTAGTTGATTAGTAAAGCGTATTGTTTTTGATGTATCGATCTCTTGTCGCTGCGCGTATGTTTCTATAAGGGATTGTGTAAAACAGGGGATATGATTACGTCGCGCTTCTTTCAGCAACTGTGAAAGTAGTGCCACATTGCGCAATGCCAAATTAAACCCTTGTGCACCCATGGGGTGCAGTGTTTGTGATGCATTGCCTACGAGTAATAATCGTTCTGCATGCACTTTATCGGCGCGTGTTTGCGATAATGGGTAGCTAGAGCGTTGTGATGAGCTGCTTAATTTCCCCAATCGGTAACCAAACGCTTGCTGTAATGTATTTAAAAATGCGGCGTCATTGAGCGTATTAATCCCATCTATAAACTCATTGTCACCGCTCCAGATGAGTACAGATTGCCAGGGAGTATATGGTAATAATGCGATAGCTGTTTCGCCGACAAAACGTTCATAGGCTGTAAATTGATGTGATTGCTCTACATCAATTAACGTAACTAATGCTTTTTGTTGATAATCTTTTTTTGTCATTCCAATATTGGCGTGTTGTCGCACCAATGAATTTACGCCATCGGCGCCGATGAGCCAGTGAGCGCTTATTGTTAGCTGTTCACTAGGGTGAGCGTCGCTAGTCCTTACAATAATTCTAGCTTCTACGTTAAATTTGTTAATGGTAAAATTTTCTAAAGTAGCCGGTGTAAAGATTGTTATATTCGTTTTTTCAATGGCTTGATTTAATACGCGCTGCACATTGCGAGACGAGACCATGTAGCCAAGTGCTTCTTGTTGAAAATCTTTTGCATGTAAACGCGCAGCACCAAAGCTGCCCTTATTGGAAACATGAATGTGTTGTATGGGGGTGGCATGTGATTGCAATAAATCCCACACGCTTAGGTTTTCTAATATTTTTTTTGTGGTATTAGATAACGCAAATACGCGATTATCGTTCTCCGCTTTTCTTTGTTCAGGAGAAAGGCTATCGATTAACGCAACATGAATATTTTGTTGCGCTAATGCAAGCGCTAAGCAAGAACCGACGTGTCCGCCGCCGCAGATGATGATGTCGAAAAAATTTGACCGCATTCATGTAACTCCTATGCTAATTGCTGAAGTATCTCGCGTAATTTGTTGGTAATATCCATGCTGTCATATAACATTGTCAATACTTGTAATGTTTCAGATACTTTAACATCGTCTGCGGTTACGCTAACAAAATGTTGCGCTGGCGTTTCTAATAATGGATTAAGTTTATTGGCTAGCCATTGAAGATCTTGCTGTTCTTCACGAATAAGATCTCTTAAGTAATCGCTCGCGCTGGAATATCGACCTACAGAAACTTGCTGCGACACCCATGTTTTGAGTTGGTCCGGTAGGGATATACTCAATGTGGGCATTTTTTTCTCAGAAATAGCCAATATATAACGATATGTTGACATATATTGGCTATTTTTGTCAATGAAGCCTCACCCCCGCATCACTGCCTCAATGTCAGCGATGGATTTTGGCGCAGTGGTTAAATTGCGATAACCGTTGTCTGTTACAACAATATTATCTTCAATACGCACGCCAATATTCCACCAGCGCGGATCAACGTTGGGTGTGTTGGCGCTGATATATAAACCGGGCTCAACCGTAAATACCATACCAGCTTGCAGATCCGGCCAATGATGTCCTATTTTATAAGCGCCCGCATCGTGTGTATCTAAGCCTAAATAATGACCGAATAAATGCATGTAGAAAGGTGAGTAGGCTTGTTTTTCTATTAGTTCATCGATGGAGCCTGTTAAAATACCTGCATCGATCAATCCTTCAGTTAACAAACGTCTGCATGATTGTTGCAGCGCATCCCAATTTAACCCTGGCTTGATCATTTCTATCATTTTCACTTGCGTGTTTAAGACGATTTCGTAAATTACTTTTTGTTCGCCTTGAAATTGTCCATTGGCAGGAAATGTGCGGGTAATATCAGAGGAGTAATTTTGATATTCACCACCGGCATCAATTAATACCAGATCATTCTTTTTAATTGGCGCTGTGTTAGTGACGTAATGCAAGATACAGGCATTTTCTCCGGCTCCAACAATCGGACCATAAGCCATATCGCGGCAACCATGTTGATAGCAATGTCCGCGTATTATCCCTTCTAGTTCATATTCATAGCGACTTGTTGTGCAGGCGCGCATAGCGAGGCGATGTGCTTCGCTGGAAATATCATTAACGTGTTGCATAATTGCAATTTCTGCTTCGCTTTTGATGACACGCATGCTGTGTAGCAGAGAGTCTAGATTAGAAAAAACGCTTGGCGCTGTTGCTCCGCGGCGTACGCCAGCGCGTGCACGATTCATGGCTTCCATTATTTGGCGATCAAAATCAGCATTGCGCCCCATAGGATAATAAACGCTGTTTCTATCTTTAAAAAGTTCCGGCAACTTATTATCGAAGTCATCAATTATAAAGGCTTGTTGCATGCCAAAATCGCGACAAGCACCGACTTGTCCTGAGCGACGTCCATTCCAAATTTCAGCTTTGGGGTCATTTGGAAGGTTAAATAATATCACCTCGCCTTCAGCCCGCCCGGGTGCAAGTACCAGGACGGCGTTGGCTTCGTTATATCCGGTTAAATACCAAAAATCGCTGTTTTGACGAAATTGAAACGTGTTATCAAAACCATTGCGCAAAATTTCTTTCGCCGATGGAATCAGTGCAATACCATCTTTGGGCAGTTTTTCCAATAATTGTTGGCGACGTTGTCCGAATTCTTGTTGTGAAATAGTTAACATATGCGTTATTCCTTAATGCTGTGTTGGGCGAATATGGCTATTTAATTCTGTAAAAATAAGCATAGTAGCGATTCTGACGTGCTCAAGCAAAGCGGTAAAGGCTTCTTCATCAAACGCTTCGTTGCATTGTAAGATTTGATTGTAAATGCGAGAGACTCGTTGGATATCTTCTTTGGCTTCTTTAATGCCTTTTTTGTCCATCTTTTGAGCTTTGCTCTTGTGTGCTAATGTCTCGGCAATGCCTAATCCCAGCAAAAAATGTTCGCTCCATTTTGATAATGAGCTAATCAGCAATAAATCTTGATCAGGTTCGGGTGTGGGCAATAAAATCTCAAAATCAAAGCCAAAGCTGCTAAGTTGTTGAAAACTGACATCAAACAAAGCCCGTACGCAAGCATCTAGCTCTACTCGACGATTTTCTTGCGCGCTGGATAATAATAAAGCCAGCCAAGCCATATTCGGCGCAGTTAAGCCGCCGCTGATGAAGCCGCAGAGCAGGCCATGCAGTTCACAGGCATCGAGATATGCACCAGAGTCAAGTAAAAATTCGGCTAGCGGGGCATATTGAGGTAATGCGGTTCGTATCATGAAAAATAAAATGGGTAATAATTAAGAATAAAGTATTTTAGCATTTAATTTGTTTGATTCATAACGCTAATTTAATGCATAACTCCTATTTAATGCTATTCTCAAGTTTATTATTGCGTTGTTTCGTTTGTTTTAGTCTTGTTATATTGCTTGTTTATTTTTAGCATTACAGCAAAAGTATAATAAAACCCAGAGAGGCTTGGGCGGTTTGAATGCAGGAGAAGGTTGATGCTAACTAATAGATATGGCGGTTATAACCCATTGAGTGATGGGACTGCAATTAATCCCGAAGGCAAGGCTGATGATATTTTGCGCAGAGGAGTTGATCTTGTTTGGTTAGGGTATGCGCATTGTATGCGATTGGAAAATTTTCTTGATACACTGAATCATGACACAAAATGGTGTGATCTGTCATCGCAACTAGCTCCTTATGGTGGGATGATTTCAGACAAAGAAGAGGTTTCATCTTTGTCTGAATCGCAAAAAATGGTTCAAGCATTCATGCGAAATTTGGCTGGCGCGCTATATGACTATATTGAGAGGCATAATCTTAACACAGATCTTAAAACACAAGCCAAGTTACAAAAACTAGAATCGGTTATTTCGTGGCTGACAAATGAACAAACAGTCCCGCCTAAGACGTTAACAGATATCTACTTAAGTACTAAATATGATGATAATAGATTTTCCGTTCGCTTAACACTTCCATTCGGAAGCGCTGAGAGCATTCCTGTTCAGGTAGATTTATCTATTCGTGACATATTAGATATTCCAACACAGGGCGGTCAATTATCATGTTTCGCTGAGACATTTGTAGACGCAGCGAAAGACTTTATAACAGAGAAAGATTTATACCATAAGCAAGTTTCCTTGTTTCGATGCCGTATGGTATATGACACTATTACTAGTGAACAACTGAAATTGAAGTATCGGACAGATCGAGAACAACTGGAGCGGTGTCAAGAAGTTCTTATTATCAAAAATATCATCAGAGCAGTAGAAGCAAAGTCAGGAAAAGAGCTAATAGATTACGTCGATATATTAAGTAAATTTGGCCATCATTTTTCCAATTTTGCAATATTGATACGAGTTTTTTGTGTTCTGTGTATTGATAAGTTATCTCAACATGAGTTTTCACTGCTAATATCCAAAAAAAATTTTTCCACTGAATGGTTGTTTTCTTTATCAAGTGCTGAAATGCAAGAGAGATATATTCCACAAGAAAAGCAGCAATATTTGTATGAAGCAAGTCAGAGTTTTCAGAGGCAGCGAGAGATCAAAGCATTTAAATGGTTTAGCGTTCTTAATACAGCGTCGGATGAAAATCCTGAGAAAAAAATATTACAAACTCTTAATCAAGAGTTAGTCTCTACCATAGATCAGTTGATTAAGCTTGTCGATAATGAAAAATTTACCTATGATTTAGGCCTGGTTATAGAGAAGTACTTTCCTAGTTCAACATGGCATTTTGTAACGTTTAATACATCTAACTTATTGAAAGCTAATGATCTAGAAGGGCTGATGACATGGAATCTAGTACTGGCTAAACAAGAAAAATCGTTTGTAGCGAAATTTATTCATACATTATTAAACTTTGCTTTTCTATCAGATATCACATCACTTGATGCAGATAATTTCGTGAAAAAAGCATATCAAGATTACCGAGAATATCAGCGTAACCATGTTCTTATAAGAACACATGAAGAATTTGTAGAAGATGCTAGAGATGATAAATCGAGTGCTCATGCAATATGGCGAAGGTCATTGCTTCGAGCGTTTGACCTGAGGTTAAAATATTATAATTTTATTATTTCATCGGCAGAATTATTGATTGACAATTTGCCTGACGATTTATCTTTGCGTTATAAGATTGGATATGCCGTCGCGCTTTATCTGCACCATTTGCTTGTGTCAAACAATTATGTTAGCTCGGTGGATTCGCATCATTCAAAATATTCAGAATTAATAGCTTTGCAAGTGCGTGCTAATGTTGTTCTATCTCAGGTTGCCGATAAAATAGCATGTGAAAATAATCACTATGTTTTTATTAAAGAAGAATTGCCAAAGCGAACACTTGTTTTGAATCCAAATTTAGACGCGTTTCAGTCATCTTTTGAAAATGCGATAAAGGATAAGAATCTTAAATTTTTTATTTATGCCTATCTGACGCATGAGCATCATCCTATTCATAAAAGAGATTTAGCGAAGGATTTTATTGCTATCGCCGACGCGTTATATGACGAGCATTTTCCCAATTACTCTCAGGCCTGGCAAGCCTTAAGTAAGGGTTATAATGCGCAGAGAATACTAAACTTGTACAAGACTTATCTTTGTTCTGAAAAAAATGGCGAGAAGCTAACACGCAATCCTGTGTATATCGCTTGTGTTATTAAAATCCTAATTTTCGGTTATTCTCAGTATGAAAAGAAATTTATTGGTGAGGTATTATATTTTTTATCCCACTATAGTGATGATTTAATATATTTTCAGGCGGCAGAAAAATGTTTTTTTGAAGATTTTTTTAAGTCATTAGTGAATTCTCAATATCTTTTTTTTAAACAAGACATTAAATATCTTATTTCTTTGAAGAACAAGTTGGAATGGATGGATGAGGATGCTCTTGATGCTTTGAATAATCTCATGATTAAAGCGGAACAACAACAAGCGCTTGCTATAGCTAATAACATAACTACAGATTCACCTCTTGCAATATCAGAGCTGCTAGGTGTTAAGCTAGTCAAGAAATATTACGACAATCAAGTTGCGCGACGAATCATTGATATGAGTAATATATTAAAGCTTATAAAAGCTAGCGAACTAGCTGCTTATTATGACATACAATATGATAAAACAGATATTCAAAGCGTGAACATGGCTTTTAATAATATTATTGTTTATTTTTTTAAAGCTATTTTGGCAAGCAATGCAATGCCTGCATTTGTTGATGATCAAGAATGTTTAGATTTTTTTCAAAGCGAGCTGGTAAATTTTATTCGACAAGGAATGTTTGGCTTCCCGCGAGGCAGACTCAGTGAAGAAGTCTGGTGCAAGCAAGAAAACGCTAGAACAGAATTTTATATTAAGCATGGCGTGCCTGATGGTATTATTATGCGGATTGATTACTCGCTGTTATCGCGATTATTGTTATTATTGACTAATATCAAAGGCGGGACACGGGGGCATTATATTGCTTCTGATTTTTCTTTTGACAATAAGTATAAGCGCGGTCCTGTTGGGGCGGCGGTGTTTAAAGTCGCTACGGTTTTAAATTGGTTCATGAAGGATGTTGGTTTGTTTGAGCGTGTTCATATTCCTAGAGAAGGTGGATCATATGTTTTTTTTGATATGCCAGTTGCTGTTGCAAATGCGAATCCTGTTTTTAGTAATGAAGCCTATATGGCTGATGTTTCTGCAGCCATTCATGCGATCGTCACATATTTTCTCACCTCAGAGGACAATGATTCGCTAGTCAATTTACCGGCAGCAGTTAAGCTTGTAGTTGATACATCGAATATATCAGTAGATGTGATCAATGCAGCGAGAACAGCTGTGAAAAATGTACATATTCAAGATCGCTGGCGACATAGATTTTCTTTATTTATAAATAATGCCAGTTTCGCCTGTGTTCAGGATATTATGATCTATAAAGATACCTATGAATATACATTAACCTCAGGTGATGTTGTTGAGTCTCAAGATGAGAAGATTGTTGATAAAGATTTATTAGCCTTTTTGAAAAAACTGGCGAATTACAGGCGGGGTTATCAAAATCCGAGTCAACCAAGTGAGGATAAAAAAACGCTTCTCGATGAGGAGCAACGCAGAGTATTTGATCAGTGTTTTTATAAATTTATTTGGGCTTGTGTCGAATATGCTGAAGAACATGCTAATTGCAATATATATGCTGATTTGTCAAGCCAGCAATTCGGTTTAGATTATCTAATCTTTGTCGGTTTTTACCTTTTCATTGAAATGAAAGAGAGTCATCATTCGTTTCCTGATGGCTTGAAGCTATTATCCGGCTTAGCGAAGCTTGCTGGTAAAATGTATGCAGACTATAATGGCGATAATCCGCAAGAACAACGTATTATTACTGAGGCAAAAAAGGCTTGTTCTGCTGAG
>JAGKWX010000021.1 GCA_021151585.1 Alphaproteobacteria bacterium | reverse complement strand
TTGCTCTGCCGCCAGGCGCGCTTGATCTGCCGCCTCTTTTTCTGCCGCTAAGCGTTGCTCTGCCGCCTCTCTTTCTGCCGTTAAGCTTAAGATGCGTTGATCTGCTTCCACTTTTTCTGCCGCTAAGCTTAAGATGCGTTGCTCTGCTACTGCAATACGTTGCTCTGCCGCCTCTTGTCCTTCTGGACCGACAGGCATTGCAGTCACTGCTCCTTGCCCTATTGGAGACGGTGGATGATTCTCAGCAGCAAGTGTCTGTTCCTGACCAACGAGCCGAGGCTGCTCTGCGTCGAATGATACACCATGTGAAGTCGCATTTCCTCTAGTAACGGCAATTAATTCAGCTTGCGATGGCAATAATTTTAGGCACTCCTCAGCAAGTTTTAATATACCCCCATGCAAGCGTCCCATACCCATCCGTTGCGGACTGTTATAGGCAATATTTTTGATGGCCTCTAATCCTTCTCGTATATCGAACAGGTCATGCCGCAAGGTTTCTATGCATTTTAAGTAGCGTGGAATACTTTGTTCACGATCCTGCTGTATCGTGGCCGAACGTAACCAACGACCGATCTGTGTCACCCAGTTGTCAGCAAAAAACTGTTGTTCATAGCGCACCACTAAATTTCCCATTTTTTGTAAGATAACATGGTACCTGCTTTCCGCTGTGGGATCGGTTTCCCATCGAGAGATCATCTGCACCACTAATTTAATCTTGTGCCAATAGGCATTATTTTGATTATTTTGATATTGCGTATTGACATAATTAGCGAGCGAATCTTGATCCCTTGCTAGGGTGCTCGAAATGCTAACCGCTGCACCTAGATTAATCAAATATTTAATGATTTTGTAAGTAATCAAGAACGCCTGGGTCGGCACGACGGCCTTAAGCTGGACCAATTTTTCTAAGGCTGCCAATAACAACGGATTTTTATTGACTGAAGCTGCATCGACAGACAATCCAAAGCGTAGATAACGGCCGAGATAATCAGTCGAAGGTGATAATAGCAAACCAGGATATTGGTCAAAGATGACCAATAAGGGATCAATCGACGTCGTGCCAGTTTCTCGGCAGTACCCGTCAAAGACTTGGAAGATCTTGCCTTTTTCTGCTATCGATAAGGCTTCCCAAACCGTGAGTGCGGTTAAGGATTGCGTCAGTACCCATTGCTCAATACAGCGCGTAATGACCCTAGCTCTGATTTCATAGGCAGTATTCACGAACATTAGGTAAAAATCATCCCCTGCCCCATTAATCACCCGCTTAAAACTCTGACGCAAACAGTCATTTAGCATCTCATCCTGTCCCGTACGAATACTCCAGATGATGTATTGTTTAACGTCTTTGTGAGTATTACGCCATTGCTGTTGAATATCTGCCCAGCCAGCAAACGGCGCCGCTCCGTTTTCTTCCCTAAACCACTGATCGATGTCGTGAGTGAGTTGTTGTGATACTTGGGCTAAGAAGTGGTCACCTAGGTCGGTCACTTGTATCGGGCGAAAGCGATGATTGAACTCCGCAATTAAGCCGTCGATACCGCCTGCTTTCAGCAATTGTTGTAGCTCTACCATGGACGGTAATGAGTGAGCTGTACCCAATACCGTTTTGAGTAACACTAGATAACGCCCGGCTATCTCCTGCTGAATATTCGGATTTTTGTTCTCGGCAAGCTCTGCTATCTTTTGCCTATGTAAAATAAGGGCGTTGTCAATCTCATTTAAGACCTCTATCAGCACTTCATCGAGACAATGATTATTACGGGTCTGATCATTGATAACAGCCGGGACTGAGACATTAAATTGCTGCAGTTTATTACGTAAGCAGTTTTTATAGTGCCCAACCCGCGCCGTGACCGTGAACAAATTAGCTTCTACCTCTACCCCTTCAAGCGTGAACCAACGTCCTAAACGCCAACATTCCGCCGTATACTCGGCTATTTTATTGTCTAGCCAAATGGGCTGGCGATCACGCTGATGAGCTTGCCATCGTTTTAAGGCATCCGCACGAGCTCGTGCTTTATCTGCATTATGCTGTATCCACTTAACGGTTCGTAATTCCTCCACATAATCCCTTTCTGCCGACAATAAAGCAATGACGTCGCTTAAGCGCGATTGAACAACACCTAGCTTGCGCTGCTCCAAGCCCACCTGCTGCGGCAGCATGAGGTAAATGTAATCCACGCTGTCTGGGCTTGCCGTCTCTATCGCAGCGTAGACGGAATCAAGTAATTTGCTTCCCAGGCGTTGATCCACCGAATTGACTGCAATGAAGTGACGCTCTTGCTGCAATAGTCGTGCGTCATCATGGTATCTCGGCGAAGCGGCAGTAATTCCCCCGCTATGCCCATATGGGGCTAAAAATGGCGCATAAAAAATCCCTTGACCACGCGAGAATTTTTGCGCATAACGTAAATAACGATGGGCTCGTACCACTAAAAACTGCTCGCAGAGATGGATTTTCGCGACTACTTCTGCTGTTGTAGCCTGTAAAAACGCAGAATTGCCCGCCAGCTGTGAACGAATTGACCCGGGTAGATTTCGGACAATTAATGCTACTTGCTGCGCTTCGTCTTCCGCAGGAGCTAGTTGCCCTAATAATGGGTACTGGGGTGCTTGCTGAAAACGTGATTTTTCTTCTGGAGCAAATCTACTATGGTCTAAAAGATGCTTAACATTATGAAACGCTGATTCCCATTGCAACAAAGAGCCATTCGCCACCCAGCGTCGATATAAAAACGTCGCTTCGAGTAACCGCGAATCGCTGTGGCGTAGTTTCTCCACCACAAAATACAATACCCAGGGATATTCGTTGGCGAGAATTGCTTGATTCCACAACAATGTCTCGGGGTTATGCGAAGCCGCATAGCGTTGCTGCCACAGCGCTTCGGCAATCAAATAATCACGCGCACTGGCTTCATTAAAGGTATAGCGATAAAAAACCTGATCATGACGATAAATCTCTTCTACTGAAATAATCGGCCAAGCGTCAAGTTTTTCAGTAGTGGCGGCTGCTTCTTCCAACGCCATCTGTTTACGTTGAAAAAGCGTTAACGCTAATTGCTGTAAACGAGGATAGAAGGTGCGGTAGTTTTCTCCTAATACTTGCCGAAAAGCAAAGGCAAATAAGGCATGGCGATTATTCGGCCAATCATCCTGGGAAATATTCTCTAAATAAGGCCGCAACATTAGGACAACATTCATTAATACGATGGATAATTTAGCATGCGTCGCCGCAGGGGGGACAAAGGTATCTTGCGCAGTCATGTCAAAAGCTTGCATCATCGGACTCAATCGCTCGAGATTCGCGTACACCCAGTTGATTGACTCATGAATAGGTCCTTGAGCAACAACCTGTGCTACCTGCGTAGACGGCACGGTAAGGGAAAGTGTCGCTTCAACAATAGCGGTGCTGCGTCGACGTGGGGCTGGTTGATACTGAGGGCTAGCAAAAAAAAGAACTTTACAGGCTGGCCAATCACTGGTTTCTTCGCCAGCATACAAACGATCTAACAGCCCCCTAAACAAAGGCGCCTCATTGGCGGCTAATTCCACCCGACTGTCTAAACCAACCAACAAAAAGAAAAAACGGTAATGAGTTTTTAAGTGTTGCACCCCCCGAGCGGTGTAACCTAACGCTTGTTGAAAATATTGCGGCAAGAAAGGTTGGGTATAATCTAGCTTTAGGGAGACTAACTCAGATACACGAATCACGAAGGGTGTATAATATTGGAATTCGTTGCTTCGTGAGTTCTGTAACGCTGACCACACTAATTGCTCAGCCTCTTTCTCATACCCCTGGCCAACCCGTAACAAACCGTATTGCGTCATGGGAAGAAAAAAAGCAGTGATAAATGAAGCAAAACCGTTTGCTGGCGCGACTTGCCCACGTATCTGCGTTTGCATAAACTGATTTAAGGCAAGAGATGCTCCTTGAGTATTCACAACCATCGGCATGAGAGGGGGATACGGTAAAACCATCGTTTGTAAACTGAGCTTCGGATCGAATAAGTCGCTAGGAAATTCAACCTCACGATACCGCATGCGGTGTACACCTAATTTTAAATTAGCCAAAAGCGGATTATTTTGTTCCATGCCCTCACAACGTGCCTGCAACAAGGCTACCGACAATGCTTTTATCCCAGCATCTACAATCCTATGTTGCTCACTACTGTATTCACTGACTTCATCGTATAACTGATCGTAGAAATACTCCAGCGGTTCTACCCCTATTTCTTCTTGAGCAGCATACCGCCTCCAAGCATCCATAATGACCTTTGGATCCAATGCATAAAACGCTTCAATGCTAGGGGAATTTTGTACATGAGAAGAAATAATGCTCGTGGTTAATAAACTAAATGCCCAACGTCGACCATCCCCTTCGATCAAACCAAGGAGATAATGGATAGGCGACCAGGAGGGAAGATAACCCATCGTATTGGGGCAGGTCATATACTCCAAAACCCGATCCACCCCACTGACAGCCAGCTGTTCAACTTCATCTTCATTCAGCTGGTCCCAGGCATACTCTTGTTCAGACAAAATTTGTAGAAAAAGCATCCCCGCCTTACGCATGTCCTCTATGAGAAAATGATTGTGTGTGGCGGACTCTTGAACTAGCAAATCATTAGGCTCAGGAATCTCATCATATGAATGTGTGTGACGTAAATTTCGATAAATCTCATTAGCTTGCGTCCCCAGGAGCGTTTCACGCGCCCCGGACCGGCTATGCGCATGGCCACGCAAATAATTTAATTCCCCGCGAAAATCAGCCAGCAGCGTCTCTAAAAAAAGCCTTGCATTGGAATGATAAACCAGATCCGATTGCACACGACGACAATGCATTAGGCTTCTCAGAAGCTGATCATCTTCTGATTGCAGTACCTTTTTATCGAGTACAAACCGTTGAATATCGTTAGAGAGGCGCCTTAATAAATGAATTTCTTGCTGAATACCTTGCTGTTCACGCCAATAGAGGGTTAATTGCTTGCTGTCCTCGGCTAAACACAACACGAAATCGCTTGGATACTGCATTAGCCATTGCGGATCAAAGTTAGCTGATTTCACTACTCGGCGAAAGCTCAAAAAATGATCAAACACTACTGGCATGTCATCAGCATCGATAGGTAACTGCGATTGATTAAACATATAGATATTCCTTATTAATTGAAATGAATATGGGAGCGTTTTTAGGGGATTGGGTTTAAAATTAGTCTATTTGTAATTGAAATGGTTTTTGCTGTCAATAAAATATGCAGCTTTTGTTGAAAATTTTACGGATACTGGTTTTTCGTTACGAACAATCAAGGGGTTAATCAGCTACCCAGCGTGCAACCAAGCACCATTTTCGATACTACAAACAGACTGAAGCTTGTTACTTGCGCCTTTGCTGCTAGTGTTTCAAATGCTGTTGTCGCAGTAGTATTTTTATTCTTTCGACTGATAAATGTAGTTCAACAATTCAGCTGAACATGGATATGTGTGGGAGACGATTCACAGCTATATTAAAAGCACCACAAGCAACGGCTTAATTTAATAAATGTTAAGCATCAATAACAGCCATGGTTAACCGCGAAATACATGTCATTTTTCCCGCTGGATTATATATTTTAATTTCCCAGACATGCGAGCGTTTACCCAGATGCAAAGGCTTTGCGAGCCCTGTAACTATTTGACCGTTTGGAACGGGGCGCAAGTGGCTGGCACTAATCTCCTGTCCCACTGCACGATACTTGGAATGATCAATGACACAATTCGCTGCCACACTGCCAATTGTTTCTGCCAAAACGCAAGAAGCGCCACCGTGTAAAATCCCCATATATTGCTGAGTTTTTTCTGAAACAGGCATTGTTGCTTTAAGATAATCATCACCTATTTCGGTGAATTCAATATCGACATGGCTCACTAAAGTGGCGTGATTGCGATCTTGAATGTCTTCTAATGTAAAATGTTGAAACCAAATAGACATAATTAAGCCCCATAATTTTTCTGATACAAGCGTTGCAACTGATCTCGAACCTTTGCAGCTTCTTCAAATTCTAAATTCTTAGCATGTTTATACATCAGCGCTTCTAATTCAGCAATTTTTTTCTTCAGTGCTTGTGGAGTCAGGGCAACGTCATACTCTGCAACAGTTTGCGCTGCCATGTTTCTTGGATTAGATGATGCAGCCTTTTTACTTTGCACACCATCCATAACATCATGAATCGCTTTTTCAACGCTTTTCGGCGTGATATTATTTTTTTGATTATAAGCAATCTGTTTTTCACGACGACGTTCTGTTTCGTCCATCGCACGTCGCATCGATCCTGTTATTTTATCAGCATATAAAATGGCTTTACCACGAACATGTCTCGCTGCACGACCTATTGTTTGAATAAGCGATCTTTCAGAGCGCAAAAATCCTTCTTTATCTGCATCTAAAATCGCGACTAGCGAAACCTCTGGCATATCTAAACCTTCGCGTAAAAGATTAATACCAACCAGAACATCAAATAATCCTAAACGCAAATCGCGAATAATTTCTACGCGCTCAACTGTATCAATATCAGAATGCAAATAACGCACTTTGACGCCGTGATCAGCAAGATATTCTGTTAAATCTTCAGCTAGCCGTTTAGTTAATGTTGTTACTAAAACACGATCTCCCATTTGAACACGTAAATTAATTTCCGATAAAACATCATCCACTTGCGTTGCCACAGGGCGAACTTCCACTTCAGGATCGATTAATCCTGTCGGTCGAACAATTTGTTCAGCAATTTGTGAGGCATGCTCGGCTTCATAATTGGCCGGCGTTGCCGATACAAAAATAGTTTGCGGCATGAGTTTTTCAAATTCATCAAAACGCAAGGGACGATTATCTAATGCTGAAGGTAAACGAAATCCAAATTCGACTAATGTTTCTTTACGTGAACGATCGCCTTTATACATGCCGCCGATTTGAGGGATGGTGACATGCGACTCATCAATCACCATTAATGCATTATTAGGCAAATAGTCAATCAGTGTTGGCGGCGCTTCTCCTGGCTCGCGACCTGAAAGATATCGCGAATAATTTTCAATACCAGAACAATATCCGACCTCCACCATCATTTCGATATCAAAACGCGTACGCTCTTCTAAACGTTGCGCTTCGACAAGTTTATTTAGATTGCGTAATTGTTCCAAACGAATTTTTAAATCTGCTTTGATTTGCTCAATCGTATCTAACACTGTTTGACGCGGCGTAACGTAATGTGATTTCGGAAATATGGTAATTCGTGGTAATTTTTGTAAAATTTCACCAGTGAGTGGATCAAATAGAGCGAGTGACTCAATGACATCATCGAATAAACTGACACGTACCGCGGCCTTATCCGATTCTGCTGGAAATATATCGACAACATCACCACGAACTCGAAATGTTGCGCGTCGAAAATCTGTATCATTACGAGAATATTGCAATTCGGCCAAACGTCGTAACAATTTGGTGATATCCATCTTCTCATCACGATCAAGATGCAAAACCATTTTTAAATAGGATTTCGGGTCACCCAAACCATAAATTGCCGAAACGGTGGCGACAACGATGACATCTTTGCGCTCCATTAAGGCTTTGGTCGCTGATAAACGCATTTGCTCGATGTGCTCATTAATTGAAGCATCTTTTTCAATAAAGGTATCAGATGCTGGCACATAGGCTTCTGGCTGGTAGTAATCATAATAGGAAACAAAATATTCGACGGCATTATGTGGGAAAAATGCTTTGAATTCACCATATAATTGCGCGGCTAGCGTTTTATTTGGCGCCATAATGATTGTTGGGCGCTGCACTTCTTGAATCACATGAGCGATAGAAAATGTTTTACCCGAACCTGTTACGCCTAACAGCGTTTGATACATTAAGCCGTCATGTAAACCTTGCGATAAAGCGCGAATCGCCGTGGGCTGATCGCCGGCGGGTTGAAATGGAGAAGTCAACTTAAACAAACTATCGATCATATTTTCACTCTACAACATATAAACTACTATACCATAAAACACGCTAATTGTAGGCATTATTACTACCAAATAATCTAATTTTATGATGAAATATGTCATAATCCTATGTCTAAAGAAACTATTATGAACCACTTATTATCCACCCGCGCCACCAGTATTGAACCTTCTGCCACGCTTGCCGTTGCTGCTAAAGCAGCAGCTTTAAAGGCGCAAGGCAAAGATATTATTGCCTTGAATTTAGGTGAGCCGGATTTTGATACTCCCGAACCAATCAAAGCAGCAGCGATTGCCGCGATGAAAGCTGGCAAAACCAAGTATACACTGGTAGAAGGCACGGTAGAGTTACGCACCGCGATTGCGGAAAAATTGAAACGAGAAAATGGTTTATCTTATGCATTAAATGAGATTATCGTTTCTAATGGTGCAAAACATTCTATTTACAATGCTTTGCTCGCCTTAATCAACCCAGGTGATGAAGTGATTATTCCCGCGCCCTACTGGGTTTCTTATCCTGATATGGTGAAATTAGTCGATGGCGTCCCAGTAATGTTACCAACGAATATTGACACACATTTTAAAATCACTCCTGAACAATTGGATAAAGCCATTACAAAAAAAACCAAATTAGTTTTTTTTAATAGCCCATCAAATCCATCCGGAAAAATTTATTCGCAAGAAGAATTTCAAGCTTTAGGCAAAGTATTACTCAAATACCCCCACGTCATGATTTTAAGTGATGAAATTTATGAACACATCATGTGGGGCAATAACACATTTTCCAATATCGTTATGGCTGTTCCCGAATTAAAAGATCGCACACTGGTGATGAATAGCTTATCAAAGGTATATGCAATGACTGGCTGGCGCATTGGTTATACTGCAGGTAACAAAAAGATTATCGAAGCGATGACAACCATTCAAAGTCAATCCACTTCTTGCCCCTGCTCGATTTCACAAGCGGCTTCCGCCGCCGCGCTTACACCTGAAATGACGCGCTATATTTTGCCCATGGTACAAGCGTTTCATGAGCGTCACGATTTTTTATTTCATGAAATGAGTCGCATGCCAGGCGTTAAAATTTTACCAAGCGAAGGAACATTTTATACATTACCCGATGTCAGCGAAGTCATTCACCGCATGGGTTTAAATAATGATTTGGAATTCGCTGAATTGTTAATTGAAAAAACTGGCATTGTTATTACACCAGGGACGCCGTTTGGCGCGCCGGGATGTATTCGCTTTTCGTTTGCATCGAGCATGGAAGTCTTAAACGATGCAATGCGTAGACTCAAGAATTTTATTTCTTAACCCTCTTGCGACAATTGATCATCCCGTTGTCTATAAACGGGATGATGCACACCATCGAGAAAAGATTAGATCGCTAGTAATGTTTTTCCTGGATTTTCTAGGAATTCTTTGATGGCAACTAAGAAGGAAATCGCTTCCTTACCATCAACAATTCGGTGATCATACGATAAAGCTAAATACATCATAGGACGAATGACAACCTGGCCATTTTCAGCCACTGGACGTTGCTGAATCGTATGCATGCCTAAAATTGCGCTTTGCGGCGGATTGACAATCGGAGTTGACAACATAGAACCAAACACACCACCGTTAGTAATTGAAAAAGTACCGCCAGTCATTTCTTCTAATGATAATTTTCCATCACGCGCACGTTTTGCAAAATCCACGATCTTCAATTCAATATCCGCCATAGATAATTGATCCGCATCACGCACAATAGGCACAACCAAACCTTTTTCTGTAGAAATGGCCATGCCAATATCAAAATAATTATGATAAACAATATCATTACCATCTATCGATGCATTGATTGCTGGGAACTTTTTCAGCGCTTCAACACAAGCCAAGGTAAAGAAAGACATAAACCCTAAACGCGCGCCATGTTTTTTCTCAAACTGATCTTTATATTTTGAGCGCAAATCAATAACCGCTTGCAAATTAACCTCATTGAAAGTAGTTAACATTGCCGTATTATTTTTTGCTTCCAATAAACGCTCAGCGATTCGCTGGCGTAAACGCGTCATCGGTACGCGATTATCTGTACGTGATGCCGCTGGTCGCGCGCTAGATCTGGCAGCCACTGCGTGGCCTGCACGAAGTGAACGACGCTCTGCTGGAGTAAAATGCTCTTCGCTATTAATTTCTGGCACAGGGTCAGACGCGCCGACAGCCAGAGATGACTTAGCTTGCTGCTCAACAGGCGCAGCAGCAGATGGTTTACTTTGTTGTTCAGCAACACTCGCATTGCCCGCAGCCGCATCTGAACTTTTTCCGGCTTCAAACGTAGCTAAAATTTCATTTGCCAACACTGTTGACCCTGTAGGCTTTAATATTTCTGTTAAAATCCCATCTTCCAGGGCCGGCACTTCCAAAACCACTTTATCAGTTTCAAGATCAACAATATTTTCATCACGCTTGACAAAATCCCCTGGTTTTTTATGCCAAGCCGCGACGGTAGCGTCAGCAATTGATTCTGGTAATGCAGGGACTTTAATATTTGTAATGGTCATAATTTTCTCAGCCTTGTAATAAATGTCAAACTTTTAAATTAATTCTAGGATTTCTATTTTACTGCGGTCATGCTCTTGCAGACTATATTTGCTAGGCGTAAGGATATGTTTTTTTACGCTTGCTGTAAACCTATAAGAGTACTTAAAATTTACATACATTATCATGCATATATCAAGGATAAAACAAGTCATGTACAATAGCAGATATTATATAAAAAACGCATCTTTCAATGAAGCTCAAACAAGCCATATTAACGTTTTTATTAACATTTCTTGTAAATACGGCCTCCATAGCCCTTCCTGAGGATAAAAAACAACCGATCAATATTATCGCTGATAAAGTAAATATTAATTATGCTCAAAATATATCCATATTAGAGGGGAATGTTCAGGTTACACAAGGCAGCACCGTACTAAGCGGAAATAAAGTTATCGTTTATACTGATAAAAACCAGCAATTAATCAAATTAATCGCCTACGGCAGCAAGACAGCTCAGGCACAATATGAAACCATTCCAACACCAAAAGACTCCCCCTTTCATGCAACAAGCGATATAATAACTTACATTGCCCCTGAAAAACGCGCTATATTCGATGGTAATGCGCATGCGACAGATGGCAGTAATCAGTTTAATGGACCTGAATTTGAATATTTTACCGAGGAACAAAAAGTAGTCACTCAAAAACAAGCGAACCAGCGTTCGTCTATTATTATATACCCAGGAACAAAGCATTAAGATGACTGTTGATATTTTACGCGCAGAAAATCTGCAAAAGAGCTACAAACGTAAGCATGCTGTGAAAGGCATTTCTGTTGAATTACGTAGCGGAGAAATTATCGGCCTACTCGGCCCAAATGGCGCTGGAAAGACGACATTATTTTACATGATTGTAGGCTTAGTAACGCCAAATGCTGGCTGCATTCGACTAAATGACCAAGATATTACGAACTCAGCCATCCATGAGCGCGCACGCGCTGGCATAGGTTATCTACCCCAAGAAGCATCTATTTTTCGAAAATTAACAACACAACAAAATATTATGGCGGTTTTAGAGCTTAGACAAGATTTAAGCCCGGCAGAACGCCAGACTAAATTAGAACACATGCTAGAAGAATTTCATATTGGTCACATTCGACATTCTCTTGGCATTAGCTTATCGGGCGGTGAACGTCGACGCGTTGAAATTGCTCGCGCTGTCGCATTAGAACCAAAATTTATTTTATTAGATGAACCTTTTGCAGGGATCGACCCCATCTCAGTGGTTGACATTAAGCACATAATCCATCAATTAGCGGCCAAAAAAATCGGCGTTCTTATTACTGATCATAATGTTCGAGAAACTCTTGATATTTGTCAACGCGGATATATAGTGAGTGAAGGTACTATATTATATCAAGGAACATCACAAGAAATTTTAACTAACCAACAAGTACGTAATGTCTATTTAGGTGCATCTTTTAATCAGTATCATTATCAAAAGGAGAATGAAGAATGAATATAAAATATACTTGGCGTAACGCTGCTAAATCTGATGCCGTTGAAGAATTATTAGAAAAAAAACTGGAAAAATTAGATAAGCATGAAGATCATGTCAGCGAAATTCATGTGGTTTTAGAATCAATCAATAAACAAGAACATACCGTTAAAGCTAATGCGCATTTAAAAGGCATAGAAATTAGCGCCCACGCGACAGCAGAAAATATGTATAAAGCCATTGACGATATGGCTCATAAACTAGTCCGTCAAATTGAATCACATAAAACCAAACACATGGAACACAGGCACGATCATAGGTGTTGCGGCGGCGAAGAAGAATAAATATGACACAAGCGGCTATTTCTTTACATGGCGTATATTTAGATATTTTTGGTGTCGGTGTTTTCTTGACCGGCAATAGCGGCATCGGCAAAAGCGAAATTGCACTAGGACTAATTAGTCGCGGTCATTGCTTGATTGCCGATGACTCAACTGAATTTTATTTAGACCCTGAAAGCAATGAGGTCACGGGAAAATGCCATGAAGTGCTGCAAAATTTTCTAGAAGTTCGTGGATTGGGAATATTAAATATCAAAGAAATGTTTGGCGAGCATGCAATTCGCAAACAATCTTCTCTGGAATTAGTAACTCACTTAGCTGATTTGAGCGATGATGAAATTAAAAATAGTGATCGCTTATATGGCATGCACAGCACCATGACGATTTTGGGCAAAGAAATTGCGCGTGTTGTTGTTCCGGTTGCCGCCGGAAGAAATTTGTCTGTATTAATCGAAAGCGCAGTACGCATGCATCGCCTACGCTGCGCCGGTTATGATGCTGCAGAAGATTTTATCAGCAAGCAACGCGCCCTACTCAATGGTAAATAAATTATGAGCAACAGTGATGCATCAATTTTTATTATAACCCACGCACCTACCGGCAGCGCACTACTACAAGCATTGTCTGATATTTTGCCTACAGAACTCATAAGTGACATACACTTATTTGAAATATCCCCTGAAGATATCCCAGAAAAAAAAATTGAAGAAGCAAAAAAAAATCTTATCCCTAAGGCAAAAGAAAAAGTCCTCATTCTTACTGATTTAATAGGCGCAACACCTTACAACATTGCACGAAAAATCATGCAAAGCACTCAATATAAAAATTGCGCTCTTATCACTGGAATTAGCTTGCCCATGTTAATAAAGACGGCAAATTACCAGCATTTTTCATTAGATAAATGGGTAGCTGAAGTAACCGATTCTGCTTTAGAATGGATCATTATTGAATTTAAAAGGAACAATCATTTATGATAGAAAAAACCATCGTTATCATTAACAAACTGGGCTTGCACGCCCGCGCTTCATCAAAATTTGTTACGTTAGCTTCAAAGTTTCATAGCCAAATTGAACTATGTCGCGGCACAAAAATCGTTAACGCAAAAAGTATCATGGGCGTTATGATGCTAGCGGCGCCTAAAGATACCGAATTATTGCTAAAAATCAATGGCACTGATGAACAACAAGCCATGGATGCCTTAACTCAGCTAATTGCTAATCGATTCGATGAAGCTGAGTAGAATCCGTTGATCTTCTTTGATGAAATTCTATTTTGCTTTGGCCCATTCGCCGGATAGAGATTTCGCAGTTAGTATCGTAACGAACAGGCCATAAATTATGGGATACAGGCTCATTCACAAAAACAAACAGAAATTAATCGCAAAATATTTCAAGAAGTATCCAACATCAAGCCTCTTGAAAAACCACCTCAAATACATGTATTGTTTATATTTATAGATAGCAATCGATCACATGTATGGAATCGCCTACTCAATCATTAACATTCAGCCTGGTTGAAACATCTCCTAACCAGCACTGCTTACAGTTTAACGGAGAATTAACTCGGCATTCCTTGCCACAACTTGCCCAGGCTTTTCACACTGCCCTTGCAAACAAAAACAGCACCAAATTAAGTATTTGTACTAAAGATATTTCGCACTGGGATTCTGCAGGCCTGATAGAGCTAAAAAAATGCATAGAAAAAACGCAGTTAAAAATTGAATGCACATTAGAACCACTGTCTACGCATTTACAATCCTTGTGGCTTATGGTCTCTGACCCAAAAAATAAACAAGACATTATCCCAGAAAAACCCGAATTCCACGGCATAGAAAAAGTTGGTGAAAACGTTACAAGCTGGCTACAAGCATCTAAACTATGTTTGATATATATAGGCGA
Source organism: Alphaproteobacteria bacterium (assembly GCA_021151585.1). GTDB lineage: Bacteria > Pseudomonadota > Gammaproteobacteria > JAGOUN01 > JAGOUN01 > JAGOUN01. Next base: position 18,184 of record JAGKWX010000021.1, on the reverse strand, counting down.
AGTCATCTTATGTTTATGGATATTAATAAAACACCCCAAAGATATCCGCTATAAAAAAATTATAGAATATGCACAGGATATTGGCCCCAATAGCTTGCCATTGGCATTTTTAATTGCCATTTTATTCGGCTTAATCATGGCCTTTCAGTCTGCGGGGCTATTACGCAGTTTTGGTGCTGAAATTTATGTTGCTAATCTTGTCTCTGTCGCATTAATTAAAGAATTAGGGCCATTATTGATGGCAATTATTTTAACCGGGCGTATTGCCTCTGCATACGCAGCGGAAATCGGCGCCATGCAAGTCAATCAAGAAATTGATGCTTTGCGAGTAATGGGATTAGACCCTATACCCTACCTAGTGCTCCCACGCTTAATCGCAACAGCCCTAGTTGCTCCTTTCATCGCACTATTTATGGATTTATTTGGACTACTTGGCTGCGGCCTGGTCATGCTTGCCGAAGGCTTTAGTCGACAAGTAATTATTAAACAAATGTTCACTTATGTTTCGATAGAGGATTTTTTTAGTAGTTTTATTAAATCCATGATATTTGGTTTTCTGATTGCTGGAATTGGCTGTTTTCACGGTCTAAATAGCGCTCGTAACGCTGCTGCAGTCGGCGCATCAACAACGCAAACCATGGTCAGTTGTATCGCTATTGTTACCACTGTCGATGGCATTTTCACCACTCTATTATTTTATTTAGGGGTCTAAGTCATGACAACCCCTCGTATCAAAGTAGAAAACTTGCACATTGGTTATGACGACTATCCTGTTTTATATGATCTTAATTTTGAAGTGCGTCCTGGCGAAGTGTTCACAATTTTAGGTGGCTCAGGCTGTGGCAAAACAACACTCATGCGTCATCTGATCGGCCTTGAACAACCAACCTCTGGTCATATTTTTATTAATGGCATTGATATTACCCAAGCATCTAATGCCAGCCAAAAAATGATTCATCAAAATATGGGTGTGATGTTTCAAAGCGGTGCACTATTAAGCTCATTAACTTTGCTGGAAAATGTTTTATTACCTATCAAAGCACACACCAATCTAGCTCATGACTTGGCAATTGAATGCGCCCTACTAAAACTTCGCATGGTTCAATTGGAAAAATATGCTAATTTTTACCCCGCCAATATCAGTGGCGGCATGTTGAAACGTGCTGCGATTGCGCGAGCGATGGCACTAGACGCCGGCATCATTTTTCTAGACGAGCCATCAGCTGGTCTAGATCCAATTAGCCATAATGATTTAGATGATTTAATTGCCGAATTAGCACATACCTTTAATATCAGCTTTATAATTATTACTCATGAACTAGCGACGATTACATCTATTGCGGAGCGTGCTATTATTCTAAATGATAAACGAATTATCGCTCAAGGAAGCATCCCTTATCTTATGCATGAGGTCGACATTCCTTTCGTTAAAAAATTTTTTACTTTACCTGAACGAAAAAAGGATTAAAACATGAATAATCGGACCAGCTATTTCAAAGTCGGCGCATTTACACTTGCTAGCGTTGCACTCGCTCTCATGTTCCTTATCTTATTAGGCATGGGGCATGTATTTCAACATACGATTTTAGCCGAAACATATTTTGATGAATCTGTGCAAGGTTTAAATATTGGCTCTCCAGTTAAATATCGTGGCGTAAATGTTGGCAAGGTAACGGCCATTGATATGGTTAGCGATGTCTATGGCGATAAAATCAACAACACCTCAAGCGAAGCACGGCGTTATATTTATGTGCAATTTTCACTAACTCAACAATTACACCATGCAGACACGAATGCAGAACATGTTGACGAAACGATTAAAACTTACGTTGCCAAAGGATTACGCGCCAGCCTTGCGACACAGGATTTAGTCGGCAATGCATTTCTTTCTCTAAATTTTGTCGATAATCCAAAACAATCTCCCGCCTTACCTATATCATGGAAGCCTGAGCATATTTACATTCCATCAACACCAAACACATTAACACAAATTACTGACAATATTGGCAATATTATTTCGAATTTCAATAAAATTGATTTTGCTAAAGTAATCAACGATATTGATAAACTAACTGTATCTCTAGAAAAAAGTTTACAAGCCGCACAAATTGCAAATTTAAGCGAAAAAATTAATCTAGCATTAACAGAAACTACCGAGACTATGCAACAAATCAACAACTTAAGTACAAATTTGTCTTCTTTGAGCAATACATTGAAAAACAATCCTTCGGCAATTATTTTCAGCCAACCAACTAAACCCATGGATCCATCAAAATGAAAATACGCACCCACTTTAAAACACAATCAATTGCGTTATTAACTATGCTAGTCACTGCTTGCGCCTCTCACAAAAGCATGCCTGCAACAGAAACATTTTCCTTGCCTGTGACAACAATCACTAAAACAAGCGCTGAATTGCACCAACCTATTATTCGCATGATGCCGACTACTATTGCGCCACAATTTGCAAATAACTTTTTTGTCTATCGCATTTCGGCTTCACAATATTTAACTGATCCATATCGATGCTTTCTCATATCACCTAATGCTGAAGCAACAAACTATCTTGAACATCAATTAGCGCCATCAATCAATGGCTCATTGGTTACAGCTAACAATTTGACATCTGCGAAGTATATTTTACAGACAAACATCGCTGAGCTTTATGGTGATTATCAAAATAAACTGCATCCAACCGCAGTAGTATCTATTGAGTTTACTTTATATAGTTCAACCAATGGCGAAATATCGCAACTAGGCTCAACAAGATTACGCCAAACGAGCCCAATAAAAGCCAATGACCCCAGCTCTTTAATGACGGGATATGCGAAAGACTTTAATTTACTGAGTCAACAAGCTAGTCTATTTATTAATAGGCAACTTAAACCTGGATCAGGCAGTTAAAACTTGTTATACAAGCTTCATGCACTGGAGCAACGTTAATGATTTAATAATATCGACGCGGGAGAAACTTTTCTAACATTCTGCACATGAGCTGCTCTAAAACAACAAAAATAACGAGTAAAGCAAGAGGGTTTCGTTGCCAAGGGAACAATCTCAACAGGAGTTTTTTTGGAAGAATTATGCGCAGCAGATCTAATGCATTCAATGGCTGTATTTAATGTGGCACTTGAACTAGTTGAAACATGTCTATTAATCCATTCAATAGCATGGATTACATTTTTATTAGTAACATAAAAATCGAAACACCAAGCATTAGCATCATGATCAGATTGTCTATCTATCACCGCTTGATTAAAACCAAGAGGATCACTACTAAAATTCACAATAAATGATTGATGTTTAAATTTATTTTTAATCAAAAAAAACAAATCGACGCCATCACGTTTATGCAAATCTCCTAAATCACGATCTAAAACTACATATAAACGATCATATTTGTTGAGATCTAATCCTAAAATATAATCATATGCAGTATCATAAGTTTTTTTTATCTGAGAATATTGATTCCAGATATTTTTAAAACCAGCACTAACGATGCTATCTTCAATGACAAGGTAATATATTTTTGACATTATTGTTCTTATTTTTATTTTAATTTTTACTTATATTATATGCCAAAAAATGACGGCTTATCTTTATAGACAAAGTTTATAAGATTGTCAAATTTTAAAAAAATTTAGCGACTGCTATATCTAACAAACTACTTACTGCTCAAACAAAGTACTTAAGTTAAGGCAGAAAGACATTGGTTATACAAAGACGCTGGAAACAAACCGATTAATAGAGCAAACAAACCACACATAGCAAGTAACAACACCGACATTCGATGTAAGCGTGGAGACAATGATGACGTTGACTCATCAAAATACATAACTTTGACAATATTTAAATAATAATACAGACCCACAACGCTCATTAGCGCCATAAATATAGTCATTGCAATATAATGTGCGTTAATTAATGCGAGCAGGATAGACAGTTTTGCCATAAAACCAACTAAAGGTGGAATTCCAGCCATAGAAAACATGAACAATAACAGCATCATAGCTAAAAAAGGATGATTACGATGCAAGCCTGCCAAATCTTCAAGTTTTTCAGCATTCAACAAACTAATTATTCCAAAAACAGCAAGCGATATGACCGCATAAGTTAACATATAAAAAAATGCAGCAGATAAACCAACGATATTGCCTACCACTAAGCCCATAACGATAAAACCCATTTGTGCTATAGAAGAATAAGCTAACATTCGGCGTAAATTTTTCTGTGTTAGAGCAGCAAGATTACCAATAAGCATTGAGATAATCGCAATAAAGGCAAGCATGTTACCCCACTGTGCCGCAACAGGCACAAAAGCACTTTCTAGCAAACGAAGAAATAAAATAAACGCTGCAACTTTAGGCGCAGCCGCCAAAAAAGTAACCACGCTCGATGAAGCACCCTCATAAACATCAGGCAACCACATATGAAAAGGTGCCAACCCCAATTTAAACACAAAACCTGCCAATACAAAGGCAAGGCCAATCAACAACATAACAGAGTCATGAGCTGTTATATTTGTTATTGCCATGCCTACATTGGTGAAACTCAAGCTATGTGTTACACCATAAACTAAAGAAATACCATATAATAAAAAACCAGATGCTAAAGCGCCGGTAACAAAATATTTTAATGAAGCCTCAACGCCTTTATTCGATCCGCGATAATAAGCGCATAGTACATATAATGGAAAAGACATTAATTCAATAGCAATATACAATGTCAAAAAATGATAAGCCGTGGTCATGACTAACATGCCCAAAATTGAAAACAAGCATAAAGAATAATACTCGCCACTAGGCAACTTATGCTGTGATAATTCCTGGCGCGAAAAAAATAAAGAAGCCATGCTTAATAATAAAATCGCAAGACTGCCCAAGATAGAAAAATGGTCAATCCTAAAACGATCATGCGCAATTGCAACCGCATGAGAAAAATAATGATACTGCTGAACAAGCATGGCTATAGTCACTAACAAACCAAGTTGCGTTATGTAATAAACCCAATCATCAGCCTTGCGCTTAGAAAAAACAGCAAGTAACAAAACCAAGCAAGCGAGAACTAATATAAACGCGCTAGGCAATATGGCAGTAAAATAAATATTAAAAATTGTTGTCATCATTTCTTAAACACCACTAGATAGTAAACTGTCAGTTAATAACTGACCCACCGAAGCATGCAATAAACCCAATAACCATTGCGGATATAATCCAACAAATAAAATACCAACCGATAATAAGATAAATACGAAAATATCCGATAAACCGACATCCTTTAATGCCATAACTTTTGGACACGTAATAGGGCCAAAAAATATTTTTTTAACCATCCACAAGGTATACGCTGCAGCAATCACCAATGTTGTTGAAGCTAGCAAAGCAACATAGAAATTTGCGTGAAATGCGCCAACAATAATCATTAACTCACCAACAAAGCCAGAGGTACCTGGCAAACCAACATTCGATAAAGCAAACAACATAAAAAATATTGAAAATATCGGCATTTTTTTCGCTAAACCACCCCAATCATTGATATCGCGACTACCGACCCAATACTGCATCATACTAACAGCCAAAAATAACCCACCTGTATTACATGCATGAGATATCATTTGCACCACAGCGCCTTCGAAACTCATATAGGCTTCATCAACGCCACCAGTGACGTGCATAATGCTATAAATCATGAAACAACCTAAAACGGCAAACCCCATGTGCGCAATAGAAGAATAAGCAATTAATTTTTTCATATCCCGCTGCACAATAGCCATGATGCCAACATAAACAATAGCAATCAGGGCTAAAGTGATCATCACTGGCGCCATAATTCTGTTGGCCAATGGCAAAATTGGCATACTAAAACGTACAAAACCATAAATACCAATTTTTAACATAAGACTAGCTAACACAACTGAGCCGCCTGCTGGCGATTCTGAATGCATATCTAATAACCAAGTATGTAATGGCCACATTGGTAATTTAATTGCAAACGCGATAAAAAAAGCAGCAAATAACCATAATTCAACATGCTTGGGCAGTACAACGTCGTAAAATTTTCCAATTTCAAAACTATGAGTAACACTGTGCAAATATAAAATAGCAAGCAACATAAATATAGAACCAATAAACATGCAAATAAAAAATTTCATTGCTGCATAACTACGTTGTTTACCACCCCAGATACCTATCGCTAAGTACATGGGAATTAGCATCGCTTCCCAAAATAAATAAAACAAAATGGCATCTAAAGAAGCAAAAACACCAACTAACATCGCTTGCGCCAATAAAAAAACCGCCATATATTGCGCAAGATTTTTTTGAACCAAGTTACAACTAGCAACAACTACCACAAATGTTGTAAACGCTGTTAATAAAATAAGAGCCAATGAAATCCCATCAATTCCGAGAGCATAATTAATACCAAACATTGGAATCCAGGCATGTGATTCTTGAAACTGCATGTGATAGGTTGTGACATCAAAATGTTGATACAAGGGAATGCAAAAAATAATTTCTGCCAAAGAAGCCAGTATAGACCATCTCTTAATAATGGCATCTGGAACAATCTTGGAAGCTAACAATAAAACAATTGCGGCTAATACTGGCCACCAAATTAAAAGACTTAATAACGGAATATTTTCAAACATTGCTTTCAACCTTTAAATAACATCACTCATGTCGCCTCAGCTCAATCAATATCTCAGTCATAAAACTTAGTTATTAAAATAACACTGAGTCCTTAGTTGTAAACGGCATGACACTTTTAACTAACTAAAAAAACAAAAAAAATTAAGACAAACAAACCCACTACCATACCAAATGCATAACGGCCAACAAATCCAGATTGTAAGCCACGCACCCAACGCGACCAGGCAAAACAACAACGCACTAAAGTATTAATCAACATGCCATCAATTAAACGAATGTCTACCACGTGATATGCCCATTGACCTAGTTTTTTTATGCCGTCGACAAAGAATTTTTGATTAAAGGTATCAAAACCGTATTTACACTCCAAGACAGTATAAACAACACCAAAATAACGACGCACATGATCTGCCGCAGATGGTCGTAGCCAATAACAATAAATAGCAGAAAATACACCCAAGATCGTCATCCAAAACGACCATGTTTTGACAGCCATCAACATCATATGACCAGCGCCAATAAAATCTGGTCGCAATGAGGATAAAACATCACTGTTAGGTAATAAAAATAGAGCATCACTTAAAACATTAGGATCTGCAAAAACAAAAGCACCAACACCAATAAAACCTAATATGATCGATGGGATGGCTAAAACAATTAACGGCAATGTTATTGTCCAGGGTGATTCTTGTACATGCCCATGAGCAAGATCAGCACGCGATTTACCATGGAAAGTCAGGAAAAATGCACGAAACGTATATAATGCAGTAACAAATGCGCCGGCTAACGCACAAACATAGGCAAAAGAAGCCCCCGGAATCATCGAAGCATGCACAGCTTCAATAATGGTATCTTTTGAGTAAAATCCTGAAAAAGGCGGAATTGCTGTTAGCGCTAAAGCACCAATCAAAAAAGTCATCCAGGTAATTGGCATATATTTCCATAAGCCGCCCATTTTTCGCATATCCTGTTCGTGATGCATGCCGACAATAACTGACCCTGCGGCGAGAAACAATAATGCTTTAAAGCAAGCATGGGTGAATAAGTGAAATAATCCTGCGGCGTAGGCTGTTGAACCAACACCCATCATCATATAACCTAATTGCGACAAGGTAGAATAGGCAATAACGCGCTTAATGTCGTTTTGCACTATACCAATTAAACCCATAAATAACGCCGTCACAGCACCGATAACCAAAATGATACTTAAGGCTGTCGTTGAATATTCTAATATCGGCGACATACGACATAACATAAAGACGCCAGCGGTAACCATGGTAGCCGCGTGAATTAATGCAGAAATTGGCGTTGGGCCTTCCATTGATTCCGGCAACCAAACATGTAAAGGTACTTGAGCAGATTTACCAGCAGCGCCAATAAATAATAAAACACTCATCAAGGTCATAAGAGAAACGGATACACCGGGCACTAGGTTGACCATATCATACGCTTTTGCAGAAGCTTGAGAAAATACTACCAAATAGTCAGCAGAACCAAAATACACAACAGCACAGGCAATCGCTAATAAGAACCCCATATCACCGATACGATTAACAATAAAAGCTTTAAAACCGCCTATCGCTGCTGATTCTCGCTCATACCAAAAGCCAATGAGTAAATAAGAAACTAAGCCAACTCCTTCCCAACCAAAAAACAATAAAATAAAATCATTTGCTGTAACTAGACACAGCATTGCAAAAGTGAATAAAGACATATAACTAAAAAAACGCGGTTCGCCACTATCGCCTTTCATATAACCAATACTGTAAATATGCACAAACAAGGAAACGAAGGTAACAATCAACATCATTGTCACAGTCAAATGATCAACCAGCAGCCCAATATTAAATTGATACTTACCTGAGATCATCCAGGAATATAAGTGAAATGTTTGCTGCGTTGCTAGATCAAACATCATGTTTTTAAACAGATAAGTTGCCGAAATAAAACTGATGAGCACACCTGCAATCGTCACAATATGGGTAGTACGCGCGCCCATTATTTTTCCGAACAAACCAGCGATAACTCCGCCTAATAATGGAGCTAACAAAATAATTAAGGTTAACGATTTCATGGATAGCAACATCAATTTACCCTCTTAATTCATTCAATCTAACAACATCAATATTGTCACGGCGTCTAAAAACTAACACGATAATCGCCAAGCCAATCGCTGACTCCGCTGCCGCTACAGTTAAAATAAAAAATACAAAAATCTGTCCAGCAACATCATGAAAATACTGTGAAAAAGCAACAAAATTGATGTTCACAGCCAATAACATCAACTCAACGCTCATTAATGTTTTAATTAAGTGATGTCGGTTCATCACAATGCCAGAAATGCTAATACCGAACAGTAAGGCGCTGAGCGCTAAATAATACGATAAAGGAATTGCTGTCATTTTTTAAGTCTCACTTGCTACTATGTCACCCCAGCGAAGGCTGGCATGATGGTCGTTATTTTCTCACAAAACACCTAGAGATCAGTAACTATCTTCAACCGATCGTGTTTCGTTGCTTTATGCTGCTGGGCAATAATCTGTTTTTTGCGATACCCATCCTTTCGATGCGTTAAATAAATTGCACCAATAATCGCAACTAATAAAATCGCGGCAGCTAATTCTACATTTAAATTATCTTGGCTAAACAAGGCTAAGCCAAGTTGCGTCAAATTGTTTACCGATGATGCTTGAACAGTTATTGCGTTTGTCAATTGAGGCACCATGTACATCGCTAGTAAAATAGCTGCCATGATTAAAAAAATTGCAGCAAAACCTATCAAACTAGCATATGACCTCTTATTGCCACTTTCATCACCCAAATTTAGCATCATGACAACAAATAAAAATAGCGTCATGACGGCACCGACATAAACAATCACTAAAATTAAGCCTAAAAATTCTGCTTGGATTAAAATCCATAAACCTGCTGTTGCCACAAAAGCAAGAATTAACCACAACACAGCGTGTACAGAACGACGTGTCAAAGTCACCATAAGACTGGAAACTATTAAAATTAGGCTAAAAATATAAAAAACAAGTTGTGTTAGTACATACTGCATTACCGATACCCCGCATCTGCTTGTTTCGCTTTCGCAATATCTTTTTCATATTTATCACCAATGGCCAACAACTTTTCTTTGGTCATAATATTTTCACCACGATGCTCAAAATGATAGTTCGTCAATGAGGTTTCCACAATAGAATCTACCGGACAAGATTCTTCACAAAATCCACAAAAAATGCACTTGAATAAATCAATTTCATATTTTGTCGTTCGGCGTTGACCATCAAGTTCACGCGGCGCTGCTTCAATAGTGATCGCTAACGCAGGACAAACCGCTTCGCATAATTTGCAAGCAATGCAACGTTCTTCACCATTCGGATAACGTCGCAAAGCATGTAAACCACGCATACGAGATGATACCGGTGTAGATTCTTCAGGAAAACGAATTGTCGTTTTACGGCGCCAGAAATACACACCGGTCAAACGCAAACCAATAAACAATTCCCAAAGGGTAAATGTTTTTATATATTGTTTTAATTTTGCAATCATCTAAAACCAAGGCCCTATTTTACATTCAATTAACACCGCCAATACAACAATCCAAACTAATGAAACAGGAATTAACACCTTCCATCCCAGCATCATAATTTGATCATAGCGATAACGAGGAAAAGTTGCACGCATCCATAGATACATCAACAAAAAGAAGCCCATTTTCAGCACAAACCAAACAATACCGGGAACAAAAGCAAACCAAACGCCCAAGTGTGGAACATGCTCAAAAGGTGATAACCAACCACCAAAAAACAATAAAGTAGCCAATGCCGCGACTAAAATCATATTCGCGTATTCAGCCAAGAAAAATAAAGCAAAGCGTATGCCTGAGTATTCAACATGGAAACCCGCGACAATTTCAGACTCCCCCTCTGCGACATCAAAAGGAGCGCGGTTAGTTTCGGCAACACCAGATATCCAATATATAACCATCAAAGGCAATAATGGCAACCAATACCAATGCCAACATCCACCAGCCTGTGCATAGACAATATCTGTTAAATTTAGTGAACCAGCGGCCATCATGACACCGACTAGCGAAAAACCCATGGCAATTTCATAAGAAATCGTTTGCGCTGAGGCTCTAATTGCACCGTACATAGCATATTTAGAATTCGAGGCCCAACCTGAAATAAGAACACCGTATACGCCCAAAGACGTCATCGCCAAAACATACAATAAACCAAGATTAATATTGGCAATTACCCAGCCTGAATTAACAGGAATCACAGCCCAAGCAGATAAAGCAGTACCAAGGCTAATAATTGGCGCAATAATGAAAAGGAATTTATTCGAACTACTTGGAACTATCATTTCCTTCTGCACCATCTTCAACACATCTGCAAAAGGCTGCAATAACCCCTTAGGACCAACACGGTTAGGTCCCAAGCGACCCTGCATATAGCCAATAACCTTACGTTCCGCATAAGTTAAATATGCAACGCTCAATATTACTACTATTAATAACGCTAAAATCTTGACAACAAGCCAAACTAATGTCAACAAGGCTTCTAACATAATGCGCCCATTACCTAACGAAAATTACTGTGATTTTATATAATTTACTCTCGAGATGCGAGGGTTATTTTTCTAGATTGCAGTATTAAACTTATACAGGGAGCTTACGCAGGGACATGCGGGATAATGGATACGCGACCTTAGTGTCGCCGCGGTCGCATTATCACCAAAATTATTAAAAAATCTCAGCGCCTCACTAGCACTCATTCTTTGCTCAGGATTACCCCAGCATTATCTACTTACCAGCCTAGCCCTATGCCCTAACTCGGATGTTTTGTAATATTAAGAGCATCCTGCAAAGAGCGAGATAGCGTATTAGCATCAGGACGTTCACGCGGCACAGATTTCCAGCTCAAACATAGCAAATCAGCAATATTTTTTGGCAAATACTCAGGAATTTTTGGCCGAGCATGGTTAGACAACTTTTCTGCAATAAAACAATACTGTTTGCCTGGATCAGAATCACATAACTCATCGCGCCATGGCCTACGTAAAGTAGATAATTCAAGCAGCAGCATAGCAAAAGAAAATATATCCGCTGCTTGATTATACTGCCTCTTCTTTAGTAACACTTCAGGGGCCATATAATTTATAGTGCCAACAGAATAAATATGATCTGTTGTTGCAAAGCCAAAATCAGAAATTTTAGCGCAACCTTGTTCAATTAAAATATTATCGGGTTTAATATCATAATGAATTATTTTCAAATCGTGTAAATAACATAATCCGGCTAAAGCTTGTATAGCTGGATTAAATCGCTCCGCCCAATCAATAGGACAGTAATTAGATCCGTCTTTTTTAAGCTGTTGAATATGTTCACTCAAGGTCATCTCAGCGAGGTTTAAAACCAATCCAGAAATAGACGATGAATGATGATAAACACCTAAAGCTTGAATAATGTTTTCATGTTTTAATTTTAGATGTAATTCAATTTCTCTTAAAAAAGAAAAATTGGGTTTTTTAGGGAACTTAATTGCAAGCTGAGTATATTTAAAACTAGCACTCCCTATATAAACATTCGAAAAACCACCTCTGCCGACGCGCTTAAGGTTATAAAAAGCAAATTTCTCACCAGCAACCCTGTAATCTAAAAAAATTTTCTGCCATTTATTAAGATAATCTAATATTAAATCTTCTTTTTCAGAATCTAAAAGAACAATTTTATTGACATCGATCATTTTAAAAAATTTTTCTTCATTGCATGAGTTATGAATAAGACACTCAATAATATAAATAACTTGAATCCTGATAGTTGAGTACTGCCGTGCTGATAAAATCAACCCCAGATTTTGCATAGATTTTTGAGAAAATTCTCGATGAAAAAAAACAACATTAGTTTGAAACAAAAAATAGACTAAGGAAATAAGCTGATGATTTAACATTGAGAATTCATCTGCTTCAACTTGCACACTTTCTAACAAGATTTCTGTAAACTCTGAAAACAATATGAATTGAGCAACCTGTGGATCACGAGCAACATTCCACAATACTGCCAAGGCAGCATTTTTTTGCGCCAGAGAAGTATTTTCATTCCGCATAGTATCCATAACTTTTTCTATTGCCGACCTGACGCTAGGACGCCATGTTTTTTTTAAATAAAAACTTGATGAAGATATATGTGCAGAGATCACAACTGAGCCTATTTATTGTTTTTATTATATTATAGTTGCTATATTCATTTTTTTCTTAAAAAAATGTACTTATATCAACTTAAAGCACATGCAAAACATATCCATCCTCAGCAAAGTAACATAACTTAAACTAAAGAGTTAACATATTTTATGCTTTTCGCAACAATGTTTTATAGCTCGGGTTGCTGCGCTGAATCTAGAATCATGATACCAGCATGGCCAAACTAGTACCGCCAGAAATCAACATAGCGCCAGGAGCCACAGCCTCATCTACAACCACATCAAACGGCAGATCCGCCAGATGTTCAGCTGTCTCTGGATGAACATGTGCCGATTCATATCTTTTCTCGCTGGCTCGCTTATTTAACGCAGCCGCGCGTCGAACCAGGGAATCAGAGCGACAATCCGGCCACAGCGTGATTACCTCCAAAGTATGATCATTGCTTGTGATATTTTTCAATGGTGGATTAGATTCTACAGGATGAGTAACTAGCCCCGATACATCAACTAAAGTGTTTTTTGTTTGCCCTGTCTGCGCAACTAGATGCTGAAAAGCACGCAAAATATCTTCGCTGTTTTCAAAATCAAAATCTTTTGCGCCCAACAAATTACCTAACACGCGAAAAATTTTCCACGCCGGACGTGCCTCGCCCTTGGGCACAACACACCCCATAAATGATTGCGTATGCCCAGCTAAATTCACAAAAGTGCCTGATGTTTCTGTAAAAGCAGCACAGGGCAATAAAACATTAGCTACTTTTTTCATATGCTCACTAATAAATGGAGTAATTGACACAACCAAATCAGCCAGCAATAAATCGCTTTCAAATTGGCGAGGATTAGCCACATCAAACTCTGGCTCAACGCCATGCAATAAATACGCTTTCAGTATCGATGTACTTTTCTTGTCCGCCTGTATCCAAGCACCTACGTGATGACAACCGAGAACATTGGCGCCAGCAGGCAACACTGCTAAAGTACTATTGGTTTGCTCAGTAAAAGCAGAAAGTACAGCGTATATATTATCTGCATGTGAATGGTTAAGAGCGTATTCGCCCATAATAACTAACGCAGGTGACGCCAAGGACCTGAGTTCTTGCATCAAGGATTGAACCTCACTAAGAAATTGTGATGGTTTAACAATTTTTTCGCTGGCTAAGTCAAACGCATAAGGATGCCGAACAGAATCAACAACATGTACCTTAGCGCCTTTTAGCGCAGCTTTTCGCACACGGTGTGCAATCAGTGGTTGATCATTACGCACATGTGAGCCAATAATGACGATAGTTTGCTGAGTTTCAATATCAGCAAAATTTATCCCTAAACCCGGTGTCGGTGCCACCTGAACAGCACCGCTCTTATGTAGTCGATATTCAATTTGACGAGTGCCAACATGGTCACATAATTTCTTCAATAAATAAGCTTCTTCTACTGTGCTATTAGGTGATAAAAACGCCCCAATAGCGTCACTGCCGTGCGCTGCTACAATTTTTTCTACTGCGTCAGCAACATAGTTTAACGCAGTTTGCCAAGAAACTTCGTGCCACTCGCCTGAATTTTGATCTTTAATCATTGGTTTTTCTAAACGATCAACATGCAAGCCTTGATAAGAAAAACGATCACGATCCGATAACCAACTTTCATTAACAGCATCATTCTCACGGGGAGTAACACGCATGACTTCATTACGACGAACATGCACTGAAATATTTGAACCGACGCCGTCATGCGCGGCAATACTAGCCATTGCGGTTAATTCCCAAGCCCGGGCTCGATATAAATAAGGTTTAGATAACAATGCACCTACGGGACATAAATCAATGATATTTCCAGATAACTCATGACCAACAGTATGCTGGACATAAGTCGATATTTGGGAATGCTCGCCCCGCCCTGTCATACCAATTTCACGCACGCCAGCTATCTCTCGGCCAAAACGAACACAACGAGTACAATGTATACAGCGCGTCATTTCAGTAGAGATTAGCGGACCAAAATCATCATTTGCAACGGCACGCTTCTCTTCTTTATAGTCAGAATGGTCTTTACCATAGCCGACAGAAAAATCCTGCAGCTCACACTGACCGCCTTGATCACATATTGGGCAATCTAGAGGGTGATTGATCAGCAAAAACTCCATTACGGCACGTTGCGATTCTAATGTTTTAGCAGACTGAGTAAACACCTTCATGCCATCACTGATGGGGGTAGCGCACGCAGGCAAAGTTTTAGGCGCTTTTTCAACCTCTACTAAGCACATGCGACAGTTAGCAGCAATAGATAACTTTTTGTGATAACAAAAACGCGGTATATAGATATCATTTTCATCCGCCACTTGGATAATCATTTTCCCCTGCTGGGTAACAATCTTTTTACCGTCTATTTCGATTTGAATGTCTGGCATAGAATATTTTCACTTTGTCTAGTAGCTGAGTTATCGGCTATTATAGTAGAAAAGGTATGCGACATGAAGCCCCAAAAGCCTTAGTTTGCTGTTAAAACTTATTTCTTCAACAGCTTATGCTCGTCAGACCCGTCACGAGCATCAGGTGACACAGCTGCAGCAGCATATAAAGTAGACAAACCAGGGCGAGTGATCACAGCTGGGCTCGCAACACTCGCCATACGCTGATTCAGTGTTACCAATCTAGATTGCGCCTCAGGGTAATCAGGCTCCAGCGCCAAGCAGTTTTCTAAACAAAGAATGGCTGACTGCAAGTATTGAACATACATATAGTCATCGCTTCCCACCCCTAATGACAGAGCGAAATATGCTGTATAAGCACAGTAATATATTTCAGCATCACATAAAGCAGAGCGGTCCTGTATTTTTTCAAAACACTCTGTAGCTAGTTGATAAGACTTGTCCTTATAACACCTCGAAAATTGGCAAACATAATATGCTTGCTCAATAATAAACAATGCATTGAACTCGTCTTGACAGACCGAATCTCCCAGACCATGTCTCTGTATACCAACCTCAGCGCTTGAAAAATAAGCAAAAAAGTCATACCTATACAGGCAAGTTCTATACAAGCTCAGAGGCAAAGTTTCAAATTGCAATCTAATCGCTTTTTTTTGCTCCGCATTAGCATAATAAAAAGCAAGCAAATAATACTGGATGAACAACAGTCTATGATTCATGTTTTTATCAGAATAGGTGAGCTTTCTATTCTCTGCAATAGCATCACGAGAACTAGCCCAACAATACTGATGCGCTTCAGCGTATGCAAGATACAATATATATTTAATCGTCGCTGTTCTTGCTAATCCACTTTGAGACACCAGAGCTAAGCGAGAATAAGGAGAAATCAATTGTTCAAATTTGCCTGGCTGTAATAAATAATCTAAGCAGCCCTGCTGTTGAAACAGATCATAATCACGTAACAAGATCAGAGGGGTTCTTATTCCGAATAACATGGCAAATACATGCGATAAATATTTCTCATGAAGAAAGCCTTCATCAACTCGAGACGGCCTACAATAAAATCGTTTAATATCAACATTAACATCAGCATCCGATTTATCAACTCGAGATAGGCTAGTAGTCTTACTTGTCAATACCGAGAGAATCATTGCTTGCATTTCATATAACTCGTCAGGCATATCATCACTACTCGCTTTTTGGAAATTTCTAATAGCCTCAAGTGTATCAAGAGGAAAAAAGTCTTCTTTATAACCTTCTAAACAAGCTAATTCCTGATATCTATCACCATAAATAAAAATTTTTCGCTTTTCAAAGCGGGGTTCAAACACCCAGGAGCCAGTCTCTTGCCCAGAACACTTTAAATTATACCTGACAGCAAAAAAATGCTTTAACAGCATAGAATATGATAATGCTTTTTTATAAAGATTATCACCCGATAAATCAGGCAAATCATTTTTAACAAAGAGCAGCATTTTTGTTTGAAACAAAGATTGCTCTTTTAAATAACGAATCTGATCATCAAATTTAGGGGAACATAGCTTTAAAATATTTATAGCTTCATCAAACCTTGCTACAGCCCTGAACATTCTAGATAAACAATTACAGATAAATGAAAATCCATCACGCTCTTTGAAAGATGAAACCACATCATCTACAGTGGCATAATCAATCATGGATAAAATACTGGCAAAAGAATTGATCTCTTTATTAAACTGGGTAGAATTTTTTGAAAGATAAAAACATACTAAATATACACAATGACGTTGTAAATAATTTATTTGCCCAGAACTAAGCGTGACAAATAAATTTTTGAATATAATACCATCAATATTCTCAAATGATTTATATTCAATAATCTTTTGATACACTATTTGAGAAAAAGCGGAATTTTTGTATTTTTCTTGGTCGAAAGCAAGTAGACAAGCTTGAAGCATGAGATTATCGCAGACCACCTCATTTGAGGAAAAACTATCACTATCGAAATTATCAGGCAATTGTTTATAATCCAAGTCACGCGATTTCAAGAAAAAGTCTATCACAATTGAATATAACTTATATTTTTCTTGCGCAACTTTGTAAGGATCACTGACCCCCAAAAATTTTTCAATATATTGCTTCAGCAAAGTCTCATCAGAAAACAGCCGAATTAAAAAAGGCACTTGTTGAGGGGCTGAGCCAGAAATATGGAGTTTATATCTTAAAAGATTGTTAAAATTTATAGCCAAACTCGATTGAGAGAACTTTTTAAACAAAGATTTTAAAACAAAAAAATATCTCTCTATATGACCAACGGAAAACAATAAGCTTAAGTAACTTGAACAGAAATCAACAACAATTTGCTGAAGCCACTCAATATGATTGACAAAGAAATTCAATGCCAATATGAAAAAATCATGTGGCAATTTGAATATTTTATCTAAATCTAGATTTTTACCTTTAAAGACTATGCTCACAATAGGCATTGATGAGCCTGAATTATTAACAGTAAACTTAAACAACGGCAATGACTGAGAAAGAAATAGATCACTAAAATGAGAGAAAAACTTATGCGCTATATCAGCAATAATTTCAAAAAAAATATTTATATGATTATTTTTTTTCGCATCATTTTTATGCATGATTTTAAGCAAATTAAATAAATAAGTATTTTGCAAGAAAACAAGAGTTTTCTGAGCAAGATTATGAGCCGTCATCATAATTTCCGACGATGGATTATCCACCGAATGACAAGCAATAATACGCTGATCTTCAATGAAACAGAGAAGATAATGAGTAATCATCGCCTGGTTTTCTTGACTAAAATATTCCCCTGACATAGTAGGTCGAAGTAGCTCAAGCGCTGAAAAATTTTTTTCCAAAAAATCCATACCATTTAAATAAGATAAATTATCATATAC
>JAGKWX010000020.1 GCA_021151585.1 Alphaproteobacteria bacterium | reverse complement strand
TTGATCTAAATGATACAGAACCTAAACCGGGTAAATAATGGAGTTCTAATGTAATGAACCATCCCCCCTATTAAACTGGAAGGTTGCTTACGCGATTGAAACTAAGATTGTAACACTAAAGCGGAGAGTTTATATAATTGATCTTGCCCCACTTTAGTAGACACGTAAATTTGATAAACTACGAGTCACTTAAAGGGGTAACTAATCATGACAAGAAAAGTAAGAACATATAGCAAAGAATTTAGACAAGAAGCTGTTCAGCTTGCCTTAAAATCATCTTCTGTCACTAGTACGGCAAAATCACTGGGTATTCCAGAAGCCACATTACATACGTGGATACATACGTTAAAAAAGAAGGGAAAGCTTGCGCATGTAAATGCAGACAGTGAAAAGGATATGGCGGCGTTAGTTGAAGAAAATCGACGTCTACACAAAGCTCTTGCAATTGCTACGGAGGAAAAAGAGATCTTAAAAAAGGCGGCCACGTACTTTGCTCAACACCAGAAGTAAAGTACGAATTTATCAAAGCTAATCAAGCCGATTTTAATATCAAGAGGATGTGTCATATGTTTTCTATTGAACGAAGTGGTTATTATGCATGGTCAAACCGTAAACCAAGTAGGCGAGCGATAGAGAATGAGGTATTAGATAAAAAAATCACTGATATTTTCAACCGCCACAGAAGCTGCTATGGTAGTCCGCGTATTACAGATGAATTGCATGAAAAAGGCGAGAAATGCAGTAAAAATTGGGTTTTTAGACGAATGAAAGCATTAGGGTTAAGAGCTAAAGGTAAAAAGAAATTTAAAGTCACGACGGACTCTAAACATAATTTACCGATTGCGCCTAACGTATTAAATCGTGATTTTTAGGCTGCTTCACCAAATCAAAAATGGGTAAGCGATATCACTTATATTTGGACTGATGAAGGCTGGGTGTATCTAGCAACGGTTATTGATTTATATTCAAGAGTTGTTGTTGGCTGGTCAATACAATCAACCATGACGGCCGACTTGGTAAGTAATGCGCTTTTGATGGCGCTATGGCGCCGTGGTTTTCCTCGTGATGTTATTTGCCATTCAGATAGAGGCAGCCAATACTGCTCTCACGCTTATCAAGCTTTGCTTAAAAAACACAAGCTTATTTGCAGCATGAGTCGCAAAAGAAATTGTTGGGATAACGCTGTGGCAGAAAGTTTTTTTCACAGTTTAAAATTAGAATTAATTTATACTGAAAAATATACAACAAGAGAAAGTGTGAAACAAAGTGTTTTCGAATATATTGAAGTGTATTATAATCGTGTTCGTCGACACTCAACAATTGGCTCAATAGCACCGATGGTGTTTGAAGATCAATATAAAAAGGTCGCGTAATTGTGTCTACAAAATTGGGGCAAGACCATAAGCCTTTTTTAGGCTTTATCGGCCATATTGCCATGAGCAACGCAAAATAATTCCAAGTTATCTGTTCGGATTAGTGCAGACACATCATTAAGTTACGGCAAACCAACCTCTGCCAAAAATTTAAATAGTATAACCATCAATCAAACGCTAGTAATAATGCAAATAATGCAGCCAAAGCGTTGATAGCGTCCTGAAGCGTAGCCTTGGCGGATAAACTCGCATCATGAATATCACAATATTTTTTCCAAAATTCCGGATCTTTGCCTTGAGCGCAAGCACTCCATGGTTTAATGATATGACTGTTGGCTGGCATATGAATTTCTGTATTAAAAAAATCATGGCAGTGGTGCGTAATTGCATGAATACATTCTTTTACACTATGCGCCACTTCCAAGGCCTTGCCAGACACGCCTTGATGAATATTGCGAATCTCAGCGCAAGCCTTCACCAAAATAGATTGATAATGATCTAAACACTGATGATAATTATCAGGCTTAATAGCAACAAAAGCGCCCGAATTTTCTAGCTCTTGCTCAAGGCGAGCAAAACAATCCCAACTTTGTTGGCCTCCTGATAGTTCGCCACTCATATCAAACACAAGTTTAACTCCGATAATTTTATGAAAAATACGCCGCAAACCACCTAATATTAGCAAAATTCTTGCATCTTTAAAACAACCATGCTTAACTTATTTCGGGTTTTTAATATAAGAATTTTACATGCTCACAACAGTTGATATCTGGCACCTTAATAAGCAGTTTTTATTATCCTTTGATTACGATTGGCAAAGTATTTTACAACACGATGAGTCACTGAGAGCCGATCGATTTCACTTTGAAGAAGATAAAACTTCTTTCATTATCTATCATGCTTGCAAACGGCTCATCCTCGCTAATTATTTAAAACATCCTGCGAAAGAAATTGATTTTGCTACACATACTCATGGCAAACCTTTTTTGCCAAATAGCGATTTGTATTTCAATTTATCTCACACAAAAAACATGGCGACGATAGCGGTAACGCAGCATCATGAACTTGGGGTTGATATTGAAATCATAAAAAATACTGATAATTTTTTGCAAATAGCCGAAAGATTTTTTCATGTACATGAATATCACGAATTGCTTAACCTAGACAATGCCGAACAACAACTACGTCATTTTTACGTTTTATGGACATCTAAAGAGGCCGCTCTAAAAGCAACTGGCAAGGGCATCAGCAATGGTTTAAATAAATTATGCAACGAAATATCCGATAATATAACTTTGCTACAATTGAATTGCCCCAGAAATTATAGCGCATCATTAGCCATCATGGGTCCGAAAAAAGAAGTGCGTTATCAAGACATACGAGGCATCCTCTAATGCTTGCTGCACTGCTTATTTTTCTGGGCGCTGGCACAGGCGGAGTTTTACGCTACTGGACTATCATCGGTACTTACGCAGTATTCGGAAAAAATCTTCCACACGCGACAATCATCGTTAATGTTACCGGTTCATTTCTCATGGGCTTGTTCAGCCTAGTTATAGCCACACGCATTAACTTATTCGACGCTGCATTACGCCAATTACTTTTGATTGGCCTACTCGGCGGCTACACAACCTTTGCTTCATTTTCGATGGACATACTAGCACTACTTGAATCTGGTCGTTATTTCATAGCAGGACTGTATATAACATTTACTATAACACTATGCTTGCTAGCCACCTGGACTGGGGCGATACTCGGGAAACTGCTGTAGATCCACTGCACAAACAGAAAATTTTAGTTTATACTCTTTGACACTATCCCACGCCCATTTTATTTGTGTATTAACATCTACATTAGGAAAAAAACATGAAAAAAACATTAGTAATCAGCGCCCTAGGTCTAACACTAAGCCTAGGCTTAACAGCCTGCGCACCGAACATCTCACCAGATGTCGTTTCTGCTTCAAACGCAAACGAAATGCAATCTGCTGTCGAAGGCGTTATTGTCTCTAAACGTATCGTTACCGTCAAAGGTGATAGCAATGCAGCTGGCACACTTGCAGGCGGCATTATTGGCGCAGTTGCTGGCTCAGCTGTCGGCGGTGGTAACATGCGTTATATCACAGGTGCAGCAGGTGCTGTTGCAGGCGGCGCTGCCGGCAATGCAATTCAAGATACACTGCAAACTCAGCAAGGCATTGAATATGTCGTGAAATTAACACAACAAGAAAGCGGCTCAACCACTATTACAACACATGGCTCTTCAACTTCTGGCGAGAACAACAATAAAAATACCAGCAGCAACACCACAACAATATCTAGCAAATCTGCGCCTAACCGCTATGTAACTGTCATCCAAGGACAAGGCTCCCAAGCTTTAGCGGTAGGACAAAAGGTTTTAATCGCTGGGGTTGGCAGCAACCATGCGCATATTATCAGCACATTATAAATCTTTTATTCAATCAGGGCGCTTTGTTTTGCGCCCTGCTTACATCTAAGTTGACTAAAACATTTCCTATAGTTCAAGTGTATTATTTACAGACATCAATTATCTAATCTCGCCCAAAAAATGTGTTAACTTAATAATCAATACTCATACGCGCCAACTCAATTTCGCAACAGCAGCACAAAACATTACGCGATACTAACACACTCTTAGACGACAATAATTTTTAAAATTCGCTTTTTACCTACTTGAACAATTTCGGAAAAACCCTTGTTAAGCAGTAATTTTTTATCCGTTACGCGTTGCTCATTAATTTTAACTGCTCCTTGATCAATCATACGCAAAGCCTCAGAAGTCGTATTGACTAACCCAGACTGCTTCATCGCGACACTTAAAGGTATTGCTTGGTCAGAAATATTCAATACTTTTTCTTCAATGTTTTCTGGCAAGACGCCATGAGCAAAGCGATTGATAAAATTTGCATGCGCAGCTTCAGCAGCCTCAGCATTATGAAAACGCGCAACAATTTCTTTAGCTAAAAGAAATTTTACCTCCATAGGATTTCTGCCAGACATGACTTCGCTTTTGAGATCTGCGATCACTTGATTCGATTTAAAGCTTAATAAATCGAAATAACGCCACATCAAATCATCGGAAATTGACATAATTTTCCCCAACATCATATCAGGACCTTCTTTAATGCCAATGTAATTACCCAATGATTTTGACATTTTCTTTATGCCATCTAAACCTTCTAATAAAGGCATGGTCATAATGATTTGCTGTGCTTGCTGATGTTGCTTTTGCAGCTCTCTCCCCATCAACAAATTAAACTTTTGATCTGTGCCTCCTAATTCTACATCTGCTTGCAAAGCGACAGAATCATAACCCTGCACTAAGGGGTATAAAAATTCATGAATAGCAATCGGCTGCTCAGAATGATAACGTTTTTTAAAATCATCGCGTTCAAGCATACGGGCTACAGTATAACTAGAGGCTAACTGAATCATTTGCGCTGCATTAAAAGTTGAAAACCATTCTGAATTAAAACGAACTTCTGTTTTCTCAGGATCTAAAATTTTAAAAACCTGTTCCTTATATGTTTCTGCATTCGCTTTTACTTCCTCTTGAGTTAGTGGTTTGCGTGTGACATTTTTCCCTGTTGGATCCCCTATCATTCCAGTAAAATCGCCAATCAAGAAAATAACTTGATGCCCTAAATCTTGAAAATGCCGAAGTTTATTTAAAAGCACAGTATGGCCTAAATGTAAATCAGGCGCCGTTGGGTCAAAACCCGCCTTGACTCTCAAGGGTTTGCTTAACTTTAAGCGTTCAATCAACTCACTTTCTGAAATAATTTCTTCTGTGCCGCGTTTGAGCAACTCTAACGAGTTTTGTATAGTCATTATAATCCCATGTTTACTTTAAACGTAATAATCGTAATAATAACTTAATTTGCTAAAACAAACAAAACTCATGCGACGTTATTATATTGGTCTATTATCAGGCACCAGCATGGATGCAATTGACGCAGCGATTGTTGATTTTGACCAACAAAGCCCGAAACTCATCGCAACGCATACCGAAAACATTCCTGAGGAAATTAAAACAGCAACGCGCGCGCTTTATTCAGCTGGTAATAACGAAATCCATCGCCTAGGAGAACTAGACATTATCTGGGGAACGCTTTTTGCCAAGGCTGCGCAACATGTATTGGAGATTGCCGGCGTCAAGCCTGAAGAAATTAAAGCAATCGGCAGCCACGGACAGACAATTCGCCATAGCCCAAAAAGCACACATCCTTTTACCCTGCAAATTGGTGATCCCAACACGATCACAGCATTAACAGGCATTACAACCATCGCTGACTTTCGACGCATGGACATTGCCTGCGGCGGCCAAGGCGCTCCACTGGCGCCAATATTTCACCAACACCTCTTTCACAAAGCGCAACACGACACGATGGTTGTCAACATTGGCGGAATTGCTAATATCAGTTATCTTCCCGCAGACCTTACTAAAAAGTGCATTGGCTTTGACACAGGCCCTGGCAATACTTTGCTCGATGCCTGGTGCCGTCAACATATCAACCAAGCCTTTGATCAAAATGGTACTTGGGCTATGCAGGGAAAAGTTGATATGAAGCTACTAAAAAGATGGCTGGAAGATCCTTATTTCTATCAAACACCGCCCAAAAGTACTGGGCCAGAATATTTTAATTTATCATGGATAGATACAACACCTTCTCCAATTGATACACAGCGAACTTTATTAGAACTAACTGCGGTCTCTATTACACAAGAAATTATTCGCTTAAATTCAACACCATCGTGCGAAATATTGATTTGCGGTGGCGGCGCGCGCAACATAGGATTAATGACGCGGCTACGTGACTTATTAGGAGGGAATTTTTCAGTTAAAACAACTGACGCGTATGGTATTGCGCATGATTGGCTAGAGGCAATATTATTTGCATGGTTAGCAAAGATGCGCATAGAAAATAAAGCATTAAATTTAAAAAACTTTACTGGTGCACACAAAAACGTATTAATGGGAGGTATTTATGAGATTGGCTAAATAATATTTACCTTATGATTTTCGTGTGTTCTTTTACCGCTTGACTGATTTAGTATTTTTTTTATTTTTCTTGATTCTATTCATGCTTTTGTCAGCTCTAGTCTTAAAAAAAACAGGGTATTGATTAAGTAGATTATCAACTTGCACATTAGCATGTGCCAAGTCATTTTTTATTTTTTTGAGATTTTTTAACACTTCAGGATGTGTCGACGTTGGCAATCTATCAATCATAGTCTTTAAATTTGCATATCTATCTAATGCACATAACAGCGATAACAGATGATTGTTTGCTTCAGCTAAAGCAACCAGCTGGTTGCTCAAAGAAACCTGGAGAAGAAGTTCTCGCGTTGTAATTGCATGTTCTAGCATTGGATTTTGGATGATTTCTATTTTTTCGGCATCTTCTGCGAGAGCATACAAATCTATTGCAAAACTTTGTAGCTGCTTATCAATCGATGAGGCTGGGTTTTTGGCATATATTTCTAAACAGTCATGTATATTTTTGAAAAGATCAAATAATCGAATAGTAATTTCGAGCTGAGAATAAACGGAAAATAATTTTTTTTTATTTGCTATTAATAAAATCAAATCTAAAAAAGTACGCAAATTAATATACTCTATGCGACGGCGGGCGTTTACGTTTTGCCCTGTTGAGGCTATATGTGTTGCAGACAAAAGCAAACGATCAGTTATTAATATCTCGCCTTTATATAAAATATCGCCTTGTAAACCTAATACCTGTGTCACCATAAAACCAAACTGATCATTTAATCTCAGTATTAACGCTTTAATACTCGCAGTATCAATCAAATTACCTATACTTTTTGGATATAAAGCAGAAATGGGGTTCAAAATAAAATTAACTGCCAATTTTTGTAAGATAGCATATTCAAGAAAAAGTTCTGTGCTTGTCCCTAAACCTATGCATAAACCTAAATTTTGAAAAAAATTAGGTGATACTGCCTTAGGGGAGGTGTCATTCAAATTAATTTTTCTTGAACCAAGCTTACATTTACTACGTATTTTTGCTGACTTTGTAATATGAAAACTACCTTCTGTCGTATCAATTTGCAAAGAACTATCTGCCACTGTTAAAACAACTCCAATCAATTTATTTGCGCCGCCAAGTAACTCTAAAACATTTGCGCCCAACTCTGTTCGATTAATCGCAAGCTTGGAGTTATCTATAGCTTTAATAACAGGATCATCAAAAAGCTCAAGAAAATATGGTGGAATACCATTCATTGATAAAGCAAGCTGCCCTTGCTTATGAATTATTTTTCCTAGTTGTAAACAAAATGCATCATTTCTTAAAGCATGCTCAGTAACAACTGAAATACCTAAATGATAACCTGGAATACATTCATGAATGTTTTCAACAATGCGAACTCCTAGTTTATTTAAATCACTTTTAGGTATTTCAATTCTCGAATTTACACCCGGAATTTCATCTGATTCCGCTGGATGAAAACCAAAACCAACTGCGTTACGAAACAAATAGGAACTAGAACTTGGCTGATTAGAGTTGTTCAAAACAAGATCGATCTCGATTGGCAACGCATGCGAATCAACAGGAGAAAATTTTTTTATATTTTCTGAAAACAGGTTATTAAGTTTTTCAGTTTGAATATAATTTCGCGAATATCGACCAGAAAGAGCTGAAGAATTAACAAAACCATTGTCTTGATAATAAAGACATAGAGCATTAACAAGCAACGATGAAATATGTGTACCAACCTTCCCTGCCGCCCCGACAACAGCAATGCGAAGTGGGCTTTGTAATTTTTGAATCATAATCTTAATCTCTAAATATATAATACGACATAAGTCATAATCAATGCTTTATAAAACTTTACATCTGAAAACAGAACGCGGCTTGGCAATGGCTTCTTGCATCTGAATAATGCCCAACTCCGTTAATCGCTGCTGATATGTATACTGCGTTATTGCATGCAAAGTATTTGCTGCCTTTTGCATCGCTAACCCTGGCTTGTTGCCATTAAGAACATGACTAACGAAAGTCGCAGTTGTCACATCACCCGTGCCATGAACTGTCTTAATTAAATCATACTTTGGTGTTTCGCAGTGATACGCTTGTGTGCGCGTCACCAATAACATACCAGTATTATTAATATCATTTGAAATACTTGTTGCTAAAATTCCTTGTAAAGAGTTACAAGCGTGTAATAATTTTCGCGATGCATTTAACGCATCTTCTGGATATAAAATAGCACTGTTTGATAATTGTGATAATTCAAAGGCATTAGGTATCAGCCAATCTGCAAGGTAAATCAACCGTGTTCGGATAAATTCTGCTAATGCTGGTTTGATATATAAACCACAACCATCATCACCCATTACCGGATCACAACAATAAATTACGTTAGGTTGCTGTTGTTTAAGATTAAGAATAAAATCGTATACTACTTCCGCTTGCTCAACACTGCCCATGTAGCCAGATATAACCGCATCAAGTTGGTTACACATACCTATACTTTTGAAGCCCTGCAACACATCTTGCAATTCTTCAGCACTGAGGACTTTACCACCCCAGCTACCGTAACCCGTATGATTAGAAAATTGTAACAGATTCACAACGCTCACTTGATGCCCGAGACGTTGCATAGGAAAAACTGCAGCGGCGTTACCAGCGTGGCCGTAAACAACGTGAGATTGAAGGGTTAAAATATGTGCCATGTCTACTCAAAGTTGAAAAAAATGTTACAATCGTAGGATTAATTTCGTTTATCTTCATAAACTTTGATAGTTTAGCGAATGAGGCCATACTATGCAAACACGCCCCAGCACATGGAAAATGTTAATCTACATCACGTCAATGGCAGTGCTTGTGCAATTTGCAGGTGATAATTTTCTTCCGTCATTACCTGCAATTGCAGAATATTTTCATATCAGCAAAAGCCTAACTCAATATTCTGTCACTTTATATTTGTTAGGTGGCGCCATTTGCCAATTTTTTTATGGGCCACTCTCAGATATCTTTGGACGTAAACGAACAATCATTACGGGATATACAATCTTTACTGTCGGAAGTGTTTTTTGTTTTTGTGCGCCGAGCATTACTTGGCTACTTGTTGGCCGAATTATTCAAGGCATGGGCATTGCCTGCACAGGATTATATCGTAGCGTCATGCGAGATTTTTATGACGGCAAAGACCTCACCAAAATTGGCTCTATAGTTGCCATAGCTTCATCAATGACACCACCACTTGCACCAATTACCGGCGGTTATCTAGAGCATTATTTTGGTTGGCGCTCAAGCTTTGCGCTGCTTTTCTTGATGGGAATAAGCTGCGTTATTTTATTTTATCTATATTTTCCTGAATCGTTATCTAAAGGAAATCGCCATGCATTTTCAATAAAGAATATTCTCAGAAATTATGGCGCTTGCTTTTTACACCGCAATTTTGTGATTTTTGCCAGCTGCTCTGGCTTATGCCTAGGTTTATTATTTGGTTACATGACGATAGGCACATTCTTATATCAACATGTTTTAGGCTTGTCACCGGTCGCTTACGGATGGTTATCAATTTTTGGTGTTTGTTTTATGCCTTTAGGTGCGTACTTAAACACAGCCCTCATGGGGAAATACAGCATCCACCAACTGACTATTTTTGCAGCCATCGTCGTTTTATCAGGCTCACTGTTACTTTTGCTGCTGGCAGTATGTCATATATTCACAGTCATAAGTATTTTGATACCTGTTTTCATTATCTACACAGGCATAGGTTTTATTTTCCCAAATTCCTTCACACAAGCATTTCAAGATTTTGGACATATTGCTGGTGTTGCAGGCGCAGCTTTTGGGGCAATACAGATTTTCACATCATCAATATTGTCCGCAATTGCTGCTCAACTGCCCGCAACATCACAGCTATATCTGAGCATCTTCTTCGTTGTCATTAGTTGTATGCTTTTAACTATTTTAAAACTTGTTAAAAAATGTAACTAATCCCTGCCAAAACCGCAGACGATGTTGAACGACTAACAATTGGACTACTAGAAATAGCCTCTGAATACTTCGTCAAAGTGTAACCTAGGGTAGCACCAAAATGTTCAGCAACCTGGTATTTGAAAGTTAAACCATATTGCATGTTCCACGCGCTAGCTGGATTATATTCTGGTCGCGATGACGTCGCCTCCCCTGACGTTACACCGTAGTAATAATTAGTAATATTACTGCTTAACCACTCTGCCGTAATCGAAGGAATTAATCCAAAACGCCGATCATCCAATGGGATCATCGCAGCAAATTTGGCTGATGCGGTATTGCCACTACTACGCCCTGAAATATCATGCAAACCAGCCAAAGTTAAAGAAAACGGCATCAAACGATATTGCATCTGAACGCCAGTATTAATCAGATAAGAAGTATCATTCATGCCGGCTAGTGCATCACTGTCAGCCGAATCATAACCACCGAACATAGGCTGCATAACAAAAGCAAAAGAAGCGCTTGCATCTTCATATGCATTATAACCAGCGGTAAAACCTTTAATAAACATGTCGTTATAACTTAAATTAAGCAATGGAAACATATGAATAACATTACCAACGCCATCATAAATATTTTGATTATAAACAAACCCCAGCCCAACGCTATTATGAACATCTGGAGCGGATTCATTTTGTACGCCACCAGCAATATTTAGTGACGAATTATCCGCCAGCGACAAAGAACTGCTGGTCAAAAGAGCAGCTAACACAAGTAACTTTAATGATTTCATTATAGACTCCAACGAATTGTGTCAAAAAAGAAAGTATTTTGCCAAAATAGCATTGAAAAAACTAGGGCAACAAAAATTCATGCATTAGTGATTTTTTTGAATATGATCCGGGTATCTATATTCAACCGTGGAAATATTAGTAAGCACAATTAATCAACTTAAAATAGGCGATGTTTGTGATTTTTTTGCAAAACTTCAGACAGCTAGCACTCTCATGAAGTATATGGCCGCTTCTGCGCTAACCTCATAACTACAACGTCTGAGATCAATAGCCGCTACAATAACTAAAAGTGATCGCAGCGGCACAATCATTATAACATACCGTAACGCTTCATTTTTTTACGCAACGTACCACGTGAGATACCAAGCAGTTTGGCCGCTCGCACCTGATTATTACGCACATATTTTAGAACGCGCTTTAACAGTGGTTCTTCGAATTGTTCTAAGACCAACTCATAAATATTGGCAACATCTGGGTTATCCAATATTCGTAAATATTGATCCACAGATTGCTCAATACACGCAGTTAAGTTCGCTGTTATTTGATCATTTTCGACAATGTGAACATTTTCCATTGTGACATCCACTCCAATTTGATGTTACTCCACAGCACACGAGTTACCTGCACTGGCCTATTATGCTGAATACAAAATGTGATCAGCTGTTATTAACCTGCACAATTATTCATATTTTTTACAGAAAGTAAATGGTGTACAGTATAAAGTTTACACTTTATTATTTGTAGTCTTTTGGCGATTTTTATTGTGAGATAAATCTTACAACTTGCTGAGGCCCCCGGAATAAAATACAATTTCGCCGCGGCAGCTAGTAAGAACAACAGAATAATTCTCGTCTAAAACCACAATATCACCCCACTTACCGAGCGAAATACTACCAACTTCATCAAAAATATTGAGTTGTTTTGCTGGATTAATTGAGCACAAATATATGCTTTGCGACAAATCACAAATACCATGCTGCAACAAATTTTGCACGGCTTTATCCATAGTTAAGACACTGCCAGCCAATGTGCCATCAGCTAAACGCGCAGAGCCTTGACCAACAATAACATCTTGATGACCCAAGCTATATTGTCCATCTGGCATGCATTTTGCACGCATACTATCCGTCACCAAGCAAAGCTCATGCTGCCCTTTAACACGCATAACAAATTTTAACATATCCCATGCAACATGGTGCCCATCAGCAATCAATTCACATAAAATTTTATTTTGTAAAGCAGCCAAAGCCACACCAGGAGATCGATGATTAAGCCCAGACATTGCGTTAAATAAATGTGTGATGTGCTTACATCCTTGATCAATTGCCTGCTGTGCTTGGGCATAACTAGCATTACTGTGACCAATTGCTGGCACGATATTTAGTTCTTGCAAACAGGCAATCAACGCAGCAGCCTCTTCCAATTCTGGCGCAAGAGTCACTAATTTGATTGCGCCACTGGCAAGTGTTTGCCATTTACGTAGTAAATCAACATTTGGTTTTAATAAAAATTCTCCTTCATGCGCCCCCATTTTACTGGGCGCAATAAACGGTCCTTCTAAATGCAAACCTAAAACATGTGCGCCTGTAAATAAATAATGTTGCATAGTATACGCAACATTTTTAATAGCATTTTCAATTTCTTCAACCGACAAGGACATGGTTGTTGCTAAAAAACTAGTCGTCCCTTCACGAGCTAACATCTGCGACATCGTTATTAATGCTTCTGGAGTTGCATCCATAACATCAACGCCAGCAACACCATGAACATGTAAATCAATGCGACCTGGAACAATGGAATAATTTGAAGGAAATTTAAATTCATTTTTATAAAAATTTTGTGATTCACTCGCGAGTGTCACGCCAGCAAAAGATGGCGCCCAGTCTTGTTTTAATACGGATATTTTTTTATCAACAATTTCTAAACAGCCATTTTCAATCACACCATCTTCAGCATAAATTTTCGGTCCTTTGATTAACAATCTACTCATATAAGTTTCCTAGCGTGTATTAGTCACTTTAGACACAGGTTCTAGCTCGTCAGGATTGAGGCCACGCAACTTGGCACACTGCTTCACCATCAAATGAAAAGTTTGAATAGCTAGCAATGGATCACACAAAGAATGCAAGCTTATTGGTAAAATTAAGCAATGTCTCGCGCCAGAATTATCAATAAAATTCTCAACATGATCCTCAGCGACTATTAAATAAGTACATGCAGAAATTTTTTTAAACCTATACAGCAAGTCGGGAAATCCTATTGACGCTGCATCGGTCGGAATAAAAATAATTAATGGAAAATTATTTCTCATCAACGCACAAGGACCATATAATACTTCTTCTGAACTAAATGCTTCTGTACAGAATTTACAAATTTCTTTTAATGTTAGCATAAACCTTTTTTACCATAAACAACGCACCTTCTGTCGCATCATGCTTTCTTGGCACGATGTTTGGCCGCACATGCTTTTTGATAGAGGCTTCTAAAAAAGAGGCCAAACCACCGAACAAACATAAAGGCAAACCTGGATCTTCTTTCAGCAACGATTCAATTACAGCGCATAAAGATTGGCTGCTTTTTTCAGCTAGTTCCACTGCCCAACGATCACCTTGCGCTAAATATTGTATAAGCAGTGGAGCAAGTGATGCATAACTTGTTGCATTAGCTTGATTTGCCCATATTACCAGCGATGTAGTATTTTCATGAAATACTTTATACACAGCCTCCAAAAAAGAAGAGGCTTCACGTCGACCATCTAACCACTCCAAAACATAACGAACAGCCTGTAATCCGAACCATGCGCCGCCACCGATATCATCATGCGGAAAACCCCAGCCACTTACACGTTTATGTTTTCCATTACTGATTTTATAGCCAATAACGCCAGTGCCAATAATAAGAATTGCGCCATCCTGGCCATCATGGGCACCCAAACACGCCGCAACTGCATCAGATTCCAATCGTACAGTATCAAAATGTGGTAAGCGGGCCAAAAATTCTCTAGATGCGTCAGGCACCTCTGTACCTGCCAATCCTAAACCAATATGAAAACGATAATTTTCATCTTGGCGATTAATTTTTGCTTCATTTAACGCTTGTTGAAAAGCTTCGTCAATCGACTTCAATGAAGTATCAACAGACAAACGAATATTTGCTGCGCCTGAACGTCCAGAGCCTAAAAAATTCCCTTGCTCATCGCGCATAATTAATTTCGATTTTGTACCACCGCCATCGACACCAATAAAAACATTTCTAATCATGGTAATTCTTTCTCCACAGCAAAACTTTTCTCTCTCTTCTAAAGTTTTTTGACTTGATTCAGGTAAATATTTATAAATCAAAAAAATATAATAAAATAGGCTAACAACATAATACATAAGGTGCGTATTGTCTATCCATAGATTATATAGCCAACCTCAGAGATTATATACATGAGAAAGGTGGATTAGCTAATTTTTATGCTAAAAACACCTGCGCTAAGCGTTGGAGAATGAGTAGGATATATACGAAAATCTCCTATTAGTAAATACTCTGTAATATGAAGAGCATTTTTTTACAGACTTAGAAAATCAGTTAGCCATTACCCCGCCATATTTCAGAACCTAGCTAACAAAACTATTCATCTGCTGCTTATACAGGATGTTATACCATCCTATTTTTTTATAGATATCTCAAAACAACTTTTATTCGATGTTGCTAGTCCTGATATAGAAAATAACACCATACGCAATTTACTATAACCAACAGACCTTGATCGATTTTGAAGACTTTCTGGCATATCATCTGAAGTTAACGCATATTGCTGGTGCTCAAAACGTTTTTTCAAAGCGCATACCATATCTATGCCAGCATCATGGTCACCAGAATAATGTAGCTCATAACACTCTAATAGCATGATGATGATTTTAACCGATGCCGCAAGCGGCCCTTGAGACTCCCAGCGATGTGTTAATTGATCAAGATATTCTTGCGTAAGCGTTAACTGTGATGCAAAAATAAATATCAAATAGCGCATAAATTCTTTTTGCGCTTCTTCCATAGACAAAGAATTTAGGTGCTCACTAGATAAGGCGATAAATGAATGATCATCATTGCAGATGACAATATCTGTTTTTGATGATTCTGGCGATAAGGCTTGTATCGCTATCCATATATTTTTTATAGATACGCTCACCATATCAAGCTGAGATTCTGTTGGCAAATAAGTTGTGATATCAATCGAATAAGATTGTTCATCACCTTCAATCGCTATACGCGCACGTCGTAGCCAATGATCTGCCTGCTTAATGAATATGAAGTTTTCTGGTGAGTTAATCATGCTTTCTGGCATATAACGTAACGCAGCCTGCCATAAGGTTATCCTAAGTAACAAAAATTTATTTACACCTCGATATTCAATTAAAGCTTGAATTATTGCGTCATTAATTACGCCTTCTTGGTTAGCGTAAAAAACAGATGGGAACTGATGTACAAATTCCTTCGCTATATCTATCAATTTAAAATCATCTTCGCCTAATTCTAAGCCTAAATGAGCGTAAGGAATTAGCTTTAGCAGCGTGGAATGCAATTCTTTGGCCGAACCTGCCAATCGTTTTGTATTGAGATGTATTAACACTTCAAAAATTTTATAGTCTATGGGCTTCGGACGTCTAAGCTGTGAACTAAGTGCTTTACCGAGTAAAATACAAGCCTCAATCATAGGCTCATAAGCGAAACGTGCTTCAGTACCGAGCTTATCTTCTCTCTGTGTATAGTACCATGTTACGAGTATATAGATAATCACAAGAACTTTATCATGGCCATTTCTCTCTGTTTTTTGGTATAACTTTCGAATATTATCATAGTCATCGAGATTTTCTTTCTGGCAATCTTCGATTACACTATAGTCCTCATATTCATTGATAATATTTCGCGCAAAATTCAGTGATTGATTAAAGACATCTTCTAAGCTATCAACATTCGATTTTCGACGCCCTGGCGAATTACTTAATACAATTAAACTGTTTCTTAATGATGAGTATAACAGCGGGACACGATGTATTTCCAAACCTCCTAATGTCTTGTTAACATCCATAGAATATTTAACAGATATATTTTCATCCAAAGAATATTTTGGTTGCGGAAAAATTGCTGACTCTGTGACACATCCATTACCTAATAACCTTGCTGGTAGTAATTGAGCATTCAGCTCACTAGGAAATGATTCTATTGCATAAGGTAAATACTCCATCACCCAATGTCTATCATTTAACGATGCGTGATGGTTACTTACAAATTGACTATAACGATTAGTCAATATCGCTGTTAATAATTTATGTAGTATTAAATATTCCTCGGAAGTGCGTGATGCTTGCATCATAGCTACAGCCACTAATCTAACGCTATAATGCAATAGAGGCGTGGATTTTAATACTTGCAATGTTTCTAATAAATCAACAAAACGAGTATGTTGTAAATCTGGATGCAATATTAAACCTACTTTTTTATCAAAAGCTAGGGGTATAAACATATTTTGATCAATATTATTTTGATAATCAGCATAGCGACGTGCAAAAATAAAATAAGTCAAAATTGATAAATCTGAGGCTCCCATCATTTTATCAGGATCAATCATACAGCCTAAAGGCAGATTGGCTTGGCTATGTTCTCTAATTTTATTAATACTATCTAGTGAATATAACAACCCTTCCAAATTATCTGGAATAAAATTAATTCCATATGAGTCAGCAATGTCAAACAGCACTAATCGCAACTTTTTCAACTCAGAGTATTCATCGGATCTTTGCATCTCTATCTCGATGGTCAACGTTGGTAAAAATTTTTCTCGCTCTACAAACTGATATGCAAGCAAATAAAAATCTACGTGCCGACGAATATAATCAATTAAGTTATTAAATGACTTTTCTAATTTTTTTAAAATTGATAAATTTTGGCTCATTACATCTAATGACCTCAAATAACCAATACGCTGCTTCACTTGCAGCTTAATTATATAAATACTTTCCGAAATAATCTTAAAGTCATTGCCCGATCTTAAGGCAGAAAAATAATGGCCATCATATTTATGTAAAAATATAAAATCGTTAACAAGCGCTATAATAGATCTTCGGCCAGTTTTTTTTGTTAGTGTAAATCTTTCTATATTTTTCGCTGCTCTTTCAACATCACTTAACAATGCATTTTCATCCAATCGGCAAAGCGCAGATAATGACTTTTGCACATCTCTAGCAAATGAAGATACCTGTTTATTTATATTAAAATATCGTGCGAGAGAAAAGTAGGTCGATATTTTTTCTTTATTTTCATTAAGATGTGAATACAATTTGGAATCATGTGCGCATAATCTTTT
The DNA here is from genome assembly GCA_021151585.1 of Alphaproteobacteria bacterium. GTDB lineage: Bacteria > Pseudomonadota > Gammaproteobacteria > JAGOUN01 > JAGOUN01 > JAGOUN01. The sequence goes on along the minus strand of JAGKWX010000020.1, from coordinate 15,574 downwards.
TGGGAAAGCCGCATCTAACCATAGAGCGTCTATTTTGTTGCGTTGCCCAATTTTATAAAAATTAGATTCTTTAACTGGCCCTGGCATACGATTAAGTCCTAATATATTTTTAATACGTGGCACCATTGCTAATTCGTCAGCCATCTTATATAGCCTCGCAGAATTTTTTTGATAAAATTCAGTGCTTAAATCAAAACATAGTTTAACTATCGGAGATGGTATATCGTAAGATGCCCCGCCAGAAAAATCACTGTATCTGTTCACTTCTTCACAAGATGATAAGAATAAAAGCAAATCATCATTCATATAATTTTCCTTTAATAAGAGATGCACAGAAGACAAGCTTACTCTTAATATTGATAATTGAAATTTGCTGGTATCTTTTTTTAAACTTTCAAAATTTTTAATAAGTACCTGACTACGTTTAATGAAATCTTTTACATATTGGCGATCGTCGTGAAACCATGACAAGTTTCTTATAAATTCTTTTTGTTTTAATTCAAGATATCTAATAGATTCTTGCAATAAAATATAAAGAAACTGGATATTGGTTTGTTCGGACAAGTTTTGCGCAATACGCGCGCGATAACCATTAATATTTGTTTGCCACATACTACTACCTTATTACATTGTGCTACGAAAATAATGACGAACTTGGATAGTTCGTAAAAAATCAGCTACAAAACAAAAATAATATAAACTATACTGCCACAGTATAGCATATGCATTTTTCTAGGATTTAAAGCTATTTTACACTTCTCTCAACGATGCTTTATAACAGATCCGAGTTAAAAACGTAAATCGCTGAATCCGATGTTAACCGTGGTTTAGTAAGGGGGGGATTTAACAATCTACTTTTAAACATAAATATTATTCTAAATTCCGGGGTTAAAAACCACGACACAAGCTTAATAGACTAAAGCAAACGGCGGAATATAGTGCTAGATTTTGTCTAAAACTGTTCATAATTATGGCGATTAATTGCGAGATGTCAATATCAAAATTTAAGTTGGCAGCAGCTTAAAATATTAACTAAAATCCATAACCAACTGCCCATCAGCAGCATCGACAGTAACACGACCACCATTTTTCAAATGCCCATACAACAATTCTTTAGCTAATGGTTTTTTCAATTCGTTAGTGACTAAGCGACCCATAGGACGAGCACCCATACTGGGGTCATAACCATGATCAACAAACCATTCTTTGGCTAGAGCCGTCAAGACTATAGTGACTTTTTTCTCAATCAGTGTCTGTTGCAACTCTGCAACTAATTTATCAACGATATTTCCCGCAATTGATTTTGGCAATGGATTAAATTGAATAATTTCATCGAAACGGTTACGAAATTCCGGCGTAAAAACGCGTGCCATTTCTTGCTGCGCCGCTTCTCTATCAGGCTCGTTTTGCGTAGCACCGAAACCAATGGATCGTTTTTGAGAGGCCGCAGCGCCCGCATTGGTCGTGAGCACAATAATAGCATGACGAAAATCTACTTTGCGTGACTGACCATCTGTTAAAGTCCCGTAATCTAAAACTTGTAGTAATAAATTATAAATTTGCGGATGTGCTTTTTCGATTTCGTCCATTAAAACTATCGAGTGTGGCTCTTTTTGTACAGCATCAGTTAAGGCGCCACCTTGATCATAGCCAACATAACCTGGGGCCGTACCAATCAATTTGGTATAAGCATGTTGATCGCTATATTCAGACATATCAAATCGTAATAATTTCATGCCTAAATGCGATGCCAATTGTTTGCATAACTCTGTTTTACCGACGCCTGTTGGCCCAGCAAATAAAAATGAACCAATAGGCTTAGTCTCATCACGCAAACCAGCATTCGCCATGGTTACGGCTGATACTAAGGTATCAATCGCATGATCTTGACCAAAAATTTCTGACTTTAATTGTTGTGATAAGTTGGCTAAATTTTTATCATCCTGTGTTTGTACAAGTTGTTGCACTGGAATATTGGCCTTATTTGCGATAACTTGATACACGTGGTTGATATCTACTACCTTATCACCCAAATGCGGGTTACACATATTAACCAATGCACCCGCTTCATCTAAAACATCTAAAGCAATATCGGGCAATCGTCTATCTTTAATATATTTTTGACTCATCGTCACAGCAATTTCTAATGCCTTCTCATCAAAAGTCACTCTATGATGTTTTTCTAAACGCAACTTCATGCCGTTGATAATAGCAAGAGCTTCTTCTTGGGTCGGCTCCGGCACATGTACTTCTGCAAAACGTCGCTTTAATGCCTCGTCTTTTTCAAAAATTTGTCGAAATTCTTTATATGTTGTCGCACCAATACAGCTGAGCTCACCTGACGCCAGTGCAGGTTTTAAAATATTGGCAATATCCATGTCACTACCTGAAGTCGCACCCGCACCAATAATCATATGAATTTCGTCAATAAACAAAATGACATGTGGCGTGTTTTTTAAAAAGCTTAAAATCTCTTCCATGCGTTTTTCAAATTCACCACGATATTGCGTTCCCGCCATTAGCGCGGTTAAATTTAAAGAGTAAATAGTGGCGTTTCGCAGCGACATTGGTACTTTTTGTTCTTCAATCAATTGTGCCAAACCCACTGCTATCGTTGTTTTACCAACACCTGGCTCGCCAATTAACAAAGGATTGCTTTTGCGACTTTGTGATAAAATCATCATCGTTTCTTGGATTTCCTTTTGTCGGCCAATAACCGGCGGCAATTTTCCTTGACGATACTTTAAATTTAAATTCTCAAGGTATTGACTAAGATTGTCTTTAGTATTAGAAGTTTTCGTTGGCGCTAATAATGTTTGGATATCAAAAGACTGTAAAGCCTCTTCTACTCGCTGCTGATCTGAAGCTTCTTTAAAACGCGGCTGTGACAAATAATTTTCAACATCCTTACGTGTTACCTGACATTGACGTAAACATTGTACGCTATCACTTTCTTGCTCATGAAAAATGGCCAATAAAACATCCGCACCATTAGCAGTTTGTCGCCCCTTATGCTCAACCATGCGTTCTGTGCGCGCAAACACTCTTTGAAAAGCTACGGTTTCTATTAATTCATCATTAGTTAAGGGTGAGCAAGCCTGCAGCTTGTATTTTAAACATTTTAATAATTGTTCCCGGTTGTATTCATGGTATGGATTATATGTCACCGCACGCACGACATCGGCATCATCACTTTCGATCAAAACGCTTAAAATATGTTCAATAGTGGCCTGGCCGTGACGAAATCGCCTAGCAAACTCAATCGCTTTGCTTTTTAAAGTAGTTAAGTAATGAAAATTCATAGTATTTATCTTACCCGATTATTATAGATTCTGTCGATATTTCATATTGTCAATTGGCAATAACTCTGGCAATAGACCTAGAAATAATAGTTGGATATTATCAAACATAGCTTCAGGAACGCTTAATAATAAAGCATTGCTCTTAATGTGCTCTTAATAAAGTTCTCGTAAAATTTGTAATTATTCTGGACATAACAATAAAAATTTTCTATGCACTCTATTGATCAAAACGAACAAAAACCTAGTAGCGATTCTAGTAATACTTTGGACACATTTTCAATTGTTACAAGTGATTTAATGCCCTGTGCTGACATCAACCTCGATAACTTAAAAATTGATTCAATCACAGTTTGGCATGAACTTGCTGTTATCTGCTTAGCTTCTTATCTTGTGTTACAAAACGCCTTCGGCATCTCAGATGTCGTTCATAATTATTTTGAGCCTGTTTGTGGTGATCGTTGCGTTAAACCCATCAGCTATATACTTTACGTACTGTTGCTACCTTGCACTGTCGCTGCGGTAATGCTGTCTAAGGCATTAAAAATCATTGAAATACCTCGTAGAATCTCTTCATGGGGCCAAGAAACTTTATTGCAGGAAGTGGAGAAAGAATTAATCAAAAAGAATAAAAATAAATCAAAGTTCGGCGAATTAATCATTGCTATTGCAAATGAAGAGTTTAATAAGGAAATTAAGCCGGAAAGCGACACAAAATACGGCTTTGATTACACACTTTGTATTCTGGCGAAACGTTATAATACAACATTAGCGTTGCTGATTATTGATCAAGAAAATAATTTACATCATGCTGTTAGTACATATTTGAGACAACGAAATAATCCAAAAGCCGAGACAAGCGCGCTTGGCGTAGCCGTCTTGCCTTACTCAAAAATAGACAGTCTTGTTTCAACTCTAACCACTAATAATTCTAGCGCTAGCATAGCAAGTAACGAAACCATAAACCCAGTCTCTGGCGTTAATCAACGTGACCTGGAAAACAATAATCTCAGTGAACAATCCTACACACTCATAACGCCTTCTTTTGGCACAAGACGCTTATGGAGTGCATACGCGCCGCCAGTGCCGGCTACAACCATTGTTGGAGAAATTATTTTTCATCTATCATCAACATTATACCTAGGGATTATTCCTATTGTGGTCAGCATATTACAAGGTAGCGGAACGCTTGCGAATGCTTTTAGTGTTACTGAAGATAGCCCATGGTCAACTCAGGTTGGCATCACTGTCGCTGGTGCTGTTATCGGATTCATTCGAGGCTGGGTGACGTACAAACAAAAAGCGGATGATGCTTCAGAGCGTTTTCATGCATGGTGCTTACAAATTATTGGGTTATTTAAATCCATTAAGCATTTTTATGAACAAGTTGAATCACTACTTGCCTTGATATATAGCACCTTACCTTCTTCAACCACAGAAGCCTGGACAAAGACCAAGCAGCTGTTGTGCATTGGATTTGGTTGTTTTGCCGCATTGGGAACCGTTGTGTTTTATGGCGGATTAGGATTCTTTTTTTCAAACAGTGGTTTGATTAACCTCGTGCGCTTAATGGGCCTGCCAGGCATGTCTACTACAGCATTATTTGCTATTTCTTCTCAATTTTGCTTAGGACAAGTAGCCCTCAATGCGATTGGTAATCAAGGGCCTGAGATTATTTATCGCTACTATCAGCGAGCTTGCGGGACACCCCAAGAAGCAAGAACAACAGAACGGACCTGCGCTCAGCGCTGCTTGTCATTAGCCGTAAAAGGTGACGCAGTAAGTACGGGTTTATCCGCTGACTCGGGTGCTTTAGCTTTATTACAATTGCTATGGCCAGTATTAGCTTACGGCCCCAAAGTGGGTCTTTCAGCGGCTATTTGTTTAGCTTTAGTGTTTTCGCAAAACACCTTTGCATGGACATCGGGTCAAAAAGACGCTCATTTATGGGGAGGGCTCTGGGATAAGCGCTACAAACCAGCGATTAACAAGATCTACTGCTTTTTTCCTAAGAAAACGACAGACGAACAACAAGGCCTCAACTCTCCTGTAGAAGACGTCGACCATCAACCAAATGCACTGCCTCTGCGGGCGCTCAGTCAAGGGTCAACACACGCCTCCGAGTCAACACTCCACCAAGGGTTAATTACAGCTAAGCCCCAAAAAAAAACATATTCAAAATGAGCTTTTTAAGATCAAATATGATATTATTCGAAATTATCATTAATGGTGCATTTCATGAATTCTTTTGACAGCCTCGGCTTAAACACACAAATTACGAAAACCCTTAGTTTATTAGGCTACGAATCGCCTACACCTATTCAAAGCGAAGCCATTCCCGTTTTTCTGCAAGGCGGAGACTTAATCGCTCAAGCACAAACCGGAACCGGAAAAACAGCGGCTTTTGCCCTACCTATCGTTGAAAAGATAGATCTATCAGCCAAGAAGCCTCAAGCGTTAATTTTGGCGCCAACACGCGAATTAGCGATTCAAGTTGCCGAAGCCTTAAAAAGCTATGCAAAGCACTTGCCAGATTTTCACGTATTACCGATTTACGGCGGCCAAGAATATCGCGGACAATTGATGGCACTGAAACGCGGCGTCCAAGTTGTCGTTGGAACACCCGGACGTGTTATGGATCACATGCGTCGCGGCACGTTACAATTGGATGAATTAAAATCTCTAGTGTTAGATGAAGCCGATGAAATGCTAAAAATGGGCTTCATTGATGATATAGAATGGATTTTAGAGCATACTCCAACAGAGCGTCAAATTGCATTATTTTCCGCAACCATGCCGCCACCAATCCAAAAAGTGGCGAATAATTACTTGCAAGATCCAACAAGAATTCAAATAGCGCCAAAAACCAAGACCGTCGCGCTAATTGACCAAGGCTGCGTTTTTGTGTCGTATCATAATAAATTAGAAGCCTTAACACGCTTTTTAGAAACAGAAACATTTGACGCTATTATGATTTTCACGCGCACAAAAGTAGAAACCGTTGAATTAGCAGAAAAATTGTCTGCTCGTGGCTTCTCAGTAGATGCTCTGAACGGCGACATACGCCAAAGTATGCGCGAAAAAATTATTCAGCGCTTAAAAAATAAAACACTGGATATTGTTGTTGCCACTGAAGTTGCAGCGCGCGGCTTAGATGTCGATAGAATTGATTTGGTAGTTAACTATGACATCCCAACTGATCCAGAATCTTATGTTCATCGTATTGGTCGAACAGGGCGAGCTGGCCGCTCTGGCAAAGCCATTACTTTTATTACGCCACGTGAACGCGGCCTATTGAACGCGATTGAGCGAACCATCAACCAAAGAATCGAACAAATTCAAATTCCTTCTTTGAAACAAATGCATGAAAAACGCGTTGGTATGTTAAGCAAAAATATTATAGACGTCCTAGAAAAACAAAACCTAGATATTCACCGCGAACTGATTGAGCGCATGAGTAATGAAAACGAATACAGCGCCCTAGACATTGCTGCAGCATTGCTATTTATGTCACAAGGCAACGCTCTATCAGAGCCAGAAGAAAAAGATGACTTAATTCAGCCAGCTAAAAATACACACCGTGAACGTGATTACGCAGATAGAAAAGATGATAGGCGCCGGGAGTCTCGCGGACGCTCTTCCGAGGACTTTAAAGATCGCGATCGCGGTGGTGAACGCAAACGTCGTTTTGAAGATGATAACAAACCAAGATTTTCTCGCGATAAAAATGAAAAAAATTTTTCAAGAGACGAAAGAAAACCTCGTTTTGCTGGGGAAAAATCCTCTTTTAGAGATGACAGAAAACCACGCTTTAGTGATGATAAGCCTTCTTTTAGAAAAGAAGGTCGCACTGATGAAGCGACGCCTGCCAGAAAAAAACGCTCGGTCGACAGGAAAGGACCTGGTCGCGCACGCTAGATAAGCGAACCACCACTCCGTTATTAAGAGACAGCTTGCCTGACTCACTCCTGGTAATGGGGTGGTGGTGATCAACAAATAATTACTTAAACGAAGATTGCAGCGACTAGCGCAAGGTTTAAATCAAGGCCGTAGTGCAAATATGCTTAATGCAGAAAAAATTAAAAAACATATCAAACACCAAATAAACTTGACTGTTTTAGCAAGTGTTGATTCAACAAACCATTTTTTAAGGAAGATCACTAAAAATAATCTTATACATTGCTGTTTCGCAGAACAGCAAACTCAAGGAAAAGGCAGAATTAATAAATCATGGCATTCTCCTTTTGGAAAAAATATATATTTTTCTTGCGCCTACCCTTTTCACAAGGATGTCGATCAACTTGCTGGCTTAAGCCTAATTGTTAGCTTAGCCATAGTAAACGCCTTGAAAAAAGTTGGTATTACTAACGGAATAAAAGTAAAATGGCCTAATGATATTTTATGTCACAACAAAAAAATATCAGGCATATTAACCGAAATTCAACATGAAGCACCCAAAACAACATACGCAATTATTGGCATTGGCTTAAATGTAAATATGATGCCGAATGATATAAATGAATTCGACACTCCTATCAGTCAACCTTGGACTTCACTGTGCCAAGAACACAACACCCTCTTTGACAGAAATAAAATTGCATCAATTTTAGCTGAATCACTGCTAGATTATATTCAACGCTTCGAACAGCAAGGTTTTTTATCGTTTCTCGATGAATGGAAAAGCAGTGACGCATTAGAGAAAAAAAAAATTACGTTAAAACATCATGATCACTTGATTAGTGGTAAAGTCTTAGGTATTAATAATCAAGGACATTTGCTGCTAGAACAGGAAGATGGTACAGTTTCTGTATTTCTATCTGGTGAAGTGTCAATATTAAAATCATAAGGCGGAGTAAGCGCCTCAAAAAATTTTTTACGCGGCTTGTTTATAGATATTTTGTTGCGCTAATTCCCAATCATGTTGCCAGGTGTTACTAAACAAAGAAGTTCTACTTTGTAAAACATGATGTGCGCCTTCTCTCGTCCACTGCATTCTTTTGTCCTTTTTTTGAGGCGGCTACCTTGGGTTCGCCAATACTCAATTATCAACATATAGAGAGAGTCTTGATCAGAGCTTAATCAGCTTGTAGTTTTTTATAAACATACAACAAAACAACCGGCGCAATCATAACAACAATGCCAATTGAAAACACGGCTTCATAATGTAGTTTACCACCAACCTCAATACCATCTGGCGGAAAAAAGCCAACGATTAACGTAATAATAGTGCCAATGACGCCCAGCATTGAGACGATCCACATGCCAAGATTCCCACCAGGGATTTTAAATGGACGCCTTTCCAAAGGAAATTTATATCGTAAACGTAGAGCAGCTAAAAACATAAATAAATACATAATCATATATAATTGTGTACTCAATGCCGTCAGCAACCAATATGAACCGTTCACGCTTGGCATAAATAAAAATGCGAAGCACATTAAAGAAACCAGGACTGCCTGCAAAACCAACATACGCGCTGGCGCCCCTCTTGCATTATCTTTTGCAAAAAATGTAGGGAAATAACCATGTTGCGCTGCACGTAATAAGCCTTGCGCGGGAGATATAATCCAATTTGTCATTTGACCAACGCTGCCGATGAGCAGCATTATTGTTAAAATTGGCATAAGCCATAAAATATGATACTGCGCGAAAAACGCCTCAAACGCTTGTATGACACCTGCCACTAAATGAATATCTGACGTGGGCAAAACAGTAGCAATAGCCAGTGAACCAAATACCATGGTAAACAAAATTAAACACACTGAAATTAACAATGCTCGCGGAAAGGTTTTTTGCGGATTAACAACATTTCGTACATAGACAGTAGCTAACTCCATTCCCAAAAACGCCGTCATAATAGCCGTCAATGAAATCCAACTGTTGGCATGCTGAAAGTTTGGAAAAATATTTTTCATAGTAAAGTGCAATTCAGAAGGACGCCCCTGGGCTGTCCACAAAAAACCCAGAAAAATAATCAGCGCCATGGGAATGATCATACCTAATATACCGCATAAACTAGCAAAACGCGCCGATGAATGTACGCCACGAAAATTAAGAATAGTTTGGCCCCAAAAAACGATCAAAATCACGGACACCATATACATTTTATTCTCTACCAGCGCAGGATTAATTAAATAAGCCAGAAAACCCGCAATAGTCGATAAAATAGTTGGGTACCATGCCATAGTATTAATCCATTGCAACCAAATAGCCACAACGGCAATTTTCTCACCAAAAGCCATGCGCACCCAGTCATATATCCCACCCTGCTCGGTCCAAGTAGAGGATAATTCTGCAGAAACCAAACCCGCCGGAATTAAAAATACTACAGCTGAGAAAACAAAGAAAAAAATTAACGAGGGGCCAAATAGCGCTGTCGTAGGTAAATTACGAATGCTATCAATCGAGCCCGTGATAAGCATAATTAATAAAAATAACCCCAAATTTCTCGCGACTTGCTGTAACTGCATATCTTGCCTAATGCTTGACCATACAAAGTTACCAACGATTGTGATGGAAATTACAGAATGATGCAATAAAATATTTACTGCTGTATGATCTCAGCCCGAGTTCAACCTTATAGAGGTGTTTCATGAGTTTTTTAACTATCAAATGGCTAGCTGCCATTATCTTGTTTATTGTCGCCCTCAGCGCTGGCTGGGTCCCTTTCGTCAAGCGTATCGGCACGGCGAAAGCGGTAGACTTTCCAAGCGGTGAAGCTTTGGCTTGCGGAGTCTTTCTAGGGGTTGGTCTACTACATATGCTTCCCGATTCTTCGGCAGGCTTTGTGGCCACCGGTATTGACTATCCACTCGCTCCGCTTATCGCCGGTGGTATGTTTCTATTTTTGCTATGGTTAGAACATTTAGGTCGTGACTATTATCAACATCAATCTGATCACGAACAAGCTGTCAAAGAGCACCAAAACGGTCATGCCTGCTGCTCACATGGAAAATCATTCGCTCTGATTGCCTTCGCCATGTTGTCTTTACATGCTTTCCTAGAAAGTGCCGCATTGGGGTTATCACAAGACTTTTCGATTATTATTATGTTGGGATTGGCAATTCTTGCGCACAAATGGGCAGAGTGCTTTGCATTAGCCATACAATTAGCAAAAAGCACCTTATCATCAAAAGTAAGCTTAATATACTTTTTGATTTTCGCACTCATTGCACCGTTAGGAATTTTTGTGGGCGGATACGCCAGCGACAAGGTTCAAAGCCTACCTCTATTAGAGCCCACCTTTGTCGCACTAGCTGCAGGAACATTTTTATACTTAGGTACCTTGCATGGGCTATCACGAGCAGTCATGGTTCAGCAATGTTGCAACTTAAAACAGTATACTTTTGTCATTGTTGGCTTTGCATTGATGGCGATCGTGGCAATTTGGGCTTAATACAAAACCATATAACATTAGCTATTTAAGGGGCGGTGATCCGACGACCGCCCTTTTCAATTGCTTGCTCAAGCAATCAATCACTAATCAACTGCTTTTCTTTCAATTCAGAGACAGTTTTACACTCAACACATTTTGTGGCAGTTGGCCTTGCTGCTAAACGCGCAACACCAATATCCATGCCACAATCCTCGCAATAACCGTAATCGCCTTCTTTTAACGCTTCTAGTGAAAGATCAATTTTTCTAAGAAGCTTTAGTTCACGGTCACGTGCTCGTAATACCAAACGAAAATTTTCTTCATAAGCGGCTATATCAACTTCATCAGCCAAGCCTTCTTTGGCCTGACGCAGCGCCTCTAAAGTAGAATTAGCTTCTTCAAAAAGATTATTTTTCCACGTTTCTAGTACAGATCTGAAGTGTGCTCTTTGCACTTCAGACATATATTCTTCGTGTTCTGTCACAACATACGACGCACAAGGGGCAGCAACATCTATAAAAGTATTCATGGTTATTATCCTCATCGTTATATCCACTTCCTGTGGACCACAGGAAATATTCTAGCCTTAAAAAAAGTCGAAATGGAAGATTTTTTGAAAAAAATACGCTATTCTCGCGCAAATTTATTTTATACGGGGTTATAAATGGCTGAATTTGGACAAAAATTATCCTGGTTGGTACAGGTTGCACAATTTCATATGCATTATGTGCTCTCAATTCTCGCGGTTTTATGGATTATTCAGTGCATTAATTTTATATTAGGATACCGCTTAAACACGCTCGGAATTTTACCAAGAACGATACCTGGCTTAAAAGGCATCATTTTTTCTCCATTTTTACACGGTAATTTTAGCCACCTTTTGTTTAATTCTATTCCATTGTTTTTACTGATGAATTTAGTATTGCTCAGTGGGCTAACTAATTTTATTGTCATTTCATTATGTATTATCCTCCTCAGTGGCTTGTGCGTTTGGTTAGTTGGACGTCCAGCATTACACGTTGGCGCCAGCAGTGTCATCATGGGCTATTGGGGATACTTGATTGTTAATGCCATAATGTATCCTTCTATTATTACTATCTTGCTAATAATTTTCTGTTTTTACTACTTTGCTGGTCTTGTTGCCAGCCTACTGCCGAAAAATGGGACTTCTTGGGAAGGTCATATTTTTGGATTTATCGCGGGATTAATTGTTAGTTACGGCCATTTACCTACATATTTTTTAAGGACACTATGAAACCAGGTTCACCAGCGGAAAAAAAACTTTTACATTATACAACTAAAGCCGTCGCGGATTTTAATATGATCCAAGCTGGCGACAAAGTCTTGGTTTGCCTATCAGGCGGCAAAGATTCTTTTACTATGTTATCTCTGCTTAATATGATGCGCATAAGTTCAAATTATAAATTTGAGTTACAAGCCTTTACACTAGACCAAGCACAACCTGGTTGGGGCGATGATGATTTACGCGCTTGGCTAGAACAACGTAAAATTCCTTATGAAATCCTGCGTGAAGATACTTACAGTATTGTGAAGGAGAAAATTCCTGAAGGAAAAACATATTGCTCGCTCTGCTCTCGCTTACGTCGCGGCATTATTTATTCTTATGCGACTAAACACGGTTTCACAAAAATCGCTTTAGGCCACCATCGCGATGATATGATTCGTACATTATTAATGTCTATATTTTACAGCGGTGAAATCAAATCTATGCCGCCGAAGTTATTAACCGACAGCAAAGATCATATCGTTATTCGACCGCTCGCATATTGCCAAGAAAAAGATATTATTCAATACATGAAAGAACAACAATTTCCCATTATTCCTTGTAATTTATGCGGTTCACAAGAAAAACTCATGCGTAAACGCGTGACAAAACTAATCGATGAGCTCTGTCAAGAAAATCCAAAAGTCGGCAGCAATATGTTACATGCTTTACAAAGCGTTCAACCGAGTCAATTAATGGACAAAAAACTCTGGGATTTCAAAGGGTTAGAAAAATCACGAACAGCTCGCGCACCGGAAATCAACGAAGATTATGAGAATATTCCTGAAAAGGATGTGCTGTTTTAACGAGCAGGTGACAAAATTTGTTGGCCATAAAAATATATAATTTTAATATGTGGATCACGTGATAACAGACCTGGATTATTACCCGGCTGCCCTTGCGGAATTGGCTGATTCAATTCCGCAAAATATTGAATCCACGCAGGTGAAAATGTATCTGAATTGTCTAATTTGAAATTCATTGGATGTAATGCAAACACTGTTTTACCGTGATTCGCCTCCATAAAGCTATGCGTAATAAGCTGCGAACAATAAAAGCCCTGTCCTGCGGGTGAAAAAGTTGGATTATAGGGTAACCCCAAGTCCTGCATCGCTACTTTAACTGCTGAAGAAATCAGTGGCTGTATCGTCTTGTCAACCCGACCAACCATAACGCGTGGGTGACCAAATGAATCAACCGTTCTGAGCAAAAATTCATTTAACTGTGTCAGCTTTACTCCTGTACTAACCGCCTCGATAACCATAGGCTGTTTTTTATCAGTGGAAACAACCATGCCGACATGTGAAACAACAGCATGTCGATAACCATAAGTAGTACTATTAATACCATCACATTGTGCGCCACAAACGAGATCTTGAAACAACAAATCACCTGGTTTTAATTGAAAAACATGAGGAAATAATTTCTTGTTCAATACAGTTGAAAATAAAGACAGCGGAATATCAAGCGTTTGCTCGCCATAATAGGATGGGCGAACTTGGGCACGCTCAAAGATAATTTGCAAATAGCCATCAACAACATTCCAATGGCTAAAATTTTTCACATCTGATTTTGTGCCTTTTTTAATCATATCAACAGCCATAGCGAAGGTTGATTTTGGCAATTCTTTCGCCTCTAATGCTAATCTTTTAAGAAAATATAGCTCTGAATAGGCGGCCATAATCTCGAGAGCTTTATTTTGGTCAGTAAATAAATCAGACAATTGCAAAACCTGCCCACTTTCTACGTCAATATTAACGGTTTGCACGCTATGGACCGGATGTGCCATATGTTCTTGATAATACTGTGTTTGTTTACGCAGACTGATAATCGATGCATGATTCGTGGTGCACAATCGATATGGATCAACATTCCTTCGTTCTTGGTAAAAAGCTATTGGGTGGAGTCCTGCTTGTGTAGGACAATTTTTAGCATTTGTAATAACAATTCCTTGCGGATACTGTTGTAGCCATTGTGTCAAGGCTCGTGATGTCTGTATTGATGGAATAAAGTCCGATAGCCGGGCCGCATATGAAAACTGCCCTAGATAGTACGGACTGTTGTATAACACAATACCTTTGTCCATAACGTCCTGCTCACGTAATATCACGCCAACTTGATCGATATGGGTCAAAGGCTTAACAAATGATACAAAATAGGTTGTAGCATAAGCTGCTACTATCGCCATCATTAAACTAACAATAAACACTAGTTGGGTTAAGTTGCTTTTACTATAAAACAAGTACACGCTGGTTACTAAACAAATAAAAGCGATACTTGCAGTGACTAGGCAAGACGGCAAAATTTGACCATCGAAATTTTTGAAAATTATTTTGTACAACACAGGTGAAAAGCAGAAAGCAAGGAACACAATACCCACAACGCCAAACAAAATGCAGAATACATACCGGTTATACCGGATAATTGTTAGCTCGCTTCTATATTCAACAAAAAAGCGAGTCAAATATAGCAAAACAAAAGGTATGATGGGTAATATATACCATAAACTTTTTTGACCATACACTGTAAAAAAAATAATCGGGATGATAATAACTGCATAAAGAAAAGAACGATAAGGAGATTTTTCTTTAAAAATATTTTGTATTTTTTTAAAAAAAATTATGTTCATAATCCAAGGCAGTATCAGCATAGGAATATAGTCATAAACATAAATGAGATAGTGCTTATTGCTACTTGATGCCACAGGAGCGACAGCGCGATGCGAAATTTGTTTATAAAATATTTGTGTTGCAAAATCAGGGTTGGTTAATAAACTCGCAGGAATAGCCCAAACTGCGAGAAATGCTATCGTCCCCACTAGGATCGCAATAATAATTTTCGAAAAAACTCTACGATTATGCCTGTTAACAAGGCTGCTTACTAATAAGGGAAGCAAGGTGAATATATAAACTACTGGCCCCTTCGAAAATAAGCCTATACAACATCCTGTCGCTATAAGAAATATTGGCCATCGTTGTTCACTTGCTGACTGCATTAATAGTTTCAATATGCCAAGATTACACATTAAAATCGCTGTCAATAACAACAAATCAACGCGCAGAAACCAAAAATCTCGCCAGACCGCATAAGAACCTATGAGTACATATGGGATAAGATTTTTTCCAAGTTCGTCTTTTGGAAAAATAGTTGCGTAGCAAGCACGCAATAGAAAAGCCCAGCTAGCAACCAGAAAATTAATTAAACATTGTAGTGCAAACATATTTACACCGAAAATATGCCACACCATAGCGATCAGCCAAAATATTAATGGCGGTTTGTCAGTATAAAATACCCCATTAACTTGAGGAATAAAATAATGCCCACTGTGGTACATAGACCAAGCAATACCAAGATATTTTAATTTGTCATGCGAAGAGCCACTATCAACACCAGAAGAAAACAAAGCCGAAAATGTAAAAACAAACAGAAAAATCAACCAGGCCCAACGACGCAAAAAAATCATGATGCTCTTGATACAAAATAAAATCAAAATTTACATTATTTATCTCCAATTGTCCATTTCGGATAGGGTCGCCACTTCATTGTAAGATAGTTCTCAAAAAAATGTAGTCTAACCATGATTTTTTTGATCAACCTCACTATATCATACTGATT
>JAGKWX010000039.1 GCA_021151585.1 Alphaproteobacteria bacterium | reverse complement strand
TTCACAGCGGAGTGATCTACGTTGATACCTCGTTCAAGCATTAATTCTTCAATGTCTCGATAACTTAACGAATAAGCCAAATACCAACGTACTGCCATTAAAATAATGTCTGTGGGAAAATGCTTCCATTTAAAGCTAATCATGACCACCTCATGCTGTCAAAAATTAGCCAAAGCATATCAAATCTAGATTATTTTTGCGACAAAACCGTAATTTTGATCAATTTTCTGTATCACTTGCATCTGGGCTTAGAGCAACCGTCGTTTTTAATAGGTCGAGGCCACTAGTTTTAAGGTTTTGATACTGAGAGCTAGAAATTTTTCCATTAGTACATGTGCTCAAAGAAGTTGAGCTAGAAGTATTACCGCAAAGATAATCATAAGCGCTCATTGTTTGAGTGTTTGTGAATTGAGTTTGTATAGGGCAATCACCTGCGGGTATATTTTTGTTGCACTTTTGAATATCTGCAACAAATTGTTCTAAAATGCTGTTGGTAATGACGCTATAGTCATTGCCGCTCGCTTGGCCGTGAGTTTGTTGTCGGGTATTAGAAGAAAAAGTCAAAATCAGGCTGATACCAATGCCAATAACAACTAATGCCAGCATGATCTCAATTAATGAAAAGCCGCGGTATCGATTCATATGTTTTTCCTTTGTGTCTCTGTTGAGTATACTCTAATAAAGCTTTTCAAATTCATTATTTCCTAATTTATCTCGTGGTTCAAGGATGTTTCACGGGAAAGGTGACTAACACACTTAATCCCTTGTCGGGTAGGTTCTGAGCGATAATATCGCCTTTATGTAAGAGAATTGCACGTTTGGCAATCGCTAAACCCAAGCCAAAACCGCCTGTATGCTCTGTTCTTGAGTCATCGACACGAAAGAATGGATCAAACACTTGGGATAATTTGTCAATAGGAATGCCAGGGCCAGAATCTTGGATAGTTATTTGAATATATTGATCTTGTTGTTGCAAGGTGACGGAAATGGCTTGGTCTTTTGGTGAATAACGCAACGCGTTTCTTATAATATTTTCAATTGCGCTGCGCAAGAGAGCGTAACTTACTTGTGCCCGGCAAGAATGTGGTGTCACTAGTTGTATCGATGGAGAGCGGTATTGAATTTCATAGTTAGCATCACTAACGATAGAATGCAACATATCAACTAAATCAATATCTTCAAAGCAAGTACTATTTTGCATTGCATCTAAGCTTGAAAGCGATAAAATTTGTTTGATGAGTTCATTCAATTTATCGGTTTCATAGGCTATTCGAGTTAATTCCTTATCTATGTTTGTACTTTTATCACGAGCTATTTCTAAGGCGACTGAAAGGCGTGCGAGAGGTGAGCGTAGTTCATGGGAAATGTCTTGTAGTAATTGTTGTTTTGAATGTACTAATGCTTCTAGGCGCGCAGCCATGTCATCAAAATCATGAGCTAGTTCGCCAATTTCATCAGTTCGATTACCCAATGTTGTTCCAACACGTGTTTGAAATTCCCCCTGGCCAATTTTTTTTACGGCACGTTGTAAAATACGAATTGGACGTAATAGGTACAAAGATAATAAATAGCAGATAAAGCCGCCGATGAGAATGGCGGCAGAAAAACGAAAAATAATATTGCCACGATTAAAGCTATAATGTTGAAAATCAACGCCAGAGGATTGCTGTGTTACCTGTGAAGAAACCAAAGCAATAACAACGATGGTTAAGCACATTGCTAGCCAGAACCAGATAAAAATTTTCCAATATAGTTTACGCATCATATTTATGACTTCTCTAATAAATAACCAACACCGCGAATTGTGCGAATTTTAAGCATATCTTGGCCCGCGAGGCTAAGCTTATTTCTTAAATTACTAATATGCATATCTACGCTACGATCAAAAGCGCTAATTTTTCGATTTAATCCTTGTTCGCTTAGTTCCTCTTTAGAGACTATTTTCCCAACTTCCTTGATTAAACAACATAGAATATTGTATTCAGAATTTGTTAGCTCTATTTCTTGTTCGTTAGCTGTTACCGTATGGGTTGGAAGATCAACGACAATATCTCCAACGCTTAATTGTCCTGCAATTTCTGCTTTGTTGACTGCAACGCGGCGTAAAATAGCACGTAATCGCGCAACAATAAGCTTGGGGCTGCAGGGCTTTGATAGATAATCATCCGCACCAATATCTAGACCTTGTAGTTGATCAGTTTCATCGCCTTTGGCTGTTAGCATGAGCACGGGCGTTTTTATCTGCTTTTTTAGCTTTTTTAATACATCAAAACCGTTCATTTTGGGCAACATGACATCTAAAATGATGATGCTGACTTGAGTATCCAAAGCTGCTTCATACCCCCTTTGTCCATCATGTTCCGCCTGTGTGTCAAATCCTTCTCGCTGTAAATATTCTGCGAGTAATTCACAAAAATCAGCGTCATCATCAATGATCAGAACGGTTGGATTTTTCATAACGGCAACATTGTAACTCTATTAGCACTATTATCCTTAAAAACCTACTTGAAAGCTACTGTACAGGTTATGTAACAAGTGCACGTCTACAATCTGATAATCTTTTTTTTGTCAGATAAGTAACATGATGAAATTGACCAGGCATGTTACCCTATGGCTTTTCCGATAAACTTTGTTCGTTATCTATTCTAACAAAGTATACATATGCGTTATTTTGTATAAAGAGTACTCATTATGCTGGGTTGTGCCAAGATTCATGCCTTTTTTTATGATATTATTTAATTTTATATATTGTATTAGCTCTGTTTATTCTTTAGCCTCGGGCTGAAAACTTTTGCGTAGGGATCAGTGCATAGATTACGTTTTGCTTGCGAAATACATCAATTAAGTAAAATAGTTAGGAAAAAAAATGCAACTTATTACGTTAAATATTTGGGGTGGTCATGTCAAAGCCGATCTCTTAGAATTTATTAAAAAATATCAACATGTAGACTTTATTTGTCTGCAAGAAGTTTACCATCGTGCGCCACATAAAACTTCAGATGACGATCGTGTAATATGTTTAGATATTTTGGATCAAATAGCTGAATACTTGCCGCAACATCAGTTTTATTTCAGACCGGTTGTACAAAATGTTTATGGCATAGCAATATTTGTAAAAAATGACATTGATCTCGTGACTGAGGGAGAAGTCATTATTTATGATAATCCTGATTACTCTGGTACAGGCCCTATGCACCGCCGTAATTTACAGTTTATAGAGTGTCAAGACCAAGGAAAAAAGTACCTAATAATGAACACACATTTCTTGTGGAATGGCTGTGGGAAAAATGATAGTGACGATCGCATACAGCAATCTATTTCTGTGAAAAAGTTTTTGGATTCGTATAGTGTGCCTAAACTTCTATGTGGTGATTTCAACTTGCGTCCAGACACGGAAAGCTTGAGAATTATCGAAAAGGATATGCGAAATTTAATTAAAGATTATGGTATTGAATCAACTAGAACAAGTTTTTATCCTAAAACGGAGCGATTTGCTGATTATGTATTGGTTTCTGATAGCGTGATCGTTCATGATTTTAAGGTGCTGCCAGAAGAGGTGTCGGACCATGCCGCATTGTGGATTGAATTTTCAATAGGCTAGTACTTATGTTTACAAAAAAACTGATACAAGCACCATTGGCTGGTTACAGTTGTGCGCCCTTTAGAGTCTTAGCTCATCGTTGGGGTGGACCGGATTTTTGCTGTACGGAAATGTTATCTTCTTTAAACATTTGTGCGTCATTAGATCAAGAGAAGCGCTATCGTTACAAATCACCTGAAGAAGGTCGGCTATGTGCTCAACTTGCGGGGGACAACCCTGAAGTATTAGCCATAGCAGCACAACGTGTTGTCGAATGGGGGGCGGATTTTGTTGATTTAAATTGTGGCTGTCCTCAGCCGAAAATTCGCAAGAAAAACTTTGGTTCCAGATTGTTGGAAAATAGCACGCATCTCTACAAAGTTGTTTCTGCCATGCGCCAAGCGATTCATGTGCCACTTTTTGTTAAAATTCGCGTTGATAGCGATAGTGGAGATCATTATAACCAAGAAGTTGCTATGGCAATAGAAGAAGCTGGTGCTGATGTGTTGACAGTACATGGGCGTCACTGGTCTCAGGATTATGATACTCCAGTCATTTATCATGATATTGCCATAATTAAAGACACCATTAAAATCCCTGTAATTGGTAATGGCGATGTGGAAGATGCTATTTCAGCAAAAAAAATGTTTGCCGAAACAGGGTGTGATGCCATTATGATTGCCCGAGCCAGTGTTGGCCAGCCGTGGATATTTGAAAAGATTTATCAAGAATTACAGGGTATGGTGTATTCTTCTCCAGATTTACAAACAATAGGCGACATTTTTTTAGAGCATGTTCGTGGTTTGATTGATCTGGAAGGTGAAAGTAATGCTATACTGCAAGCTCGTAAACTTGGTAAATATTACGCAAGATCTCATATTCAATCCCCAGAATATTTTAAGCAAATAACAGCGGTAAGCCAATATCAAGAGTTTGAATTTATAGTCAAAAAATTTTTTATAAATTAATGCGATAATGATTTTATAATACTTTGGCTAATTATGACAACAATCCCATTAAAAAATTGCTATAAATAATGGTTATTGACGGTAATTTACTGTTATTATTTTTAGAGCATTTATCAACTAGTTTAATGGGAAAAATGATAAAAATTTCTAAAAAAAAGTGGATCGGCATTATAACATTGATGACGGCGGTCATTTTTGTTTATACATGTGTTCATTTGATCAAAAAGAAATCACCACATCCAAAATCTAAGCCGACAGTTAGTGCATTTAAAATCGTAGAAAAAAAATATCAGCCAACTATTCAGGCTGTTGGAATCCTGCAGGCTAATCAAGGCGCAATTTTAAAAGCGCAAACCGATGGCGAGATAAAGTTGATTAACTTTACAGCTGGTCAAAATGTCAGGCAGGGCGATATATTAATTGAATTAAATAATTCGCAACAAAAGGCTGCATTAAAAGCCGCGATTGCAACGGAAATATTAAATAAATCTATGTATCAACGTGATGTAGAGTTAAAAAAATTAGGTGCGATATCTTTAGCTGCTGTAGATCAAGCAAAAGCGGCCATGGATGCAGGGGAGGCGGCAGTACAAGAAGCACAAGCTGCGTATGATTTGACGATTACCCGTGCTGCCTTTTCTGGTAGAGTCGGGATTAGTAAAGTTAATATAGGTGATTATTTGCAAGCAGGAAGCGAGATTGTTAGTTTGCAAAACCTTGATCCTATGTTTGTTGATTTTTATGTGCCTCAAAAAAATTTTCCAGATATTAAAGTAGGGGCTTCTGTTGATGCTAAAGCAGATACCGCTACAGAAAGGATTAAGGGTAAAATTATAAATTATGAGACAGTGATAGATAATAATACTGGTATGCTTCAAGTTCGTGCTTCAATCCCAAATCCCCAACAAAGTTTATTGCCAGGTGGTTATGTGACTTTATCCATTGATACCGCTCTAGCAAGTAATACGATTAGTATTCCACAAATGGCGGTTATGTACGATGCTAAAGGCGCATATGTCTATTTAGTTGAAGGCAATATTGTTCATCAGCGGCGTGTTAAACTAGGCGCGCAAATTGAACAAGCTATTCAAGTCATAGAAGGCTTAAAAGAGGGCGATATTGTTGTTAGCGCAGGAACTAATAAGCTACAAGATAGTAGCGAAATACAAGTTGTTGTCGATCCGGATGAGGATAATACATGAAACTCTTTACTGATTTTTTCATTCAGCGCCCTGTGTTTGCGACTGCCTTAAGCTTGTTATTATTGGTTATAGGTTTGATTTCTTTTAATCGTCTTACTATTCGTGAATATCCAGCAATGTCAGCAAACGCTATTTCTGTCTCGACTAGTTATTCAGGTGCAAGTGCCGAAACAGTTGAAAGTTTTATTACGACTAAAATTGAAAATGCGATTTCCGGTGTCGACAATATTGATTATATTAAATCGACTAGCTCTCCTGGTAAAAGTCAGGTGGTTATTTATTTGAAATTAAATGCAGATGTTAATACAGCATTAGAAGATATAAATAGTGATCTTGCCTCGGTAATCAAAAACTTGCCTGACGATGTCGATAGCCCGATTGTTAAGAAAATGGATCCTGATGCAACACCAGCGCTGGTTATTACATTTACTAGTGAACAGCGTAGTGCTCCGGAAATTACGGATTATTTAAATCGGGTCGTTGTGCCACAGTTAGTAACAGTATCCGGTGTTGGTTCTGTAGATATTATGGGAAATAGTACTTATGCTATGCGTTTATGGTTAAATCCTCTTAAGATGGCTGCTTTAGGTATTTCAGCGAGTGATGTTGAAGATGCGTTAAGAAATAATAATATTCAAGCACAGCCAGGATCTGTCAGACGTAATGAGCAAGTATTGTCTATTAGTGCTAAAACGGATATACAGACACCGGAAGAGTTTCGTCAATTAGTCATCAAACACCAAGGTGTGCAATTAGTACGTTTAGCTGATATTGCAACTGTAGAGTTAGGCGCTGAATCGTATACTAAAAGTTTACGTATCGATGGGAAAGTAGGTGTTGGGCTTGGCATCACTATCAAATCGAGCGCAAATCCTTTGAATGTCACGGTTGATGCCAAAAATGTATTAGCTACTTTAGCAAAACAAATGCCGCAGGATATGCGAATGATATATGCTCGCGATAACTCTGTGTATATAAAGCTATCGATACATGAAGTCATAAATACCATTATTGAATCGGCAATTTTTGTGTTTGCCGTCATATATATTTTTTTGGGTTCATTGAGAGCGGTTATGATACCGATTATTACTATTCCTTTGTCATTAATTAGCACTTTTGCATTAATGTTTGCGATGGGTTTTAGTATCAATATTTTGACATTATTAGCTTTTGTTTTTGCTATTGGCATGGTTGTTGATGACGCCATTGTTGTTTTAGAAAACATTCATCGGCATATTGAGTCGGGTTTATCGCCATTCCAGGCTGCAATTAAAGGTGCTCGTGAAATAGTATTCGTGGTGGTTGCGATGACATTTACGCTAGCTGCAGTATATGCGCCGATTGGTTTTACGACAGGATTAACGAGTATTTTATTTCGAGAATTTGCTTTTACATTAGCAGCGGCGGTAATTATTTCTGGCTTTACCGCATTAACTTTATCACCGATGATGTGCGCCAAATTCATGAGTCCATTGAAGCAAAAGTCGACCTTCGAAGATAAGATCAATTATTATTTAGATAAAGTCACTCATGTTTACGAAAGGACTTTTGAAAAAATATTAGCTCATAAAATAATGGTTATTGTTGTTATGATGTGCGTTTTAATTTTAGGTATCATTGTTTTTATTCCCTTATATAGTACGAGTACATTAGCACCAAGTGAGGATCAGAGCTTATTGATGGGTAAAGCTAGTGGTCCGACTGGTGCAAATATTGCCTATACAGAGAAATACACCCATTCTTTAGAGAAAATAAATAAAAAGATACCTGAAATTATTCATTCTTTAGTTATCAATGGTCAAGGCTCGGAGAATAGCGCTATGCTTATTTTCCAGTTAGCTGATTGGGCTCAACGAAATAAATCAGCTGATATGTTGCAACAAGAGCTTATGCAAATGACTAGCCATATTCCAGGGATGAAATTTGCTTTTTTTAACCCTAGCAGCTTGCCGGGCTCAAATAGTATGTATTCAACCCAATTTGTTGTAAAGTCGACAGGTAGTTATCAAGAACTGTATGATATTACAAAAAATCTTGCTTATACATTGGAAAAAATTCCTGGCGTTTTAAGTGTTGATACAGATCTAAATCTGGATAGCCCCGAAGTAGTTATTAATATTGATAGAGATAAGGCATCTTCTATGGGCGTAAGTATGGCGGATGTGAATGACGCATTAAATCTTGCGTTGGGCCAGCCAACCATAGGGTCATTTGTGCGCAATGGCCAGACTTACGATGTTATTCCTCAATTACAAAACATATTTAGTAATAATCCAAATAAATTAAATCAAATTTACATTAAAACAGAAACCGGAGAGTTGCTTCCATTGGCAACCTTCATTCATATTAGTAATCAAGTTGGTGCTAGTTCATTAAATCATTTTCAGCAGCAACGTGCCGTTACGTTGAATCTAGTATTAGCCGCTGATTTTAGTCAAGAAGAAGCTATCAATGCGTTTGTAAAAACACTGAGAATAAAAAAAATACCTGACCATGTCACCTATGATTTTTCGGGTGATACACGCCACTTTATTGAATCAGGGAATTCTGTCGTCATTATTTTTTTCTTTTCTTTGGTTTTTATTTATTTGGTTTTAAGCGCACAATTTGAAAGCTTTATTGATCCATTTATCGTTATGTTAACAGTGCCTTTGGCACTGGTAGGTGCTTTAGTAACTTTATATCTTGTAGGCGCTTCCCTGAATATATATACAGAAATTGGTTTGATCACATTGGTTGGTTTGATTTCAAAACACGGTATATTGATGGTGGCTTTTGCTAATCACTTACATGAAGCAAAGCTTAGTTTTCACGAGTCGATCAAACAGGCTGCAGTGATTAGATTGCGCCCTATTTTAATGACAACAGCGGCCATGGTACTGGGGGCTGTGCCTTTAATATTTGCAAGTGGCGCAGGTTCTGTTGCGCGTGCACAAATGGGCTGGACGATCGCTGGCGGCATGCTATTTGGCACTATTTTAACTTTATTTGTTATTCCGACAATGTACTTGCTGTTTAAATCAAGGCAAGAGAAGATGTAGTTAATACGTTTCATGGTTATTATTGAACCTAGATTGCTTAGTGAAAATTCCGCGACAAAGAATAATAAATTAAGCAGAAAATAGGGGATATAAAAGCAGGCGAATATTTCTTAGTCTTATAGAACTTGGCATTGCTATAACTCTATATTACGGTGAGGAGTAGCCTTACGCTACTCCTGTCCGCTTCAGCATCCTTGCTGAGATGTGCTTCCATGCTTGACCATCCTTGGCCTGAAACAATCCTTGTTTCATTGTCCTTGGTCTTACTCCTTGACACAATATTAACATTAGCATAAAAAATGATTATTACATGAATAAAAAAATAAATGTTTTTTTACGAATAATATTTTTTATATAAAAATCAGTATGATAT
>JAGKWX010000038.1 GCA_021151585.1 Alphaproteobacteria bacterium | reverse complement strand
AATTACCTTTTCGGCTCATGCTACAAATCAAACCATGTTTTTTCAACATTTTTTGATAATCGTGAGAGCAATATTGCGATCCGCGATCAGAATGACACACAACACCGCGAGGAAATTTGCGACGCCACAGCGCCATCATGAGTGCGTCACATACTAATTCACGTGACATTGTTGGTTGCAATGACCAACCAATGACAGCTCTTGAATAAAGCTCAATAACAGTCGCTAAATACAACCATCCTTCATCCGTCCAAATATAGGTGATATCACTCGCCCACTTTTGATTAGGTGCCGTAGTCGTAAAATCACGATCTAATAAATTTTCAGCAACCGGTAGGTTATGCTTGGAATCTGTCGTGACTTTAAATTTTTTCCTTCCCTTTGCACGCAGTCCAAGTTTTTTCATTCTGCGATAAACACGGTTTTGGCTGCACACTTCGCCTTCACCTTGAAATTCCTCCGTAATGCGTAGAGCACCATAGCGTTTTTTATGACGCTTAAAAACTGAAGTAATTTTCTTATCCAATATCGCATTCGCAATACTTCTCTGGCTCGGTTTACGCTTTAACTAAGCGTAATAGCCGCTGCGTTCAATAGATAACATGTTGCACATCCTCTTAATATTAAAACTAGGCTCATTTTCTCGTATAAATGCATACTTCACTTCTGGTGCTGAGCGAAGTATGCAGCCGCCTTTTTTAAAATCTCTTTTTCCTCCAGGGCTATAGCTAATGCTTTATGCAAGCGTCGGTTTTCATCTACTAATGCTGACATATCTTTACCACCATCCGTATCAACAGCAGATAACTTACCTATCTTTTTTAGATTGTCCATCCATGTTTGTAATGTCCCAGACGGAATGCCCAACGAATCTGCTGTATTGGTTACAGAGCCTGATTTTAATGCCAGACGTACGGATTCTTGTTTGAATTCCTTTGTGTAAGCTCTTACTTTTCTTTTCATAGTGAATTACCCCTTTAATTGAATCGTAGTTTATCAAATTCACGTCTCTACTAAAACGGGGGAAGACTAAACTGAATTAAACTTGAGGTACAATTCGTCACGGTGATTTCCATGGAAATTAATTCGCTGGCTAGATCGCACGCCAGCTTATTAGGATAATTTATCCAAATTTTCTCAGTTCTGTTGACCTTATAACTTCAATATTAGGTTATGATCGATAGCCTGGGCTTTCTTCTGGCCTTGATCAAAATCTACTTTCTTACGGTTGATCTCATCAATTCGAGCGTTTTCTATATGCTGACATAATGCTTGCATGAGATTTCCACCCTGAGGAGGATTCAAAAAGAAGTTATTAATCGCCTGATAGGCTGCTTGTGTTTCTGATTGACGCAAAACTGAGGCAACCACGGTACCCTTTTCTTTGACTTTTTGATCAGCCACTTCTTTAAGCTTTAATAAAACTTCTGCAATATTTTTATGATTGTCAATCATTTGAATCACAGATCGCATGCCTATTGGTATAGAGCTTGAGCGAAAAAATTGGCTATAACTATAGACCCGAAATTTTTCTAATACTATTTTTAAGCCTTCTGGCGCAGTCGTTATATGTCGTTGTGTACCAATTATATATGTCACATTTCCCATAAGATTTTTTATTTGTGAAAGCGTAGTCTCGTTGCGCGATATCGCAAAGCTATCTAAAAGCGTTGTGAGATTTTCTTGCTCCACACTGGAAGAAGGGGATCTTATGATCTTGCCTCTTTGATAGCTTGTTAATGATGGGGTGTCTGTTTTGTCACTAGCCTCAGCAGAAGCGTTATCATCTGAAGATATTGGAGCAGGTATTTTTCCAGCTTCGTTGGAAACTTTATCAGCAAAATTACTCAGGATTTTAGTAAAAGATTGCTCGATTATTGGGGAACATTGTTGCTCTTTTGAAGGTCTTGCTTGATCTCGATCCTCTGCAGCAGTGGGCACAACTCCAGCCGGAGCTGAAGCTTTAGAAGAGGCTTCAATGAAAGTGGGCGTTTCGAGGCTAGGTAATTCAAATTGTTCCGCAATCATCCGCTGACATTGCCTAATAATATCTTCTGACGTCGGCTTAATCTTTATTACTGGCTCTAATAATCTGCCTGTCTGGGAAGAAAAATATAGCCACAGAGCAAACTGATTCTTAAAATTTTTCTCAGCCTCTCCGAATGAAGCTAACTTTTTCTGTAGGTTCACCTCCTTTTCATCTTCTGGGATACCATCAATATACGAAAAAACACTCAAATTATTATACAATTCAAAGTTTTCAGGTCGATAAAAGCGACAAGTTCTGTTTGCATAACTTCGCGCGATTCCACCAATTAATTTGAGTTTTGTATGCAGCGAATAGTTGCTATTCAAAATAGCAAGCATGTTCTGTCGATCTGACTGATTTTTAATTATTTCGATGTTGTTTTTTACTATTTCAATAACGCCTCTCTCAGTCTCAGATAGCTTCTTGTCGTCTACAGGTGCCTTGTCGTGAAGCAGGCTGGCAATCGCGTTTATTAATTCATATGTGTTTTCTTCTCCTGCCTCAAGTAATTTTTCACAAAGTCCAGTTAAAAAATCTTTATTGCCTAAAACAACATCCAAAATATTTTTACGCGCGTTGTTAACTGATTGATCCGAATTGTGCCCATAGGTCGTCATGCAGCCAATAATTACCTTGTAAAATAACTCCGGATTAGCTTTATGTATAATTGCTGCATATTCGTTATTAAACCCAATTCTTCCTTGAGTAATATTGTTAGCGTCAGTCTTCCCCAGCTCTATAACTATTTCTATTAATTTGTTTTTGGCTATTTCGGCAGTGTCGTTTTTTTTATAAAATAACAATAAATCTTTTAAGCATGTAATGCATTGCGCATGATCCCTAACTGCCTGGTCAATAGATCTTTCAAGTGCATCATTAAGCCAATCATTATTTGCTGAAGAACTAATACTATCTCGCAACTTTTTTATAGCTTCATAAATCGATTCTGACGCTTCTAATTTTCCAGTAGCACCAATCGCTTCATTTAATTGACTAAGAATTTTTAATACAATTGCTGGTATTACGGATCCAGTTAAAACTTGGTTCTGGTATATTTCAAATAACTTTGCAAGCTGCATGACAAATAGCTTGCGTAATATGTCGATTTTTTGTTGCTTACCTTCAATAAAATTAAATACCCCCTCGTCTGGGAAGATGCGTATAAAGCTTGTCACAATTTCGTCAAAAGCAAGCTGAACAACTTCATTTATGGCGTTTACTGTTCCTTCAGCGTTTTCTAAGTTAGAGCGCAGATTTTGCGTCAATATTTCAATTAAACTTGCAGAAACTGAAAATTCATCCAGGCTGGTTTGTTTGTTCATAATCCGAGAAATAATTCCATCACGGTCTGGAATCCCACTTTTCAAAACCTGCTCTGTCATCATTGGTACGAAAATTCGTTGAACCCGCGCTCTCCCAGAAGCGCGGCTTTCTTTTAAGATCCGCTGGTATGCGCTAATCTCATTTTCACCCTCTAAAGGTTTTTTTAAAGTCGTATAATATTCATTGACACTTTTTATTATATCTGGATTATTTGCCAACCAATCATAGACTAATTGCGCATATGTTACTTTATTGTAGGCATATAGATTTTTAAATTCTACTTGCTTTTCTGCATCCAACTTCCTTAAGGCTTCTGGTATAGCCCACACTATAGCCATAGTGTTCAATATTGCAGTATCTGCTTTTCCTTCCCGCTCATCGGGGTAGCATAATAATTGTAATTTTAATTTAAATTCATTGTTAAGCTCGTCATCTTCTTTTTGTAACTTAGTGATTACCTCGTGGGGAAAGGTAATCGCAGTGCGAATCCTTGTTTTCGTTTCCTCTGACATAGCTTCATTAGCGCCATAAACTTTATCCCATAAAAAACGCAATATTACGTTTGCAATATTTTCAGGGAATTCATTTAAATTTACTTTTCGCAAATAAGAAATATTGTCTCGCAAAAACTTTTCAATGATTTGAGCATCATTTTGCTGTGCTTCTTCAGGAGTAATACTACGCGGCGTAACATTATGCGAATATGTATTAATGTCACTTTTTTCTAAACTTTCAATGTCATCTGCTTCGCTTGAAGCCTGGGATGATGTAGCAGCAGCGGTTAATGCGGCGATATGAGGAGAGTTTTCCTCCGCGGCATAACTTTGTGTCAAAAGGGTAGTCTGTGACAAATTTATATCAGAGCCCAAAAAAGTTGCTAACAGTCCGCGATCTCTATCTTTTCCACGCTTCCATGTAAAAGCAAGGGTGTTTAAATTTTTTTTAATCTTATCTTGCTCAGGGTCATCATTAATAGTTGGTGCAGCCGATATACCCACGATGCGCAACATGTTGGTTTTATAATGTTGAAGATTTTCTTCAAATCTCATACTGTTATTGGAAACATAGTAGTCGCCGAGGTGTTGCAAATATGGGGTAATTGTAGTGCCAAAATACTTCAGATCCTCTTCATCGCGATCAGGGTTATTCTTTTTGTACCAAGCATATAAATAATATTGTAAGTAATGCGTGTAATTTTGATGTAACACTGAAATTATTTTTGAAAAATCTTTCTCACTCTCGTTAATAACATTTTGCACAGATTCTATTGCGTATAATTTTTTTATATCCTCACAAAATTGCTCAACAAATTTAGCTCCAATCGTTGCTATTTTGGCAGGGCTCGATTGTTCAATGCGGAGTGTTACATCTGGTTGAAACTGTGAAAATCCACTTTCAGCATTCGATAATTCCTGCGCTGTCCAAGAATTGCGAAAATGTTCTTCATAGTCTGAGGTTAGATCGCTACCTGTTAAAGTGATGTAAGATTCTGACTCAGCGTCTTCAATTTTTAAGCGCTCTAGCATACGACTTGCATCTGCATTACGGTCGTTGTTAACGAGCCCTTTATAATAGGGTAGCTGAAGCTCAATAGCCGTTTGAAATATTGAAAGAAAGGTATAAGGTTTGTGTAGGAGCTGCTTCCACATAAGTTGAGCCTTGGTATGATAAATATTTGTCAATAATTGTTTGGTTAGTATAGAGCATAAATCCTTTCTTTTCGTTTTGATCAATTTTTTGACATTTATCAAAAATCACGCCAAAAAAAGCATGTTTTTTGCACAAAAACCTATAAATGATTGCCTCCAGGAGGTAGAATGGGCTACCTTTCGATTAGTCACAATGCAATGTTATGTTTAACCCAGCAAAAGCACTTCCTTTACAGCCTTCTGAAGAAAAAAAAACCAGAAACTTGCTGGCTTTAAAAAAACGATTCCCAGGGCCTACGCACCCAAATATTAGGCTTTTGGCTCGCAGTGGATTAAACATAGCGATTCTCGATTTACCGCTTCATCTCCTGCTGCACATTGCGGAATATCTGGCTCGCATAAGGATGCCCTTGCCTTGGTTGATCATGTCCGCAATCTTTCAACTGTATCCTGTTTTAAGCGCAATAGAACGCCAACAACAGGAACAAGAATCCCAACGTCAATTAAATAGCTGGTTCTCAACTGTTTGGACACAACATAGGCAATTAGAAGGGAGATGCAAGCTCAATGGAATAACCTCAAAGGAAGCCGCCGCGTCTACTGCTCGCGATATAAATGAATTATTGCGTACGCTACAAAATGATACCCAGAAACTGATCAGCACATCCATTACTGAATCTATAAAAGACCTGATATCTCCAGAAAAATATAACCAATGCGCATTGATTTTCTTATTTTGCGCGAGGGAACAACAAATTATTGCAGTTTATTGGCTGATGAAAACTCTATTTAATCAATATGGAAGTGGTTTAACACGAGCAAAAGCTCAACCTAATTCAATAGAGCACTTCAATAGCTATGTCATCGTATATATTTATGTTAATTTTTTAACAAATTATATCTCACGAGAACGCTATAGCCACTTAACTTTACATAGAATTTCAGACAGCGAGCAAGACAGGATGCGAGAAGAAATTGTATGGCAATATGATAATTATCTTAGAGAAGCACAGAAAATTTTAAAATGCTACGCGCCTAAACTCGATGGCGAAGTTATTTATCCTATCATACAGCCTAGTACTGACAGCAATATTTCAACCAAAATAGTAATACTGGATAAGTTACTTAACCAATTAAACGCTTGTTATTTTACCTGCGGCCGAACATATACGGAGAATCTAAGCGACAAACACGAGTACGATGCTGCACATAAACAAGCGTGCATCTATCTTGCTTTCATTCAATCACTCGACACTTCTTTCCTGGATGCGCTTACAGCAGATGACTTAAAAGAAAAATACAACAGCTGCTTGTATTATGCCAATCGATGCCTGTTTGAAACACACACGCCTCCACACCCCTCGGCTCGTTTTATACCCATAGCACTAAGCTTATAAGAAATTATTTGGTTATGTCGAAAATAATTTTAAAAATCCACAACGCGCATTCAATTCTGAAGTGCGACAAATCCTTTCGCCAATTTTCCATAATGCTGCTGAAAAACTGAAAAACACTTAAAAGAAACGCACACAAAACAGCGTTTATTTTTTGATGTTCAGTATCAAGCCAGTACTTGGAAAACGGCACAGCGTGTTGTTGGAAAGATAGAACACCATGATCAAGGCAGCAATCGTCGATTCATTGTGACGAATCAAGAAAAAATATGCCAGCAGAAAATGTATATGATCAAGCGTAGTGCCCTCGAGGTGAAATGGAAAATAAAATTAAACAATTAAAACTGGATCTTTTTCAGATCGCAATAGCTGCTCTGATTTTTTAGCCAATCAGTTTCGTGTTTTACTTTCTAGTATCGCCTATATTTTAATAACAGAATTACAATCTCAATCATTATCGGAAAAAGAATTAAAAAAAATCATACTGCGGGACGATTCGATTAAAACTTTTTAAAATTGGTGCAATTATTTTAAAAAATACACGACGTATTCAAATACTTTTTTCTAGTTATTACCCCTACCAAGCCACTTTCAATATCGCCGCAAGAAATTTAGTGCCTACATAACCGAAAAGAATGTTGCCCCGGCATGTTGATCAACAATGGGGGTTGGGGGAATTTTATCTGAAATTTGACTTTCTGTTAAAAATAACAGCAAATTTTATTACTAGACATTAAATTTCGAAAACACGTCAGAAAAAATTAAATTTTATAACTTCATGAAATATACGGGTTAAGGTTTTTAAAGAAACTAAAACCTAAAATAAGGTGGGATAATTTGAAGTGCTAAGAATCAGATAGATTGAGACGCGACAACATGTAGAAGCGCTGATTCACAATGTCCAGCGTGGCTGTACTTGAATAGCAAGGTCTGAGTCCTTTTCACCGCGCAATAAATGTTGACAGCCAGCATACGCTATCATGGCGCCATTGTCGGTGCAAAAGATAGGTTGTGGAAAAAACACGTCGCCTTGATGCTGAACCATTAATTCATGTAAAGCAGTTCGTAATGCTTGATTCGCGCCAACGCCACCAGCGACAACAAGCCGTTTGAGTCCTGTTTGTTCGATAGCGCGACGGCATTTGATGGTTAATGTTTCAACAACAGCGCTTTGAAATGCGTGAGCAATGTCTATGCGAATGTTATCTTCATGCTGGTGTTCATGAAAAGTGTTTAAAGCAAACGTTTTCAAACCACTAAAGCTGAAATCCAAGCCGGGGCGGTCAGTCATAGGGCGGGGGAATGCTAATTGTTTATGCTGTGCTGATTCTGTTAGCTTTGCTAAGGCTGGCCCGCCTGGATAAGGGAGGCCCATCATTTTGGCTGTTTTGTCAAAGGCTTCACCTACGGCATCATCCAGAGTTTCGCCGAGCACTGTGTATTCTCCTAGCTTATATGCTGCCATTAATTGTGTATGCCCCCCTGATACCAATAATCCCAAAAATGGAAATTCTGGTTTTGGGGAACTTAGCATGGCAGCTAATAAATGGCCTTCCATATGATGTACCGCAATTGCGGGTTTGTTCAACGCAAACGCCAAACTTTTCGCGAAACTTGCGCCGACTAATAGTGCGCCTGCCAGCCCTGGGCCGGCGGTATAAGCAATGGCATCAATATGATGTAGTGAGGTGCTGGTATCGCTAAGTAATTGATTTAATAAGGGATAAAGCTTGCGAATGTGATCGCGTGATGCGAGTTCTGGCACTACGCCGCCAAATTTCAGGTGTGTTTCAGTTTGGCTATAAAGCATATGCCCAATCAGGCCGCGTTCGCTGTGGTAGAGAGCAACGCCGGTGTCGTCGCAGGAAGATTCTATGCCGAGAGTGAGCATGATTCGTCGTACTTATTTTATTGGTTGTTTATTCTAGCTCGAACTGAGGCGAGAAAAAAGCTGGCTTCTCTTGGTATTAGCTATTTTTTTCAATCAGGGTTGGTTATAGAGCATGTGGCCCAAAATTTCCTCATGTTAACGGCTTGGTTTAAGCGGTTTTGTTTTCGCGGGCTATCTCGTTCTTCAGTATCTTGGTGACTGCGGCTGGAATAGCAAATTTTTCTGTGTAAGTTTTGGCTTGGTGATTGATGCATGCGACAACGCAGTCGGAATTCAGGATTAATTGATTGTTTTTAATTAGCCGGATTTCTTGCTGGAAATTGATTTTTAGCGGAGAGCGATGCGGCCTGAGCTCGCATGTGACAAAAAACTGATCATGCGACTGTAGTGGGTGTTTGTAATTAAGCTGATAAGAGACGATGACAAAGTTATACCCTTGTTTATAATATTCTACAAAGCTTAAGCCAAAAGTTTGGAGGTATTTGTGGCGAGCGTGTTCCAGATAATGTAAGTAGTTGGCATTATTAACGATGCCGCCAATATCTAATTCGCTGTCACGCACTTCGAAGAGTTCTTTGAACATAGTTGTCCTTGTTATGTTTCGTCATGATATCATGCGAGATTCATGTTATGAAATTTAAATCTGAAAGATAAACGTTGTTTGGCATCATACCATGTAGACAAATTTTTTTGGCCAAAAAAATGATGGGGTATTGGTTGATGAGTAAGTAGAAGGCTGTTATTTCCACCATCTTGAATAGCTTGTCTCGGTTTGTGGCTTATAATGCTCTAACTTTTCTTTAGCGCATGAAAGATATTTAGGGTAGTCATTGGCAACGATATATTCGCAGCTATTTTCTGCATGTTTTATTTTTTCTAATGTTTTAAACCATGTCTCGTAATAGCCTTTTATGAAATAAAAATATCGCCGAGTTTGATTGTATGAATCTTTGTGCGCTTGGTTCTGTAATTTGTGGTTTAATTGACAAGTGCAATACTTTCTATAGAGTGCCTTTAAAAGATAGTGCAGAGTCTCTGTTTTTTCTGCGCTAGTTCCGACTATAGAAATCAATATTAAATGTTGCGCATTCTCTCGAGTTAACTCGAAAGCAATTTGTTCCGCGGTGGTAATGACAGCGCGTTCACTTGTTCTAATAGCGTCTTCAACTAACGTGGCTTCCGTGCATTTTTTAAAGCTAACACGAGTATTTTGGGTGGTTGTTGTTTGTTGTATGTTATCTTGCAGGTCAGCCTTCTCTAAGGTGCCAGGATAAATCTGCCGATAAAGTGCTGAAATTATAAGCCACTCTAGCGGTTTGCTACGATTTGATTTGCCTGGATCACGGCTGGGATATAAAAAGTCGGCGATATGAATAATTAAGGGAAAAGGCAGGGAGTGTACTTTTAAAGCAACAGTCCCCGCGCCGGCCAATAATTTGGCTTGTGATAATTGTATAGTGGGTTGAACTTCTTGCCAGATCGCGTATGTTAATGTTGTTGCTTTATAGGTATTTTGGATGGTGGTGTTTGGTTCAAGTCGATCTTGTTGGCATAGAGAGTTAAATTGAGCTGACCCAGTTTTAATAAATGTTGAGTTGAGAGGGTGCTGGTGATCAATCACTGGGTATCTTTTTACTGCTTTTGGGCGCTGCGAGTACACAATAATGCCTTAAGATGATTAAATAATATTCAATATTATAGGCAGAAATTTCGCCAGAAGGTAAGTGTTATTTGCTCTTTTTTGCAAACATAGGCAGTTATTTGATCAACTTACAGTAGTTTTTCATGAATTTGCTATTAAAACCTGCGACAAAAGAATATAATATGCACACTAAAGCAATAAAATTATTGCCGAACGTTGGCAATTTAGGTGAATGATACTATGTATTCGCAAACTAATACTAATACTAATACTAATACTAATGCTGTTGAAAC
>JAGKWX010000037.1 GCA_021151585.1 Alphaproteobacteria bacterium | reverse complement strand
ATTGAATAGTATAATATCTTATATTTTTATGATCTACTTTAGTTTCTGTAGCTGTAATGCTCGCATGAAAGTATCCGTAAGGCTGGATCGCCAATATCATTTCTTTTAGTATTTGTTGTGGTGTATTTGCTCCTGAAGCTTGTAGCCTATTTATGATATTGTCACGAATATTTTCTGGTACGCCTCTGATTCGGTAATCAGGTTTTTCATAGTTTTTGGCAATACATGGCGAAGAGGCAACATACCCTAAAAAAAATAAAATAATATAAAAAAACAGCTTCATAGGCAGGGCACGGGTATTAAAAAGAGGAGAATGTTTTAGATTAAATTTTAGTCAAGCTGCATTTTTTTGTCAAGCTTATTGCTATTGAGAAAAAGGGGCAACGTAGCCGGTCGCCCCTTATTCGTAGAGTCCGTTCATTGAGTTCATCCATGTTCGCACAACAATTTCCTTGTCCTTAGGAAATTCGACCATCCTAGTCAAGTGCGAGCGTCAAATCCATAACTTACGTTTCCTTACAAAATCGGTCTATCCTTAGAGCGATGTTCATCCTGAACAAGACAAATTATGCCACAGTCCCGCAGGGTATCAACACTTGTAGCATCATTTGATTGTAATAAAAGTGATGTTATTTGAGAAAGTCATTAAAAATCAATGAGATAGAGTATCACTTTGCAAATTAAAAACGGTTAAGCCTACTCATTTATAAGAAATTGCTTACAGCGTTCTAAGATAATGCAAAATTTTGCGATATTTTGGTTTGCTGCAGGTTAAGTTTAAACAAGGCTATCGTTATAGCTAGGCGCTAATACTATATTTGTAAATCTGCCGCTACCGCTAATATATTCATAGCTATGATACACCATGGCTGGAATAAAAATTGAAGCAGGGCTGTTTATTGTTTTTATTTCTTCACTTATGCCTTGGCCAAATTTAATAATGACGGTCAAGCCTGTGCCATCCTCATTATCACCTAAAAATATAAAGACACTATCGCAGTGATGAGCGTGACGATCAACGTGTGGCTGGTATAGTTCCTTTTCTTGATCGTTAAAAATACGTTCTATAACATACAATGAGCTTCGCTCATCTATCCGATTATCCATGCAAACCCAGCGTTTTCCTATGCCATCTCGATGGTAACGTAATTCTGATGAACTCTTAATAAAAGGCTTGCCAATTTGCAGCGATTTTTCAAGGCGATTGTATGATTTCCTTTCCAGTTGTTTAGGTAACAGTTCAGGATTGCGATGAAATAGTTTTGGATCAAGAAATTGATAAGCCACAACATTTTTTTCAGCTGCTTTAACGTGATATTTGGCAGTATGCGTAAATACATTTTGTCCAACTATAGGGTGGTGTGGCGCTAAAGAAAAGTGGCCGATTTGCTGAATTGTTCGTTGTAACGTTTGAGTAAATTCAAATCGATAGTTGTTATGGTGGTGAAATTTATGTAAATATATGGCCAGAGAAAAGAGATCGCAAATGCCAGCTCTTTCGCCAACGCCAAGAATCGATGTGTCAATAATGGTAGCTCCGGCCTCAATGGCGGCAACGGCATTTGCTATTGCTAAGTTGAGATCATTGTGCAAATGCACTTCAATATCGCAAGAAAAATTTTCAGCAATGGCTTTGATTACTTTATAACAGGCTTGAGGTGACCACGCTCCTACAGTATCCGCCAGACTTATTCTATCTGCGCCAGCTTGAGTTGCAACGTCTGCTGTTATGATGATCTGTTCAAGAGGCGTTCGTGAAGCATCTTCAATCGTAAGACGTACTTTTAAGCCTAAATTTTTTGCTAAAGTAACAGAATTTTTTACTTGTTCAATAATCCACTCAAAGGATTTATTGGTAAATTTATTTTCCAATGCAATATCATTGCATGATACCCAAATACCCACCCAAGTTGCTCCTGTGCTATGAGCAGCAATAATGTCAGTGTTTACCGCACGCGCATGAACTAGAAATTCAACATCTGCGCTTGATGAGCAAATTTTTTGGCAAATAAACCTTTCTTGTTCAGAAATTCCTGCGTGGCCAATTTCAATATGGTTGACGCCAAAAGATTTTAGTAGTTCAACAATATGAAGTTTTTCATTGAGAGAAAATAAAATATTCTTGGATTGTTCGCCTTCACGAAGCGTGCAATCCAAAATCTGTATGCGTTTAGATAAACTATTCATGTGTACCTAAAAAATTAATTACTGATTGATATAAAAGAGTTCTTTTTTCTTCATAAAGCAACCAATGTGAAGCGTTTTTGACAACGACTTGTTCTTTATAATTAACCCGAGTTAATTGATTAAAAAAAGCCGTATCAGTAAAAAAATCGCCACTGCCATAAATAATAAGAGTTGGAGTGGTGATTTTTTTCGCATCGAAATCTGGCTTTCCAGACCATGACTTAATCAAAACACGCATTTGTTCTTTTAGTCGTGTTACTGTGCAGTTAGCATCTGGTTGGATATTGCAGTATGCTTGTGAAATAGCTTTCATTGCTTTTTTGTTTTGTTTTTTTTCTGGTTCAGGCAACATTGCATTCCAGTGATGCTGTATCATTTGCCAATCAATAGGTTGAGTTGCAGGGATGTTATCAATAGGAACTATAAACATTTTCTGTTGCGGTTCTGGCATAGGCGAAGAATACATTGCCGCATAAAGAATCAAATGATTGACATCCTCAGGATGCTGGATGGCATATTTTGATGCAACGATAGTCCCCCAGGACCATCCAAGCAAAGCAACATTTTCTTGAGGATTTTCTTTTCGAATATGCTGTAGTACAAAATGCAGCTGATCTACAGCATTATCTGTTGTTAAGGGATATTTGTATGAGAACGCTGATTGCCCTTGATTTATAAAGTCAAAGCCCCAAACATCATAACCAGCATTAGCTAGATTTTCCATGAAAGAATAGTTTGGCACATCAAATGCTTCTACTGAAGGTAGGCTTACTGAATTTAATAAAATAACGATGGGAAGATGTTGTCGATCTTTGATTTTCTTTTCTTTTACATATATATGTTGGCCATGATACTCAAGAAACTTATCTTGAGTAACAAGATTGTCAGCAAATGCATTTTTACTTAAAAGAAATAATACTATTATGAGTAACAATTTATAAAAATGCATTATCCCAGCTCCCGTTTTCTGGTTCTTCTACTGTGACCATATGAGTATCAGCCAAGTTAATTTTTACAAGTTTTGGTGCATATATTGGTGATAAATTTGGTCGTTTCAATACGACTTTAAATACCTCAAAGCTGGCTAAAATTCCAACGATGTTTGCTATTGGGCATAAAACAGCCCATGGCGTTTCACCTTTAACAAAGGCATCGGACCATTCGCTTAAAGCGCCAAATTCCACAGAGTTTTTTGCGCGTTCATTTTTTATCTGAGTAATTTTTTGGACAACTTCTGCCGTTAAAGGTTGTTGGTAAGATGGATGACGTAATACACATTCATAAGGGGGCGTATTATGCGAAAATGTCATAACACCGCCGCGAAAAGGGGGGGTTACAGCAATCCAGATCGAAGGAATTTGCATCGATTGCGCAGCTCTATGAATGATAACGCGTGAAACCAAATTATCAGTGGCGTCAACAATCACATCTGAACCAGTAAATAAACGCTCAGCATTCTCTTCGACTAATTTCTCTTGTGTTACGCGCACATCAATTTTTGGGTTAATATCTTTTAGAGTCTCTTCTGCACATAATGCTTTAGAATGGCCAGTGCGAGAAACGCCAGATAACATTTGTCGATTAATATTACTTAATTCGAAAACATCCATATCGATTACATGAATATGACCAAAACCCATGCGCGCCAGGCTAATTAAGCTAATGCCTCCAACGCCACCAGCGCCAACAACCGTGACTTTGGCGTTTGATAATAGCATTTGCTCTTCATTATTAATTACACCGTAGTTACGTAAAAAAATATCATTATATAAACTTTGCATATGTACCTCACAAAATTAAAGTGACCCAGCATCCCACAATCCTAGCTCAGGATTAATCACAGATACCGGCGCAAATAAATTATCTAAGTCGATTATAATCGCTTTTGGTGCGTCAGCCAGAGGCTTTTTCTTTATTATCAATTGTAATGCTTCGTGAGTGCAAAAAGAAGCGATTAATGTGGCTCTAATCGGAGTGATAATCCAGCCAGCTTTTCCGGAACAAAAATCGTTTGCCCATTTTTCAGGGGCACCATGTTGTACCGCATTTTCTGCGCGCTGCTTTTTAATATTTTGAACAAGTTCTATCATCCCATCTTCTTGCATTGACTTCCCTATCGTTGGCAAGTTCAATGCTGTTTCGTAGTCAATACCGGTAGGGGAGAAAGTGCTAACAAATCCTCGATGAGGAGGGCTGCCTGACATGGCAATACTAGGTATGCCAAGTTTTCTTGCTGCGCGATGAGCTATAATACGTGATGGCATATCATCTAAAGCCTCAATCACAATGTCATGACCCTCTATAATTTTTTCCGCATTATTTTCATTGATTGCCAGTGCCTGAAAATTAACTTTAAGATGTGGATTTATTTGTAATAAAGCATTTTTTGCAGATTCACTTTTCGATTTCCCTATTGTTTCAATAGTTGCAAATGCTTGTCGATTAAGATTTGAAATTTCAAAAGTATCTGGGTCAACACCACTGATGCTACCTATGCCAGAGCGAGCGCATAAAGTCGCAATTGACCCACCTACGCCACCAAGACCCAAAATAATCACTTTCCCCTTGCGCAGCATATTTTGCTCTTCTTGTGTGTATACCCCAATATTTTTTTTGGTCATCTCTTGATAAAAATCTGAATTTAGCATCTTTATTTCCATTCTTATTTCTATGTGTTATTTAGCTCAATAGATAAATATTTATCTGTTTTTCCCATTGTTTTTTGATAAAACCAGTATGTGTTTACAGGCGATTTGTCAGTTTTAATAAAATTGAATTTCTAGTTGGATTTAGCATAGTTGCTCCATGGCATATTTGCTAACAAATTAGCCATTCCACGCCGCCCTGTGATGACGGCATATATTAATTAATCTCCCTGCTAAGGCAGAAAAAATAGCAGGGCAATCTGCCGCGCATTGCGTTTGGTGTTCTAGTAGTAAAGTAGCGCCACCAAAGCGACATGCATGGAATCTTGCGTGTTGCCAAGCTAAAATCCCGCTTTTCAAAGAATAAATGTCAAAGTTCACATTTAGTTTTATTCTTACAGGGTCAGACAGTCATTTAAATAAAACGACAGCCTTAACCATATCAGAATTTCTTTAGTCATTTTTTGTAATTAGTTTAGAATATCCTAAATTAGGATAATTTAAAACAAATACATGGTCAAATATTGACGGTTATTGATTCCCTCCTGTTGCTCACCCAACCATTTTTAGAGATAATTGCTCATTACTTATTATGACGCATTGGAGCTATAGACCATGTTGCACTCAACTCGTGTTCTCCCTGTAGAACAGGCAAAAGTCAGCAAGACACAAGCGGCGGAACTTATACACATTCCACCCCAAGCGGCAATAGCAAGTACTTCCATAATACTATCAACCTGCTCTAACATACTTCAATACATGACACAGATTATCCGGCCACTTATTGGTATTCGTAATAGTTCTGTCATTCCCTCGTCTAGCGAGAGTATCAAAGAAGCAGCAGTGAACTCTCAACCCGGTACGCCTACAAGCAAAACATTACAAAGTGAACAATCGACTGTTATTTCAATTGCCAGCAAAACTACCCCTCAAAAACCAAAGGCATCTGAAATCAAAAACATAGAAGACGAAGAAGAATTATCCGTCTTTTATTTTTCGTCCGACTATAAAAACATCCTTTCACCGAAAAGCCATATTTATTTCATGAAATATCTTATTGATCTATTTTATACATGTGTTTTAGATACCTTTCCCTTTCTTTTTTTTCAGGATGAAGAAAAAAGCGAACACTACCAAAGCGTAAAAAAAATATTTCTAAAAGTTCGTCGACTAGTGCATTGGTTTTCAGAGATACCACTGCTAGACGGAGAAAAAGTAATTAACAAAGACATATCATCTGAGAAACGAGATAAATATTTAAAGAATTTCAAGAGTTATTCAACACAATTATCCGCATGCTTAAAACATCTTGATAAAGTTATTGATAAAATAATTAACGGTAAAAAGCAACACTCAAATATGCCAATTTTTTTTGCAAGAATGTTGTTGCTTTTTTTGAAGTACCATACCAAAGTAAAACTGTACGGAGACCGCTACACTGAAATCACCAGCTACTTAATGCCCAATTTTGAACAACAGTTCACGACGCCTTTCTTAAGTTGGGTTAGTTTTTCCGAAGAAAAAGTAACATACTACTTCAAACAGTCTAATTTTTTCTCAAATTCTTATGTTAATATACTAAAAATTATTATTGAGATAATGAGGTCCACAGCGGAAGTTGAGTCTTTTTATAGAAAGATAGACCTACCAAACTTTGGTTCTACTGCAAAAGAAGATGACTGGGATTCTAATAAATTTTCTGATTATATTGTTGAGGCTGAAACCAGCTTAAAATCTGCTCAAATGAATTGGGTAACCACCCAATCTTCTGTTTTTTTTAACAAACAAACAAAGGACCGATCGCTAATTGAATTCCTGCTATCAGAAAGCAAGACTCGTCACCATTGTTTACGACTGATGGCCCATACTGGGTATATTTTTCGTCATCATTATGACGCCCATCGCTGCTTTACCTTGAATAAGCTCCTTTCATTAAGTGATGATTTGCTAGATAACAATCTTCTTAACGATGACTATGATTCTCTTTGCGAGAGTGAAAACAATGAATCCAGCTTTGCCTTTTCAGAGGATTCATTTTGTGAAGAAAATCAGTCGGCTACAAAAGTACATTTTCCGTTTATCTCGCCAAGAAAAGAACATATAACACCAGCAGGAACAGCGTGGCCTCAACCAACGTAATCAGCTTGATTTTTTTAGCGAGTAGTGATGAATAACCACAAAGGCTTGATTTTAAGAAGGCGAGTTCAGGTGGTCATTGCAATAGCCTGATTGATTTCCTCTAAGGATCTTAAAAATTTTAATGTTTTTCGCGGCCTTGTATTTAACGTTGCCGCCACTAACATTAGCGAGAATTTTTTTCGATTTGGTGGTGAAAATTCAATAAAATTTGAGGCGCGATTTGTCACAGCGAAACTCCTCGTAATTTTCTTTTTTACAACTGAATTATATAGGTTTTAATGGGGTTTCAACGCTTTTTTTATGAAATATTGCGGTTAATTTTATCCACAGTTTCACTGGATAACCTTGGGGATAAGTGGTCTTAGCCTAGGCTAGCCTGGCTAGATAAGCTGTGGCCAACTTTTTTTCATATGACTGTTAATTTAGCCTGTCAATAGCTATTTTCCAAAACATAAAAAACATACAGGATTATTCGTTCGCTTATGGAAGCATTCGTCTGTTAGAATTTACCAATATTTATTGCATGCTATTTAAAAAGTGCTTATTTAATCGTTTTTTGGCTAAAATTTTTTGATTGTTTTCTAGCAGAGCGTCTTGTAAATATAATGCGTCTCAAGCTAGTTTGCTAAAAATAATGAAGATTCTCTGTTGCAACCTCGGCAGGGGCCATTGTCAAAACGCCTTAGTTTTCACTAGCTAATCACCGGCATATCTCAACAGCGGTCTTGTTAGAGAAGCGTCATTTTTTGGAAATATACAACATTGTTTAAAAAAAACTGCCGCGCAATCACCTGGTGAAAATTCTTTATTTTTTTCAAATGAAAAATTATTTATTTTGTGGCGCCCAAGTAATTGAAAAAAAGCAATATTAGTGACTAGGGCAAATGATGAGCCTGCCATAATCATCCCTGTAATCATAGGGTCTAATAATGTTCTAGTC
This sequence comes from Alphaproteobacteria bacterium, assembly GCA_021151585.1. Classification (GTDB taxonomy): domain Bacteria; phylum Pseudomonadota; class Gammaproteobacteria; order JAGOUN01; family JAGOUN01; genus JAGOUN01. The sequence continues at coordinate 2,606 of JAGKWX010000037.1, read as the reverse complement.
ATCGGATACAAAACGCCAGAAGCCAATAGAATAGAGCCTAAGTTAATACCGAAACAAATAATTAGTGACATAGTATAGCTTTGTTTATATATTCTTACTAATAACATCAATCGCACTAAATCACTAAGATCATCGTTCAAGACGCCGTCGGCATTTTCACTAATAGAGGCTAATGAATTGATGGCTACACCAATATTTGCCTGTTTGATAGCAGGGTCATCATTGTCAGCATCTCCTAACATCATAACTTGGTGACCAGCATTTTGTTCGGCTTGAATTGCTTGGCGTTTTGTTTCTGGATTTTGGCTTGCAGAGATAGTTAGTAGTCCCGCAGGATCTTCAATATCGAGCAAATTGTATATCGCACTTGCGCGCTCAGCACTGTCCCCTGTTAGCAAACAGATTTTTTTGCCATGATTTATTAACCATTGCAATGTTTCTTTAGTCTTAGGCTTAAGAAGTTGTTGTTCTTCAGTAATTTGTTTAAAAATTAATAAGCCATCTATTTTTCCATTTATAGATACAAAAAGCGGTAAATATATTGTCGTAGTAGATTTTTTCGCACATTCTAACCATTTTTCGGGTATGGACACATTTTTTTCTTTTAATAATTCTTCATTGCCAAACACGATTACTTGGCTTCCTATTGTTATTTTTCCGCCTCGCCCCAAATTTTTTTTGTTTTCTTCAATAGTAATGGTCTGAGCATCGATAGTGATATTGTCTTTGTTTTTTTTAGTGGCGTTAAGTATCGCGTGCCCAATAGCTGTTCGCGTACTATCCGGCACTTTATGTTCAAGCATGGCAACATAACTTAATATTAAAAAATAATACGGGGAGCTGTTGTCTATGTCAGCATTATCTGTCTTGAGGCCTTCTAGTTCGTAAGCTCCTAATGTTATCGTGCCGCATTTATCTAGAAAAAAACTAGTTATATTGTTTATATTCCATATTCGCTCGGTCTTAATCAAAAGACCTTTTTCAAATGCCAGTCCCTTTATCATACTAGCATTTAGTGTTAACAAGCCTAGCCCACAAGGACAAGCGCTAAATAAAACACCCATAAATACTTGCATAGCATAATGTAATTTAGGGGTGGGTCCAAAAATACCCCAAAACATACTACTAAGGGTTGCGACACAAAGAACAATAACCAAAAAATATCGACTTAGCCATTCGATTTCTGTGCCTCTTGAAATAGATTGATGAATATTGCTATATGCTGTATTTAGTAAATTGTTTTGACTTAAGCAAATGGTTTTTAGTAATACGGGCTCTGTGCTTAAATTGATGCAGCCAGCAAAAATAATATCGTTTTTATTTTTTATTTGCGCACCAGCCGTTCCCGTTAGCGCTGTATCATTAATCTCAGCTTGATCATTGACTAGTATGCCATCAATAGAAACCATTTCATTGGGTAAAATTTTTATATAACTATCAATCTGCGTAACATTTACTGAATTTTGGATCCATTCCTCATTTTGACCTAGCACCCATGCCTTCTTAGGAAAAGAGTCTCTTGTCAGAGCTATTTTATTAATTTGTGCATTTATTTTTTTTTGCGTCAAATCACGCAAGATATGGCTTATTTTTAAAAAGCCTAATGTCATGAGTGGAACACTAAAAAAAGTTCCAGATTGTTCGTTGCCAAATATTCTTGGCCATATTATGATTAAATCCGAACCTATGATAGCTGAAAGGCAACCCAAAGCAATCAGTGTATCCATAGCTCCACGTCGTCGCCAGGCATTTTGAAAGTGATATCGTCCAGAGTAAGCAGTTGCTGAAGTTGCAATAATATTTATAATTATATTCACTGCTAAGTTGGTCGTATGACGGTCGTTTGGTTTTGGCAAGCTGTTCATGTGCTCTGCTATCATTAAAGCACTGCCTGTAGCTAGTAATGACAAAGCTTCAATCCATTCGTTTTTTTCATTCGCCTTATTCATATTTTTGGGTGAAGTTGATTCATTATTTGCCTCTAAATCATGAATACTTACCAGTTTATCTGGCGTAGATATTGTGATTTCCTCATCACATACAAAGCCCGCCTCGTTGATCGCTAATTTTAGTGACTCAACAACATCCTTAACCGGTTGATTATCACTTAGTTCAAGATTCTCTATTTTCACTAGGCCAGTTTGGTGGGATGCAGTAACCACTCTCTTATTTGATGCTTGAAATTTAGATTCTATATGATTTGATACTGCGGCTTGCACTGTAGAAGAGCAGTCGGCGCAGAGCATTTGTTTGCCGGGAATAAAAAGTGTAATGGTATAAAGCATAAGATTATTTATAATTAAAAACTAAGAATGTGGTTTTTTTATGTACTATATACCTTGAGAGAAAAATCTGCAATCAAAAAATTTCACCTGTAGGATTGACACGGAATTTCGTGACTCGCTTTAAGCTAAGCTCTCAAGCTCTCTGTTCTTTCTGCATGGATTGGTCGGCTATTCGGTGCTCAACGATTCGGCCATGATCGAATTATTAACCCTGGTAGCTGGATTACTGATCTCGCCCTGGCTTCACGGACACCTTACTAAGAGAGTAAAATTCTCTAATGTGAGGTGTATACATGAACGACAATAATTCAAGGCAATATA
>JAGKWX010000005.1 GCA_021151585.1 Alphaproteobacteria bacterium | reverse complement strand
TAATTATGATATTTTTTTACATCTATAAAATACTGATTTTGATATTTAATATCTTCGTAGAGCGCCCCATAAAATTGATAAATGTCATTAAATTTTGTTGAATTTTCAAAGATACTCAAATAGGCTTTGTTTTCATGTGAAAATTTTCTTATGTATTTATTGCTTGCATAGTAATTTATTAGGATAAAATTTATCATGCTCAAGGAAAAACGCAGTAAAGCTAAAAAACTGATAGGTTTTTTTAATGAGGTGCTTTTCATAAACTATGTATTTCCAGGTTGAATCTCTGATGGCTCAGTATTTGAAATCTCAAAGATATTTGCAGATGATCTGCTCTGTACAAAAAAGCAGCTTTGTACGTTCGCATTGGGTGTATAAAGCATTACCGTGTTACTCGAAGACCCGCTAGCCAAGAAACCATTAGGAAGGCTGGCAAGAGACATAACCATCACAGGTTGTTTTTTCTTGAAATATCTCAACAGGTTCTTCGCTTGCTAAATCCCAAATTTTAATTTTTCCGTCTATCGATCCACTTGCCAAAAGAGCATTAACGCTATAGAGATGCCCTAAAAGCGTAGCTTCACACTGACCTTTTTCAACATCCCATACTCTGATTGTATGATCATATGACCCACTCACTAAGTTGCCGTTTTCAAGTACTGTTAGAGCCATAATGATATCGGCATGACCCATGAGAGTCAATAAACAGGCGCTAGTATTCAAGTCCCAAATTTTGATCGATTTATCAGAAGATCCCGTCGCCAAGCGATTTCCCGGCAATATAGCGAGAGCATGTACCGATCGTGAATGTTCATAAACAGATATAGATGACTCAATCGTCAGCGCATTCCACAACCTGACTGAGTGATCAGAAGACGCACTTACAATAAGATTATTTGGCAATACCATAAGCGCATTCACTGTGTGTGTATGGCCTATTAAGGTATTAATGCAACGACTAGTTGTTATATCCCAAATCTTGACTGTTTTATCTTCAGAACCACTGACTAAAAAATCGTTTTGTGATGTGGCAAGTGAAGTCACCGTGCGCGTATGTCCCATAAGTCGAATAGGTTCATCTGATACAACAATGCTGCTCTCATCTGAAACCCCTGATGCTGCATCCATTAAACTAGAAAACATGACAAGTTCCTGAGGTATAACATCCAAGTTTTTAATTAACAGTTAGCATTCGAGCTGTCATTGCATTCTGCTGTCTTAGTCTTTCTGAAAATTCGCTTAAATTCTCCAAAATTGAAGAATGGTAATTATTTAAATCTAAATAAGCGGTTTCTAAATCAAGCTGCAACACATGGTTATGTTCACCGCAGTAGTTTTGAACAAAAATCAGAGCCTGATTCATGGCCTCTATCAAAGAGATTTTTCTTCCTTCTCTGCTTTGACGCGGCTGCCCTTGCTCAAACTCATTGATAATGAAATTAGCAAACGTAATTCGCTCATCGAGCCCCGCATCAAACATAATTTTTTTGGCAAACTTGTATAAGCTTCCATACCTTAGCCATCACGATATTTTTCAAATACCCCTGCTTGTCAATATTCGTATGAAGTGCCAACTCTAAAGTCAATAACTCGCCATTTTTCTTTGGAAGGATGCGATGTAATTTTATTTGCATTATTATAGCCTCGGACACTCAAACGATTACTCGCTTTTCTTTGTGCCTGCCCTGACCTCCATCCACGCTCACTTTTATTGCGGCTTAATTCTCTTGAAAGCGTAGAGGCCTATCGTCCAATTAACTTAGCAATTTTATTTTGATTAAATCCCTCGAGTTTTAGGTCGTCTATCTGGTATCTTTCGTCTTCGGTCAAATGCGTATAGTTCATGGGCGCCCTTGATGTCCGTCAAAGTGGCCAGCAGTATACTGGATTTGATCACCAATCACTCATCAATTGCACTTCGCATTTGAATTCGCGCCTTGATAAGGGATTTATAAATAACCTCTTAAATGCCGATGTTCTTTTTGATGCTCCTGAGTATTCCATAACTTGAAAAAATCAAAATAACTTGTTTCTATCGCGTTTTTTACCTGTTGTTTTGCTGAGGAATCTTTATCTAGCAAAAGCTGGTAAATATGATGGTAACCTTTTGTTTTTGCAATACGTAATAGTTTGGTAACATCTTGTTTACGCTGATGCACCAAAACATTGTGATGTAATAATAATTCGGTGATTGTAGATTGATTGGATTTTACAGCCAAGTAGATCGGCGTCGAACCGTCATGACCAATTTGATTGGCTGAGGCACCATTCGCTAAGAGTAATCGACAAACATGAAAGTGGCCATTTTGTGCAGCAAAATGTAAGGCTGTCCAGCCGTAACTATCAGCATGATTCACAGACGCGCCATTCGCTAAGAGCAATCGACAAACATTAGTATGGCCATTTTCTGCAGCATGATGGAGCGATGTTGCACCCTCCTTACTCAGCTGATTTACTTTGGCATTATTTGCTAATAGTAATTGAACTATCTCGAGATATCCATCATGGGCTGCAATATGTAACGCTACAAAACCATCGATATTATGATCCGCGTTGGCGCCGCTGGCTAAGAGCAAACGACAAACATCAACACGGCCATTTTCTGCGGCAAGATAGAGTGGTGTCGCGCCGTTTTTAGTCGGCTCATCCACCTTGCCATTATATGCCAATAGCAATCGACAAACATCAGCATGGCCATTTTGTGCAGCCCAATGTAACGCTGTCCAGCCACAAGTTTTAGCGTAATTCACTGCTGCGCCACTCGCTAAGAGCAATCGACAAACATCAACATGGCCTTTTTCTGCAGCAAGGTATAGTGGTGGTGAACCATCTTTATTCTGCTTATCTATTGAGGCATGGTTAGCCAATAGCAATTCAACTACGTTAAGATGTCCTGAAAAAGCTGCGCCATGTAACGCTGTCCAGCCGTTACTATCTGCATAATTCACCGTAGCACCATTAGCTAATAGCAATCGACAAACATCAACATAGCCATTTGCTGCGGCAAGATAGAGTAGTGTTAGACCATTGTTAGTCGGCTTATCTACCGTAGCATTGTTTGTCAACAGCAATTTAATAACTTCAAGATGCCCTGCGTAAGCGGCAACATGCAACGCTGTCCAGCCGTTAGGATCGGCATAATTCACCACGGCAAAATTTGCTAATAAGAATCGACAAACATCAACATGCCCTTTTTCTGCAGCAAGAAGGAATAATTTATCGCGAGTTCTACTAAACCAATTTACAACAAAATTCTTTGCATATAGAAATCGATAAACATCAACATGGCCTTTTTGTGCAGCAAGATAGAGTGGCGTTAGACCATGCTTATTCGGCTGATCCACCTTGGCATTGTTTGCCAACAACAATTTAACCACATTTAAATGCCCTTCGACACTTGCAACACCTAACGCTGTCCAGCCATCATTTTCTGCGTAATTTACCGCGGCGCCATTCTCTAAGAGCAACCGAGAAACATCAGCATAACCATTTTCTGCAGCAACATAAAGAGGTATTTTGCCATACCGATTATGCTGATTTATCATCGCATCATTTTTTAATAGCAACCGACAGACATTAAGATGGCCTTTCTCTGCAGCGAGATAGAGAGGCGTTGCGCCATTTTTATTCTGCTGATCTATTGTAGCATTGTTAGCCAACAGCAATTCAACTACGTCAAGATGCCCCGCAAAAGCGGCACCATGTAACGCTGTCCAGCCGTTAGCATCTTGTTGGTTAATGAACGCTCCTTGCGACAATAAAAACTCACAAATACGCGACTGCCCCTGTTCAGCTGCACGAATAAGTGGTGTACTATGCCACTGATCTACTGCGGAAATAGTAGCACCGTGCTGAACTAACAACTGACAAATAGAAAGATGGCCATTCGTTGCTGCACGATGTAAAGGAGTACTTCCCCACTGATTGACTTTGTCGATTGCGACTCCTTGTTCAAGGAGAAGTTCAGCGATGTCAGCATAACCATCCTCCGCAGCTAAATTAAGTGCGGTATAACCTCTCGTATTAACATGATTGATACGCACCTTGTTTTTGATAAGAAGTCTCACTATTTCCGTATGATTGAATGAAACTGCAAGGGATAACGGAGTCATTTGGTTAAAATTTCCATCAGTATCAAGGTCAACGTTTTCATCGATTAACCATTGCAAGGTCTGTGTATCGTTATATTTTGCTGCTAGATGGGTGATGCTAAGTTGATGAGCGGTGTACTGCTCGAGTAATGCCCTGTCTTTTTCCAAGAGGCCTATGATAGTTAGGCTGATCTGTTGCGCTTGTTCATATTGCTGATGCACAAGAAGGTATTTTTGATAACGATAGCGCAGTTCTATCATGCTAAAACTGCCCGTTTTATCCGCTAACGTAATCGCCTGCTGTGAGTAATTTTTTAATTGTTCAATGTTGTTAGCTTTTTCACTCACTTTAATACGATAATCCAGCAAGGTTTCAAATAAAAAATGTGTTTCTGGCAATTTTCTTCGTAAATTTTTTTCAACTTGGTCAAGATGCAGCGTTGTTTGATTTATGTGACCTTGGTTTAATGCTGCTTCAGCTCGTATACTGTAAGCTTGAACAAATAGGTACGTATAAGACAATGACGCGGTAGAATGATTAGCCGCAAGATAATCAATACATAGAGTTAATGGTGGCAATATCTGCTCCGCTCTAACATTACTCGAAACATTCCATTTTAATAGTTGTATGAGAGCCTCTACAGAAGAAAGCTGTGATACCTGTTGAGTGGAATCTCCCCATAAAGCCAGACTTTTATTAGCGTACTCTTCTGAGTCATCGCGTAGGCCTTGATAATAAAACACCAGCGATAAAGTACTATAGAGAGTTGCTTTAAGGGACTGATACGGCTGAATATCCGAAGTATTTGTAGCCATGAGTCTTGTGCTAGATTTTTCTAACCATGCTCGCGCTTGAGCATACGATTTTGTTTCATATGCATAATAGCGCCCCAGTTTAAAGTGCAATAAAGTGATCAACTGCGCCATGTTTTCTGTTGTGTGCGGAAAATTTGAGTGCTCTAATAAAGCTTCTATCTGACTGATCCAACGACGATAATCTATTCTTTCTAGTGTAGTTAACACATCTGGGTCATAATCAAAATGCTGGTGAAGCGACTGTAATAATACTATAAGTGATTCACCACCATCTTCAAAACGAGAAAACTGTAAGCTACGCTGCATTAATTGATGGACTACGATTCTGTTGTATTGTGCATCATGCTCAATAATATTATAACTTATCATTTTCCTGATAATGACAGTTACTATTTTTTCACATTCGTGTTGAGGCACATTCACTACCTTGCTGACGATAGTATTAATAATCTGATCGGGGATATCGGTACGTTGCAAATAAGCTAAACAACGCAAGACATGTTGCATGAGACGCAAGGAAGAATCTCTATCTATACCATACTTGCTAAAGTCAGTAGACTCGATTAATAATTGTAAGCTTAACGACAAAGTCTTAAGCGTATTGAGTGCATAAGCATCCCAGCCATATTCTTCTGGATGTGGATGATGGACAGATAAGCGGGGTTCTGGTTCTTGCGTCAATTGATTTAAAAAATCTTGCATACTCAGCAATTGATCATGGTAACGACGATAGTTATCTAAATAATGGATAGCGTGAACTACGCCTAGAGGATGATAATTCAAATATATGGCCAGCTCGATTAAGCTTGCTTCAGTATAGTCAGTGACATCAAAAAAACGTCTGGCATAAGAAATGATTTCTACTTGAGTGAATCCACCAATCTTAGTGACATGCGCTCCATCCCAATTAGGGTGTCGTGATGTAATTAAACAATGGCGACGACCATGAGTTGATGCGCTACTTAATTGTTTTGTATACTTATCAGGCTTGTAATTTTCTAAAATTGATTCATCTTCTACGTTATCAAAGATTAAGAGCCAATTTTCAACGTTAGATAGTGAAGCATAAACTGAAGCAACCACATCTACAGCGGTACGCCTACTGGCAATCAATTGCTCATCAACACCAAAGACTTCTTTTAAAAATAACGAAAATTGATGTTCTAAATTGTCATTGGCATCAATCCAACGAATCAGTTGATAATAACCTGGTTTTCGCCACTGTGTTTCTGCAAATAACTTGGCTAACACTGTCTTACCCACACCACCATTGCCTTTAAGCACTCGATAATCATAGGCATCAACTAAGACTTGATCAATAAAACCAGTGTCGGATTCATCAAAGTAATGTTGTATAGACTGTAATAATTGTCCACGGCTGTGACTCTGCTGCTGCCGTGATGATAGCTGAGTCAAATCGCTATCATGATAGGATTGATTGGTGACAACATCATTCGTAAGACTGTGTGGTACTAGTGCTGTTTTACGATCTTGTCCTTGATCAGGTATCGCTGGAACGTTGTAACGCTGATTGATATCAGGAGTGAAGGAACCTATTCGAACAATTTTCTCAACAAAAGTTTTGCTGCGCAGATTGGCATTTCTTAAATCATCTTCGTGAAAATCTGGTTGCCTGAATGGTTCACTCGCATTTATAGATACTCTATCTGGCGACGGGTCTTTCGGCATTAGGCATTCTTCAGGCTCTTCTGGAATATACGTGCATTGAGAGTTTCTCTTATCAAAATTGTCAGTATTACTGTCTCTAGGCCGTTTATTTTTTTCGAAAGCATTAATTGAAGAATTAACCAAAGATCCACAATCATTGATCATATTTTTTTGATAATTTGATCCATGATGATTAGTCGAACCGTAACGACCACTACGCAGCAACGCCAAAACGATCGTTAAAGGAAATAACAATACGAAAAAGTAAAAGTAAGGGTAAGGACTGCTAGGTTTTTTCAAGTGTCGCGGTTTGCCGCGATTAGCATTTCTATTTGAAAATTCTGCATATTTTTTATTTATCTCCTCAAGCGAGGCATTTGGATTATTGACTAATGTTACTAAGTTCAATGGATTTTTTACTAGTGTTTGTATGTCGTACGACTCTTTGATAGCAGTAAGGCAAGCTGTTAACTGCTCAGGCTTGGCATGTTTGTGGACATACTCTATTACTTGATCATTCTTCAAAGGTAACAATTCATGGCATTGATAGGTTTGCTGATCAGCGTGACCAAAATAACGCTTTTCTTTTAAATCATCCAAATGTCCCGATCGACAAGTGACAATCAACTTGATTTGTTCGTCATGCCAAAGATCCGTTGGATTATATTGGCAGCAAGTTTTAAAACAATCACGAAACGCTTGCTCTTCACTTTCATCGTCATACGTTAATTGATCGAAACCATCTAAGATCACCAGCAAACGATAGCCTTTACGTTGTCCACTGCCTCGCAAAAGAGATAATTCTTCAAAACTTAGGCTACAGCCCCGAACATCACGCTCATCTGCTCTTGGCTGAGTGCTTAAATACGACGATAGTAACCCTTTAAGATTTGATAAATTGTAACCTTGCAAATCAATCACAATCGGCAGCCAACGACAGCCTTTAACATCATTGAGTTGAGCTTGGTAGATTTTTTGTGTTTGTGACCAAGTAAATAGTGATTTACCAGAACCTGGCTCACCTAATAGCAGCAATAACTTTTCTTCACCGGCGAGGAAATCATTCATCATTTGATCGCAAGATTCTTGTCTCGCTTCTTCACTGACTCTTTCTTGGCTTGGCGATCGCTTCTTAACTTGCGTCGGCACATAAGAATTTAACTTTTTCTTTACTACACTTAATTGCGCGTCATAAACTTGCATCACTTTAATGAGAGCGGCGCCCAGTGTAAGATTTTCATTATTTTCAAAGTAAGGATAACATGCTTCGCGCATCTGTTGATCAGTTGGCATAGCTACGCCCACTTTATCAGCGTTTTCATCAATATAATCTTGTGTGATGTTGCTTAGATCAAAATCATATCTAACATCCTCTGGCAAATTTTCACCATACCAACGGGTAATTTCTAATTGCCAAGCAAGCTTAACAAAGCCTTGTAACCAAGCCTTGGCATTTGGGTGACGACTCAGTGATGGTAAACGCTGCAGCAATTCTAAGGCTTGAACAATTGATGCAAGTTTTAAACTCCGTGGGAGCTGTGCTTCTTTGGGTAATAAATCTGCTTCTTCTTTAGGTGAAAAATTGACAGGAAAACCAGCATTGCTAATCACTAACGATTGGCCTTTATTATCACTAAACGTTAAATCCTTAATATCATCAACACTGCGAAAGAGGACTTTTTGATTAACTAAAAAGGATTCAAATTCATTAACCCCAGATCCAAAGCTCATTAAATGCGTTTCTGGCTTATTATGTGTGATCTGATCAATACTATAGTCTTTTAGTATATCACACCCAGTACAGCCTAAAATAATCGTGGCAGCTTCAAATAATTCGTTTAAGCTTTTTTTAAGCTCTAAACGTTGCCACGCGCTATTTTGTTCTTCTTTAAGATAGCGTTGTTTAATCTGTATTACTTTGCTAGCGATTTTATCAAAGGCAATTAATCGCAAGTCGGGATGCTTCTTAAGCAAATGATGTAACACCTGCTCACCAACAGCGCCACAGCCGACCACGCCAATACATGGGTTTTGTTGATTACTGATAATCTGTCTAAATTTATCTCCTAAGGCGCGAAACATGGAGTTAGCAATCAATGGCGCTTCTAGAGCTATCTTTGGAAAAGACTCTGCCATATTGATGTAAGGGAAAGGCAGGTTGCAGAGTGCTGCATTTCGCGTACCACAACGTGTATGTTCTACAGCGACGATGTTGAAGCCTTTGAACTTCTCAATATTTTCAATAAATTTGGCAAGAAAACGTCCGCCCTCATCACATATGACGATGTTTGTAATGTCAGCCAGTTTTGGGTGGACAAACAAGTGATCACTAATTTTCTTTAACAAGTCACCACATGTCAGTTCTGACAGGATTGTATATGGATGCTTACCTGAAGCATAGCTATAGTCCTCAGGTAAATGCCAATGGAATAGCACGTAATTCGCAAAAGTCTGCTCAAAATACGTCCGCATAGATTCAGGTGTGGTATGTGGCTTAGTAGTGAGAAAAATACGCTCTGGCTTAATACCAAACCCCATTAAAGAATCCATCATCGGTTTGATACTCACAAAGCCGTGTTGTACGATAACAAATAATGTATCGTCGCGATGTGGCATTTTAGCAAAGTCATCACCATATAGCGTTTTGAAGTGTTGTTTTAATTTATCCAATAGAGGCATATGAATATCAGTAGACCGTAAAACAGAGCCTTGCTGATTGGCTAAATTTTGCATAATAATCCTCGTCTAAAACCAGGCAAGTATAGTCCTTCACTAAACATCAGGCAATCTACAAGGCCAGCAATAACATCAACTTTTTTAAAACATATTTTTATAATTTATACAGCAAAAAATAGTCAGAAACTAATTTTTGCTGTGAACCTAATTACACCATATGTGCCACTGGAACGTAAGGAACATCACCATGTACATCTTGCGCAAGTGGAGCAGATGGACGTGGTCTATCGCGCTCGGCTGGATGTGGCCGAAAGAAGTTTCCACAAGAAAAGAAGTAAACACATCCGACGCGATAAGCGCCAATGAAGCTATCAATATCGTTCCAAAATTTACTAATAATTCCATATAATTTATTTTCACTGATCGGCATCACAGGCTCTTGTTTGCAGAAATTATTGTATAATGAATATTGATGTGCGATATCTTGAAGAAAATGAAAATCGAGATCATGTACAGTAATTTTATAATTCTGGCACGCTTGTTGAAAACTCTGACTTATAAACCAAGGCGAGGAGCCTGCGGATGTCTTTCGTAAATGTTTTAACATAGACACCGTAGAATGAGGCTTATTGACACAACAATTATTAACAGCAACCATAAACTGATCTACCAATAATTCTAAGGTAACCAATTTAGCCTCTGCATCTCGAGATCGAATAACACGCAAAAGATCAACTTCACGATTAATATCAAACACAAAATGATCAATAATAGGCTGGACAGCTAAATCTTGCGTAATCGCAGCATCCTTGTTTTCTTCTATAAAACGTAAACATGAACTCGACATGTCTACAAACTTTGTAAAAGCATTAATATCAAAAATATGTTCAAATCCTTTGAAATGAGTAGCCAATGTTCGCAAGGCTTCAATATTTGTGGCTTGAATTTGTAATTTACTAAAAACGCGTATAGCATCTAATCTTGTCGACTCATTATGAGCAATCTTCGAATGAAATTCAGTCCAGAATGCCAACTTTGCAGTTGACAACTCTCCAATCACATATCTCACATAACGTTCTGTTAAATTATGATAAGTTTGATCTAAGGCCAAATCAAAGACAGATCTAACAACGGTGTCTGTATTGCCAACATTAATAACTTGTTCTGGAATACTATCATCAACAATAAGAGACAATAAATACGAAATTTTACTTTTAATATTATTGATGGCTGGCGATAAAGTTTGCCGTTTATCATTTACATAATTTTTTACTAACAACGATAATACATGAAAAAGATAGCCCAGTTTAATCAATCCATCTGCCCTTCTTAACATGTTTTCATCCAATTCTTGGTTGATTCCTGTTAAATCAGCAATAGCCGCATTCCCCGTGCTTTGCCAAGCGTTGTAGCTTTTATTTTTCTGTACAAAAAAATCATGTGTTATACGCAAATCTGGAATACACTCAATCAATCTATTATCAGGCACGTTACTCCAAGCTTGATATTGCTGTTGAACTATAGCAGCGGCAGCAGCCGTAATGCTATGCATAGAATTAATTTCTTCAGCCACATAGCCACGTATCTGTTCTTCAAAAAATTTAATAATTTCTTCGTATCCCGAGCGAAATAATTCTATATATAAACCATAAGCCACCTGATTATTTAACATTTCGGCATATAAATAATGTATGGTTATTAATTCATTCGAATTACCAATTAAGCGATCCAGAACAGGCATCTGCCCAGAACCAAAAGTTATTAAATTTATCGCGCTTAATAATGACTCTTGTAGCATTATCTTAAAACCCTCTATTCTTTTTTTAGGATCAGAAACACTGTCATTATCTGCTGAAAAACGCTTCATAACAGCTTTAAAAGCTCGATATATTTTTATCAATTCTTCCAAGCTTAAGCGAATTCTCTTCGAATGGGATACTACTCCAGACAAAAATTCAGCCATATTTTTTCTCATACTTTCATTAATTGCATTAACTTTAATGATTAAAAACTGGGTTTCGGTATTTTTAATATTTTCTATGAATTTTAGAATCAACGCTCTCGCACCGTCGTAGTTAACCAAGGCACCTGAAAATTTCTTATCAACATCCACACAACTTTTTAGTTGATGCAAATCATAATCCATACTTCTAATTTCGTTGCTTATATCGCCAAAATTAAATTCTCTTGGCTCTACGATTTCTGAAGACAACCTTACCAAGCCATGGAATTGCTGCAGGATAGAAAAATCAACAGAAAGCGTATCTTGAATTTTCCCATTTCTCAAAATTCTATTCTTTTTCGATGAAATAGAATCGAGCTCATATAAAAAACTTATAAAAAAGTCTTTTACTAACTTGCATGATGCCAAATAACTATTACAAGATTCTTCGCCAAGACCGTCATGTTCTTGAATACCAATTTCAGCATAAGAAAGGAAAGAATCACGAAAAGCAGTAATAATTTTTTCTTGAATACGAGAAAAACTTTCTTTAATAATATTAATTAATTCTAATATTTTTAACCTTGCAGCATCTTCAACTGAGATTTTTGACTCAAAACCATGTATACTAGATGTGCGATTATTTTTTATATTTTCTAGTAACTGATTAACGCCGATATCTTCATATCTATCAACAACTTTTGTTGGCTTATGAAAAGTAAAGATTTTTCTTCTGTCGCTATTTATTAAGCCATCTAAGACTTGCCCCATCCAGCGATCTTCATCAGGAGCTAAAACATCATTTTCTTGCGGTAGTGAATTTCGTACAGCCTGTAGAACCGCTTGGAAATTTTGAGTAGCTGTTTGTATTTTTGTGATAATTAATAAAGTGTTTTCAATAATATTTATATCTGGAGCACCGACTAAACGAACAAAACTTCTTAATGTATTTCGCAATACCAAAGCCCGATCATCGATATCAGCTTCTTTAACAGCTATAACAAAAACAAAATTATTTAATCCAGGGGTCTCTCTTCTTCCATTAAAAACAGTTTGAATGTAAAATGCATTTTTAATTTGCTGCTCGACACCGCGTACATCGTCAAAACCTGGGCAATCAACAATAGAAATTAGCTCAGTAGTGTTACAAAAAAAATTCGGTACCGTCGTGCCATCATTTACATGGCCTATTCTGCAATTGTTTCTCTCGCCTGTTTTCTCAGGTGCCTGCAAGACAAATTTCCCAGGATTTTGCTCAACTACTTGCAAATGTGCTCCACTTAAATAATGCCCTAAGGTTGTTTTTCCTACTCCAGTATATCCAACCAAAACCATTTTTACTTGCATCGCTGATGCTTCTAATAGCAAATGACTGATGGCATCTTGGTCTGCTTTAATTTCTTGAAGACATTTTCGTATATCTATTAATTCTTCTCTTTTTTTCATTTTCTCTCGCTTTTGCGTTGGATTGTTTATAAAAATGCTCTGAATATCGTGTTATAAATTCAAGTGAAAAATATAGTATTGCTAAAAAAAATAATACTGAAAAATATACTATATTTTTAAATTTTTTATTTCATACGACTGGCGTAAATCAAATCACCAAATTACTCCTCAATACTTCTAACATCTCATCCGAGCTGCTTCGTATAGATTGAAAAGTCATAGACGAAATAGTATGTTGCGCTATAGACCAATACCCTTCTACTTCAGGCGCGGGTTCATTTGCATGCGCCCAAGAAGGTAGTGTGAGACCAGCAATACGTAATGACACCAGACCAGTGTTTCTAAACTGAAAATGTGTTTGTACAGGCAACGACATGACAACACCCGGATGCATCTCTATTATTTTTTCTGCACCACCTTCTCTTGATTTAGTCCATATTTGGCCAGCTCCGGATAATACATACCAAATTTCTTCGACAATTTCATGTTTTACTGCAATAGAAATATCACCAGCGTTTTGTTCAAATATAGCCAAGCTCCCTCTTTCACCCTCAATCAGCTCATAAACTTTAGTGCCGTCTGGAGCTAGTTTTTGACGTGGAATATCTAACATTTTAAATCGCGCTTGAAAATAAGGATTTTGATAAACTTCCCATGTGTGCTCATGAGATTCACCCAACGAAGGGATTGGCAAATTATCATGCGTTGGCATATAGAATACGGCTAACTTGAGTTCGCTTTCTGAAGTATTGTATAAATCTATTATATATCCAGGCAAAATTGAAAAACTAACATAAGGCTCTAAGGTATATACTGCAGACTCATGTAGGTGCTGTAAAAACACTTTCCCTTGCCCTGAAATGACAAAAAATATAGCTTCTTTCTGTGAATACTGCGTCACGCCTGTTATTTGTCCAGCTGACAGTGTTAATTCGTCAAACTGGCATAGATGTTGTTGTGCGTATTGATTTTTTCTTTTAAACATAATAGAGGCTCCTGGAATTTTTTAAAATTTTATTAGAAACCTGCTCCGCATTGTATAGAAAAAAATACTGTATTATTTTATTTGAAAAATTTACCGAGTAAGTATAATAAGTTATGATTTATTGATTTTTTGCGTAACACGGGTTGTAAAACAAATGAACTTTTCAACATTATTGGCAACACCATTATTAAATAACTTGTCGGATTACGTCAGTATTTTAAATAGCGAATGTCAATTCATGCAGGTCAATCATCAGCAAACCCATATCATGGGGTATAAAAAAGATACAGAAATTCTCGGGAGATCGTATGATCGATTTAAAAATATTTCGTCGAGTATCGCTGAAGTCTTTCTTCATGAAGACAAGACTTTACTTAAGAACAATCAGCCTATACGCTATTTAAGCTATCACCTGTATTGTGATGGAAAATGGCATTTATTATTAGGTGATAAAAGCTGTATTTTTCATAATGAAAAACCTGTTGGTATTTTTTCACAGGCGCGGGACATGACAACTAGTCGACTCATTGACTTTAGTCGTTTTTTATTTGAAGAAAATAAAAAATATGCTGGAAAAATAGGAAAAAATGGCTTTGATTATATTATTTCCGAAGATAATACAACTTATAACTTATCTAACAAGGAAATGGTCGTTTTGTTTTATTTTTTGCGCGGAAAATCTGCGCGAGAAATTGCCAACATTATTGTTAGATCAGAAAAAACCATTAATATGCATATCGAATCGATTAAAAATAAGTTTTCTGTAGCATCAAAATCTGCATTAATAGAAAAAGCAATTTTCGAAGGCTTTGCTAATATTATTCCTGAATCACTAATGTAATATTTCTAAAGAAACTGAGGCAACATTTTGGCTATCTTCTAGTTAACATATTAACAGCTTTTTTCTGGTATAGATGTTGAAAAAAAACACTATCTTCTGCGACCACTTGTTGAACAGCTTCGATGAAATACGCTAATTCGGATTGCGTTAAATTGCTATGCACGGTAAATCGTAACATTGACTCGTTTAAACGAGTCGCAGGAGAGCAAAAAACTGCACCAAAAATATTTCTTTCTTCCAAGCGATCTCTAAATTTTTTTGTAATAGCCTCCGATCCACACACGAAACAAATAATAGGTGATGGCATGTTTGTTTTTACTATATTAAAACCATGATCTAATAAGTGATTTCTCAGAAAATTCGCATTATGCATGAGCTTTTGTCTTCTATCATTTGCAGCAATAATTACTCCCAACATTGCATTAATGCGAGCTAGATCATAGTTTGGAACCGCTGAGCTAAAAATAGCAGGAAATGATACTTCTCTTATAAAGTTTGTATGCCGACCTGCAATAATTCCTGCGCGAGTTGCGAACCCCTTAGACAGGCTGGCTGTGATAAAATCAACTTGATTAATCAATTCTAATTCTTCTAAAATTCCGCGACCTTCTTTACCATACAAACCCAAAGAATGCGACTCATCTACCACTAAAACAGATGAATATTTTTGTTTTATGCAACAGATTTCTTTTAATGGCGCTATACTTCCGACACTGCTGTAAATGCTGTCAACGATAATAACACCTGGACCATGCTCAATTAGTTTAGATTCCAGATCATGGGTATCATTATGTTTAAAGTGAATTGCCTTTGCTTGCGCGGCTTTAATGCCGTCATAGAAAGACGCATGGGCAAACTGATCGATGTAAACGGGAGTACCTTTTATACAAGTAGCTTCTAACACGCCAACATTAGCCATATATCCGCATTGCGTAAGAATTACCCCCTCCATATTCAAGAAACCAGATAGTTTTTTTTCAAGCAGATGTTGCGGGCAATTATCTTTAAGAAATACGGCCGACATAACGATCTCTTGATGATTAGCATTCAATTGAGCAATTTGTTGAGAAATAACCTCGGGATGATTTGCTAGGCGTAAATAATCGTTATCATTTAAAATTATCGATGAGGCAGAAGGATTATTTTTTGATAATAATAGATAATCGACAACACCTTTACCTGCTACAGTTCTTTGTTCAAGATAATTTTTAACTTTTATGTCAAAAAATGTACTGTTCGATAATCTCGATGCGGTAGTTAAAGTAGATGAAAAATTTTTTTGTCTTAAAGCGCAATCAAAAAACCTAGTTAAAAATTTGCCACTTGCTTGATATTTTTTGGTAAACATATCATAACCTATGCACATGATTTTTTCCAATTATCACACAAAAGCAAAGTGAGTTATAGATGTTTTATTGTATGCATTGCTACGGTTATTTCTAAACAACATAATTAATGTTATAGTATTAGTAGCATTATGAATAATAAATCTTTAAAAATTCAATTGTTTTTTTGCAATTTTTAAAGGGTTAATAATGAAAAAAATGTATTTTTAGTTATGTGTGTGGTATTTTTTGGCTGGTCACTGGCTTCAGCAACAACATGCGAGCCTCCTACCTCGCCCCCTACCTCTGGCTCGACTAGTTGCACTGGAAAGCAGCCAAATGATAATTATGTTTGTTGTTGCAGCACTTCCTGTTGTTATTGGACCAAGAATGGCAAAGCCCCTGAAAACTGCTAGTAGAGTTGATTGGCTTGTTTAGCTAAAAATGGATTAAATTGCGCTTATAGAGTTTATTCTGTTTTGCAAATATTGCATCGTCATCAGAAAGAGTATAACTACTATATGGATGTCAATACATGGCGTGAGATGATCTTGAACTATAAACCTTAAGAATTACCGGTAGTTACTGAGTTCTTTGGACTGGGCTAGACGTCTTGAGATGGTTAATTGGTGGGGCGGCGGCACTCACATTGATGCTCTAACTCATTGATAACATTATATTTTAAAATTCTTGAAAAATAAGATACCCCCAAAGTTACCCCCTAATACTTAATTCTAGTGAATATTAACCAAAAAGCTTATGCTTAAAATAAGCAAAAAGAACACCAAGAAAAGCAGAAGATAAAAGAAACAACCCCCTAAAAAAAATTTTCTTGAGGTCATGCTTTAAAAAAATAATCACATAGCCCACTCTATTCACTAAATTGTTAGCTAATTTTGCGCCCTTTAGTCTTGTTTCAAAAAACAAACCACTTACATCTCTAAGATCAACACGCTTTAATATGGCGCCTCTAAAATCGGTATTGCGACACCATGCTGCTTTCAAATCCACATCGTATAACCTAGCTTTTCTAAAATTGGTACTAATTAATGTGGCGTTACTTAAATCTGTTGATTTACTTATTCTTTCATCATTTATTATTAAATCTGTAGCACTACCTAATCTTGCTTTTTTGAAGTTTGTTTTTAAAAGATACGCGTTTTTTAATATAACGCCATAAAGCATTGAGCCGCTAAAATCAGCATAACTCAATTTGGCATCTGTTAAATCAGTAAAGTAAAAAATATTTTTATCCTCGTTTTCATTTTCATCTTTATAATAGGAAAAAACTGCCTTCCTTAAATTTGCGCTATTTAAATAAACGTTTTGTAAATTAACGCCATAAAAAATTGTACCTTGTAAATTAATCTGCACCATATCAGCATCTTTAAAATCAGTACGCACAAGATAAGCTCGCCTTAGGTCAGCAAGTGATAGTTGAGCCTTCTTTAATATAGTATTTTTTAAGTTTGCTTTTCGTAAGTCCGCATCCTCTAAATCAGCTTTATACAAAATAGCATTTTCTAAATCAGAATGTCTTAAATTTACCCTTGACAAGTTGGCATTTGCCATCCTCGCATTTCTTAAATCAGCTCGATATAAATTCGCCCCCTCTAAATTAGCTTTTTCTAAACATATTCCTCGCATGTCAATATTGGATAAATTTGCATTGCGTAAATCTACGCCAGAGAGATCGGCGTTAACAAAAGTTTCAATCTTATATTGCTTAAGTATTTCGTTTGCATGCAGCATGATTATTTCTCGGTATTTTTTCTAAATTTAAGCCAGTTCCATCTGAATTTTCTTCCAAGAAAAAGATATATAAAAGCCTCTTTAGCTATGTTCAAAAAAATATAGACCATTAACGATCCTAAAAAAATTACTTTAAAGTATGTTGCCCATTTTCCTGCTTTCGTATAAAAAATTGTATAAGTAATATTTTCTTCTGTGAAAATTATTGATTTATTTTGATATTTTTGGGGCACTTGTTGAATCATATATGTATTATTACCAC
Organism: Alphaproteobacteria bacterium; assembly: GCA_021151585.1. Lineage (GTDB taxonomy): Bacteria > Pseudomonadota > Gammaproteobacteria > JAGOUN01 > JAGOUN01 > JAGOUN01. Next base: position 52,953 of record JAGKWX010000005.1, on the reverse strand, counting down.
TTTTAATACTAACAATCTCCCAGTCCGACGTTCTTTTTTTGTGATTTTCTGAAATATCAATTTTAAATTGTTCAGCATAACAATATTCTTGCGCAATTTTTTTATCCTCGTAACTGAGAGCAGAATTATTTTTCCAAAAGTAATAAACGTTTGATGGGTATATTTTAACTTCGCTAAAGTATGAAATGGCTCCATTACTACATTTAATATTACTTTCCGAATTGTTGATGTACTTTTCAGGAAGATAAAGTAATGAGCCTCCTATCAACACAATGCAAAGACAAAATATCAGACATGTGAAATAAATCACATTGATTAATCTATAACTAAAAAAATTTTCTAACTTGTCACTTGACCTGCTCATAATTTAACCTTACATAATGATGCTTATAGTCCGTGGCTCTATAAGTATGTGCCACATAGTATATTTGGATGAAACAAAAACATCCAGCATTAATCAAATTAGGCCAAAAGATACGTGAGCTCCGTCTTGCCAAAGGTTTCTCTCAAGAAAGCTTTGCCGATGAAGTTGGCTTGGATAGAACCTATATGGGCGGTATTGAGCGAGGCGAAAGAAATATTGCAGCTATTAATCTCATTCGCATAGCTAAAGCACTTAAGATCGAGGTTGGGGACCTATTCCCGCCAAGCAAGACACTCAAAGTAGACTAAGCTAAACCTATCAGTTAATACTCTTTTTCATATTTTGCTCGCAACTCATTCAAAATAGCATTAGATCTTTCAATCACTTCTTTCTGTTCGGCATCTTCACCAGGACTATTGAAGTATTTGAGAATATCAAAAATATATTTAAGCTCAACGAGGCTAACTTTTTGACCACTTATTGCCTTCATAATTTCGTTGGTTAACTCCTTAGGAGTTGCACCCGTTAAATCAGGTAGCACTATACTGATTACATCATCCTTGGCTTTAGGTACTAGTCGCTCAATGCATAGACGTAGCGCATTGGTATCGCCGGCAAGAGCAAGCTCAATAACCTTGTTTATCAACTGCTCTGCATGTGGCTCTAATAATTTGGCTAACTTGGTACGCTTGTTGAGAGTGCCTAGTGTTTTACCAGCAGGGTTACCGCTAATACCTTTCTCAAATTTGCTCATTATTTTATTCTCCTGTATTTTTCCTGCATTTTGCAGGGATTAGGTTATTTAATGTTTTACGAAAATCCTCAGAAACGTCACTGACAAAACTGACACAACCTAGTTCTGTCAGTTTTGTCGGCTCTATGATTGCTATAGATTCCATTTATAAGTAAGTGTCGGCCGCCCTCCTAGATTTGTTGATGGAACCTGTATTGGCATAAGATAGTGATAATCAATCAGACAATCTAATGCATCAGCAATAGTGTTAATATTATCTAATCCAGACCAGTTTTTACGGTGAATATCACGCACCGTGAATGAGTCAGGCAGCTTACTTTTTCGCTCCAATATTAATCGTGCGTTATTGATACATTGATTTGTTGCTATACTATAAAGACGGCGCGCATGACTTAGTAAATAGTCAGCCCATTTCAAAGCCATAGCTGTTGCATCAATGCCAACCGCATCATAACCACCATCAATTATTTCAAATAATAAAGCCAAGCTAGCAATAGTTTGCGGCATTTTCAGTATATGACTTTCAAGTGCAGGATGAATATCTTCTTCACGTGCCGCTGCTTGAATTTTTTCCATCCATTGGATAAATAGCTCTTGAGCTTGGAAGGTAAATCTAAAGCAATGAGGTTCATCATTTTCAATTTCAAACGCTAAATTGTGTAATTTTTCAAAAACATCATAATAACTTTCTTTTGCTATTTTGTTTGGTACTTGATCTCGCCACTCCCAACTTCCTGTATCATCAGGCCACACAGCTAATTGAAAACGTTGAATCAAACCATCATCTGCTATGCCTCGTATTGCATCACGTACAAGTGTTGCAATTTTACTAGGCTGTATTCCGCCGATTACGGAAAGTGTACAGCAATTTATTTCAATTGTGCCACGACCAATTCGATCATATACATATCGACCATTGCCATCGAAACATTCAAGGTAAAATGCACGCTCAGGTTGAAATTCTTCTTTGGAAAGCTTAGCTAGCCAACCAGATAATTCATCGCGAACTAAAAGTAAACCATTTGGATTTTCATTTAATAATTCACCAAGTTTTTCAACTGAGGAATCATTAACAACTAACCGATGGCGTGTTGGCGGAAGCCCGTTTAAGTCAGCGCTTTCTAACAATAAAAGTGCACTTTCTCGATTGCCTGCTGCAGCCATTTTTTTTGCTTGAGATTTAATATCTGTTTTTTCTAATTCCATTAAAGTTTGATCAGCAGTAAAACGTCTTTTATTTTCTTCGTAACATTCAGCAGCAGCCTGTTCAATTTTGTATAATGGTTTAAGCGCTTCTTTCATGCTTGGGCTTTTCATTGCTGAAGGTCGCCCAATAATTACTCCCCACTGATTTGGAGTCACAGCCCAGTTATCATTTTGTTTTGGGCAGATCAGTGCTTTACGCCCTAGCAATCCTGATAAACCTACTATGGTTGCAACTGCTCCAAAATCAGGAGGGCATTGTTGGCGATCAGCTACATCAAATACATAATCTCTAATTTCAACAGGTAGCATTTCAGGATGTAATGACATAACACCAGGAGTTGAGTCAGGCATAGGTAACGGTTTTAAGCCTGATACTATTATTGGCGACGCTTCTTTAATACATTTAGAAACCGCATCTAATCCTTTAAGTTGAGCCAAATCGTTAAAATCCTTTGCCCAATCCGGTCTATTTTCACCAAAATTGGGCACAGCTAATAATCCATTCATAATTTTAGCTGCTTCTTTGGCTGAAGTTAACCCAGGATTACCCTTTGTTTCCACATCGTCATCAGCACAAAAAATTAATGAAGCTTTAGAAAATTTTTCACGCATAATCATAGCAACGGCTTTTAAATTGCCTGCATTAAAAGCAATAACCACTGGATTACCCGTTGCTTCGTGAATTGTTGCACCAGTAGCAAACCCCTCTGCTATACATATAATTTTTGCATCTTTAATATCACCAATATTAAAATAACAACCAGAAACTCGACCGCCGCTTAAAAAATTCTTTTTTCCATCTGTGTTTATAAACTGCAAGGAAGATATTTCATCGTTCAAGCACAGAGGAATCAGCAACGCACTGTTATGCACTCTCGCTCCGTGGTCTTTTATTCTTTTGTGAATAAGATATTGATGCCCATTGCTAGCTGGCTTTGCATCACTCCAAATTGATACGGCTTTTTTCGCTATCTCAGCATGCTTTTCTTTGCGTTCTTTTTCTGCCTGCGCTTTAGTACTAGATACTTTGCGCATAAAAGCAACGCGTTCACGAAGCGAGAAGGAAGTATTTTCATCTATTTGCCAGGTCTCAGTTATGCCATTTGACCAATCACCGAAGCAACCACCACGGCCATCATCAAACAGTTTGCACCATCCTGCAGTATTGTTATTACCTTTTTCTATACCTGGGAAGCGATAAAATTTTCCTGGTTCAATTATCGCTGGCGGTTCTAAGCCAAAATCTCTAATTGCATTTTTAAATTGTTCAATTGGATTGTTTATTGTATTATTCATAGCTGATCCTGATATTAATTTTGCATTGAAGCTGCAAAAATTTATTAATGCGAGGGGCTGCGTTCGATGTGACGTTACATGCAGTCCCAATCTTTATAAAACATAAGTTACTTCTGCGCATTGCTAAAATTCACTTTTCTGAATTAACGCGCGAATATCTTCTACTTTCCAAAAAGTCATTCGTCCGCATTTGATTGGCTTGGGAAATCTCCCTGACTGGATTCCCGCCCACCAAGTAGATTTTCCAATGGGAATAATTGGGGGAACAGCAGGATTTGATTTTTTATTTCCAAGTATTTGAGTTAAGCGTACATAACCGGATGATGGCAATTGATTCTGATTCATAATGGCTCTCTAAGGTTGAAAAACCTATTTAGCCCAGATTTTAAATAATCTGTAACGATGCAAAGGGTTGCGCTGTTCACTATTTTAAGGGTGACACCCATATGCAAAATGCCGGAAAAGACTGGGGAAAATGGGTGACCCCCATCCATTAAAAATCAAATAAAAAACTATTGAAAATAATAGTTAATTTTACTTATTTCGAGCTTTGTTTCCGCCATTTTTACAACTGAGCGGACGAATTATAGTATCGATAGCTTTAGCTTCTCGAGCAGAGATGCTCTGTGCTGTAAGCCATGTAATAATTTCATCTTGTTTCGGCGGTTTTTTAGAGTCATGATTAAGCCAAAATTTCTCAATAGCCTTACTCAGTATATCGAGAAGCGGGGTTGAATATTTACTAAAAACATTGGTGAGGTTTTTAGAATCACTCAGATCAGCCAATAATTCCTCTTCATTTTTTACATTAACCCAAATATGCCTTTTTAAGCATCGTTGAGCTTCGCTTGGCATTGGGTGCCGATTCTTCTCGATTACCACTATGACTTCTCCTGAACAACGTATTGTTTCAACTTCACCTGAATGTAAAGGATAAAGCTGCCCATTTTTATTGCGAATCATGTATAAAATAATTTTGCTTTTAACTGCCAAGGTTAATAATTTATCTTGAATTTGATCATCACAATCACAGAGAGGTTTAATATCATTTTTATCAGGAGTATTACTCACTACTGCCATCTCCTATCTTCATCTACAATAAGGTTTTTTTAAAGAATCCAAATACTCAGCCCACTGCTGCATCATCTTTCGTCTTTCATCTAAATGCGCAGTACGGTTATACGCCCTTCCATTCGGATCACGCACAGCATGACCTAATTGATGCTCGATAAAATCAGGGCGTACGCCTAAAACCTCATCAAGCACTGTGCGCGCCATTGCTCTAAATCCATGGCCACTCATTTCTTCTTTCGCAAAGCCCATGCGGCGTAATGCTGCAAGTACGGCGTTATTGCTCATTGGGCGTGATGTAGACCGTGCGCTCGGAAAAACGTATTTACCTCTGCCTGTTAGTGGTTGAATTTCTTTTAATACTTTAATTGTTTGGGTTGATAAGGGAACTAATAGTGGTTGACGCATTTTCATGCGCTCAGCGGGGATATTCCATTCGGCTTTTTCTAAATTGATTTCTGACCATTCTGCAGCACGCAATTCTCCAGGCCGAACAAAAACTAATGGTGCTAACTTCAACGCGCATTTTGTAATTAATCCACCTTGATAATCATCAATTGCTCGCAATAAAGCTCCGATTTCTTCAGGTTTAATAATAGCTGCAAGATGTTTTGGTTTTACTGGAGGTAATGCACCGCGTAAATCTGCCGAAGGATCGCGCTCTGCCCTTCCTGTTGCAATAGCATAACGAAACACTTGACTGCAGTTTTGTTGCACACGATGTGCTGTTTCTAGTGCGCCTCGCTCTTCGATTCTACGTAATGTTTTAAGCAAGTCGGGAGGTGTAATATTGACGATTGGCTTATTACCTAACCACGGAAAAACATCTTTTTCTAAACGACCAAGAATTTTTTCACCATGAGAAGCTACCCAATTTTTTGATTGCTTGGTATGCCACTCTCTCGCAATAACCTCAAAACTATTGGCTGCTTCTATGGTTTTGCTTGCTTTAACTGCTTTTTTATTTTCTGAGGGATCAATACCGTCTGCTAGTAACCTGCGAGCAGCGTCACGCTTTTCTCGTGCTTTTGCTAACGTGGTGTCAGGATAAACGCCGCATGCCAATAGTTTTTCTTTGCCAAGAAAACGATATTTAAAGCGCCACCATTTGCCACCGTTAGGCATGACTTGTAAATACAATCCCTTTTCATCGGAGAGCTTAAAAGGTTTATCTTTAGGCTTTGTATTGCGTATGGTGGTATCTGTTAAAGCCATCTGGGGGTAACCTATCCTGGGAGTATGTCTGTTACCCCGTAAGTTACCCCCAACTAATGGTGGATGTCAATAGATGAAGTAAGACACTGCTAGACAATAAAATACTTTATTTACAAGGTTATTTGTAATTTCATGGACTGGGCTAGACGTCTTGAGATGGTTAATTGGTGGAGGCGGCGGGAGTTGAACCCGCGTCCGCAAATCCTACGCCTTCGCGTCTACATGCTTAGTCTTGTCTTTATCTAACTCAACACCGCCGACAAGAAGGCAGATGTTGAGAGAAGCTTTAGTTGGTTTCAGTTGTCTAAGTCAAAGCACCTTAAACACTTGGCTTATGTAAATGACCGCGTCCCAAGCCCATAAGCGAACTTGGTTTGCGGTGACGAATTAAGCAGCTTTCGCTAGGTCAGCTGAGTCGTCAAATGCTACATCGTTTGCGATTGTATTTATGCAATAAGTTTTACGAGGTTATCACGTGCTCGGCATGCAGCTCAGGTTTCATAATCTACGTCGAAGCCAGAACGCCCCCTTATGGAGACTTTGATTATAGTACATTTACAAGAGATCAGCAACTAGCCGAGCGTTATCGGTGGAAACCAAAAATGCCGCCCTACCCAATTCATTATATGCACAAGGCTCATGAAAATCAGAACCAATAGACATAGCTAAATCTAATTGTTTTGCTAAATTGGCTAAAAGAATTTGATCAGATTTATCTTGGCTTGTAGTTGCCACTTCTACACCTTCGCCTCCTTCTGCTTTAAATACTTCAAGCATATTGGTGATTTTTTTAAACGACAAATCGTAACGTCTCGGGTGGGCAATAACCGGCAAACCACCTGCGTCACGTATTAATCGGACAGCATCTGCGAGGGTCATCCATTCGGTTGGATGGTATCCTGGTTTTCCGCGCGCCATAAATTTTTTAAATGCTTTGCCAGGACTCTGTGAATACCCTTGCTGAGCCAAATGTCGTGCAAAATGCAAACGCCCGGGCACACCTTTGACTTGACGTGCAACCGCTTCTTCAACACCTGGTATGCCAAATTTTGTTAGCTTTTTGCTAATACTATCAGCGCGGTTTTTTCTGTCTTGCAAGACAGCTTCTAATTTTTCCTGTAAAGGCACATATGCAATATCAACATTTAAACCAATCATATGAATAGTTTGTTCGCGCCACTGGCAAGATAATTCTATCCCGGGAACAATTGTGATTGCATGCCCTTCTGCGGCTGCATGTGCTTCCTCTATACCCATGAGGGTGTCATGATCTGTTAATGCTAAAATATCTACTTGTTGAGCAATGGCACGATTTACCAACTCGGCGGGTGATAAAACACCATCAGAATAATAAGAATGTGTATGAAGGTCGATTTTCATGCTGTGCACTGTTATGATAGTTTTCATTATATTAATCGATTTCAGGTGTAAAAATGAACATATTTTTTGATTTAATTCCTTTGTTAGTTTTTTTCGCTGCTTATAAATTTATGGGGATATATGTCGCGACGGCAGTTGCTATTGTTGCAAGCTTAGTTCAGGTTATGTACACACGCTTAAGACATAAAAAATTCGAACTTATCCAAGTTGTTACCTGCATTATGATTTTAATTTTTGGTGGCATGACATTGATTTTTCACAACCCAATGTTTATCAAATGGAAACCCACCATGATTAACTGGATTCTGGCGCTTATTTTTATCATCGCGCAAGTGTTTTATAAAAAGCCTTTATTGCAACATTTGTTAAATAATAAAATACACGCAACATTGAATGTCTGGCAAAAATTAAATGCTATGTGGATTAGTTTTTTTGTCATTATTGGCGCAGTGAATTTATTTGTAGCTTACCAATTTGATATGGATACCTGGGTGAACTTTAAAGTTTTTGGCATGCTGGGGCTAACGCTGATTTTCGGTCTTATTCAAGCTATTTATCTATCAAAGCACGCACTTATCAAAGCATAGTCCATCAACACTAATGCGAGCATTGCTTCAACAACAACAACACCACGAATTCCAACACAAGGATCGTGTCGGCCGGTGGTGATAATGCTTGTTTCTTCGCCAGTGATTGTGATGGTTTTTCCAGGCAATGTAATGCTAGATGTTGGCTTGAAAGCAACCGATGCTTTAATCACTTGCCCACTACTAATGCCGCCTAACACCCCTCCAGCATGATTTGATAAAAAACCAGAAGCATTCATCTCATCACGATGCTCACTACCTTTTTGCTTAACACATTCAAAACCATCACCAATTTCAACACCTTTTACGGCGGGAATACTCATCAATGCTTTAGCAATCTCAGCATCTAGGCGCTCAAAAATAGGCTCCCCCCAACCGGCAGGGACATGAGTTGCCATTACGTCAACACGTGCGCCAATAGAGTCACCTTCTCGCCTCACCTGGTTAATCAAGGCCTCTAATTCAGATTGATTTTCTTCAGTAATAACTAAAGAACCTACCTGGCTTAATCTTGCCTGGATATTAACCTGATGCTGTTCCCTTAAATATTTTTTCGCAATCGCGCCAGCAGCAACGCGCAACACTGTTTCACGCGCAGATGAACGACCTCCCCCACGATAATCTCGAATGCCATATTTTTGATAATAGGTGTAATCAGCATGTCCTGGGCGGAACTTATCTTTTATATCGGCATAATCACGTTCACGTTGATCATGATTCTCTATCAGCAAACCGATAGGCGCGCCGGTTGTTTTTCCTTCAACAACCCCAGAAACGATCTTTACTTGATCAGATTCGCGACGTTGTGATGTTAAGGTGGACTGACCTGGTTTGCGTCGATTTAATTCTGGCTGAATATCTTGTTCTGATAATTTCACGCCAGCCGGACAACCATCGATAATCCCCATATAAGCGAAACCGTGACTCTCGCCGCAAGAAGTTAATCGAAAGATTCGCCCAAATATATTACCTGGCATCAAGCATATCCTTTTTATTTAGCAACAACACTCCATCGCCGCCCCTTTCAAATTCTATCCATACAAAGGGCAAGTTTGGATAATGGTCTTCCATAATTTGCCACGTATTCCCTACCTCAACAACAAGTATGCCATTATCCTTTAAATAATGGGCTGCTGTTTTTAAAATGCGGTCGACAATATCTAAACCTAATTTTCCAGACACCAGCGCCATTTCCGGCTCATGCTGATATTCATGTGGCAATGATTGCATTTCATCGAAACCAACATACGGCGGATTGCTAACAATGATATCGTATTTTTTCTCTAGTAATGGCGCGAATAAATCACCCTGAAATAAATGCACGCGATCTGTTAGTTGATGTTTTTCAACATTGATTTTTGCGACATCCAAGGCATCTGATGATAGATCCACTGCATCAATGTGTGCATGCTCAAATGCGTACGCGCATCCAATAGCAATACAAGCACTACCTGTACATAAATCTAAAACATCAGTCACTACATCGGGATCAATCCACGGCGCAAAGCCAACTTCAATTAGTTCAGCAATCGGTGAGCGCGGAATCAAGACACGTTCATCTACATAAAAAGGCAAGCCACAAAACCAGGCTTTATGCGTTAAATATGGCACAGGAATGCGTTGCTCCGCACGTTGATGAATCAAATAGATTAATGCTGGAGCATTTTCCACAACCATGGTCTGTAAATCATCATCGCATAGATCATGCGATAAATCTAAAGCATCAATAACTAAGGCGTAGGCTTCGTCTAAGGCATTGCTAGTACCATGACCATAAAAAACATCAGCGGCTTCAAATTGTTGTTGCGCGTAATTAATAATATCTAAGGCTGTATTTATACTATTCATGGCTGTTAGCTATTTTAAATAGCCATAGTTTGACCGATATGTTACTTATGGGCAAGTCCTTGCGATTGTCGTAATGATATATTTAATGTAAAGGCTGTTAATCAGGAGTGCTATTTAAATTTCACGCTTATTTTCATTTTAACTCTTTTTTTAAGTTATTTTTGTTCACAGTAAATACCGTTATAAAGCATGTGGCTTAGATCTGCTATGGAAGAAGACTAGCATCAAATCCAAAAATCCTGTAGTATTCCTTAAACTAATCCTATTAATAACTATGAATAACGAAGATTATTTAAAATTTAGCCTATCGGTCTCCCCAGAAAGTTATTTGTTTTCCTCCGACACCAGTATTGGTGGAAAAACTCTACAAAAATTCAAACGTGGTCAATTTGTTATCGATAATTCATTAGATTTACACGGCTTTAATTTAGAGCAAGCCGAAGACATATTGGAAGATTTTTTTCAAGATTGTCTAGCTCAACGATCACGCTATTTATTAGTTATTCATGGCAAGGGGTCGCGCGCAATTTTAAAAAATTATGTTAATCGTTATCTCGAAGATCATCCTAAAGTTTTGGCATTTTGTTCTGCCAAACCTAAAGATGGTGGCGTAGGTGCAGTTTATGTCTTACTCAAGAAACAACAAAATAAAGGAGACCCTGATGATGAAGAATAAAACAATTGTAATTGGTATATCAGGAGCATCTGGCTCGGGCAAAAGTTTGCTCGCTAATAATATCGTCAATGAATTAGGTAGCGACCAAGTCGTCGTTATTTCTGAGGATTCCTATTACAAAGATCAAGGTCATTTATCTTTCGAAGATCGAGCTAATATTAATTATGACCATCCGAATTCTTTGGATCATGAGTTACTCTGTCAACATTTGGAGAAATTACAAAATTGGGAAAATGTTAATATCCCACTATACGATCATTCAAGGCATGTGCGTCGCGCTGAAACCCAAACCATAGGCCAGCACAGAATTATTGTCTTAGAAGGTATTTTATTGTTTGTTGACCCCGCCCTACGTGATCAAATGGATATCAAAATTTATATGGATACCGCCTTAGACATTTGTCTTATCCGCCGATTAAGACGAGACATCGTTGAACGCGCTCGCACTCTAGACTCCGTAATTGCTCAATATGAGGCCACCGTTCGCCCTATGTATTTGCGCTTTATCGAACCTTCTCGCCTACATGCAGACCTAATCGTACCACGTGGCGGTGAAAATCGTATTGCAATTGACATGATAAAAGCAAAAATGCGCGAATTACTTGAAAATGATGCTTGACCTTACGCGAAGGCTGGATTAATATAATCCCACTTTCGCATTCCCCGATAGCTCAGTCGGTAGAGCAAATGACTGTTAATCATTGGGTCACAGGTTCGAGTCCTGTTCGGGGAGCCATTTAATAATCTTTTCTCAGCTACTTTAACTATTTTTTTTAAATAAGATCAGGGCGCGGCCTAAGTATAAGTTTATTACGCTAATAATAGATCAATCGGAGTTTTACTCTTCTCCTGCGGCATTTCGCGCACCAATTTTGGCACCAAATACCCAGGCAAAGAATATATAACTTGACGCATCAGCTCAACCGCTGTTTGTTCACAGACATCAAAATGCGCAGCACCAGCCACCCTATCTAATACATGCAAATAATACGGCATAACTCCAATATCATATAAACGATAACTAAGCCCAATTAATGCATCTGCAGAATCATTAACGTTTTTTAATAGCACTGATTGATTTAACAAATTCACATTGGCCGCTCTCAATTGTTGCATGGGTAATAACAAAGTATTGTCCCATTCATTCGCATGATTGCTATGTAGCACCATAGTTACTTTAAAACGCGTATTTTTTACCATTGATAATAATGCAGGCGTAATACGATCAGGAATAACAAGTGGCACGCGCGTATGAAACCGCAAATATTTTATACTGCTAATATTTTCCAAGCGCTGAATAAACTTGTGCAGCACATCATCAGATGCCGATAGCGGATCACCGCCACTTAAAATCACCTCAATGATATCAGGATGCTGATGCAAATAATCAAAAATTAATTCCCAGCCTTTAGTGCCAGGATTATTTTCTTTGTAGGGGAAGTGTCGGCGAAAACAATAGCGGCAATTCACCGCACAAGCACTGGTTAAAGTGATTAAAACGCGACTTTTATACTTGTGCAATAAACCCGGCACAGGGTTAACGCTTTTTTCTTGAAGAGGATCTACTGTAAACCCAGTGACACTATCCAGTTCTCTAGACAAAGGCAGTACTTGTAATAACAAAGGATCACACGGATCCCCTTTTCGCATCCGCTCAGCAAATGGCCTAGGCACTTTAAATGCAAAATCGATCTCACCTGATAAAACAGGAACTTGGGCGCGTGATAACTCTAAATAAGCGAGTAAATCATCGATATTATTGAATGATTCCTGCCATTGTTTTGCCCAAGACAAAGAGGACATGAATGTTTACCTATCGGAAAAAATTGGTAGGCACGATTGGTTTCGAACCAACGACCCCCACCGTGTCGAGGTGGTGCTCTACCACTGAGCTACGTGCCTATGATCTTAAAGGTTGCTTTGGCAACCAGGTCGGATAAGATACCACTGTCGAAATAACTTGGCAAGACTTAAGTGCATCCAGCAAAATTCAGTACAAATTGTCACAATAGCTAAAAAGATGATATCCTTTAATTATAAATTTTCAGTTGAAATCGTCGCAACTAAGAAAATGACTTAGATTGAGCATACTCAATTTGTTTAATAGCATGCAACTGCGTGTTTTTATGTTTAACTTAAGGATGATGAGCCGTGCAATTAGACCATCACTTTGTTTTTGATCACTTCTCGATCAAATACCCTGGCGCAGATTTTCTATACCAGAACTTTTCGTTAAGCATCCCAAAAAACCGCTGGCTAGCTATTTTAGGTCCTTCGGGAATCGGAAAAAGCACTTTATTGCATGCAATATCTAAACAATTTCATACCAAATATGCCGAGGTGAGCATTTCACTTTTACCACAAAACATTACCTTATTACCGTGGATGTGCAATTTAGATAACGTGTTATTGGGGGATTTATTACGGGGAAAAGTAAGTGCCTCTTGCCAAATAAAAGCGAGAAATCTGTTAGAGAAAGTTGATTTAAATGGCATCAGTCATGCAAAGCCCAAACAATTATCTGGCGGAGAGCGTCAACGCGTGATCATTGCACGAACGATGTACGAAGATAGTGATATCGTTTTAATGGATGAACCGTTTTCAGGCTTGGATGCCATCACAACACAGGAAGTACAAAATTATGCAAGACAACATTTTACCGGCAAAACTGTTGTACTAGTAACCCATGACCCACTCGAAGCATTACGTTTATGTGATCAAATTATTGTGTTACACGGCAAGCCGGTAAGTTATCACGAATCATTAAGTCTAAGGTCTGACGCACCGAGAGATATAGAAAATAACGAAGTCATGCAATGCTACCCTATACTGATGCAACAGTTAATAGAAGCAAAGCATCAAATAACAGAGCCAATATGACACACAGTACTGTACGCTTTTTTTTAAGCTTAGTTTTGCTGATCACAAGCTGGAAAATTGCCTGCACAACCTTGCAATTGCCTAATTACATTTTACCAGCACCTGATAAAGTTTTTCTAAGTTTATGCGAAAATTCATCAAATATTTTTTATCACGCTTCCATCACGTTATACGAAACGCTAGCCGGGTTATTTTTTGGCGGATTATTCGCAATAGCATCAGCTATTATTTTGATACTTGCACAACCCTTACGATTATTTTTTCTACCCCTACTCTTGCTCAGCCAAGCAATTCCTACTTTTGCAATTGCACCAATTTTAATATTATGGTTTGGATTTGGTATAGGATCAAAAATTATCATTGTCATCATGATGATTTTTTTTCCCATGACCTGCGCATTATTTGATGGCCTAAATAAAACGCCGTCAGAATATCTAGATATGGCAAAATTGATGAACAGCAAAAAAATAAATAGCATGCGCTATATTCACTTACCTTATGCACTACCTTACTTTGCCAGCGGTTTACGTATTTCCGTTGTAATAGCTCCATTAGCAGCGATTATTGGTGAGTGGGTTGGATCTAGCCAAGGATTAGGTTATCTTATGTTAAATGCAAATGCCCGCCTGGAAACTAATATCCTATTTGCATCGCTTAGCGTTTTAGTATGCATGAGCCTGGCTTTATATTTTTTAGTTGACATCTCTGCTAAACGGTGGATAACATGGTAAAGAAATTTCTTTTTTTATTAGCGCTACTGTTGACGCAATATGTATATGCAGAAAAAATATCTTTATTACTCGATTGGTATATTAATCCCAATCATGCGCCCGTGTTATTAGCTATAAGCAACGGCGATTTTAATAAATATGGCCTAGATATTGAACTGATAGAGCCCAGCGACAACACTGACTCCGCGAAATTAGTCGCTCTAAAAAAAGTTGATTTAGCAATTACTTACCAACCGCATTATCAGCAACAAACCAAACAACATTTACCTATTCAACAAATCGGGACGCTGATTAAATCTCCATTAGATTGCCTTGTTTATTTACCCAGCTCTGGTATACACTCCGCCAAAGATTTAAAAGGCAAACGTATAGGCTATAGCGACGCAAGTGATGAATTCCAATTATTAAAAGCCGTATTAAAATCAGCAAATTTAACAGTAGATGATGTGACATTAATTAATGTGCATTATAGTTTAACGCAAGCTCTGATGATGAAAAAAATTGACTTGGCAATTGGCATGATGCGCAACGTTGAGCCAGTTGTCTTACAAGAACACGGCTTTAAACCACAGATGCTTTACCCAGAGAACTTTGGTATTTCGCCTTACAGTGAATTAATTTTTATTGGCTCATCCGGTGAAAAAACTTCTGCGGATACTGCTTTTTTAAAAGCACTACAAGACTCAACTTTATACTTAAAACAACGCCCAGATGAAGCATGGAACATTGTGATTAAACAGTACCCTCAATTAAATACAAAAACAAATTATGCCATTTGGCAACAAACCATTCCCTTATTTTATTCCGATTCTCAGGTGATCTCATGACTTTAACAATTATTTTATTAATTCTTGTCATTATTGGCATTATCATATTAATTCCCGTGATTACGCGTGAAAGCAAAGAGCAGCTTAAAGAAATCCACACTTTACGTGAAGAGTTAAAATTATCGCTTGCAGAACATCGAGAAAAAACAAGCGAACAATGGCAAAATCTGCAAGAAAAAAACTCTACGACAATGAGCAATATTATTCAGAGATTAACGGTTATCGATGAAGCCCAAAAACGAATGGCGGAATTATCGTCAAGCGTTATTAATCTAAAATCCATTTTAGACGATAAACGCTCCCGAGGAACTTTTGGCGAAGTCCAACTATCTGGTCTGATAAAAAATATGTTGCCAGAACGCAATTTTTCTATGCAACACACCTTAAGCAACGGCAAACGCTGCGATTGTTTACTGTTGTTACCGCAGCCGACTGGAAACGTTGTCATAGATGCGAAATTTCCTTTAGAAACCTACCGTAAATTAACAAGCATAGAAAATCACCATGACATAACGCTAAAACAACTACAACAACAATTCCGCCAAGATTTAAAAATTCATATTCAAGCGATTGCTGAAAAATACCTTATTCCTGGTGAGACAGCTGACGGAGCCATGATGTTTATTCCGGCCGAGGCTATATTTGCTGATATTCATGCTAATTATGGTGATATCGTTGACTATGCTCAGCAAAAACGTATTTGGCTCGTTTCACCGACTACGATGATGGCCATTTTAACAACAGCTCGCGCGGTCTTAAAAGATGCCGATACGCGAGAACAAATGCATATCATTCAGAAGCATTTGCTGGCATTGAGTCAAGATTTCTCACGTTTTCAAAGTCGAATGGATAATCTTGTAAAACACATTGACCAAGCACGCGAAGATGCGGATAATGTACATAAATCAGCAAAAAAAATCACAAGTCGATTTAATCAAATCGAACAATTAGATATTACCGAGCAAAACGATGCATAATAATTACGACCAAAATGAACTTAATAAATTTGATCAGCAAGCAAGTGTTTGGTGGGATCCTAATGGCCCTCTCAAATCCTTGCACGATATAAATCCAGTTCGCCTACAATTTATTCGCAATTATATTGGCAATATGGAAAATATAACCATTTTAGATGTGGGGTGCGGCGGCGGGATTTTATCGGAATCGTTAGCAGCATTACAAGCCAAGGTCACAGCGATTGATGCCAATGATAGCTTAATTCAAGTAGCTAAATTACACGCGCTTGAATCAAATATATCTATCGAGTATCTTGCAACTACCGCAGAAGACTTTGCCGTATCGAGGTCAAAAATCTACGGTAGCCAGCCCCCCTTATTTGATGCAATTACGTGTATGGAATTATTAGAACATATTCCAGATCCAGCCAGCTTAATTAAAACATTAAGTAGCTTGCTAAAACCTAATGGAAAAATATTTTTCTCAACCATCAATCGTACAGCACAGGCTTTTATAAAAGCATTATTTATTGCAGAGCATGTATTAAAGCTTGTACCAAAAGGAACACACGAATATAAAAAACTAATAAAACCATCTGAATTACAACAATGGTGCTGTTCGGCACAAATTGATCTTAAAGCTATGTCTGGCATGGGCTACAACCCATTAACCAAAGAGTATTATTTACATAAAGATATAAAGGTGAATTATCTTGTCTACGCAGAACGCAATTCTATTTGATTTAGACGGCACATTACTCGATACCGCCCATGATTTAACCATGGCGGTCAATGAGGTGGTTCAACGCTATCAACCAACAAAAAAATTTACGCTAGAAGAAGCTAGACGAGTCGTTGGTTATGGTTCAGAAGCTATTTTTAACGAGCTAGTAACAGAGTATGTCCCACACGTAGCATACGAAACTTTTCGTGATGCATTTCGTGAAATTTATCTACATCGTAAACACCAAGGAACAACTTTTTTTGAAGGCATTACTGAATTACTAGAAACTCTCAATAAACGTAATATTATTTGGGGTATTGTAACAAATAAAACTGAAGCAGGAGCCATACAGTCAGCAGAACACTTTCCATTATTGCAAACCGCGCATTGCATCGTTGGTTGTGACACTGCTAGCGCGCCTAAACCTTCGGCTGCACCATTATTATATGCCTGCGAAAAGTTAAATTTGATGCCAGAAAATTGCTGGTTTGTTGGCGATACCATTATGGATATCCAAGCAGCTCATAATGCACATATCTCATCACTGGCTGTAGCTTATGGATATGGTACACAAGATATTAAAAACAGCCAATTTCAACCTACTGCATGGATACATTCACCGCTAGAAATTTTGGATTACCTCAAATGATATCAGCTATTGAATGCTATGGTGATGGCGCAAAAAAGTTTTTACAAGGCCAATTAACCTGTGATGTTAATCAATTAACGTACAATACAGAGCAATTAACCGCATGCTGCAATCTGCAAGGGCGCGTTATCTTTGTCGCCGATATTTTGATGATAGATGAGCAACGATTTATCTTGAAACTTCCAGAGTCTGTTAAAATAATTGCGCTAAGTCATTTAGAAAAATATGCTAAATTTTCTCGATGCATTGTTACAGATAAACTAAGTCAATCATACGACTTATCACCAAATGTCAATGACAAAGCTAAAAAAATTACCTCGGGCATCCCCAATATTTACCCTGAAACAAGTGAAAAATTTATTCCTCAACGCTTAAATTTACACCTCATCCCTGGCGCAATAAGCTTTAGAAAAGGTTGCTATTTAGGACAAGAAATTATTGCTCGTTTGCATTTTAAAGGAGTATTAAAGCATCATATGTACTTAGGTGAAGCATCCAGTGATGTAAACATTAATGATGACATTTTAGATTCAAGCCAAAAAATAACAGGTAGCGTGATTGATGTTTGCAAACAAACAGACAAAACTATTTTTCTGTTTGTAAATGAAATTGAAAATAGTGCGGCCATGGTAAATAATTCCGTTATTATCATGCTGCCGCTACCATACTCATTCTAAAGGTTGAAATCTGCCCCATAGTCCCTATATACTTTGTAATAGATCAGTTATTGAGGTCACATATGCACCAACATCTTCCGTCGATTCAACTCGGAATCGCTCCACTTACATGGCAAAATACTTTTAACCATTCAGCATTAAACGATACTATGGATAGTATTAGTAAAGCTAATTTTGATGGCTGCGAATTATCTCAACGTTTTCCTCAGGATCCTTTTTTATTGAAAAACAGCCTAAAACAACACGGCATCAAAATTGCTAGTTCACAATTTCATAGCCATTTTACAGATAAAAACAGATTCAACGACACTATCAATCGTTTTCTTGATCATATGCATTTTTTAAATGCGATTGGCGCTAAACGGATTGTTGTATGCGAATGCGCCAACAATACTTTTGAAGATAACAGTAAACCTATGCTAGAACAGCAGCCTGTTGCGACGACTGCGCAATTTAAGCTTTTAATCGACGGTTTGAATAAAATTGCCGAATTAGCACATGGTGCTCATATGCAAGTGGTCTACCAACCTCGCATAGGAACAATAATTCATTCAGCAGAAGATATTGCTAAATTAATGGAAAAAACACATAAAACTCAGCTCTCTCTATTGATTGACACTGGTCATTTTGCTGCTTTAGATATCAACCCAGTCGAAATGTTAAAAGCGTACCCCGGTCGCATTAATTATATTTATTTAAAAGATCTTGATAAACGCATTTTAAGCAAAGCCAAAAAAAACCGGCTTTCGTATTTCGATGCGAAAGAAGCAGGCTTATTTTCTGTGTTGGGTAAGGGGTCTTTGAATTTTACACCGTTATTCAATGCTTTAAAGGCGGCCCAGTACAAAGGTTGGGTCATTGCTTATGGATCTGATTCTGATATGAATTGCTTTAGCGCCTCAGCGAAAAATACACGTAAATTCATGAAGGTCAACTTAGGTATTTAGCAAATCCTATATATCGAGGGTGAAAGTAAATCACCCTTAGATATCTTAGACTATATTATTACAGTGATGTAAAGTCTGTAGATCATTCGCTTCGATTGTAATCATAAACCTGCTGATAAATCGCTGCCAAACTATCCATGTGAAGGCAGTTGTAGGATTTGATAGCCACTTCCATTGCTTGCATTACTGCTGGAGCGCCCTGGTATTGACTAATAACGATATTCGAACGTTCAATTGCAGCTACATAAGCTTTGCGTTCAAAATAAAATTGCGCAACTCTAAGCTCTTCATTTGCCATCAAATTCCGTAGATAAATCATGTATTGAATTGCCGCATCGCGATATTTACTCTTAGGATAAGATTCTGCCAATATACTAAAATCCACAAACGAAGATCTAGCAGCACTTAAATCGCGTTCTGCTAAATTTGCTTCGAAATATTTATCAAAAATTCCTAAATTTTGCTGATAATTGAGCAAGCCTTTCATGAAATACGCATAGTCAATATGAGGACTGTCAGGGTGTAGATGAATAAAACGTTGCGCTGACAACAAAGCCTGAGGATATTCATCACCTTGGTAATATGAGTAAATCACGTACAGCTGCCCTTTTTCAGCATAGTCCCCAAAAGGATAGCGAGCATCCAATGCCTCAAATTTTTCAATTGAATCATGATAATCACGGGAAGCAATATCGTTCACAGCCTGTTGAAACAGTTGTTTCTCAGGAATTTTTGCATATTTTTCAGCAGGATTGTCGCTTGTTGACGCGCAGCCAGCTAACAAGGCTAGAGCACAGGTTCCAACAAAAACAGCACAAAGTCGTCTTAACACAGCTAATCCTTTGAGTTTTAACTAAATTTCAGTGTAAAATATAACAGAAAACCGTAAAAATCCAGTGTAAAAACCGTAAAAAAGTATTAAAATAAAGCAAATATATAAAATAATAGATAAATGACGCAAACAATTATTGAAACGTTGCATATTCCTAGCGAATTTCATAGCAAACGTGTTGACGCTACCATAAGCCAACTATTACCACAGTACTCCCGCAATCAAATCAAACAGTGGATTTTAGACGGCCGCCTCTTGGTAAATCAAACTACCGTAAAACCCAGAGATGCAGTCTGTCAAAATGATGTAATTAGTATTAACGCCACATTAGATATTCAAAGACACGATACTGCACAATCGATTCCTTTAGATATCATTTTTGAAGACGAGCATTTGTTAGTTATCAATAAACCCGCTGGCTTAGTAGTTCATCCTGGCGCTGGTAATCAAGATAGCACGCTACTCAACGCCCTGCTACATCATGATAAAAACTTAGAATACTTACCTCGTGCAGGGATAGTTCATCGTCTGGATAAAGACACTACCGGCTTGCTAGTGATCGCAAAAACTTTAGAAGCGCACACATATTTGATTGATGAAATGCAAGAGCGCAACATTAAACGCATTTATCAGGCAGTCGTCTGTGGCGCCTGTACCGGTGGTGGCACGGTGGATGCGCCAATTGATCGACACCCCAAGCATCGTACACGAATGGCCGTTTCTTATGAGGGTAGACCGGCTGTTACTCATTATCGACTGATCGAACGTTTTCGAGAACATACACATGTAAAAGTCATCTTAGAAACAGGAAGAACTCACCAAATTCGCGTTCATATGGCGCATATTCGTCGCCCCATTATTGGCGATCCAGTGTATGGTGGTAGATTTAAACTCCCACCCAAAGCAACGCCCGAGTTAATCGATGCATTACGAAATTTCAAACGACAAGCATTACATGCCGCAGAGTTAAGCGTGCAACATCCAGTATCAGGAGAAGAGCTCACCTGGAATGCGCCGCTACCACAAGATATGCGCGATTTGCTTATCTGCTTAAAAGACGATACAACTAAAAATAAACTATAAAAAATCAACAGGAACCATGATCGTATGAATTTATTGGGTAAATTATCACGCATTGTTATCTTCGCATGCATCTGTTTTCCGCTAACTAGCCAGGCATTAACTTATGCATTACCCCAAGACGATAATACCATCATCGGCGAAGTTAAGATCGTTACATCAAAACCAGGCGATACCCTGCGCTTACTAACGCGCCGATATGATATTGGCTTCCAAGAAATTCAATCGGCCAACCCAACCATCCCATCTGACCAACGTCTGTTGCCAGGTACAAAAATTGTTGTTCCCAGCCAATTTATTTTACCGCCGAAACCTTGGACAGGTATTGTCATTAATTTGAGCGCATATAGAGTGTTTTATTTCCCAAATGATATGCCGGTTGTAATTACTTTTCCGGTCGGTATAGGCAAAGAAGGGTTGGATTACAAAAACAACGCATGGGACACACCAACTTTCAATGGATATATTGTTAGGTCAGCAAAAGACCCATCTTGGCATCCGCCAGAGTCGGTGCGCGTCAGCACATTGCAAACTATAGGCCTGAATTTGCCCAAGGTTATGCCTCCAACACCTAAAAACCCATTAGGCCAATATGCACTGTATACTTCGAAACCAGGATATTTAATACACGGCACAAATTATCCTTACGGTGTCGGTGATCAAGTTAGCTCGGGATGCTTGCGAATGTTGCCTGAAGATGTTGAACAAATGTATTATTCAGTTCCAGATAAAACACCATTACGTGTATTTCGCCAACCTTTTGATATTGGGCTGCTAAATCACCAAGTGTATATGGAAGCACACCCTAAACAAAAAGGTATTCAGCAAGATGACTTACCTTTATCAGACACTTCAATTATTTCAACAGTAACTCTATATTCACATCAGTATCACATCCCGATTAATTGGGATCTGGTATATCAACTGATTTATAATCGTAAATTAAGTAGTATTCCCGTTAATATTTCACTTGATCGTCCTGATATAAACTCGGAAACACAAAACAAGGAGATGTAAAATGAAATTTAAAATTTTCATTTTAGCTGTATTGACATTATGCTTATCCTGCAACAAAAGTTTTGCACAATGCCGTGACCTTTCTCTGTATCATTCAGTATTACCTCTTGCAAAAAACATTAATCCACAAGTACTAGAGCTTGCGATTAATGCCTACTCTAAAGCACGAAAAACTGGACTAGACCACAAAGGTATTTTAACGATAGTTGATTATTCCCTGCCATCATCTGAAAAAAGAATGTGGGTTCTAAATCTAAGCTCTTTGCAATTAATGCATTATTCTTTTGTTACTCATGGTAGCGGTAGCGGCTTACTTTATGCAAGAAAATTCTCCAACACACCAGGTAGCTTCAAAAGCAGCCTAGGCTTGTTTTTAACCAAGCAACCTTATTACGGCCAAGTTGGTCATGCTTTACGCCTCCAGGGATTAGAGCCTGGTTTTAACGACAACGCAGAACCACGCGGTATAGTTGTGCATGCGGCACAATATGCTGATGAAAACTTTATTAATCAATACGGGCGACTGGGGCGCAGTGAAGGTTGTTTTGCACTACCCGTTTCTAATACCAACAACATAATAGATGCCATTGAAGATGGAACATTAATTTTTGCGTACTACCCAGATCAAAACTGGTTAAGCAAATCACGCTATTTATAAAGAAAAAATGAGGCGCATTTTACCAATATATATTTTTTTGTTTGCTGCTGGGATATAAAATTAACCAACATAGCTAAAGATTCCACTACTTGGATTGACGAAATAAACACAGGGAATGTGATTATATCTGCGAACAATGATACGGTTAAAAATATACTGTCTTTATAAAAAATAATGAATAAGCAAACTAAATCATTAGTATTAACTAAATTTTTTTTGCGATTTAAGGGTAAAAATTCAATTAAATTGGAGGCGCAATTTGCCGCTGCGAAACTCCCCTTCATTATATTTTTCACAAGTGAATTATATAGGGTTTAGTGGAGTTTTGCTCTTTTTTTATGAAATGTTGCGCTTATTTGTATGGTTTAGGCGCATTAGAGTTGCCTTGGTTGTTCACAGCTTGTGATGTCTCGAAAAACCCATGGGTACTGGCTCTTTGATTCTCTTCATATAATCGCTGACGCCTCGCTTCATCAACTGCCTGCGAAACTGAAGCCGCAGTTAGATCAGCATTTATAACTAAACCTAGTTTTTATCATTTCCTGGAACTCTTCTGGAGCGCTAGTGATCAACTCAAACAGTTGCTGACACTTATCAGGAAATTCCTGAGCAAGTATACGTATATTATCAACTTTAGCCCGGTAACGCGTTGCCCTGGTTATTTGGTCGAATACCCATGGGGGGTTGATGATAAAATCAAACAGCTGCTGACGCTGATCAGGAAATGCCTCAGCAAATAGCGTCAGTTTGTAAATATCAATCGGACCAACAGGGGGTGAGCTGGTTATTCGCTCAAATTCAATTGTGTTCTTGCTGTCTAAAACGGCTATCAATGCTTGTTGTGTTATTTGAAGCATTTAATAGTTATGTTAACCTATTTTGTCGCACTTCACATTTGAACCAGCCTACTTTCTTTTTTTTGCTATATTTTCTTCTCGACAAACTGAATGAGAAATAGCTTGCTCTTTAAAAATTGAACATCTTACTCCTATTTGTGGTGTACTCGTAGTACTAGTACCTACACTATGATTTTGTTTCATATTCATTTTTTCTATTGCTCTTTGAATAATTTTTTCTATTTCATTGAGCTTACTAGAATTATTACAAATTTCTCTTGCGGAAGTGAGCAATGCTTTGTAGATCATACTGTCTCTTTCCTCTGAGTCTGGAATATTTGCCATATCTTCATCAAAGATATCACAAAATGTTTGATCAAGCGATTGCTTATCCATTCCTTCGGTAACAATACCTACTACAACCTTTAAAATATTAGGTCGAATACTTGGAAATTCCGTGGTGAGTTGTTTTTTTAATTCATGTTGTAATTTCATATCTTTTACCTCTTATCGTTATGTACCAAGACGTTGTCTTTTCATATCTTGTTTTATTTCACTCGCGACTTCCCTTGTTCTCATTTTTGTATCTCTAACCAGTTTCTTTGTCTCAGAATCTTGAGCGATTGCCTCAGCATACTGTTTTGCAAACGGTTCTGCAATGCTGGAGCTTATACTCGTAAAAGAACTAGCTTCTGAGCCAGCATCAGAGCCAAAAAAATGTGTACTTACAACTGCTATGTTTCCATGCATCTCAATTAAGCCCTCTATTCTATCACCTGCATTAGAAATGCTTTTTCTCATTTTTTGATGAAGTCTAGCCTCACTTTGATAAACTAAAAGTTGATTTTGATGAGATTCCCTGACCCACGACGTAAAAGAATCTTTTAAAGATTCTGACATTCCCCCATTAGATACTCGATAGAGTATATCACTTTTATCAACATATTTTCCTTCTTCGGCCAAATGCTCTAAATATTTTTGGCCTATTTCAAATTGACTTAACCAAGTTAGAGGATCTTTTTCGCCTTTTCCTGCACTATTGTCCGATGCTAGCAATAACCAAAGATTTTCAATAGAATTATGATATGCCATATATAACCAATAATTTCCCACAATAACGCCATTACAATCCGTGAGAAAATAATTGTCGTTAAAAATCGAATCTTCCATTTCACGAGCAAAGGTAGGATCACAATTCATTGTTTCAATCATTTCTTGCACACGATCAAGCAAGCTAGATGAAGCAAGTAAGTGATCCGCATTCATCAGTCCTAATTTATAGTAATCAAAATCAATTAAATTTAAATATAAATCATCTGAACTTGTTTCAATACGCTCTACCGAGGTTGCTGAATAATTCTCTTTCAGTGCTTCTCTTGGAGCGCCAATAAAATGAACTTCATTTTTGGAGATCGTTTGTCCACGACGAGGTTTTTCACAGGGTGTACGTTGCCACTTCTGTTTAGTTTTTCTGTTAATTTCAGGAGGTAAAAATTTTTGATCCGCCCAAACGACTGGATGACTCAAACGAGGGATAACGCCAATCGTCTCTGATAACTTTTTTATAGTATCATTTAACAAGATAAGTTCATTAGCGGGGCCAAATGGCCAAATAGTTGCTTGATGCCGATCAATTAAAAATAGGTAACGACGTAAGAATTTATACTTAGTTGATTGAGGTGAATTATTTTGTGAAGACAAAACATAAGCATTATTTATTAACTCTATCATATGTTTTGGAGAAGGAAAGTCTATAGTTGAAAAATCAGTGCTACCAGATTTCAAAATCAAACTTATAGAGCGTAAATCAACTTCCATTTTTGAAGAAACATCGATGGCACTCCTCACTTTACTAATAGCTAATTCCATAAAATTCCCTCATTTAAGTCTGGTCTTACCCCGGCCTTGTAAACACAGTCACACGACTTTTTTATACTGATTCTCAAATGCCATCGGAACTATTGAGCCAATAGAAAAATGTCGACGAACATTATTATAATACACTTTTATATATTCCAAAAGACTGTGTTTAGCACTTTCTCTTGTTATATACTCAAACTCGACAGGTTTCAGGTGCGTGTGGGTAATAAAAAATTATGCAAAGCAGAGAAAATATTTCGTGAGGTTACGCCAAGAAAAACCTTATTATTTTCAATAAAAATTGAAATTTACGGACAAAAATTTTATCTGGCCGGATCACGTTCTGAGGGTGGCGAATTAATGATTGTTGCAACGAATATGTGTGATAAAGAAGCCATTGCTGTTTATCTACGAAGATGGAAAATTGAAACGCTTTTCGCTTGTCTGAAAGGACGTGGATTTCGTTTTGAAGATACCCATCTGACTAAGTTAGAGCGCATTGAAAAATTAATGGCATTACTCAGCATTGGCGCTTGCTGGGCACACAAAGTTGGCGAGTGGAAAGCGGCTATCAGACCCATTAAATTCAATCAATATTCAAACAGCAGAAAACCTCAATACAGCTATTTTCGTTATGGTTTGGATGCGATTCATGAAGCTATTTTCTGAAGAACATGAGCGCTGACAGCGATCAGGTCAAAGACCTGTTGGATAAGTTGGCTAATAAAATTTTTGATTCAAAAGCCATATTGAGAGCTCAAGAAATTGGCAATGCCTTATATGGCTTGCAGAATATGAGCGCTGACAGCGATGCGGTCAAAGAACTATTGAAAGCGTTGACTAAAAAAATTTTTGATTCAAAAGCCATATTGAGAGCTCAAGAAATTGGCAATGCCTTATATGGCTTGCAGAATATGAGCGCTGACAGCGATCAGGTCAAAGCACTGTTGAACGCGTTGGCTAAAAAAATTTCTGCTTCAGATGCAACATTAGATGCTCAAGCGATAGGTAATGCCTTATATGGCTTGCAGAATATGAGCGCTGATAGCGACGAGGTCAAAGCACTGTTGAACGCGTTGGATAGAAAAATTTCTGATTCAGATGCAATGTTAGATGCTCAAGCGATAAGCAATGCCTTATATGGCCTGCAGAATATGAGCGCTGACAGCGACGAGGTCAAAGCACTGTTGACTACATTAGCTAAAAAAATTTCTGCCTCAGGCGCAATATTAGAAGCTCAACATATAGGTAATGCCTTATATGGCTTGCAGAACATAAGCGCTGACAGCGATGAGGTCAAAGAACTATTGAAAGCGTTGACTAAAAAAATTTCTGCTTCAGACGCAATATTAGAAGCTCAACATATAGGTAATGCCTTATATGGCTTGCAGAATATGAGCGCTGACAGCGACGAGGTCAAAGAACTGTTGACTGCGTTGACTGAAAAAATTTCTGCTTCAGGAGCAATATTAGATGCTCAAGCGATAGGCAATGCCTTATATGGCTTACAGAATATGAGCGCTGACAGCGATCAGGTCCAAGAACTGTTGACTGCGTTGACTGAAAAAATTTCTGCTTCAGATGCAACATTAAATGCTCAAGAGATAGGTAATGCCTTATATGGCTTGCAACGCTGTGCAGCACATGCGCCTGAAATCGCGGCACAAATATTATCTATGTTGCAACAAAAATATTCGCAATCTTATAAAGAAGATTCCCCAAATATCCTGCATGATGTCTTGCTAAGTTATGTGAAGTTGGCGGAATATATTTCTATAAATTTTGAACAAATTGGCATACTAAAAATCAATGAAGACATTTACGCCCCAAACAGCGCAACATGCTTACGTGACTATGTTTTAGATCAACTCTACAAAAACAACTATAACACCGATCATCGCAGTCTAGACCTGCATCGTTTGACTTACCAATGTGCTAAATTTTTATTGGAAAATACATTTGAAGAAAATAAGCCTTTGGATAAAATTATCTGTGGTGTCGGTTATCACGGAAAATCGACTAACCTAGGTAAAATGAACAGAGTGGTAAAGCAATATCTTAATAAACATCAAATTATAGGCGATTGGCAAAACGATGGCGGCGCTGTGTTTTTAACACCATCTAAAGAGTCGCAAAGTAGTGCTGAGTTTTTCTCAGCAGCGAAAAAACCTAAAATTACTGATAGCCATGAGTCATGTAACCTCTCACCTAAATGAATAAATTAATCTCCTTTTGCTATTTTATTTGGTGTTTAAAAAATGTTTAAGAAAAAAGAGTTTGCTTGACCAAGATGCAAATGCGCATCATTGTAATGATGATGCGTTAGGTCTATATTTAAATACAATTTATTTAAATAACAAGAACTCGGCGGGTTCAAATGCAAAGCCCGACAAGTGCTTTCGCTCTTTTTTCATAAAATATTACAGCTTTTTCGCTGCAGCGCATTGGAGTCGCCTTGGCTGTTCCCAACGCAACGCGATGACTTCACTTACCCGTATAGTGCATGACGAAACATTAACAAGATTAACGTATCATCCCGGTGACTATGACGCCCTATTCTTTTGGCGGCTTGGCGTAACTTTTCAATTTCTTGGGTTGTCAGGTATTCTCGAAGACGCCGGTCTTTATTTAGCCCCCTTTGGGGTGGTTTTTTCAATTTTGCCGTTTTCGGTGTTTGGCGTAGGGTTTCTGACATCGGGCTTATCGCTGGAATTTAAAGTGGCTAGTATAGGATACTTTGCTGAAAAGAGACATTTTCGGCAATGTTATAAGATGTCACAATCCAAGTTCACTATGCGAACCCAGCCTGACCAAATCTAATATATCAAAATCTGTTTTTCGATAAATAAGAACTAGGTCAGGTTTGATGTGACAATCTCGATGATCTTTCCAATTATTTGTTAGAGCATGATCTCGATGTTTTTCTGCGAGTGGTTGATCACTTGCTAAAAGCCTAACAATCGTTAGCAAATCTTGTTCTAATGTTTTGTGATGACCAGATTTTTTATTGCGCTTAAAATCTTGTTTAAATTTATTGGTATAGTTAATCGTCCGCATTCAAGCTACTCAATAAGTCATCGATATTTTTAACAGAAGTAACCTCGCCTCGGCGTGCAGCTAACATCGCTTGTATCGTTTCCTCATTCGGTATTAGTGGCTCAAATGGAAGACTTTTTTCACGCGCAACCCTAATCATTAACATGCGAAATGCATCTGATGCAGTAAGCCCCATAGAAGCTAGTACAACCGAAGCTTCCTCTTTCACCCGCGCATCAATGCGAGCTCGAATAACAGAATTTGTGGCCATACTAATCTCCATCTTTATTGAGCCACATTGTAGCTCAATATTTTTATTATGTCAAAATAAACGACACACTGCTCTTTATAGACATTTTAAGCAATGCTTTATAGTAACTACTCACCAAGTTTTGCCTGAACTACAAAATCGGGAAGCTTTCCTTGGAATAAATCTTTAAGCGCCTGACTCGCATCGATGTCATGTTTTCTGCAAGTAATTAAGAATGCCCTGATCCGACAAAAAATAAAGACGGGTTACGCAACAATTGTCAGTCTAAAATCTGATAATCTTCTTTCTGTAAGATAAAAAGCATTATGTAATTTATCTTGCAGAGAGCAAAAGGACCCTCTTCTCGTTAACAAGAAGAGGGTGATGGGCGTGAGCGACCGTGCAACAATAGATGGAAACCATCGTAAAAATCAAGGTACTCTAGCCCAAGCTCTCGATAGGTTTGAATAGTTGAATGGGATGCGTTATGCACACCCGATTACAATCGTAAATACCCTAAACTTATCGAGGATACTATGAAATTATATAATAACCTTATTGGCATTGACATTGGTAAGCACAATTTTGTTGTTGCTGTTCATGGAGAAAAAACAACGAAAGAATATGAAAACTCTGCCAAAGGAATAGCAGAATTTATTGAAGATAAGACAAGAATGTTAAGCGCGGGACTGTGTGTATTTGAAGTCACGGGTGGTTATGAAATGCATCTTTTATTACGCTTATGCGATGAAGGATTTGCTGTTCATCGTGCCAATGGACGTCAAGTAAAAAGCTTTATTCGCTCCTATGGTAATGAAGCAAAAACAGATATCATTGATGCAAAAACCTAAATCAATTAATCAACTTTTGCTATTTTATTTAACCCAAAAACCGATTAAAATCTGCGTTATATTGATTGTAAGTATTTAAAAAATATTTGAGCACAAGGATACTATTGATATAGATGTATTGGGTCACCTTGGCTTAGTCGCAGCGACAGTTGATAAGCACGCCAGCGCCATTAAGCAAAGCAAAAATTTATTATGATTATCACGTGTTCTTGAAAATATGATAATATCAACGCAAAACCATTGGAAAAATCATGACCACTGAAATTTATCAGTTAAAAATAACAGCGAAAGACATTCAGCCTAGAATCGAGCGGGTCATTTGGATCAAATCCACTGCCACATTTTTAAAATTACACAGAACCCTTCAAACATTATTTGGCTTAGCGGATTACCATTTGTTTGAATTTTATGTGAATCGTGACGCTGCACCGATTAGTGATGGATATGATAATGCTCGGTTGGCAAAAAATGTCAAACTGTCATCAGAATTTAAATACACGAAAAAAATGCATTATACCTATGATTTTGGAGATGACTGGAGTTTTTCTATTACATTACAAAAAAAACTTCCTTATAGCGATGCCTTTGCCTACCCTTTTTGTATAGATAGCATCGGGGGGATGTTGATTGAAGATTGTGGTGGCGCTTACTGCTATAATCTTATTGCCGCATGGTGCAGAGAAAAAACAGAAAATAACAAAAACTCTTTGTTAGAAATAATAGATAAAGAAGCGATAGAACAATACGAGAATTTTAGCCCAGACGCCTTTGATAGAAATGAAATCAATCGAATCCTCGGAAAAAAATAATTAATCCTCAAGAACTATCTATATCAGGAATGTCAGACAATGACGATGAATAAAAAATTACTTACAGCTTCGCCCTGCGTTGGTATATGCAGCACAACTTTTGGTGACGAGATTTGTTTTGGTTGTCAACGCACCTATATAGAAGTAATTACCTGGAATGCGATGAGTGACGAAGAAAAAAATAACATAAATCAACGCTTGTTATTGAATAATAAATAAACTAATTACGCTCAAGCGGCGCCTATCTTTTTGAATATCAGTGAAACACTAGCTTTTCGAAGTTTTTCTTGTCGTTCTCTTGTTAGCGTATCTTTTTTCGGATAAACAACCAATAGCCAATCATAGGTGAAATAACGCAGCTAACTCCAATAATAAACGCCGAGCGATAGGCTGGGTCTTCGTTAAAAGCTAGCATCACAAGTGCAAATAACATTAGCACAATTGCAACATAACCTGTATATGGTGAACCGGGTGTTTTATATTTTAAATCTGATAAAGAACGCCCTTCTGCTAACCAATATTTACGAAAACAAATTTGCGCCCAGCAGAGCACTAGCCATGAAACAGTACCTGTAAATCCAGAAACCAATAGTAATGCCACATAAAATGTCGACTCAGAAAAAAAGTAACCCAAAAACAACACCATCCAAACCGCAATCAATGTCATAAATACGGCGTTATGTGGCACTGAATGCCTATTTAGTTTAGTTAATCCGCGAGGAGCCATACCATGGGTCGCCAGACCGCGCAATGCACGAACGGTACTATAAAATCCTGAGTTTGCCGATGAAAATGCCGCAGCAAGCGTTACAAAGCTAATAACTGCTCCAGCCCATTTTAAACCATACATGTTTAAAGCGTCAGCAAAAATTGAATTGGATAATCCTGCTTGTTGCCATGGGAAAATCAAAACTAAACAAAATACTGGTAGAATATACAAGCATAAAATACGAAGAGTAACGCCTCGAATCGCTTTAGGAATTGTAATTTCGGGATGCTGAGACTCACCTGCAGCTATACCAACAATCTCAGTCCCTTGGTAATTGACTAGCATCAACACCATCGCTGTTAATAAACTTAAATTACCATTAGGGATGAAACCACCATGCTGAAAAAGATAATGAGCACCTATCCAACTAGTACCTTGCGGCCCCCTAAGCATGCCGAAAAAAATAAATATCGAAAGAACCGTAAATCCAATTAAAGCAGCGATTTTAATAATAGCTAACCAAAATTCTATTTCACCAAATAAAGTAACCCGGCAAAGATTAATAAAGGTAATTAATAATCCAAAACATACAGCCCATAAATAACCACTAACTCCTGTAAATACCTGCATGATAATGCCGCCGGCCACACATTCAGCAGGAATATACAGAACCCAGTTAAGCCAATATGTCCACCCTGCAGCACAAGCGACACTGGGTGAAATATAATCTGCAGCATAAGTAATAAAGGAACCAGAAATAGGAATAGCAACGGCTAGTTCGCCCATACACAACATAGTCAAGTAAACAATAAGGCCGCCAAGAACATAAGCAAGACAAGCTGCAGGGCCAACTTGAGCCACTACTTGGCCAGTCCCAAGAAAATAGCATGATCCTATAATCCCACCTAAGGCTATCAATTCGATATGCCGAGCTTTTAAACCGCGGTGCAAGCCATCAGCAGGTGTTGTGCTCATTATCTGGTGCTCTCCTATTGAACCTCATTAAAAAACGAATTCTAATGTAAATATTGCAGAGATGCCAATGATTATTTCACTCTATTTCGATGAAGTGACTCGAATCATGAAAGCACCTGCCATAGCCAAGACACCACCAGAAATGGATAAGAACGCCGGCATCTCTGATAAGACTATCCATCCAACGATAATAGACACAAATGGCATAGCAAATAAAAAGCTAATCGCTCTTGAGGCAGGATAATGCTTAAAACCATAAGCCAAACATGCGTAGCCAATAACACCTGATCCTATACCCAAAAAAGTTGGCCAAAAATAATCAACAAGAGCTTTATTGTGGATTTCATCTAATAAATTAGGTGTATAAAATGCAAGTATCAGCGTGCCAAACCAAATGGACCAGGCTGTAATTTCTAAAGGTTGAAAACGTTTTAACAGTGCTTTTTGTAAAATAGCATAAATTGCCGTACAAAAAATGGCGCCAATCAAATAAAAAATACCTTGATTAAAATAACCCAGCGCCTGTTCTTCTGCATATGCTATCACCAAAATACCTAGAAGGCTGACACACATACCCAACCAAGATAATTTTGTTAAGCGCTCATGCAAAAAAAATACCGCTAAAATAATAGTAGCAACAGGGCCTTGACTAATAATAAAACTAGCAATGGCAGCGGAGGTGGTAATTTCGCCAATATTCAACAAAATATTGTACATACCTATACCAAAAAAACCCAGCAAAAATAATACGAACAAATCTTTTACAGTAGGTAGCGCCCGCTTCGGCAATAATAAATATACCGGCAAAACAGCGAGCGTACCAATTAAATAACGCAGTAACGCCAAGCCACCCGGAGAAAAAGATAACAAACTTTGGCGAATCGCAACAAAAGAAGTGCCCCACAAAAGAACGGTGACTAATAAGGCAATAAAAGCTTTATTTTGTTTGGTCATGAAATTTTCTTTAACCCTTTCATATATGGTTGCAACACTGTGGGCACCGTGATACTACCATCAGCATTTTGATAATTTTCAAGAATAGCAACCAAAGTCCGACCTACTGCTAACCCAGAACCATTCAATGTATGAACTAACTCAGGTTTGCCTGAAATACTGCGATAGCGTGCTTTCATACGGCGCGCTTGGAAATTTTCCATATTACTACAAGACGAAATTTCACGATATTTTTGCTGTCCTGGTAACCAAACTTCTAAATCGTAGGTTTTTGCCGAACAAAATCCTATATCCCCTGTACATAGACTCATGACGCGATACGGTAGTTCAAGTTTTTGTAAAATTTTCTCTGCGTGGCTCGTCATTTCTTCCAACACTTGATAGGAATGATCAGGATGCACGATTTGCACCATTTCAACTTTCTCAAATTGATGCTGGCGAATCATGCCTCGCGTATCACGCCCATAAGAACCTGCCTCACTTCTAAAACAGGGCGAATGGCAAACATATTTGATAGGCAATGCTTCTAAAGGCAAAATCTCATCGCGCACCGTATTGGTAACAGGCACTTCTGACGTTGGAATTAAGCCATATTTGAACTGTGACGAATTTGATTCTGTGTCATTAATTTGAAAAATATCTTCTTGAAATTTGGGAAACTGGCCTGTTCCTTCAAATGAGGCTTGATTCACTAAATATGGCACATAAATTTCTTCATAACCATGTTCACTAACATGTGTATCAATCATCAAATGAATCAATGCACGATGTAAAGCAACCAAGTGTTTTTTCATAATCACAAAACGACTACCAGAGATTTTAACTGCCGTTTCAAAATCCATCATACCTAATGCTTCGCCTAATGCAACGTGATCTTTAATCTCAAAATCAAATTGACGTGGGCTACCCCAGCGTCTCACCTCGACATTGTCATTTTCATCTATACCAACCGGGGTTGACTCGTGCGGAATGTTTGGGGTAGTTAAATAAATTAGGTGCAACTGGTCCTGAACTTCAGCAACTTGCGCTTCTAAAGATTTTAATAGATTCCCCATATCATCGATGTTCGCAAGTAATGGTTGAATATCCTCACCCTTCGCTTTCGCTTGCCCAATTAATTTCGATTGTGAATTACGCTTTTCCTGCAAAGATTGCATTTCCATTTGTGCAGCTTTGCGCTGATTTTCTAATTGAAGAATGCGATCAACATCTAAAGTCACACCACGTTTTTTTAATAACTGGACCGTTTGTTCAAGCTCTTGGCGAAATTGATTGGGATCTAACACAAGCAAACCTTTGACTAAATAATAGAATATCAATTATAACAGCTAAATAATCGCTAAACCAAGCTTCTAGGATCAACTTCGCGCATATAAATTGGTTTAGTGGCAATATACTGATCTGAATGCATGACGCCAGAAAAATGATCAGCACTGGCTTCTGCCCAATCAATCAAATAGTCTTTTGCAGCTTCGCCGCGCAAAATTGCTTGCTCTGATAAATAGGAATATAACACATCGTAAGTTGCCTCTCGTGTGCCTGCAAGACGTCGATGAATATGTTTTGGCGTCAAATGCTCTGCATACTCTAAACCTGCAGCACCTAAAATAGCTAAAAAACTATTAATAGTTGCCGCGTGAAAACTTGCAACTTTTGGCGCTTTATCGTCGATATTGAGCGCAAACATTCTACGAGGATCCTGGGTAGCAATACCAGTAGGACAATGATTACTATGGCATTGCCTTGCTTGCACACACCCTAAAGCAAACATCATGCCACGCGCTGTATTACACATGTCAGCACCTAATGCAATTTTAGACAACACATCAAAACCAGAGATTACTTTACCACTAGCGATAATCTTAATGTAACGGCGTAAACCAGTGCCTACCAAACAATTATGCACAAAAATCAACGCATCATTTAATGGCGTGCCTACATGATCAGAGAATTCTACAGGAGCAGCTCCTGTGCCGCCCTCAGCGCCATCAACAGTAATAAAATCAGGATAAATTTTTAATTCCAACATAGCTTTGCAGATAGCCATGAAATCAGAACGCACACCCAAACATAATTTAAACCCAATTGGTTTGCCACCTGATAACTCACGCAAACGCTGCACAAACTGCAATAGGCCCTTAGGGGTATGAAAAGCACTATGCGCAGGTGGAGATATACATGTTTTACCAACAGGGATGCCTCTTACTCTGGCAATCTCTTCCGTGACTTTAATTCCAGGCAAAATACCACCTTCAGAAGGTTTAGCACCCTGCGACAATTTAATTTCAATCATTTTTACCGCGTCTACATTCGCTCGCTCAGCAAATTTCTCATCACAAAAGCTTCCATCTTCATATCGACAACCAAAATAGCCTGTTCCAATTTGCCAAATAATGTCTCCGCCCTCAGCAAGATGGTACTCGCTTAACCCACCTTCACCCGTATTATGAGCAAAACCGCCAATCTTGGCGCCACGATTTAATGCACGAATTGCATGCTGACTAATCGCACCAAAACTCATGGCCGAAATATTGATGCGAGAAGCATGGTAGGGTTGTCGACATTGAGAGTTACCAACAAAGACACGCGCAGTACTTGATTTAGCAACGCATGGCTGCAGAGAATGATTTAGCCACTCATAACCCGGCTTATCAACATCTAATTGGGTACCAAAAGGTAGAGTATCGAGCGTTTTGTTAGCCCGATTGGCAACTAAATCACGCATTTCTTTATTGAACGGACGATCATCTTGATCATTAACAATAAAATATTGCTGAATTTGTGGTCGAATTGATAAAAATAAATAACGTATATGGCCCCAGATGGGATAGTTTCTCAATATGTTACTTTTCTTCTGGCAAATATCATAAAGACCTAAAATAAACAGTGGAGCTACAAATAAAATTAACCATAGAACACCAGGCCAAAATGGATATAAAGCAGCGATAATAACAACAAAAAGGCTAAAAACAAGATAAAAACGCATTCGAACAGGTAGCAACATTTTTTCTAACTCCATTTAGTAAGCAAAAATTTTCTCTATTGAACACTAGAAATGAGGGCATTAATCGTATTACTTGCACAGCCACACCCCGCTCCGAGAGGGAGAGGGGTGCAGTCGCTATTGTTGATGCAACCTGAAAATAGCAAGTCAATAAATCAACTTACCAACCAGTCACTTCTTTCAATCGTAGACCAATTTGAGCTGGGTTTTTAGTTGTTGCAACACCCGCTGCTTCTAAAGCTGCAAATTTTTCTGCTGCTGTTCCCTTTCCACCAGAAATAATCGCGCCAGCGTGCCCCATACGTTTACCTGCAGGAGCAGTTACTCCAGCAATATAAGCTACCATTGGTTTTGTAATATTGTGCTTAATGAATTCAGCAGCCTCCTCTTCACCCGTACCTCCAATTTCACCAACCATAACAATAGCTTGTGTCGCTGGATCTTGTTCAAAGCGAGCTAAAATATCAATAAAATTACTTCCTGGAATTGGATCGCCACCAATACCGACGCAAGTAGTTTGACCAAAACCTAATTCGGTAGTTTGTTTTACCGCTTCATAGGTCAACGTACCAGAACGTGAAACAATACCAACCTTTCCTGGCAAATGAATATGACCAGGCATGATACCCATTTTGCATTCACCTGGTGTTATCAATCCCGGACAATTTGGACCAATCATTACAACATCAGGGTAAGAATTTTGTAAAACATATTTCACTTCCAGCATATCTAATGTTGGAATACCTTCTGTAATACAAGCGATAATTTTTATACCTGCTTCTGCAGCTTCTAAAATAGAATCTTTGCAATATGCTGCAGGAACATAAATCATTGTCGCATCAGCCCCTGTTGCTTTAACAGCGTCTTTAACCGTATTAAAAACTGGTCGATCTAAATGCGTTTGCCCGCCTTTACCAGGCGTAACACCACCAACAAAATTTGTACCGTAATCGATCGCCCCTTGTGAATGTAGAGTGCCTTGCTTGCCGGTAAAGCCTTGGCAAATTAGTTTGGTTTGTTTGTTAATTAGAATGCTCATTTATTCGTTTCCTCTTTTAAAAATCGTTTATATATACCTGCGATAAATTCACCACCAAGGCTCTTCTCCTTCTAGGAGAAAATGGCCAACAGGCCGGATGAGGAGGCGTAAAAAAACTTTTTAAACGCCCTCAGCTCTACCCCTTCGCTATTGCTTGCGCAATATTTTTAGGCCTTCTTGGCTGCAGCAACAACTTGAATTGCTGCATCATCAAAACTTTTCGCTGCAATAATATTTAAACCACTTTCGTTTAATAATTTACCGCCTAAGTCCGCATTATTACCCTCAAGGCGAACAACGACAGGAATTGAAATACCCACTTCTTTTACAGCTGCTAAAATACCTTCAGCAATTAAATCGCAACGTACAATCCCACCGAAAATATTTACAAGAATTGCCTTAACATTTTTGTCGGAAAGAATAATCTTAAACGCTTCGGTTACACGCTCTTTAGTCGCACCACCACCAACGTCCAAAAAGTTTGCTGGTTGTCCACCATGGAATTTCACTAAATCCATTGTAGCCATTGCAAGACCAGCACCATTGACCATACAACCAATGTCACCTTCGAGCGCAACATAGTTTAATTCCCATTCACGCGCACGCTGTTCACGTGAGTCTTCTTGGCTTGGATCGTACATGTCACGAATTTGTGGCTGACGATATAAAGCATTACCATCAACAACGATTTTGCCATCTAAACAACTAATGTTGCCATCCGTCTTGATAATTAATGGATTAATCTCTAATAAAGCAAAATCTTTTTCTACAAATAATTTGCCTAAATTCATCATAACATGTGTAAATTGCTTAACCTGTTCATCGTTAAGCCCAAGTTGGAAAGCAACATCACGGCATTGATAAGGTTGAATGCCTACAACTGGATCCATAATAACTTTTAGAATTTTTTCTGGGTGTTTTGCCGCAACTTCCTCGATTTCCACTCCACCTTCTGTTGAAGCCATAAAAATGACTCTTCGCGTCGCGCGATCAACTACCGCACCCAAATACAACTCACGAGCAATATCTGACGCTTTTTCAATTAAAATCTTATTCACTGGCTGACCACGAGCGTCTGTCTGGTAAGTCACTAAATTAGTACCAATCAAACGATTGAAAACTTCACGCAATGATGCTTCGTCACGAACAAGTTTTACACCGCCTGCTTTACCACGACCACCAGCATGTACTTGCGCTTTTACCACAACCTCAGCTGATTTTAAGCTACGCATAGCTTCAACCGCAGCCTCTACATTATCCGCGACTACGCCATCGGATGTAGGTAATTTATATTCTCGGAACAATTGTTTTGCTTGATATTCGTGTAAATTCATATTTTTTCCTACGTTTTGTAAAAATCGTGAGCTTTTTGATCAAAAATGATGTATTTAAGCTTATTTAACGATGAAAATGATAAACAAAATAGAGAATCAAGTCCACCCTAACGTGAATGAGGGTAATAGATAGATGGAAGCCACAACCTAAAGACTACTCAGAGCAAGAAAATCTGCCTCATTAAGAATAGCAACCCCTAACGATTGTGCTTGTACCAATTTCGAACCCGCTTCTTCACCAGCTATCACATAATCTGTTTTCTTCGATACGCTGTTAGAAACTTTAGCGCCCAGCGCTTGAAGCTTTGCTTTCGCTTGTTCGCGACTCATAGAGTGTAATGTTCCTGTGATAACACATGTTTTACCTGATAGTTCACTGCTGGTATTTTTAGCGGTGATAGCTGGCCATCGAATACCAATATGAAGCAGTTGATGAATAACTTGCTGATTATGAGTATCCTCAAAAAAACAACGTAAATTTTCAGCAACAACTGGACCAATATCCGTGACTTGTAATAAATTTTCTATAGAAGCATGCATAATTTTATCTAAGTGACAAAAATATTGCGCAAGATTTAAAGCCGTTGCTTCACCAACATCACGAATTCCTAATGCATAAATAAAACGATTCAGCGTCGTATTTTTTGATTTTTCCAATGCATCAATAATGTTTTGCGCCGATTTTACAGCCATACGATCCAGGTCAGATAATTGAGCAAGAGACAAACCATATAAATCCGCAGGTGTTGTAACTAAATTTTTATCGACTAACTGTTCAACCAGCTTATCACCCAGACCTTCAATATCCATTGCGCGGCGACTAGCAAAATGTCGAATCATTTCTTTACGCTGAGCACTACAATGTAAGCCACCTGGGCATCGAATCACTGCCTCACCTTCTATTATTTTTACGGAAGTTTGGCAAACAGGACAGTGTGTTGGCGGATGAATTTTTATTACATGTTGGCCGCGTTTTTCAATAACCACTCGCACAACTTCAGGAATGACATCTCCTGCACGACGGATAATAACGGTATCGTATATGTGAATATTTTTACGCTTAATCTCATCCATATTATGTAATGTTGCGTTACTAATCGTGACGCCACCAACCATAGCAGGCTGTAAACGCGCAACAGGGGTTAATGACCCAGTACGCCCTACCTGAAACTCAACAGCCTCAATCGTTGTTGATACTTCAACAGCCGGAAACTTATAAGCTGTTGCGAATCGCGGCGAACGTGAGACAAATCCCAACGCTTCTTGTAACTCATAATCATTCACTTTAATGACCATGCCATCGATTTCAACATCCAAATCATGGCGCTTTTGCATCAATTTTTCATAAAATTTCTGACAATCTTGTATGTTATTCGCAAAATAAATTTCTTGAGATATAGGAAACCCCCAAGCATTTAATTGCTGCAAAGTATCAAATTGAGAGGATGAAAATGGCATCGATACTTCACCTAATCCGTATAAAAAAACAGCTAATGGACGC
The DNA here is from genome assembly GCA_021151585.1 of Alphaproteobacteria bacterium. Classification (GTDB taxonomy): domain Bacteria; phylum Pseudomonadota; class Gammaproteobacteria; order JAGOUN01; family JAGOUN01; genus JAGOUN01. The sequence continues at coordinate 13,420 of JAGKWX010000005.1, read as the reverse complement.
GTTGCCGTAATACGTGAATCGAGTTGTCGCAAACTACCCGCTGCCGCATTGCGTGGATTTGCAAAGGTTTTATCATTTTTTTTGCTTAATGATTCATTTAATTTTGTAAAACCAGAAATAGTCATAACAACTTCGCCACGCACTTCTAAAATATCTGGGATATCTTCTCCATTTAACTTTAATGGAAGATTTTTAATAGTGCGGCAGTTTTCTGTCACATCTTCGCCAGCTTGACCATCGCCACGAGTAGCCGCCTGGACAAAAACACCCTTTTCGTAGCGTAAGCTAATAGCAAGACCATCTAACTTTGGTTCACAAACATAACATATAGAATCCACACCCAACTTATCTTGCAATCTTTTATTAAATGCCAACAATTCATCTTCATTAAAAATATTACTCAGGGACAACATCGGAACTTTATGCGTAACTTGCTGAAATTCTTTTAACGGCGCCGCTCCTACTCGCTGCGTTGGCGAGTCAATACTTTTTAATTCAGGGTAAGTTTGCTCTAAAGATAATAATTGGTTAAATAACGCATCGTATTCTTGATCGGAAATTCTAGGATCATCAAGAACATAATAACGATAATTATGAAAATGTAGCTGCTCTCTTAGATCATCAACTTGTTTTTGCAAATCAATATGTGGTTTCATCAAGAACACTCGCTAGATTTTTTTGATACTGCTCAAGCTTTAGCGCCAAAATGTGCGGAATTTCATCGTGCCATGGTGCGTTATACCCATCAAACATAATTCCATCCAAATCGTCGGCTAACTGATATGCTGTCTCGATCATGCAATCTAAAGCTAAAGCCCGCTTACGGCATTGACGTAGATCAATAAAAAATAACAATCCTTTACAATATATATTTTTAACATCATTAAGATCAAAACTACCCGGCTTGTTTAATTGCGCAACACTAAATAAACGCTGAACACCGATATCAGTTTTTACATCATAATGAAAAATTTTATGATCGCCATACTCTAAACCATTTGCACCAAGAGCTTGAATGAAATGATAATCAGAAAAAATGCGACCTGGTTTAGCATGTATGCTAATCATTATAAAATGATCATGCTCAGATAACTGCCGTTCTTGCTCGACGATTTCTTCATCGTCGTAAGAGTCATCACCTAGAGTTCTAGCATATTCGAGCTGATCTTCCTCATAGGCTTGTACTTCATCATACGCTTTAAATGTATTATTTTTTCTAATAAACATTTTTTTTATGGCAAACAGAATGACGCTTAAAAAAATCAAGCAGCCTGCGCCTAACGAGATTAATTGTATTTTTTCCATTGTTAATTCCTAATAATATATAAAAACTTTCTATGACAGTAACGGTTATATTATTCTACTAACTCTGCAGCCTCTTTAATATCTACAGAAACTATTCGTGATACTCCAGGTTCATTCATGGTCACACCCATCAACTGATGCATTTTCTCCATTGTCACTTTATTATGTGTAATAACAATGAACTGAACTTTTTGTGACATCTCACGAACTAATTCACTAAAACGAACAACATTCGCATCGTCTAACGGCGCATCAACCTCATCCAGCATACAAAATGGCGCTGGATTTAACTTGAAAATCGAAAACACTAGAGCGATTGCCACCATAGTTTTTTCACCACCAGATAACAAATGAATGGAGCTGTTTTTCTTGCCAGGTGGTTGAGCTATCATTTCAACCCCAGCATTTAATACATCGGACTCAGTTAGCTCTAATGACGCCCTGCCACCACCGAAAACCTTGGGAAATAATTCTGTAAATGAGCTATTAACTGCATCAAATGTTTCCTTAAATTTAGCCCGAGTTTCTTTATCAATTTTTTGCATAGCATCTTCTAAAGCAGTTAACGCTTGCTCCAAATCAGCATTCTGAGCATCATAATAAACTTTACGCTCTTCTTTTTCTTTGCACTCTTCAATAGCAACCAAATTAATTGGGCCTAGACGTTCAATACGGCGCTCAATATGTTGTAAATTTTCCTCTAATTGTTGAGTGTTTTTTTCTTCCGTCAACTGACTGAGTATAGTTTCAGCATGCTGCTCAAGTTCTAGTAATTGCTCCTCGAGAGTTTGTTTGCGGACACTTAAGCCTTCAATTTCTAAACGGATATTTTGTATACTTAATTGCGTACTTGCTGAGTTTTGTTCTGCTTCTCGCAATTTATTTTCTAATTCACGCTGCTCATTTTCGACAACATTTACTTTTTCTCTGGCTTGATTTAGTTGTTGCTCGGCGTTGAGGCAGTCCTCAATTAATTGCTCTTTATTTTCCTCTAGGAGTAAAATTGGGTCATCGCCCTGAGATAATAAATCGCTTAAATGTTGTTTACGAGTTTCAATAGCTAACAATTGCTCTTGCAACTGCCCAACATTTTTTTCAAGCGATTTCAATTCAACTTCAGTAATATTTTTTCTCACTGTCACTTCATGAAATGCATGCTTCGCACTATTGTAGTGTTGGCGCGCATCCTGAACAGACAATGACTTCTCTTCTCTTTGTGCCTCTAAAACTGCTTGTTGGGATTCACATTGCGATAGTTTTTCTAATGCCTCATTCCAAGCATGGCGCGAACGTGACAATTGATCTTTTAATTGCTGCATCTCAGCCTGATTTTCAGTGATCTCCTGAGTTATAGTGTCGCGCCGCAGTGCAGATTGATTTAACAATCTTTCTTGCACACTGAGATCTGCTTCTTTTTGGGATAAACGTGAAGCAAGCAATTGATAACGCTGCTGTAATTCTTCGCTTAATCCCTGCTGATTATGCAAATTATTTGTCAATTCTTCGTGAAGATTCTGCTGCTGCTCCAACAAAAGTTCAGATTTTTCAATTTCTAATTCAATATTTTTTAGTTCTTTTTCTCTCTCTAAAACACCATGCGCAGCATTTTTCTCATAAGCAACACGCATCCAAGAATTACCTAACCATAATCCATCTTTAGTGATAACAGACTCATGCGGCTTAAGCGTTGACTGCAATGCCAAGGCTTGCTCCAACGTTTCTGCTGCAAAAACATGATAAACAATCTCTGGCAAATAATTACTTTGAATTTTTTCAGCGAGTTTCAATGTTTTTAAAGTTGAGGAGTTATAGGATGACAGCATTGCTATACTAGATTGCTTAAACGTTGCCAGTTCTTTTGCATAATGCGTCTGCGTAGAGGCATCAATACAGATTGACTGCAGAAAATCGCCCAACACTGTTTCAACAGCGTGCTCCCAGCCAGAATCAACTTGCATGGATTGCGCTAAACGTTTTTTATCGATTAAAGCTTGCTCTGATAACCAATTTTTCGTAGTTTTATCATTAGTTTGGAGTGCTGCAGCTTGTAAAACATCTAATGAAACTCGTTGACCTTCTAACTTCTGACGCTGATGTTTAATTTGATCTAATTGAGTCGAAGATTCTCGCAATTTTTGTTGAATAATTTGGGTTGACTCTTTACTTTTCGCCAAAGATTCTTGAGTTTCTTGCACTGTATCACGTTGCTGTTCTACTTCTTCTGTTAGTAAAGCAATAGTATTTTCGTAATTTATTAAATGAATGTCCGTCAACGATAATTCAAGTTTTTGAATTTTATTTTGAATATTAACAATGCGTTGTTCGTATTGTTGAATATGCGCTTGCTCAACTTCTGCAGCTTTACTAGCACTCGACATTTTTTCGCGAAATTCTTGCCATGTGTTTTGCCACTGTGTCAGCGCTGCTTCCACCAGCTCTAGTTCTTGCTGTGCACTTTCACTCGTTTCATGTGCTAATTCAAATTCTGGTGTTATATTTTCTGCAACCTGCTGTAAATGCTCAATTTGCTGACGGTCACGCTCAATAGTAGTTAACAAACTACGCCATTGCTTTTCAGTTTGTTCAAAATCTTGTGATAATTGTTGATAACGCTCTTGCTGATGCTTGATTTCCTGCTCAAGCTTGCCTAATTCAGCATTTTTCCGGTAAAACTCAGTTTGACATTCATTAAAAACATCAATGACTTCAGTATGCGTTAACCGCGTTTGTTCAATGCGAGCTTCAAAATGACGAACATCAGCAACCATTGCTGCTAATTGTGTTTCTTGCGCGACAATCTTTTCCTGATGCGTATTTATTTTTTCATTAATAACCTTCCAACGCAAAGCAAACAACTCTGATTTTGTTAGACGTTGTTCTGCTTTCAATTCTTTAAATCTCTCCGCAGCTGAAGCTTGACGTTTGAGAGTCGCCAGCTGCTTATCTAATTCTAAACGTACATCTTGCAGTCGTTCCAAATTCTCACGAGCACCACGAATACGAGTTTCTGTTTCTTTACGACGTTCTTTGTATTTAGAAATACCTGCAGCTTCTTCTAATAAAACACGCAACTCTTCCGGTTTCGCCTCAATCAGTTGTGAAATCATACCTTGCTGAATAATAGCGTAGCTTCTAGGCCCTAAGCCCGTACCTAAGAAAATATCAGAAATATCTTTTCGACGACAACGTGTACCATTTAAGAAATAATGCGAAACAGAATCACGCCCCACAACACGACGAATTGAAATTTCACTATATTGTGCGAATTCTCCACCTAATGATGCATCACTATTGTCAAAAATAAGTTCAACAGAAGCCTGACCTAAAGGCTGCCGACCACCAGAACCGTTGAAAATGACATCTGTACCTTGTTCGCCGCGCAAACGTGATGCAGCGCTTTCCCCCATCACCCAACGTACTGCATCAATCACATTGGATTTACCGCACCCATTTGGACCGACTATACCAACCAAACGACTGGGAAAAGGAATCGGGGTCGCGTCAACAAAGGATTTAAATCCGGCAAGTTTGATTTTAGTTAAGATCATTGAGTAAAAAACCTACAAAAACAAAATAGTAATGTATGCGAGTCTACATTAGTCGAAAATGATAGGCTAGAGGGACATAACCCAATTTGCTCTTTAAATCAATAATGTATATACTTGTATCAACATAAAGACTATAGGGTTAAGTGAATGCAAAAAACATCAGTACTTAGCCTGCAACAGTGGGGCAATAGCCTAGCCGTTCGAATTCCTGCCGTTATTGCTCGCTTAGCACACTTTCGCTTAGGGCAACAAGTAGAGTTATCGGTTGAAAATGACAGCGTCATCATCAGGACCATTGGCGAACCCAAGCTATCCTTAGCGCAAAAACTTGCAAAATTTGATCAAAAACAACATGCCGGAGAGGCTCTGATGAGCCCCAACTTTACCATGGAAGAACGGTAATGACAGCCGAAAAAAAAACATGGGTACCGGATCGTCAAGATATTATTTGGATTGACTACAACTCTCACATCGACCAAGAAGCGAAAAACATACACCCTATAGTGGTTTTATCGCCTAAACTCTTCAATGAAAAAACGGGCATTGTCATCGGATTGCCAATCGCGACAACGCAGTATAATGAAACCAACCCTTTTGCCATAAAATTTACAGGGTCAAAAGAAAAAAACAGCTATATTTTGGCACATCAACCAACAACATTCGATTGGAAAATGCGAGATGCAAAACCTCATCCTTTAAAACGCGTTTCGAATGAGCTGTTTGCTTCAGCCTGCGAAACCCTGAATCAAATTATTGACATTTCTAGCTACTAAGGAAATAGTATGAATAAAAAAACTGTTATTTTAATAAATCTAGGCACACCCTCTGCACCTACAGTAAACGCTATTCGTGCTTTTCTATGGCGCTTTTTATCGGATAAGCGTGTGGTTAATTTGCCCAGCGTTTTATGGAAATTAATTTTATTGTGCTTCATTTTACCTTTTAGACCACAAAAACTAACTCACCAATACCAATCCATCTGGCAGAAAAATGGCTCACCCCTTGAGGTTTATACCAAACAATTAACAGAAAAATTACAACATATTAGTACTAAAAATAACTCTTCTATCGATTGGCGCTATGCTATGACTTACAGCACACCATTCTTGAATAAGCTCTTACTCGAGTGCTTAAGAAAAAAAGTCGATAACCTAGTTATTGTGCCTCTTTATCCTCAATACTCTAACTCAACCACTGGCGCAATTTATGATCAAGTGTTTCAAACATTTAACAAAAAAAATAATTTGCCCACACTAACCATCATCAACAATTACCATAAACACCCAAAATATATTCATGCACTAGCGAATTCTGTACAAGATTTTTGGCAACGCCATGGAAAACCACAGCGCTTAGTCATGTCATTTCATGGCATCCCGCTTCGCTCAGTTGAGCAAGATGGCGACCCTTACGCACATCAATGTTTAACCACAGCTCAAGCATTAGCCAATACACTCGGATTAGAAAGTCATGAATGGCAACTGGTCTTTCAATCACGATTTGGCAAAGCCAAATGGCTAGAACCATATTGTGACAAAACATTAGAAATGCTGCCAAAACAAGGTATAACAGATATACATATTATCTGCCCCGGATTCTCTATGGACTGCCTAGAAACCTTGGAGGAAATCTCGAGTACAAACGGAGAATTGTTTCTGCAATCAGGCGGAAAATCCTATCACTATATTCCTGCCTTAAATGACAGTGATACACAATGTGAGCTCATTGAACAAATTATTCAGGAACACAGGATATGAAGAATCGCGTCTTTAAAAATCCACACCAAGAAAAGCAGATAATTAATGGCCGAGTCATGATCGCGGTAGGCATAATTTTATCTCTAACATTATTTTTATTGATTCGTCTGGCTTATCTTCAATTATTTAAAAATGATTACTATACCAGCCTAGCAGAAGCCAATCGGATCGAGTCTGTGCCTTTAGAGCCTGTGCGCGGCCTTATTTATGATAGAAATGGCGCTTTGCTTGCGCAAAATATCCCTGTATTCAGCTTAGAAATCACACCGAGCTTAAGCAAAAATCTTAAGCAAACAGTAGAAGAGTTATCCAGCCTCTTACCTATTACAGAAAAGCAAAAGGATTTATTTTTTAAAACTGTTCGACAACAGCCGCGCTTTCAAAGCACACCACTCATTTTAAAACTTACAGAAAAAGATATGGCGATATTTTCTGTTAATCGCTACCGTTTTCCTGGCGTTGAAGTTAAAGCCCGCATGCTGCGCGACTATCCATTTGCAAATGAATTTTCACATGTTTTAGGCTATGTTGGTCGAATTAATGTCGAAGACTTATCAAAGGTAGACGCAGAGCAATATAGCGCCAGTCATTATATTGGAAAAACAAATATTGAAGCTTATTATGAAGACGATTTACATGGACAAATAGGTTATAAACAAATAGAAATCGACGCTAGTGGCAACATTGTTAGAACACTAAAAACCATGCCACCGAAACCAGGTAATGCATTACACTTAACTATTGATGAACATCTGCAAGCGATCGCAATCAAAACTTTTGGCAGCACTCATGGCGCAATGATTGCACTTGATCCAAATAATGGTGAAATTTTAGCAATGGTCAGCGTTCCGAGTTTTGACCCAAACTTATTTGTACAAGGTATTTTACAAGCAGACTACGATAATCTTATTCATGACCCAGCTCGCCCAATGTATAACCGTGCTTTAAGCGGATTATATCCCCCCGGATCTGCGGTGAAACCTTTCATTGGCTTAGCCGCCTTAGGCGAGAATATTGTTACGCCCACTGACAAAATTCTTGACCCTGGTTATTTTGAATTAAAAAATTCGACCCATATTTTTCATGATTGGAATCATCAAGGTCATGGCTGGGTTAATATGCACCGCGCAATTGTTGTTTCATGCGATACTTATTTTTATTGGTTATCGTTAAAAATGGGAATAGACCGCATTGATCAGGCTTTAGGAGCCTTTGGCTTTGGTCAGATTACTGGCATAGATTTACCCAAAGAACCTGCTGGATTAATCCCTAACCCTCAGTGGAAAGAAAAACATTGGGGGCAAGTATGGTACCCAGGCGATACTCTCAATACTAGTATTGGCCAGGGCTTTACACAGGTGAGTGCTTTACAACTTGCTGTTGCTACAGCAACGTTAGCCATGCTAGGGGAAGGATACCAACCACATTTAATTGCATATAGCGAGGATGGCGCAACAGGCAAAAAAAATCCTACTAAACCTCAATTACGCCATCATATATCTTACGACAACAATGATGCATATCCACAAATTATTGACGCCATGCAGGATGTTATTCGATCACCAGAAGGACGTGGCTTTCGTTTCGGACGTGATGCAAAATATACTGTTGCTGCAAAAACAGGAACAGCGCAAGTATATTCAATTAAGGATAATGAAGCTGCCTCATCAAAAGAAAATTTACGTGATAATGGTTTGTTTATTGCCTTTGCGCCTGCTGAACAACCCAAAATTGTCGTTGTTGTTGTAACAGAACATAGCGGCTTAATTGCGCCAGTCGTTGCGCGCAAAGTAATGGACGCCTATTTATTAGAGAAAAAACATGAAATTTCTACGAAAAATTAAACCTCTAAGCACGAACAACAGCCGTTTAGCTCACAAAACTTTCTGGGAAAAAATCCACATTGATTTGCCGTTATTTTTAGGGCTATTATGTCTTGCATTTTTTGGCTTTATTATTTTGTACAGCGCTGGAAATGAAAATTTTGGCTTAGTTGAGCAACAAATATTACATATTTGCATTGCGATTGGGGTGATGGGTATTTTTGCGCAAATCTCTCCTCACACGTATGAGCGCTGGGCGGTAATAATTTATATTATCGGCACAGTTTTGCTCTTGTCAGTATTAGTGATGGGGAGTATTAACAAAGGCGCACAACGCTGGCTAGGCGCAGGGGCTTTTCGCTTCCAACCTTCAGAAATTTTGAAACTTGCCATTCCACTCATGCTGAGTTATATATTATCACGTCCTCCCCTACCACCCAGTTTAAAAAAATCTTTGTTATGCCTGCTTGTTATCGGCATTCCAGCCATCTTAACCGCTAAAGAGCCTGATTTAGGAACGGCGATTGTTTTAGCAAGCACAGGGTTTTTTGTGCTCTTTTTGGCAGGTCTATCGTGGCGTTTTATTATTACAACAGCAACGACTATAGCTGCTTTACTGCCACTACTATGGTACGGCATGCATGATTATCAACGTTTGCGTGTATTAACATTTATTAACCCTGAACGTGATCCTCGAGGTAGTGGTTATCATATTATTCAATCAAAAATCGCACTAGGCTCAGGCGGAGGTTCTGGCATGGGCTGGCTACAAGGATCGCAATCGCATTTACGTTTTTTACCCGAACATACAACCGATTTTATTTTTGCCGTTTGTGGCGAAGAGTTTGGCTTTATCGGCTCTTTTGTCCTTATTGCTATTTATTTAGCTATTTTATTTCGCTGCGCCTATATCACAGTACATGCCCAGGATTCTTTTTCTCGCCTACTAGCAGGCAGCTTAAGCTTGATGTTTTTTATTTCATTGTACATAAATTTAGGTATGGTGAGCGGTATTTTACCAGTTGTTGGAGTACCGTTACCTTTAGTAAGCTATGGTGGCACATCTTTAGTGACCCTGCTAGCAAGTTTTGGTATCCTAATGTCTATACAAACACACCGTAAATTGGTATCCAGTTAATCATGATTAAAAAATTACTAGCCTGTGCACTTATTGTATTTTCCATATCTACTCTCGCTGATGAGGCGTTATTGAACAACCCTGAGGTACAGTCATTTATTCAAGAATTAGTAGCTCATGACCACTTTAACAAATCAGAATTAGAAACAATTTTTCGCAATGTGCATCCTATGCCCGAGGTAATTCACCATATGCAGCATCCTGCTGAAGGATTCCCATGGGATACGTACAAAAACCTATTCGTTACTGAATCACGAGCTGAAAAGGGTCTTGCATTTATCTTTAGACATAAAATTTTACTCCATCAAACTGAAGCAAAATATCATGTGCCATCAGAAATCATCACCGCCATTCTTGGTGTGGAATCAAATTACGGCACACATACGATGAAATACCTAGTTATTGATGCCCTGAGCAATTTAGCCTTTAATTATCCTTCAAGAAAAATATTTTTTACTTCTGAATTAAAATCATATTTAGATTTAGTACGAAAGTATCACCTAGATATTAACAATATTTATGGCTCTTACGCTGGTGCGATTGGCCCCGCTCAATTCATGCCTGATAGCGTTTTAAGTTACGCTATCATTGAACATGATAATCTCAATTTAAATGATGCTAGCAACTGGATTCCAAGCATTGCTAATTTTTTTGCTAAAAAAGGTTGGAGATATGGTGAGCCAATAGTATCACCTATTAACTGTGTCGCAACACTACCTGAAAATATTGTTCCAAATTCAAGTAAACATTATTACTCTCCAGAGGTATTAAAAGAAGCAAAAATATCAAATAATGCACAAGCTGATGCCATGTATCTTGAATTCAAGTCAAGCTCTGGATCACAATGCTGGCTAGCATATCATAATTTTGCTGTTATTATGCGTTACAACACAAGCCCGCTCTACGCTATGGCCGTCGTTCAACTAAGCGAAAAGTTAACATCTTCATTTGGAGAAATGTAAATGCCGCATAGCAATAGTGGTTTTGAAAAAATTATTTTTAGCGAAAAAACATCCCTGTTTACACTGTATGAAGACTGCATCTTGTGTTTTTTAGATAATGATTTGCGCATTACAGAATACAACCCTTTTGCAGAATCTTTTTTTAAAAAAAGTACTCATGATAAGATAGAAAATAAAAAAATTTGGGAGTTATTTGAAAACTTTACATATCCAATGTATCAACGTAATTTTTCTTCGCCACTATCAAACCATTACCCGTTGCTTTCACAGCATCATCAACTATCTGACGAACTAGGTATTTCGTGGAATTTGTGTCCAACACTTCATCCAGGGCAATACATATTTATGGCTCAAACTTATCACCAGTCATCTGGTGATATAGCAACAAACGCATTAATTAAAGCTAAACTAGAGGCCGAACAAGGCAACCAAGCGAAATTAGATTTTCTTGCCAATATGAGTCATGAGTTACGAAACTCACTCAATGGCATTTTAGGCATGACACAAATATTAAGTATGCGTAATTTACCAGCAGATACCCAAGATTATGTAAAAGATATTTATCAATCTGGCAATCATTTGTTATCCCTGGTAAGCGACATGCTCGATTTCGCGAAATTAGAAGCTGGACAATTAACAATAGCATCTGAGCCATTTAACGTGCGTAAAGTTATTAGCGATATTGTTAATCAATTATCAAAACAATGCTCACAACGAAATTTAGATTTAATTTTAGATTATTGCGACGATATCCCTAGGCAAGTACTAGGAGATGCTAATCGTTTGCGGCAAATAATATTAAATTTAGTTACCAATGCAATGAAATTTACCCTTACCGGGCACATTTTAATTGCCGTAGAAGTTATAGAAAAAACGGATCAACAAGTTATTTTACAATTTCTGATCGAAGATACAGGCATAGGCATTCCAGAAGACAAACTCGATTCAATTTTTAATCGTTTTGCTCAAGTGCGAAAAAGTGATGAAACACGGTTAAAGGGTTCTGGTCTTGGTCTTGCAATAGTAAAGCAATTAGTTGAAAAGATGGGCGGCTCAATTGGGGTGAGAAGCGAAATTGGACATGGCGCTACATTCTGGATTAACTTACCGTTCATATTACAAAAACATCAAATAGAAATGATTGCTTGGAACAAACGCTTTCCTGACTTGAAAATATTAGTCGCTGATGATAATGCAAAAAGAGCGAAAGTGGTTCTAAAGCAAGTATTTGGCAACAGGAATCGCGCTATCAAAGGTAAGGCTGTGCTTGAGATATTACGCTCAGCCAGCGCTAACAACGAAGCTTATGATATAGTCTTGATTGATGATCAAATTGAAACAAGCTCCTCTTTAACAGAAATAGTAAACGCCATTCGATTGGATAAAAGATTAGAAAAAACGATGATTTGTGGGTTAATTCAGGAAAAAAATAATATTGTATATGAAAACTTATTTTTTTACGAAATTTTAAAACCTTTGAATCCATCAGGTTTTCTCAATGATTTAGCCCATGCATGGGAACGCTGGCAAATTGACTTAGACAACAAGGCAACACAAAAATCTATTCAACCAAAAGCAATTAATGTATTACTCATTGAAGACAATATGATGAGCCAAAAAGTTGCAAACATTATGCTTAAAGAATTCGGCTGCAATGTCATTTTGGCTTCAGATGGACATGAAGCACTAGATCAGATTCAACAAACTACATTTGATATTATTTTTCTCGATATAGGGTTACCAGATATGACTGGCTACGATCTTGCTAAACTAATACTAAATTCCGAAACTAAAAATCGCTATGCACCTATAATTGCATTGACAGCACACGCATTAGAAAATGAAAAAAATAAATGTTTGGATATTGGTATGTCAGATGTACTAATAAAACCAATTACTTTTGACAGCACTCGCGCTATTTTATTAAAATGGACAAATGAAAAAAATGACATCGCCACAATTTATTGATTCGCATTGCCATCTTGATCGCATTGATCTCGATAATTACGAAGGCAATTTTGATAACATGCTAGTTCACGCAAATAATATGGGCGTTAGTCATATGCTATGCGTAAGTGTTGATATGCAGACCTTCCCCAAAGTTCACAATATTGCTTTAAAATACCCGAATATTTATGCCTCGATTGGAATTCATCCTGATGAAAACCATCCTGATAATCCAGGATATGATGAATTAATAAAACTATCGCAACAAGAAAAAATTATCGCTATCGGGGAAACCGGATTGGATTACTATCATGAAGGCGACCCAATAGAACAACGCGAGCGTTTTCGTATGCATATTGAAGTTGCTAAAAAAGTCAATAAGCCTTTAATTATACATACTCGCAACGCGCGCAATGACACCATAGAAATTATGCGTGACGCACAAGCAGATAAAGTCTCAGGTGTTATGCACTGCTTTACAGAAGATATTTCTATGGCTGAAAATGCTATGGAACTAGGTTTTTACATTTCATTCTCAGGCATTGTGACATTTAAAAATGCCATCCAAATACAAGAAGTCGCAAAGCATGTGCCATTAAACCGCATGCTCATTGAAACTGATGCGCCCTATTTAACACCACACCCCTACCGTGGAAAACCAAATGACCCATCTTACGTGCGCTTTGTTGCAGAGAAAATTGCCAATTTACGGGGCATTTCAGTCAATGAAGTTGCTGAAGAAACAAGTAGAAATTTTTTCAGGTTATTTTTTAATGAAAACTATTAAACTATTTTTTTTAATCGTTTTTGCATGTTTTTTACTTCTGGCTACTTACCAATACAGCAAAAAAAATGATATGCCGTATTTTATACTAAATCATACTAAAATATATCTAGAAATCGCAGCAACGAAAGAACAACGAGAACAAGGTTTAATGTA
>JAGKWX010000019.1 GCA_021151585.1 Alphaproteobacteria bacterium | reverse complement strand
ATATAATTTTTCTAATGATTAATACAGAGTAATGAGTTTTTTTACTTTTTGTGATTTCCTGATCCTCAACTTGCGCACTTTGTTTATAAAATAAAGTTTTCAAACATTTATCAAGCGACATATTATCTGCCTCTATAAAGTAGCCAATACTATTGGTAATTTTTTGCAGCAGACGTTTGTTGTTTTTATTATCAGCTTTCGATTAATAATATAAAGAAAAATATATTAAGGAAATATTAAATTAAAAATATATTTTTTATAATATTATTGATTTTGTTCGATAAAAATACATTGATATGAGATTTTTTAGATTAAATCTTTATTATGAGATGGCGCATTCAAGTCTGAAGCGCGACAAATCCTTTCGCAAATTCCCCATAACTCGCTGACGTTGTTCATATCATTTCCTTTCTTTAGTTGAAAAGTATTATATGAACTTTTTTTAAATCTGCGAGTTACTTTATTCAGCTATTTTTATTAATCTTGGTCGAATTATCTCAAACTAGCTACACAATTCAGGAATTTTGTCTCCTATAGAGAATAATGATATTTAGTTGATAAAACTTAAGTTTTCATTAAGTTTTACAAGCGTAACATATTAAAAATAAAAAAATTGTAATACATTAAAAAAAGGAATTCGTTATGGATTGTTTTGATTATGTCTCTAGTCTTGCCGCCGCCGCAGTATATGAACATGCAAATAAATTTTATGAGAGTCAACGATTACTCAATATTTTATATCAATTAAAATACTCGGCTAAATTTGATACAAATAAACCCTGTTTGCCAAGAGATTATATTGACAACTTAAGCAAAGAGGAACAGGATGAAGCGATTACTGAGTTGAAAAAGCAAATTGGCTCTATGGAAGATACGCCCGCGTGTGACATGTTACGCGAATTAAATTGGCACTCGCTAGATGATTGGAGTTCGGTGAAATTAGGTATTGGTGTTGAACGAGGGTTTTATGCTGTTCCATTTTTCCACAAAAGTGGCGACACTAGTGAAGTTATTATAGCCTTTCGCGGTAGTGATAATGTATTTAACTGGGTCGATAATTTGCGCGAGTTTTCGGCAATAGATCTGTGGCCTGATATGACATCTACTCTGAAAGTTTTAAAAGAAAAAGCAATTTCTGATATCAGTATTTCTGCAATGGAGACAACTGTTTCAATTTCAGTAATTGCTAAGGATTATACGGAAAATCTAAAGCAGAGATTGAAATCGCAAGAAGTTCAATTGCGTTTTGCAGGACACTCACTTGGTGGTTATTTATCATTATGTGAATCATTACGTACTCGCTTACCTGCGACAGTTTTTGAAAATCCTGGGTTTCGCAGCGAGCTGAATGACGCAGATTATCAATATTGTCAGAGAAACATACGAGAATTTCTTTCAGAACCAAATGCAATTAATAGTATGGGTCATCATGCTGGGCAAATGTTTTTAGTACCCATGAATTCATCAACGAAAGAATATTATGTTGGTGGACAAGTTTACCGTAAAGATGTTGAAAAGTTTGGACCGATATCACTTCGTACTCCTCAATTAGATATTCCTATTCATTTTGTCGCTCGATCTTTGAATCCTATTGATAAATCATTCATGTTAGGTAGATTGAATAAACAGGTCACTGATTTCGGGTATAAAGCAGGTATCGTCGGAGTATCTGCGCTGGCTTTATGTATGTTTTCAGACTGGTATTTTTCTACTAACATGACGACACAGTTTATAAAGCATGCAGCTTCCCTAACGTATAATGGTGTATCCCAATTGATGAACAGCTTCGTAGAGCAAGGCGCTGAGTATTTGCCGCATTATCTACCCTTTCTGACGGACACAGCAGAATCACACGGCATGAAGGATATGATCCGTCGTGCATTCAACTCGTCAGGCGTTGTTCAGAATGCTTTTATTGTTTTATATCAGGGTAAACAAGCATGCTGGCCTCAAGCAAATACAAAGGGTTGCACACTAACGCTGAGTCGTGTCAACCTTAATTATGCATTGACGGGCAAAGCGTTAGCAGTGGTATGTAATTCTGGTGATCAGTTGTATGTAGTTATCAAAAAAACGTATACTGCTTTATGTGAAGAACGAGAAAAGCGCAATAAACTTATTCAAGAAAATAGATTACAACTCGTTGCTAATCAGAATCGATTGGTTGAAGTAAATCAACAACTATCCTTGCACCAATCAGAAATAGAGGGTTTTTCTAATCGATTAAAAGAGTTAGAAAAAACTCTTTTTGCTGCTAGTAAAAGTAAGGCAATAGCTGAAAAAAATTATGAGAACGGACAGGGCAAGTTCATGCCAACTAGTCGACGATTGGAACAATTACGAATTACTTATGAAACAGAAGAAAAAATAGTTATTCAAATTGAGAGCGAAATAGCAAGTGTAAAAGAACAATTGGTTAAACACGAAAATGATAAGAAAGAAATTATTTCGAAAAAAACCAAGTGCGAGAGAATAAATGCAGAGTTAGAACGTAATATAAGAGGTGCTGAAAAAGATCTACAAAAGTTTCCTTCTTATATTGATGATATGAAGGTTGTGCGTGACTATTTGCGAGAGCAGGCTTCAGAAAGGGGTTTTCGTCGTGATATAGTTGTTTTGGATGCCGCAATCTTGTGTACATTTATGAGGCCACCAAGAAAAGTGGATGGCGATGCTTTAAGTAAATCGCCGGAAAGAGCATTGACACGATAGGCCGTGTTTGACAAATAAATATTTAACGTGAAACATCGTTCGATTAATGTATTTTGGAGAAAGTGTTCTGGTCAAGTAAAACCACATCATTACCGATAAGTTTTCGCTTAAAAAGCATTTGATAGGCAATATTTAACCGGTTAAGCTGCCCCATTTCAGAGGTGATGAAATGGAGTGGACATCACGGTTGATTTTGGCGATGAACGTTTAAATAAGGGATTAGTGACTTTGCTGAATACTTTAGGTAACCAACCCCATGAAAGTATACCGGTAGCCTGTGGTAATTGGTCGGAGACAAAAGCGGTATATAGATTTTTTGATAATGGCCAGGTGAACGTGGAGAAATTTTAACGCCGCACAGCAACACTTGAAAGAATTAAACGGCATGAAACGGTGTTACTTATTTCAGTTAGTCTCGATCTGATCTGACAGCGTAATGTATATTACAGGCGATGTCAGTTAAACAGTGACTGTCAGATTAAACCGAGACTTTTACACAGAAGTAGAGTTTACAAATAATCGTGCAGAACGTGATTTACGTATGGCAAAAGTAAAACAAAAAGTATCAGGTTGTTTCTAATCAGAAATTTATGCAAAAGCGTATTGTCGAATTTCGAGTTATCTGCAAACGATGGCCAGTCAAGGTTATAATCCATTACTGGCAATTGAAATGGCTTTAGCAAATGAAATATTGGCTTGAGGGGCGCGAGTAGTTACTATTTGATTGGATCTCGGCATTAAAACCAGCGTCTTATACACAACAAGAGGCAATGAACACACGTTTGAGTGTTATCATGATGTTCCATTGAATGATGCCAATTATCATTATCGTGTTAATATTTAGTATACACGAAAAAAAGAGCGTCTGGAAAAGTGCAACACTTTAGTTGGGTAAAGAAAATTAAATTAACAGAAAAAAATGTTTATCACGTGATGCGTGCGGGCAGATCAAGATGGTGCATTGAGAATGAGACGTTTAATACGCTCAAAAAACAAGGGTACAACTTTGAACATAATTACGGACATGGATATAATAATTTATGTTCTGTGATGACTATGCTCATGTTGCTCGCTTTTCTGATTGATCAGGTGCAACAGCTCTGTTGTAGCGCGTACCAAAAAGCGAGAAAAAAATCAGGAACATTGATTGAATTGTTTGAGTTTGCGCGTTCGCTCATCAAATTATTTGTATGGGAAAGTTTTTATCAGATGTGGGCGTTTATTGGTAAATCCTGATAATCGAGCACCGCCGAAAGAAACGGTGTGGTAGCGTGTTCAATCGACTTAACCTGAATGGGGTTCGGTTTTCTTTTTCTTAACATTGGCTTTTGTGAAAACAATGGACAAAATGAGGTGCGCGTAAAACCGCGCTTCGGCTGGATTTTAAGCCGCTTTGTTCATGAGGCAATCAATGTCGAGCTTGGCAGGTAATATTACCTCGCAAGCGGGAATTGCTGAATTGCTGTCAAAAGCCTTGATTTGCAGCAAAAAATAATGCATAGTGTAATAATTAATAATATGGATAAATAAATGATCAATTATTTAAAGGCATTTGTGCTTTCTTTTTTTGTTTTTTATTTTATTTCTTCCTTTGCAAATACTCTCTGCTGTGTTCCACAAAAGGGCACCACTGATTACAATAACTGCAGTGGAAGCGGGTCTAATAATCAACAGATACCTACAGGCTATTATCCTGCTTGCGGTAACGAACCCGGTCAAAATCCTTGTTGCACTGGAGCAGCGGGTGAAAATGTTTGCGCCTGCACGGGCATATGTTACAAAAACAATACCGCCAATTCAATAAGCAGTCAATGCGCTGCCGGCTCCTCTGGCTCTAGCTGTTCAGAGTTCAACTTGAATGGAGCATGCTGTTATCCTAATGGAGCTCTTTGTGATGGTTATTGTTGTAGTGATGGTTAGTTAAACCGTTACTTCGAGCGTGATGATCGAATGTTTATATTCTTTTTTTACTGTACCTTATAAGGTGAAAAAGCGTCAATTTTATAAGCATAATTTTATTATTGAAATTCGCTTTTATATTTATAATAAACTATTTAGCCAGATGATATAGTAATTAATCGGCTTACAAAATAAATACATAGTCATTATCAATGCTTAAAATTTTTTTTGCCGGTTTGTAACAAAAAAATACCAGTAAATATACTGGAGATCGAGCTCGACTAATTGAAAAATTGCAGATTGAATTGCGATCAAGGTATTCCAATGATTCGATTAACTTCATTCCTGTCAAACTCATCCAGGTTAAGATTTTTATATCACCTTATTACTTCTTCATGCAACATTTCTACTAAAGTACTTCT
The DNA here is from genome assembly GCA_021151585.1 of Alphaproteobacteria bacterium. Taxonomy (GTDB): domain Bacteria; phylum Pseudomonadota; class Gammaproteobacteria; order JAGOUN01; family JAGOUN01; genus JAGOUN01. The sequence goes on along the minus strand of JAGKWX010000019.1, from coordinate 39,328 downwards.
GTTATTTTCTGTTTTTTTTCTAGACAACAATGAAAACAACAGGGTCAGAGGAAATTGATACGTCAATTTACCCTGACCCTAGATTGATAGATCGATCAAATCTATTTTTTACTCTTTGGAGTTAATACCAACACTTTCTTTTAACAACATTGAACGGATTTTCCCAATCGCAGCTGTTGGATTTAATCCTTTCGGACATACGCTGACGCAATTCATAATGCCACGACAACGGAATAAACTAAATGGATCGCTTAAATCCGCTAAACGCTCTTGCGTTGCTGTATCACGGCTATCTGCAATAAAACGATACGCATGTAACAAGCCTTGCGGACCAACAAATTTGTCGGGATTCCACCAAAACGATGGGCACGATGTCGAACAACATGCACATAAAATACATTCGTACAAACCATCGAGCTTTTTACGATCTTCTGGTGACTGTAAACGCTCTTTCGCAGGCGGTGGTTGATCATTAATTAAATACGGCTTAACTTTGTCGTATTGTTTATAAAATTGCGTCATATCAACGACCAAATCACGCACGACGGGCATGCCAGGCAATGGTCGCAAGGTGATTTTAGATGCGCCTTTTAATGAAGATAAATGGGTAATACAAGCCAAACCATTTTTGCCGTTAATATTCATTCCATCTGAACCACAAACGCCTTCGCGACATGATTTACGGAATGTTAATGTATGATCTTGCTTCTTTAATTCTACCAAAGCATCGAGGACCATAATGCAGTTATATTTTTTTAAATCTAACTGATATGTCTTCATATACGGCTTGGTATCAACATCAGGGTTATAGCGGTAGATTTCAAAAGTTGTTAGTTCGCTCATTATTTATTCACCTCATTTACTCATTAACGATCTTCACCTCTCCACAAAAGAGAGAGGTGATGTTTTTTTAATGTTCCCGCTCTTTGACTGGGACAGGCGCCATTTCTTTTGGTGACATATTAACCTCACGAAATGCAATGCGTTCACCATCGTTAATATACACCGTATGCTTCAACCAGTTTGCATCATCACGCTTTGGATAATCAAAACGTGAATGCGCACCACGACTTTCCGTGCGGAAATTAGCTAGTTTCGCCGTCGCATAGGCTGTTTCCATCAAATTATCCATTTCCATCGCTTCAACACGAGCAGTATTAAAGGTTTTACTTTTATCTTTTAAAGACGCTTGTTGTAAGCGTTCGCGCAAAGCTTTTAATTTTTCTAAGCCTGTTGCCATATGCTCAGCTGTACGGAAAACACCAAAATCGTTTTGCATAATTTCACACATTTCTGTACGAATGACTTCAGGATCTTCACCGCCTTCAGGATTGTTTTGCCAACGGTTATAACGTGTTAATGCTTGTTCAATATCGTCATCACTCACTGACACGTCTTCTCTGTTTTCTTTGAGGGATTTTTCAAGCGTCAAACCAATCGCGCGACCAAAAACCACGATATCCAACAATGAATTCGCACCTAAGCGATTTGCACCATGAACAGATACACACGCCGCTTCACCCGCTGCATACAAACCTTCGATCGCAACATCATTGCCATTCGCATCAACAGTAATTGCTTGCCCCAAAGGATTGGTTGGAATACCGCCCATCATATAATGACAGGTTGGAATCACAGGAATCGGATCTTTAATCGGATCAACGCCGGCAAAGGTTTTCGCAATTTCACGAATACCAGGCAAACGTTCTTCAATAACTTTTAGACCTAAGTGATCAAGATGCAGCAAAACGTGATCTTTATTCGGACCACAACCGCGACCTTCACGAATTTCCATCATAGATGCGCGTGACACTTCATCACGACAAGCCAAATCTTTTAAATGCGGCGCATAACGTTCCATAAAACGTTCGCCCAAACCATTGGTTAAATAACCGCCTTCACCTCGCACGCCTTCAGTAATTAACACACCAGCACCGGCAACGCCTGTTGGATGGAATTGCCAGAATTCCATATCTTGCACCGCGAAGCCGGCACGCAGCACCATACCGATACCATCACCGGTGTTGATATGCGCATTGGTCGTTGATTTATAAATTTTACCAGCGCCGCCAGTCGCAATAACAGTCGCTTTGGATTTTAGGTAAGTCAATTCACCCGTCTCTATGGACATCGCAATAACGCCTACGACGTGATTTTGTTTATTTTTAACCAAATCAATAGCAAACCACTCATTTAAAAAATTGGTTTTAGCAGCAACATTTTGTTGATATAAGGCATGCAACATAGCATGACCTGTTCTGTCTGATGCACAACAGGTTCTCTGTGCAATTTTTTCTCCATAGTTTGTTGTTTGACCACCAAATGAACGCTGATAAATCTTACCTTCTTCTGTGCGTGAAAAGGGTAAGCCCATATGCTCTAATTCAATAATGGTTGCTGGAGCATGTTTACACATATACTCAATCGCGTCTTGATCACCTAAGCAATCAGAACCCATCACTGTGTCATATGCATGCCAACGCCATTCATCGACACCCATATTTCCTAATGCAGCGTTAATACCACCTTGCGCTGCTACTGTATGAGAACGAGTCGGAAATACTTTTGAGACCACAGCAACATTTAAACCAGATGCCGCCATTTGCAAGCTTGCGCGCAAACCTGCGCCACCGCCACCAACAATAACAGCATCAAATTCTTTAACCGAAATACTCGCCATTTTCTTATACTCCCCAGATAATTTGTATGAACCAAACGAAGTAAGCGAATAATCCTAACGCTACAACCCACATCAATACAAAACGCAACCCCCATGGATGCACATAGTCAGTGAATATTGTCCACATACCAACCCAAGCATGAACAACAACACTCAAAAATGCTATAATAGAAAAAATCTTAAACCATAGTGGATGAAAAATGCTTTGCCAAGTTGCAAAGTCCAAGGGCTGATGCATGGCAATAACAACCGCTAAAATGATTAAATAAGCAAGCAACAAAACGGCAGTAACACGTTGCTTAACCCAATCTTTTACGCCTTGTTGTGGAACTGACACCATATTCATAATAACCACCCTCCTGCTAAAATAATTAGTACCGCGCTTAGTAACACCACTACCCAGGCAGACACTCGCCCAGATACTTTTTCTTCAAACAAGCCCATATCCATACACAAATGACGAACACCTGCGATAATGTGATAAATCAAACCTGATAACAAAAACCACTCGATGAATTTCATTACCCAGCAATCTTGCCCAATTTGCAAACGAGCGTATCCTTCAGCAGTAAAAGCAAGCGCAAATCCCCAAAGAAAAAATGGGATCAATAAGAACAAAATAAAGCCAGAAGCACGATGTAAAATCGAACTAATAGCGGTTACTGGAAATTTTATTGTCGTTAAACTAAGATTTTTTGGTCGTTTTTTGTTCATATCCTACCTTTTAAGCGCATAAAACAAGTGGTGCAGAGTATAGCGCGAGTTGACTGGAAAAAAAATGCTTTCCACTGAGACTAAACATTAATAATTGTTAATATATCACATCTCAGCAACAGCATGTTAGAAAATATATAAGTGGAAATTGTGCAGCTACTGACTCGCGAATACAGATCAACAAGGTATCGAACCAATAGTGCACAACTACAAAATCGATAGAGCCTCTTGGTTTTTTCATTTCAACTTCAACCAACTACTGCCTCACCCCAACCTACACCGGGGTGTGTCAGTCGCCACTATTGTAACCGCAGATAGATAGATGTTTAACATTACCTACCAAGAGGTGCTCTATATTTATTTATATCTTACCATGGCATTGTTTAAATTTATTGCCTGAACCACAGTAACATGGGTCATTGCGCCCTATTTTCTCGCCGTCATTAGCTGAAGACATATCGACAACACCATCCTGTTTCAAGCTTGTAGAATAATCAGTGAGTTGACTTTGCACTGCCTCAACAGCTTCAGCATTTTCCTGAACCTGCACTCGAAAGCTAGATAACACTGATATAACTTGTCGTTTAATTTGCCCCAACATACGCGCGAATAGTGCAAATGCTTCGCGCTTATATTCTTGTTTAGGATCTTTTTGTGCATAACTACGCAAATGAATACCTTGACGCAAGTAATCCATGGACGCCAAATGTTCTTTCCAATGGGTATCCAAGGTTTGCAGCATGACATTTTTTTCAAAAGAGCGCATGAGATCAGGATCAACCGAAACCGCCTTCTCAGCCAAAGTCTTGTTCACCTCAACTTGAACTCTTGCCAGCATCTCTTCTCGCGATTCTGACAGCTCGTCATTATCAGCATGACGCAAAACAATCTTAGTCGCAAACTCATCTGCCAAACAATGCTCTAAACCAACTGTATCCCAGCTTTCTTCAAGCGAATTTTCTGGAATATATTGTGCAAAAACTTCATTAATAACCTGCTCACGCATCTTATGAATATTTTCGGAAAGATCTTGCTGCATCATTAACTGTGTGCGCTGCTGATATACTACTTGTCGCTGATCATTAGCCACATCATCGTACTGCAACAATTGTTTGCGAATGTCAAAATTGTGCGCCTCTACTTTACGCTGCGCATTTTCAATGCACCGCGTTAACAAGCTCGACTCAAGAGCCGTGCCTCGCTCAACACCAATTCGACTCATTAGCGCCTTGACTTTGCCGCCTGCGAAAATACGTAATAAAGCATCATCGAGTGATAAATAAAATCTTGACGCACCTGGGTCACCCTGGCGACCACAACGACCACGCAATTGATTATCAATACGACGCGACTCATGACGCTCGGTACCAATCACATATAAACCACCGGCTGCCAAAACGTCTTCTTGCCGCTTACGCCATTCAGCTCGCAATTGTTCAATTTGCTCTGGCGTTGGGTTATCCACATGAGCAATTTCCTTGTCAACATTACCACCCAAGACAATATCTGTCCCCCGACCAGCCATGTTAGTGGCAATGGTAACATGACCTGGGCGTCCTGCTTCGGCGATAATTTCAGCTTCTTTTTCGTGAAATTTAGCATTCAACACACTATGCGGAATGTTTTTTTGCCTGAGTAGATTGGATAAAAATTCTGATACTTCTATCGAAACCGTACCGACCAGCACCGGCTGGCCTTTGGCGCGCGCAGTTTCAATATCCAGCAGAATAGCTTCAAATTTTTCTTCAGGCGTCATATACACCAAATCAGGAAAATCTTTACGAGCGATAGGTCTATTCGTTGGAATAACAACGACTTCTAAGCCATAAATTTGATGCAATTCATAAGCTTCGGTATCGGCGGTCCCTGTCATACCGGAAATCTTATCATACATACGAAAAAAGTTTTGAAATGTCACGGAAGCAAGCGTTTGATTTTCATTTTGAATACGAACGCCTTCTTTAGCTTCCACTGCTTGATGCAAACCTTCAGACCAACGACGCCCGGGCATAGTACGACCAGTATGCTCATCAACGATGACGACCTCACCATCTTGTATAATGTAGTCAACATTAGCTTGATAGAGCGAATTTGCACGCAAAGCAGCATGCAAATGATGCATGAGCATGATATTCGTCGCATCGTAGAGACTTTCTTCTTCTTTAATCAAACCGGCTTCGCGCATCAAACGTTCTGCGGTAGCGTGGCCATCTTCAGAGAGAAAAACTTGTTTATTTTTTTCATCAACATAAAAATCCCCTTCAGCCTCTTTGTCAGTTTGCTGTCGAAAACTAGGGATTAATTGATTAATCTTAATATATAAAGCAGAACTGTCTTCCGCAGCACCAGAAATAATTAACGGCGTCCGTGCCTCATCAATAAGAATAGAATCAACCTCATCAATAATAGCGTAACTCAAATGACCTTGAACACGATCTTGTAAATTAAACGCCATGTTATCGCGCAAATAATCAAAACCGTATTCATTGTTTGTACCATAAACTATATCAGCAGCATACGCTTGTTTTTTATCAGCATGCGACTTATTTGGCAGAACGACGCCAACCGACATACCTAAAAAAGTATACAATGGCAACATCCATTCAGCATCGCGCTTGGCAAGATAATCATTAACAGTGACAATATGTACAGATTTACCTGTCAAAGCATTTAAATAGGCTGGCAAAGTAGAAACCAAGGTCTTGCCTTCACCAGTGCCCATTTCTGCAACCTTACCTTCATGCAAAGCCATACCACCGATTAATTGGACATCAAAGTGGCGCATGTTCAAACTGCGCTTACCAGCTTCACGCACCACCGCAAAAGCTTCCGGCAACAGCTGATCTAAACTTTCACCGGCTTGAAATCGCTGTTTAAATATCATCGTTTTTTGAGTTAACTCTGCATCGGATAAAGCCTGATACACAGACTCTAACTGATTAATTTTTGCAACATTTCGATTGTATTTTTTGATCAAACGTTGATTACGGCTACCCAAGATTATACTGACTAATTTTGACAAAGAACCTAGCATTTAATTCACTTCTATTTAAAAACTTACGTTTAGTATACTGGAGTAGATATTGACTAGTCGACATGATTTCAAGCTTCATATCGATATTCAATCAAAATATTTATCTAAACTTGTGTAAAAATCTACCATACGCCAGTTTCGTATTCTTAATAGCCATGACGATGAGAACTTATGTAGATTATGTCTATTCACAGATTTCGCAAACGATAAGCATAGTCTGACAAGATAATTCATATTGTACTTACATTATAGGATGGCATTCTCTGCAAACTATCGTAGCATTGATATAAAATCGATGAATTAGAATTAGAAAAATCAGTTGATCCGATATCAACAAATCGATCAGGCAAATACTGAGAGCTCGTTGGATAAAATCCACGATTAATTAAATATGTGCAAATATATTCTTGATTCTCTTGCATAGCCAATGTTAGCAAATGCTCGCCTACACTTACCTCAGTAAGATCTTCGCCATTTTCACTGAGTTGCGTATGTACGCAGCATTGTAATAAAGAAGCATGTGCAAAATCAGAAAGCTCAATGAAGCGATTAAACGACGCCTGATCCAGACATAATAAACGCATTGCTTGCCCCCAGATTGGCAACAAAGCTTCATACAATCGGCCTCCACTAAATAGCCAGTTTTTTTTCGCCATAAACTGCGTAATTAATGCAATAGCATATCCCGCATCAAACACCTCCTGCTGCAAGCACTGCACCATTAAACTCAGCATGTTGGCGCTAGCCGGACTAATACTACGGAACCAACGTCGTGAATATTCAGCCAGCACATGTTCTAGCTGTCGATAAAATTGTAGACGCAAATTACGTATTTTTTCTTCAGAGGATATGTCTTTTATATGCTTAAGCTCGATTTCACCAAGACATTCTTTTTTGAAAAAAAAGTAAAATGAATTGTTCATAGTATTCACCTAAATTTTTTCTTCACCGTTCTAGTAAACAGCACATGAAAAAAAGTCAAAAAAACCGCCTAGCATTAGTATCTTTGACTTGCTTGCTACCATTTTAACTGCGATCTATGATAATTAGAAGCTTAGTGAAAGGACTATAAAATATCAAGAAAATTCTCTGATTTAATCTAGAGTCAATGCCAGACTGGCAAGGCAAAACTAACATATCCGATTGATTTAGTCTTAAGAATGTTTTCAGACTAACTTTTATAAACTAAGAAACAAAGTATTTTCGAATATATTGAAGTGTATTATAATCATGTTCATCGACATTCTTCTATTGGCTCAATAGCACCGATGGTGCTTGAGAATCGGTATAAAAAGGTCGCGTGACTGTGTCTACAAAGTCAGAGTAAGAGCAGTATCAAAGAATTTCCACCTTTACACAGATCAATTGAGCAAATCATGCAAAAAATTTCTAACATTATCCTCGACACACAGCCACGCTTGTCTAAGCTTATGCAAGGACAAGAATTGATTGAAAAAATAAAGCAAACATTGCAAAAAATTGATTTATTTACTAAGCATAAACAACATTATCGGGTTATTAAATATTCACAGAGCATTGTCTATCTCAGCGTCTCAACCGCTGCTTTCGCGACACAAATTCGGCACTCTTCTGTCATTTTTTTACAAACACTCAGAAGAGAAATACCCGAGATTGAGTTTAACGCTATTCAGTGTAAAGTTAGCGTAACGCCAATAAAATCAACGAAAGAAATCACGTATGAAAAAAATAAAGCAAGAATAATAAGCACAAAAATTAAAAATAAATTGATGGCATTAGCGGAAAATATTCACGCCGAAGAACTCAGTGAAGCATTAAAAAAGCTCACTACTTAAGCCGCCGCCAACGTCGTCCTAAATAAAACAAACGGTGTCATTTCTGTTGCTTCATCTTCAAAAGTCGCATATTCCCATGCATCCTTGTCAGCAAGCACAGCTTTAACAAGCTGATCATTCACCGCATGCCCTGACTTATAGCCCTCAAAAGCACCTAAAATGGTACCGCCTAAAAGAAACAAATCACCTATCGCATCAAGAATTTTGTGACGCACAAATTCATTTGAATAACGCAAACCATCCTCATTTAGGACACGAAAATCATCAACCACAACGGCGTTATCCAAGCTGGCGCCTTTCGCTAAATTCATGGCACGAATTTGTTCGTATTCGGACAACAAACCAAAAGTACGCGCGCGGCTAATTTCCTTAACAAAAGACGTCGTTGTAAAATCCAAGGTTTCGCGCTGCTTTGTGCGCTTAATCACTTTTTGATCGTATGCGATTTCACAAGTTACTTTAAAGCCATTATAGGGCTCAATACTCGCCATCTTATCACCCGCATTGACTTCTACACGCTTTTTAATGCGAATAAATTTCTTAGGCGCATTTTGCTCCTCAATCCCAGCTGACTGCATTAAAAATACAAAAGGTGCTGCACTACCATCCATAATCGGAACTTCAGTCGCATGAACATTAATATATAAATTATCAATACCCAAACCTGCCACTGCTGAAAGCAAATGTTCAACCGTAGAAATCTTAGCATGGCCACGAACCAAGGTCGTCGAAAGACGAGTATCGCCTACAAATTGACTCAAAGCAGGGATTTCAGTCACACAGTTATTGTGATGCACACGAAAAATAACGCCTGTATTTATTGGCGCTGGGCATAACTCAAGCGCTGCCCTTTCGCCACTATGAACAGTGACGCCAGTCGCTGTGACTGCATGTTTTAGAGTACGCTGTTTAAACGTAATTGCATGAGGCATCAAAACCACCCTAATTAAAAAACTAATTGCATGGATTATAGGGACAAGTCGTTGATATACCAAGAAAGTCGGCCAGATTTTACAAAAAATTTACACTTATAACACACAAGTTGATCGCAAATTACTTAGATTGACGCAACAAGCTTGTATCACAATACGTTAACCGAAGCATTAAAAAGCATCAAGCAGAGCATGTTTCAACGCCGAATCAATACGGGCATACTCAAAACAAAAGCCCAACTGAAGTAGACGCTCAGGCAAGACTCTCTGCCCTCTCACTAATAAAATCTCTCCCATCTCACCAAATAACGCCTTAACTACCGTCGCTGGCAATCTAATAAATAACGGCCTTTTTAATACGGAAGCGAGCGTCTGAGCAAATTCTTTCTGTGACACAGGATAAGGACTAGTAAGATTAAATACGCCAACGGCTTGTGGGTTAGCCATTAAAAAATCTATCGCAGCCAGTAAATCTTCATAATAAATCCAAGAAAGTACTTGCCTACCCGAGCCAAGAATATTGCCCAAACCCAGGCGAAAAGGCAGTTCGAGCTTATTCAACATCCCGTCGCCGCGTTTTAGCACCACCCCAAATCGCATAATGGTTACTGGAATATTTGCGTCTATCGCAGGCTGCAAAGCTTCTTCCCAGCGACGCCCTACATCTTGTAAAAAATCTATTTGGGAAGATATAAGGCTACTCATCTCATCATAAACGCGCCCATCATCTTCATAAGCACCATAGATCCCTACCGCACTGGCAGAAAAAAATCTAGGCTTAGCGCCATATGCAATCAACCACTTAGTTAAACATTGATTACTATGCACTCGCGAATCAACAATTACTTGTTTGATCGTTTTATTCCAACGTTTATCAGCAATATTGAAACCTGAAAAATTAAAAATAATGTCAAATTTTTTTGCATCTAACGTATCTAAGGCGTCCCAGGTCACCTTATTAATATCAGAAGAAAAGATCATCTCAAGCTTTGCTAGCTCTCGACCGAGCACTGTAATATTATGTTTTTTAGACAAACGAGCAACTACAAGCTTGCCAACAAAACCAGATGCGCCCGCAATAAGAATATTCATGTTTATCTCTAATTCATAATAGTAATGACCAAGCTAAGGTAACAAGCAAATAATAACCAAATAACATATGGCAATAACAACCAAAAAATAATTTTTTTCAGTTTATATGATCGAATTAACAACATCGCATTCAACAACAATAACAACACTAAGCATACACTGCTCCATGCCAGGGCATGAAGAGTAAAAAACAATGGTGTCCAACACCAATTCAGAATAGTCTGCAGTATAAATAAACGCTTACAGCGTTTAAACGAATCTTGATTAGCAGCGAACAATATCCACGCAACCACAGCTAAAAACAGATATAAAACAGTCCAAACAATGGCAAACACGGTGCCTGGCGGTGTCAAATAAGATTTATGTAAATAAATATACCAATTTGGAATAGCTTCTTGAGTTAACCTTCCGAGAACAAAACTAACTGACTGAAATAAAATAATAAAACAAGCTAATGTCATCCAAGATTTTTTGCGCAAAACTACTACCTTTTTTATGTGATCTTTAACTTGAACCCAGCAAAACATCCTGCATAGAAGGCGCCTAGATCAGCGAAGAAAAGCGACAAAAACACTCGCTTTCCACGACTGAATTATAGAAACAATATATCAAACGCTACTATCCTCTTGCTTACGCAAAAAGGCCGGAATATCTAAATAATCAAGATCTTGCGATGGATTAGCCACTTGCTCACGCTCACGAACAGGCACTGCTACATGCTCACGCATAGACGGCTCTTTTATTGTAAATGTCGGCGTAGCAGTCACTGCTTGACGTAAATAAGCAGGACGATCTAGCTGCTGATAATCCACTGAGCCATCGTGACGATGACGTACGCCAGCAGTGGTTTTTACTGTTGATGTTTCAACATCCCGACCAAGACCGGTGACAACGACAGTCACTTTAATTTCATCACGCATATCAGGATCAATCACTGTACCGACAACAACTGTTGCATTGTCAGAAGTAAACTTCTTAATGGCCTCGCCTACTTCTTCAAACTCACCGATAGAAAGATCTAAACCGGCGGTAATATTGACTAAAATGCCACGCGCCCCGGTTAAATCGATATCTTCCAATAGTGGACTCGCAATCGCTGCCTCTGCTGCTTTGACCGCACGATTCTCACCACGCGCAATAGCAGTACCCATCATAGCCATCCCCATTTCTGACATCACAGTGCGTACGTCAGCAAAATCGACATTAATCAGACCTGGCCGAGTAATCAAATCAGCAATGCCTTGCACCGCGCCAAATAATACATTATTCGCCGCTTTAAACGCACTTAATAAACTAACAGACTTACCTAAGACACTTAATAATTTATTATTAGGGATGGTAATTAATGAATCAACTGATTGAGCTAGCTTGCGAATACCTTCATCTGCGACGCTAGACCGCGCCTTACCTTCAAAACTAAAAGGACGAGTTACAACAGCCACAGTTAAGATACCCATTTCCTTAGCTAATTCTGCAACCACTGGCGCCGCACCTGTTCCTGTACCACCGCCCATTCCCGCAGCGATAAACACCATATCAGCGCCACTTAAAACTTCGCGCAATTTTTCACGATCTTCTGTTGCAGCTTGTTGACCCACTGCAGGATTTGCACCCGCACCAAGACCCTTGGTGACTTCAGCACCCAATTGAATGACATGGGCCGCGTTAGACTTACGCAATGCTTGAGCATCAGTATTAGCAACAACAAACTCAACACCATCGATGACTTCTTGCATCATATAGTCAACAGCATTGCCACCCGCCCCACCTAAACCAAAAACTTTAATGACAGCATTTTGCATTATATTTTCACTCATATTTTTATCCCAAATAAATTTTTACATATTACCTTTTAGCCAATTTTTCATGCGAGTAAACAAGGATTCGCTTGATTGTTGTGCTACACGCTCACTACCGTCATAAGATTGCTTTAAACCGTATTGCAACAAGCCCACCGCTGTTGAGCAGCTTGGATTGTGAATAAAGTCGTCAACGCCAGTAACATTTTCTGGCACACCAACCCGCACAGGCATATCAAATGTTTTTTCAGCTAAATCAACCACATTTTTAACACGTGATGCACCACCGGTTAATACAATGCCCGCCGGGATTAAGTCTTCAAAGCCTGTACGACGTAATTCATTACGAATTAAACCGAACAACTCCTCATAACGCGGCTGAACTACTTGTGCAATTTTTTGTTCTGATACTAATTTGGTTGGCCGATCTGATACACCTAGCATTTCAATGTTTTCATTGACATTGGTCAAGTGCATCATACAACTTGCATGTTTTACCTTAATTGATTCAGCGCTACGCGGTGGAATTCTAAACGCAATCGCAAGATCATTGGTTACTTGATCACCAGCAATAGGAATAACAGCGGTATGCCGAATAGCGCCTTCAGTAAAGACGGCTATATCCGTTGTACCAGCACCGATGTCAACCAAGCACACGCCAAGATCTTTTTCATCTTCAGTTAATACTGCATAACTTGACGCTAGTTGTTCTAAAATAATATCCAGCGGCAACAAGCCACATTGACGAATACAACGATCAATATTTTGCGCAGAACTTACCGCACCAGTGACAATATGCACGCGTGCTTCTAAGCGCACCCCCGCCATGCCGATAGGCTCTTTAATACCATCTTGCTGATCGATGATAAATTCTTGCGGTAGTATATGAAGAATTTTTTGATCAGCTGGAATAGCAACAGCGCGGGCCGCATCAATAACACGATCAACATCAGAATGAACAACTTCACCTGCACTAATTGCCACAATGCCATGCGAATTGAAGCTACGAATATGGCTACCAGCAATACCCGCATAGACATCTCGAATCTGAATCCCCGCCATCTCCTCCGCTTGCTCAACCGCCTTTTGAATCGACGCCACTGTCGAATCAATGTTAACGACAACACCGCGTTTAAGGCCAGTTGAAGGATGTTTGCCAAGACCAATAACATGTAAACGCCCGTCTTCACCAACCTCACCGACGATACAAATAATTTTTGATGTCCCTATATCAATACCAACGATACAATTCTTGCCCGCTTTTTTCTTTGATGACATGTATTTCTCCATTTTAAACGCACAAGCAGCCAATGCCGCCCACCCTTACTTTTTTCTTCAATGTTACGATCGCGCCCAGTTTACAGCCATGCCATGACTATAACGCATATCAACATAGCTCGGTTCGCGATGCTGCGGCACAAATACTTGCTGATAAATTTTAATAAAGCGCTGAAAGCGCGTCAGTATATCTTTGTCACCGAGTATGACAACAATTTTGTTGCTTAATTCTACACTCCAACTACCATCAGGCGATAATGTAAGCTGAATGATTGATAAACTAGCAGAATTAGCGGCAGAAGTAAAAGAACCGTAGCGCTGCAACATTTCCGCAGCTTGTTGTGGCGGACCAATAAAATTTGGCAAATCTGGCGGAAAAGTAATGACCGGTGGTGCAAAAACATCACCGCATGATGAAATCAACCTATTTTTATTCAAAACGGCGACAGCCGTTTTTTGAGATAAGGCAACGACTATTTTATCAGGCCATTCTCGCGTAACGGTCGCCGATTCAATCCAAGGTAAATCTTGCTTAAGTTTTTTTTGCAAAGAAAATAAATTCGCAAAAAAATAGCCGCGTTTAGCGTAAGGAGTAATAACAGTTTCTAAACTTTCTTCGGAAACATGCCAATAGATACCACGCACAACCACGTGACGAATGGGGAAGTCTGATTTTTGATGCCACAACGCCGAAAGCCCAACAAGCACGATGACTAAGAGGCAAATACAAGCAATAATGATTGAATGTTTCCGTTTCAATGAATTAAAACCGATGATAATAACGCGTTGCAAATATTATCCTAGAAATATTGGCTAAAAGCTACTGGGTATAGCCTGAGATTATTTAGCTTTAAGGCAGATATTTGATATAGCCTAGTCGCAACCAAGACAAACCAGGCTATTATATCAAGCAACAGGCGTATCATGCGCTAGAGATCATCGTTATCTCTTAGCGCCGTGCTTCGAATTGCCGAGAGCTTCGTCGCCCAAAGAAAGCGCCGCGTAACCGGACGCAAAGTAAGACCAAGCACTCTTAGTAACAGCAGACACGCTCTCAGAAGCAGCACACATGCTCTCAGAAGCAGCAGCACAAACAGCAGACATACCCTCAGAAACATCATGAGCAGCAGCAGATAAACTAGGCATAACCTCGCCGGGGTTCAGGTGAGACGTGCTAGTATTCATCTCAACCGTCTTGCTGGTCGAAGACTGGCGTTGATTTTCTGAAAACTCATCACCAACCTGGCTATTCAAGATACCGGATCGACAAACTTTTGGTCTACCGTACAAACCTGATGTCGATGAGAAAAAAGAAGAAGCAACATCAGTATGAGGCAATCCTTGTTGTTCAGCAGTATTGTTGTTTTGGCTGTTATTCTTTGGCTTCGATTCCAACTCTTGCGTTTGTTTATTCATTTCATTGCATGTCTGCACCGGTCTAAGCAAGCCTGTTTCCTGCTGTTTCGAAGAGGGAGAAAATTGAGTCGCTGGCTGACTTGCAGTATTGTTGTTTTGACTGTTATTCTTTGGCACAGATCGCACGTCATTCGATGCCCGCAGATTCGATGCTGTTACACATTGTTGTTCAGCACGTTTGTTTGAAAAATCCGCCTGGTTTACCTTGCCGTGACTATTATTCCTTGACTCCCTTTGCGACGTCTGCAATTCATTCCGCTTTTGACTCAACTTCTCTTCCTGCTGTTTCAAAGATTGAGAAAACTTAGTCTCCGCATCACTTTCCTTAAAAAAATCACTTATTTTAGCCTGGTAGTTCTCAAGACGAATATCCGCAAACATATCTTCCAATCTCTTCATATTTTGGGGATTTTTGGAGAATTTTTTCAGCTTACGGAGTTGTTCAATACGGCAATACACTTCCACCATATCTATGCCTTTCTGATCTCCTTGAAAAGCCCGAACAAGATACTCCATGGTTCTATACTCTAATGGCGGACTCAACCACAAAAAGCCTCCTCCCAGACTACCTGTTGTAGTCTTAATACGTCGCAACAAGGCATCTGGATCAACCTTGCCTTGAAACTCATAACCATAGAGCTTTGCGATTACAGTTATCATGGAATCAGCTTTGTTACCTGGTGAGTTAGACGCATCAGCTCTTGCGCCTTGATTTCGCGAAGATTCTGATGCCTCGTGCCTACTTGGATTTTTTCCATCAAGAAAATCGGATACGTTCTGCATTAGGTTATATTGCATTTGAAATAAATCTGTCGCTTTTTTTATGCGCGCATTGGCCTGATCATGGTATCGCCCATAAAAACGTGATAAAATAGGATAATTAGGCAAAGCATCTTGTTTAGAGCCTTTCGACGAAGGATACTCATTTATATAATTGTAAAAAACCCTGAAATCCTCATTTCCCGATTGAACTTCAAAATCATTGATGAGTCTCTGTAGCGTTACTGAGTAATCGTTGATTAACTCCCCATAGTTACCATTTTTTTGATTGAGAAAACTCTCATATTTTTGCAAAAGATCTTGGTAAGGTTTATTTCGCCAAAATTTCCATCGGTTGGCCGCTGCCTCTGCATGGGCTTTGCAGAGCAATATAAAATAAAATTCATTAAATAAGACATCCCACATAAGCCTACGCCATGAATCAGGGCTACAGCTCTTCTCGATGTCTTGTGCTAAAACTGTTTGCTCATCATACCTTACAATTAGAAATCCCCCATATTCTGAGCGTGCGATTTTTGCATTTTTTGTCAGTCGTTCTTTTTCTTTATATATTTTTTCACTGTTAGTTTCATGCTGAACCATACCCTACCCCATTCGTTAAAAAACGTTTACGGAAATCTTATAAGAATAAAGAGTTTACTCCTCAAACCTTAATGTAATATTATATAATAAATATACAAATGATATAATTATGAAAAAATATACACTGTATTTAGCATGGCTGATAAGCCTACTTGGCACTTTGCTCAGCTTATTCTTAAGCGAAATACTCCAGTGGCCAATTTGCGCTCTGTGCTGGTATCAACGTATCTGCTTGTATCCACTGGCAATTATTTTGGGTATCGCTTGTTTTCGCGACGACAATAAAATTTCAATATATAGTCTTCCATTAACCGTGCTAGGAACATTGTTTGCACTGTATCAATATCTTGAACAAATGATCCCTGGCTTTGCCCCCATTAATGTCTGTGGCAGCGGACCAAGTTGCAACCATATCGACTGGATGTGGGGTAAATTTGTAACATTACCACTCATTTCAGCATTAGGGTTTATCATGATAAGTATACTGTTAATCATGACGCGCCGGGCTATAACTGAGTCAGCATAATTATCTTCAATCTAAGTTCCACGGTTAACATCCTTGCTGAGCTGCCGAAATTTAATTTAAGCTAAATAATGAATTGACCTTCTCTGCAACTTTGGTATACTCTCTATTCGTTTTGAGTCAACAAAATAGTATGTTGCCGGGGTGGCGGAATTGGTAGACGCGCCTGACTCAAAATCAGGTGGTGGTGACACCGTGCCGGTTCGAGTCCGGCCCTCGGTACCAATAAACAATTATTCTTTGCAGTCGCACAAAAGCTAAGCTCAAAAAACATGAGGCGCAACCCTTACACGACTGAAAAAACACATTTTATTGCTCAATAATTAAGAATTATCAGCTAAATTTTAATGAAACAGATAACTTGTTAGAACAATCTCATAGCCCTGGTAGCCCAGTGGACAGAGCGATCCCCTCCTAAGGGATAGGCCGCAGGTTCGATTCCTGCCCAGGGCGCCACTTAGATATCATCAACACTCAGATCTCTCAAACACATACCATTGCGCATATTCAATATATTAAGCTTGCGTATTAAATTTTAATCTCGAAATCTAGACTAATCACCCGCCTGAAAGCTCGATGTCCGAAAACGAAAGGCCGGCGCGACATCAACAATTTTTTGAGGAATCAATAAACGCCGAGAAGCATAATACGCACACCCCATGAGAGCGTAATCTTGCCCAATCATGACATGCAAAGGAAACTGTTGCCTATCTTTTTGATAGGCAGGACAAGCATAAATACCTTGAAATAACTCCTCCTGATCACAGAGCCCGAGGTTTTTTAAAACTACGCCGCCAGTAAACCAAATGCCGCCACTGGGCATAAACATTAACTGCACTGTACCAATAAATAAACCCACATACCACGCCAACATTTTTAAAGTCTCAGCGTTTTCACCCTCAGTCATACCACGACCAATTTCCTCCGGCGTAAGGCCGGACTGACCAGTTAAAAAATGATGAATACGCGCAACACCCTTGCCAGATAAAATCTGTTCAAATGTCAAAATTTCACCATCAGGCAAACCACTTTCACGTATTAAAAAACGCACAAAATCACGATGACGTTCTTCGTTTTCTAGATTCGCTTTGGGAGGAAATGTCAAACCAATATGCCCCGCTTCATTACTACCCAGCCAGAAATCACCATTAGGTAGCTGAACCGTATCCTTCAAGCCCAAGCCACTTCCCAAGCCAAACACAACTTTTCGACCAAAACGCTCTGGTTTACCTTCAACTAATGTTTTAACATTGCCTGGCTGCTGCAAATAAGATGTATAAGTTGCGCAGGCAACAGGAACATAGTCATGAACGATCTCCATATTGCGCCAAATGTTTTGCTTGGCTACACGCGCAAAATCCATAGGGTATGGATAAGGGGTCGCCAATTCAACTTCAGTACCGTTATAGCGACCAGCAGCAGCAATACAAATAGCATCAGCATCAGCCATTGAGTAATTAAGATGTGATTCAATTCTAGCAACCAATTCATCCAAATTCGCACAATCTCGTAATGGCACTCGCGTTGTATTAATGCAGTCAAACTCATCGGAATGAAAATCAAAATCAATAACAGCAGCAGCGCATTTAGTTGCACCCAAATCCCACACCACAAAAGTTTTTCGCATCATAAGTCAAATTATCCTGGCGAATTTTAATCTTAGAGGCGTAAAATAGTCATTTTTTCGACCGAAAGCAACCCTACTCTTATGGCCTTATTCATTAACAACAAATATCCACATCAAGACTCATATCATTTTGACAAAGAACTCTATGATATTATTGCTCATAATGACAAAGAATTGCCCACTGCATTTGAAAATATTCAAAAAGCGCAAGATCTTGGCTATTATTTAGTCGGCTACCTGAGCTATGAATTAGGATACTTTTTTGAACCATCGCTAGCGATTTTGCTAAGAAATACCGCATTTAAAACGCCCTTGTTACATTTTCGCGCCTTTAAATCAATGAATCAATTCTTGTATGAAAATAATCAACACAGAGCAATTGCACAGAAAAAACTCGCCGATAACCAGTCTTTTTTTTCGAACATAAAGCTAAATATCTCATGCAAAGAATATCGGCAAAAAATACAAGAACTAAAAAAACATTTTTTTAATGGCGAGAGCTATCAAACAAACTTTACCAGCTTTTATTATGGCAATTGGCAAGGCAACCCTGAACATTTGTTTTACCAGTTGTTAGACAAGCAATGCGTTGAATACGCTGCATTTTTACCAAACTTTAAAGAAGTCAATATTTTATCTATATCGCCAGAATTATTTTTTAAAAAACAAGGTAATATCATCACTTGCAAACCCATGAAAGGCACAGCAAAGCGCCTGCAAGAGATTGAAGATGATTTACGTCAACAATTTTATTTGCAAAGCGACCCAAAAATTCATGCAGAAAACACCATGATTGTCGATTTATTGCGAAATGACTTAGGCCGTATTGCAGAACCAGGGTCGGTAGAAGTTACACAATTATTAACTTGCGAGCACTACGCCACTCTGCATCAAATGACTTCAACTATTACAGCGAAATTAGCTACAGATATAACCTTTGAAAAAATTATTCAAGGTTTATTTCCCTGCGGATCGATTACAGGTGCGCCAAAAATTCGCACCATGCAAATTATTCATCAATTAGAAAATCGTCAACGTGGTATTTATACAGGTGCAATTGGTTATATTACACCTGAGAATAATATGTGTTTTAATGTGGCAATTCGCACAGCAGAGTTATCAAACAACAATAATATCGTGCTCGGCATCGGTGGCGGCATCTTATATGACTCTGACATAAATGATGAATTTGAAGAAATAAAGCTAAAAGCAAAGTTTTTATTGGATATATCGAAATGATTTTATTAATTGATAATTACGATTCATTTACATTTAATCTTGTACAATATCTGCAGAAATTAAAGCAAGACATTATTATCAAGCGTAACGATACTATCGACATGCATGAGATTGAAGCAATCTCCCCATCTCATATCATTTTATCTCCCGGGCCAGGTCGTCCAGAAGAAGCTGGAAAAATTATAGAAATTATTGAGACTTTCTATAAAAAACTGCCTCTATTAGGCATATGTTTAGGTCATCAAGCAATTGCACACGCCCTGGGCGGAAAAGTAGAACACGCCCTAAAGATTGTTCACGGGAAAACATCAAAAATTTATCACCAACAACAAAGCATTTTTAAAAACCTACCAACACCTTTTCACGCAACGCGCTACCATTCTTTAATTGTTGAGCGCACAAGCTTACCCACGTGTTTAGAAATAACCGCCTGGACACAACAAGGCGATAACTTCGAAGAGATCATGGGCATCGCACACAAGCAATACCCTGTTTACGGCGTACAATTTCATCCAGAAGCCATTTTGAGCGAGTTTGGGTTGAGATTATTAAAAAACTTTATCAACCACAAGCCAAGAGATATACCATCTTAATTATTTTTTACTCATAACAGCAGACTCTGAGTCGATGGATGATGCACAAGTGAAAAAACCACTCGCTCCATTATTCAATAAAGAACAAGTTCTTTTGTCATAACAACCAACGTCAATGCCACTGTTAGCAACGACATTGGGTAAGTTGTTACTTTGCGCTGCACTATTTTTATGCAAAGACATGAAATTTTCCAGAAATCCTCTTTCTATAGATGACATAGATAAAACGTTAGCAAGATATGAACAATATAATCCAGATAAAGACTGAGATAAATTAATAAAATTAAAAATTTTATTAATTATAATGTCATTCTTTTTCAATATAGAACGCAGCCTTATATCATTTTCACTTGGATTGTCTATGTCACATTTATTGCGTTCATGAGCAACTAAAAAATTATGCAACAATGATGGCCATACCCGAAGAAAAGATTCTCGAAAAGTTGCGCCATTACATACCGGCGTATCACTAAACTCTATATTTAAAAATAGAGAAATAAAAGGATTTTTTTCGTCAACATGAGATCGATCAGAAACTACAGATAAAAAACAAGTAATCAACAAAATTTCTTTTGGCGTAGCACACGGATATCGATTAGCCCACCAAAATTTTAACACCTCAACCGCTTTCTCTTGTAATGATAAAAACTGACTTTCATTTAAAATTTTTTTCTTAGCAGGAAGCTGATTTTTTTTTGAAAAAATCATGCCATCTTGCCACAGATACTGGCCTTGAAGGTAATAATTTTCTAAATAAAATAAATGATGAGAAGAATCAAATTTTGCATAATTCATTAGCATAGATTTTGTTTTCGGCATATAACCAAACTGCCCTGGCTCCACAGGATGAACCAGAAGCCGAACCCATGTATAATATGTTGTATAAAAGTCTTCTCGCGATACTTTAATTAAGTGTGGAAAAAAAGAAGTGGCAAAAAAATCAAGGTCAGTTGTGTAGAAAGACTCTGCTTTAGCATGAATTTCTTCGAAGTCTAAAAAATCATCTTCACAACGATAGCAGGGAAAAGTTTTTCTTATCAACATATGCATGGACGGATTATCGGAAGAAATAGAATACACTGCGCAAGTATTATTTTTTATAAACTCCTCCTGACTGACTCTAGCACGACTCGGGGATATGAAACTATGAATAACTGTCTCTTCAGGCAACACTACCCCATTTAAGACTGAGCCCGTCTCTGAGAAACTCGAAAAACAAGACAAGAAAAAATCAGCTGGCAACAAAGATAATGTCGTTGAAAAACTAGGCAGGATAACCCATTGCGCAAGTGTTTTAGCGGCACAAACGCTTACAGTCGGCATCGAGTTAAATAACAGGGAAAAAACCAAGCGAATAGCTATAGAGTTTTTATAAAACTCTAATGAATTAGATTTTTTAGGCTCATTGCCGCTACCCATATTAAATACATCTGAAAGAAAATTATTATATTCATCTGGCGAAGAGTTTTCTGAGCGATTAAAAAAATATGCAGCTAGTTTTGAAAATAAATTATTAAATAATTCTTGATCTTTAAAAAAAATCAGCCATATACATTTCAAAAACTCTTTATTGATATATTGTTGCGTCAAATAAAAATCTTTCCCTTCTTTACCTTGTGTTCGACACACTTCTAGCAAACCATTGGAAATACATTTAAACTTCCAAGGCTGAAGAACGTTAACAATAGGAGCATCATTATACACTCTACCTAATGTTAAAGCACCAATCTCAAGCGTAGAAAGAATTCTTAGACAAGTTTCTTCTACAAAAACATTGCACCATTTTTCATAATAAGAATTTGTTGAGACATAATAATCTTCAAATCTAGATTGGTGAAAATTAAAATAAATGTAGATTTTTTTTGCCAGATTATAATTTTCTCGAGATTGAAAGAATTGCACTGCCGATAAATAATCAGAAATTTGAAAACTTTCTTCTTGAAAAAGAACTTGAGCTACAATAGGTAAGTTAATGTATTCATTATATATACAAACAATAGCTGCCGCTGACCTTGCTATCTCTTTTGGTTCAAAGCATTCGCTGCACAGTTCATCGCTTATCATATTACAAGCATACCAACTCTCAAAATCACTAGCCTCTATAGCATTTCTTTGCTCAAGAAAATCATATATTTTTCGACTAACATCTAACACAACATTTTTATCAGACTCAGCATTGATGCCTTCTATTTTTTTCAATATGTTAGATGGTATTATTTGTTTTAGTTCTTTTAATTTTATTTTAAGACTTACAAGGTTATAGACAAATACCGTTTCAGAAAAAATATTTCTACACCTATCTATGATATCTAAGCGGCTCATATTGTGTTGATCCAGAATAATCTCTGGGCTTAACTGATGACTTTTCTCAGGAAATTTTGATTTAAAATCATATTCAATTGCCTGATATTCTGAATCTTGAAGAAGCCTTTCAGTGAAAGCATTTTGGGCATCATATGTCGCTGGACTATGCATGCCTAGATATATTTTTTGAGCAATATTAAACGCATGTTTTTTCAACAGACTATATTCTATTAGAATCTTCAAGCAAAGCTTTCGAAGATTGAGCAAACTTTTTTCAATTGAAGCAATATCTATTTCAGATAACGTTGGATGATACATGCCATTATATAACATACGACTATTATCAATATGTCTTTTTTGAGTGAAAATAAAATTACCTAACTCTTGGTATAGCTCTTTTTTTTCTACAGAAATTTTTGAAAAAATTTCTTCGAAATTATTGAGTGATGAATCAACCAAGGTTAAAGAAAATAATTCATTTACCCTATTCCGCCATAAATTTACATCTGGAATTTGTAACTCTGATAACAATGTTAGAAGCATTCTTTTATAAGCTTTTTCTGATGAAACAAGCGCAGCATATAGCTCTGTCGCAATACTTTCATAATAAACCGTATCAAGCGTTCTTTGCTGATGATAAACAGCTGGAACATTTTCAGGCCTGTTAATAATTTTTTTGCTTTTATAGTAACCGAGCTTGTTATCTTCAAAGTGATTTTTCAAGTCTCGAATACTGGCAAAATCAATAATAGAAACACAAGGCAACTTATCTTCAAAAAGTTCCACCACAAAATTCTCAAGCCTTACATCTCGGTGTATTTTTTGGTCATGATGTATTTCGAATACCCGCTCAATAAATTGCAATGATATATCAGCATATTGCCAAGAAGTTAATGAAGAAATATTTTCTATATTATCATCTGAATTAATTAACATACTAGCATTATAGCCTTGATAATACAGTATAAAACTAAACTCTGTATACTGGTCTATTTTTTTTTCTAACAAGGCCTTATGAGGCACTTTATTATACTTATAAGCATTGGATATCTCATTACTTAAGCTAGATCTAATAGCGGCAACCTGCCTATTATTACTGCCGCCATCTACGGTTAAGTGAGGAACTGTCACACTTTTCATAACAAAAAGCCGATTATTTCCATCAACTGCTATTCTTACTACAACCGCGCCCTCCTCATATTTATCGCAAGAGTACAAAATGTCTTTCGACAAAAAATAATAAACATTATCGATAACAACTGTTTCTCTTTGTGAAGTAGAAGACGAATTTAATAGCGACTCTATCTGTTTATCTGTTGAGCTAATGGTGGCCATAATATTTTGCATAATACTAATCCCTGGCTGCGCAAATAGCAGAATCACAACATATCACTTTTGTAGCGCAATCAAAAAAATTCGCCCATATCGTTTGGCTCTCTTCATCAGCATCTGAGGTAGCATCTGAGGTAGCATCAGAAAGCAATCTATAATCTTCAGATTCACGTTCAGGGGAAATGGACTTATTGTCATTACTAGTGTTTTGTTTATGGCACGGCATTTTTAGATTGAAAAAAATCAAAATTAAAATAAAAATAACGGTTGTAGCTACTAAAGGGGCTAAATAAAATGTCTGCCCCAATCTGTCACTCATTAACGCCATAATTTCATTGAGAGCATAACCCGCGCCATACTGGGCCGCATAGGACTTATAAGACAACGTCATCTGTTCAGTATCTGTCGGACTGGCCAGTAAGTTATATTTTTTCCAATATTGTCGATTATAGATAGCCTGTGCTTTCATATAAATGTAAATATTAAGAATAATTGCAGCTGTTAAAACAGACACAAGAGTTATTTTAACGGGCGAATAACATTCTGCTAAACTAGGTATTTTTCGGTGAATTTTTGTATTTATTATTCTGTATGCCCTTTCATACAACCAATGAACCCAGGTCTTTCTAAGACTAATATCTTCAACGGCTTTGTTTACATATCTACCTCCAATAAATGTTGGAAGCGAATATTCATCCTCCCACTCTCTAGGAGAGGACAACAAATATTGCTCTTTTTCATCATCAGAAATAGGATAATCTAATCTAATCAAGCCACTACGATGCGCACTTAACAGATAAAAAGCTCGGATAATTAAATCAATAGCCGCAAATACAAGAATGGCGATTGTCAACGACGTTGACCATGTCAGCATATTTTGATTGATAAAATCGATGAAAAAATTGTACGCCATAAGCATGGCATAGACAACCCCATCCTCCGGTGACTTGCCTAGCCCCCCTTGAGCAAAAGGAGTTGTTGCATAAATATACATTTTTTCATACATGCTATTATACAACGATTTGCCTGAGTAAATAGCATAACCACCGGATAATAATTCATTAACAGCCAAATTAAATATAAGTATCTTTGGTAAATTCTGACCTACCAACTGAACAAACGTAAATACTGGCGACAGTTTTGTGGCACAACCAAAGCGCCATTTATAAACTCTATCAAGCACTGGCGTCAAAGCCGCCGCAAAAATAGGTCCAGCTAAATACCAAAATCGAAGATTAAATCCAATATGATTAACTTGTTCATATAGAGCAGCCTCACTTCCATAAGCACACTCATGAGAATTACAAGAGAGCATGCTAGCTTCTGTCTGACTACAGTAGTTAGCTTTTTGCGCCATATCATACTCTAACTTTTCATTTTTATACTGCTCATAATAACTCAAGCCTTTAATCGTATTGTATGTATTTTGTATTAACGCAATATATAATGCTGAGACTATCGCCACACAAGAAAACGAATAAATCTGTGACAAACTAGGAAGATAAGGGTGAACATGCCTATTCACCAATCGATGCGATATACTAAACATGTAATACGCAGTTGTATGCTCTTTTTCTTGATTGCCTATCGCTAAATTTAAGTAAAAATACTCTAATATTACTGGACTGCGCTCCGTGTTTTGGGACAAAAATGCTTGTGACTGCATGATTATTTCTTCACTACAATCTTCCCTTGGTAATGGGTAACGCAAGTCTATATTACCTGCATAATGATTAAAAAGTAATCGAAAAGATTTCCATACAACACTTAGCGCCGCTAAAGAAAGGACCGCAAGCATAGTATAACAATCCGTTGTTAATGGAAGACCAAACTTAAAGTTATTAAAATGATTATAGGCTAGTTCGAGCGCATATTCTTGTGCATCGGTAGGGCTAGAATACTCAATCGCATAATTATACGCTTGATTATAAACAGCTTCGTATAATGACGCTCCTTCAGCGAGCGTAAAACCATCTGGCATTAATACTTTTACTGCATAGCCAAAAAGAAGCAACTCCGTCAACCCTTGACTCACAGCAAGAATAAAGGCAAATGATGGGGTTAAGTTTGATTTTGATAATGTTTCAGTTGATGGAGAAGACATCAAACTTTCTCTAGCAATTGAATTATCATCTATATTTGGCATGCTGCTCTCATATTTATTGATAAAAGCACATAATAAATAAAAATTCTTAGAAAAATATTAAGGCTAACTTTTAACCTTGATTTCGCTGTTAAAACCTAGCACATAAGCTCAAGTCACTCACATCAATCGAGCCAAAGCAAGCTAGCACTCAGTCTTGAAATTTCCTTCTAAAAATCAATAGATGTCAATTTTTTTCGTTGTTATAAGAGCATACCCCAGCGCGCGCTGGGGTAATGCCGTCGTCGGTTAAACATGAAGTCTACAACACTAACAGGGCGTAATATTGCCCTTGCATAGCTCTGTTTAATAATAGTAATATCAAAAAATATTACTTACTCTCTTCAAAACGCTTAACACTTTCTTCGATTTCCTTGTGAGCAGCAGCAGCCCCTTCCCAGCCATCGACTTTCACCCATTTGCCTGATTCTAGATCTTTATAATGCGAGAAGAAATGCTCAATCATAGCTAACAATTGTGAACCCAAATCTTCAGGGCTTGCAACTTTATCGTAGATACTAGTTAGTTTTTTCACTGGCACAGCCAATAATTTTGCATCAGCACCCTTCTCATCTGTTGTCCGCAATAAACCCACCGTGCGGCAACGAATCACTGAGCCAGGAATTAATGGATATGGGCAAACAACTAATACATCTACAGGATCGCCATCTCCAGATAATGTCTGAGGAATATAACCGTAATCACAGGGATAAATCATGCTAGTTCCTAAAAAACGATCAACATTCAATTGACCTGTTTCTTTGCAAACTTCGTATTTTACCGGGTGACTATTTTTAGGGATTTCAATAATGACATTAAAATCGTGAGGAATATCTTTACCTGCCGGAATATTACTAAATACACTCATTGTTTTCTCCTTGTTTAATCATTCTGTGTTGTCGTGCGTTCAAGAGGACGAGAGCCACTAGCCGCTACAGTTAATTTTTCATACCTTCTTTTATGCGGCTTACCATTAATGCATTTGGGGCATGAAATGTTAGGTATGTACTCCGGTGAATGTAACTGTTCAACATTCACTGGAAAGCCGCAAACATGACATTGCGCGGCACCTGTTGCCTCTAATTTTTTATTTAGCGCAATGCGCTCATCAAATACAAAGCAATCGCCTTCCCAATGCTCACCACCGGCTTCCTCAAAATATTTCAAAATACCACCATCGATTTGGTATACGTATTTGTAACCTTTTTGCTCCATCATAATAGAGGCTTTTTCACAACGCACACCACCGGTACAAAACATCACCACTGGCTTATCCTTCAATTCAGGATCAAGCGTATCTACAAAATCAGGAAATTCTTGAAAGTTATCAATTTTTGGATCAATCGCATTTTTAAATGTGCCGAATTCGACTTCGTAATCATTACGCGTATCAAGCACGACAACATCACGCCCTTCATCTAACCACCGCTTAAACTCCAATGGTTTAATATGTTTTCCTGTAGAATTAACGCGGTCAACAGATGGGACACCCATGGTAATAATTTCTTGCTTAATTCGTACTCGCATGCGCTTAAATGGCACAAAATTAGATAACGATTCCTTGAAAACAATATCTGCAAAACAAGAATCTTTGCGCAATTCACGCGAAAAAATATCAATTTGTTCACGCGTACCTGCAACCATAATATTGATACCTTCTTCACTAAGAAGAATGGTACCTAACAAGCCGATATGCTTACATAACATTAAAAAATATTCTTTATATTTTTCTAGATTTTTTAATGCGACAAATTTATATGTACTGATATTAACAATAACTTGCATGATTTTTCTCTTATTTTAATAAACTTAAAAATTCTGAACGTGTAGCTGGATTAGTTCTAAACGCCCCCAACATAACCGATGTGGTCATGACAGAATTCTGCTTTTCTACACCACGCATCATCATACACAAATGCTTTGCTTCCATGACCACACCAACACCTTTGGCATCGGTAATGTTCTGTATCGCTTCGGCAATTTGCTGCGTTAAGTTTTCTTGAATTTGCAAGCGACGCGCAAAATGATCAACAATACGCGCCACTTTCGACAAGCCCAAGACCTTGCCATTCGGCAAATAGCCAACATGACATTTACCAATAAAAGGTAGCATATGATGCTCGCATAATGAGTATAATTCAATATCTCGAACAATGACGATTTCGTTAATATTTGACTGAAACAAGGCGCCATTAACAATGTCGCTTAAATTTTCCTGATAACCCTGGGTTAAATAAGCAAACGCCTTCGCTGCTCGCTTTGGCGTATCTCTTAAACCTTCACGCTCAGGATTTTCACCGATCTGCTCAATCAATTGACGAAAAACAGTGTTCATCATTCACATCCCGGTGGCCAACTTAATTGCTTCCCACCTAATAGGTGTAAATGAATATGATACACCGCCTGACCACCATGTTTATTGCAATTCATAACAACACGATAACCGTCATCGGCAATGTTTAATTTTCTTGCAATGATTTTCGCTGCTGTAAACAATCGACCAACGACAAGTTCTTGCTCAGGACTAACATCGTTAATAGTGGCAATGTGTTGTTTAGGAATAATTAAAACATGAATAGGCGCTTGCGGGTTAATGTCGTTGAAGGCTACGACATAATCGTCTTCATAAAGCAGTGGGCTGGCTATTTTTTTATTGGCAATAGTGCAAAAAATACAATCTGTCATTGAACATCCACTCTACTAAAACTGACAATAACGACCGTCATGCCAGCGCAGGCTGAAACCCAGTCTTAAATCTGATGGATCCAGATAAGACCAGGCCCCAGCATTCGCTGGGGCGACATAGTCGTTATTGGCAAAATTAACTAACAACGAAAAATTAAACTCCCTTCATCGTCAACTTAATCTTACCTTGACGATCAATTTCTAATACACGGACTTTAACCATTTGTCCTTCTTGTAAATAATCTTCAACATTATTAACGCGCTCTTCAGAAATTTGAGAAATATGAACAAGACCATCTTTACCCGGTTTCAAATTCACAAAAGCACCAAATTCAACAATACGAACAACTTTACCTTGATACTCCGCGCCCTCTTCGATTTCGATGGTTATTTGACGAATACGCTCAAGCGCAGCTTCACCATCTTCTTGATTTTGAGCCGCAACTTTTACCATACCCGTCTCAGAAATATCAATCGTTGTATGCGTTGTTTCAGTGATAGATTTAATTGTTTCACCACCTTTACCAATGACATCTTTAATTTGTTCAGGTTTAATTTGAATCGTTAAAATCATTGGCGCATGTTTTGATAATGCTTGACGAGGTCCGGAAATAGCATGCTCCATTAAACCTAAAATATGCATACGGCCTTGTTTTGCTTGTGATAAGGCTTGTTCCATAATTTCAAAGGTAATACCATCAATTTTGATATCCATTTGTAAAGCTGTCACACCTTCACGTGTTCCTGCAACTTTAAAATCCATATCACCCAAATGATCTTCGTCGCCCAATATATCGGTAATAACCGCATATCGATCGCCTTCTTTGATTAAGCCCATCGCAATACCAGCAACGTGTGCTTTTGTCGGCACTCCGGCATCCATTAAAGCTAAACTTGTACCGCAAACTGAGGCCATAGAGCTTGAACCATTAGATTCAGTAATCTCAGACACTGCGCGCATGACATAAGGGAACTCGTCCAAGTTAGCAGGCACAACTGGCTGCACACCACGGCGTGCTAATCGACCATGGCCAATTTCACGACGCTTTGGCGCATTAGCTTGACCAGTTTCACCTACACAATAAGGAGGGAAATTATAATGCAACATAAATGTTTCACGATATTCTCCGGTCAACGCATCAACCAATTGACCATCTTTATCTGTACCTAATGTCACTGCCACTAAAGCCTGCGTTTCGCCGCGTGTAAACAAAACAGAACCATGAGCACGTGGTAACAAACCTAATTCAATCGTAATTGGACGAACAGTCAGATGATCACGACCATCAATACGCGGTTTATTAGCGATAATACGCCCACGAACAATCTCACTTTCCATATTAAAAACAATATCTTGCAATTCTTTTGCTGATGGAGCACCTTCAGTGCCTGTGGCTAAAACAGAAATAACTTTTGCTTTTAACTCACTCACTCGACTGTAACGATCTAACTTTTCTTGGATTTGATAAGCCAGTTCTAAGTCAGAACGAATCAAGTCAGAAACTTGCTGAATTAACGCATGATTCTTTTCAGGCGCTACCCAATTCCAACTTGGAGCATTAACTTCACGCGCAAATTCTTCAATTGCTTGATTTGCGGCTTGTAAATGTTGATGACCAAAACGTAGCGCTTCTAACATTTGATTTTCAGTTAATTGTTGAGCTTCAGACTCTACCATTAGTACCGCATTTTTAGTACCCGCGATCACTAAATCCAGGCTTGATTTTTCCATATCTTTATAAGATGGATTGAGCATCCATTCACTACCTAAACAACCTACACGTGCGGCAGCAATAGGCCCACCAAAAGGTACGCCAGAAATCGCCAAGGCAGCCGCTGAGCCAATCATTGCTGGAATATCAGCGGGAACTTGCGGATCAAGAGATACTAAAGTCGCAGTGATTTGAATTTCATTAAAAAACCCTTCAGGAAATAAAGGACGCAACGCACGGTCGATCAAACGACTAATTAACGTTTCATTTTCACTGGGTCGACCTTCACGCTTAAAGTGGCCGCCAGGGATTTGCCCTGCCGCGTAGGTCCGCTCCAAATAATTAACTGTTAGAGGGAAAAAGTCTTGTCCTTCTTTTACTTCTTTCTTCGCTACCATTGAAACCAACACAATGGTTTCACCCATTGTTATCCATACAGACGCAGTTGCTTGTTTAGCGATACGACCTGTTTCTAACGTCACAGCATGATTGCCATATTGAAATGTTTTTCTAACTATACTCACTATTTTTTTTCCTCTTTTTAAATGACTAAGGGCAGTCACTGGCCGCTCCTATAGGATACTACGACCAATAACTGCCCCTAGAATAATTTTTAATTCTCGATTAAAACTTATCACGAATCTCAAGCTTCTTAATCACTTCACGATAACGCTCTAGATGATTTCTATGTAAATATCTTAATAATTTGTTACGATTACTAACATAACGCATCAAGCCTCGGCGTGAATGAAAATCAAAACGATGTGTTTTCATATGTTCTGTTAAACGCAAGATATGCTGCGTTGCCAAAGCGATTTGTACTTCTGGCGATCCTGTGTCTGTGGCGCCAGTAACTTGGTATTGACTAATAACTTCTGATTTGTTGATCACTTTTTGACCTCTTTCCTCTGTTAAGCGAATTATTGTACCCGGATTTTAGATTATCTACAAGCAGTAAGTGATGAAAAACTATGTAAATTACTGAGACGCTTATTCACCACCTCTCCATTCATCGCAATGAAGCCAACACCCAGAAAAAGCTGTCTTTCGGTATAAAACCGCACATAAGCAGATGGCGCATCCGCAACAAAAACAGGCAAACCTTGCAATAAGCGCTGCGCCTGCGTCTCAGTCAAGATTTGTTGTGGCCATTCTGTTAACGCCGCATCGACAGACAACAAATACTGATCACGATCAGTCGCCGCCTCTAACTCACTCAGCGTCAACATGGGCAATACCTGAAAAGGCTCAACCCAAATGCGACGCAACGCCGTTACGTGGGCGCCACAACCGAGCCCTTGGCCAATATCATCAATCAGACTACGAATATACGTACCTTTACTACAATGGACACGCAATGAAATAGTAGGTAAATTCACTGTTCCGCACCCAGACTGACCAGGATGAGCGTGAGCAACCCAGCCACGATTAATTAATTCAATGGTATAAATCCTGACAGTACGTGCAGCACGCTCAATGGTCTCGCCGTTACGCGCATACTCATACAAGGGCCGGCCTTTATACTTTAAAGCTGAATACATTGGGGGAATTTGCTGTATTTCGCCAGTAAACTTTTGCAACATCTGCTCGATGTCTATATCAGCAGGCATGAGACGAGCGGAATCGAGACTAGCCAAATAAACGGAGCTGTCGTCTAATAATAAATTACCAGACATATCAATAAATCGCCCTTCTGAATCCCCCGTTTCTGTGCGTATACCCAACTGAGCTGTGACCTCATAACACTTATCCGCATCAAGGAGATGCTGCGAATATTTTGTTGCCTCCCCCAAACAAATAGGCAACATTCCTGTGGCTAACGGATCGAGACTGCCGGTATGCCCCGCCTTAGACGCATTAAATAAGCGCTTCACTTGTTGTAAAGCATGATTAGAAGAGCCACCAAGAGGCTTATCAAGGAGAAAAATACCGTGAATGTTACGCTTCATAAATATATTCAAAAAAATAATTAATAGATAATCCCAAATTTCGCAGTGAATGCCTGAAACAGCAGCTAAATGCACCGAGCCTAGGATAATGCCATAATCCGAAAAAAAATAAACCGTTTTTTAAGATGATATTTTGTCAATATCTTACGCTTGCAACGTGCACATATAACACCAAACACAGAATATTGGTAAACCATAAGGCCTTCTTAATCTTACCGTGCTAAATTAATATAAAAATATAAATAAAAATTATAATGAAATTATGTGGAAAAAAATTTATAGCGGCATCGAAGAAAATATTTTTTATGAAAAATACGACAAGATTTGCAAGGCAATCGCTAAACTGGAAGAATCACACACCCTATCAGCCAAACTAGACCAAAAAGCACACAAACTGTATACGCTAAGGCTAAACATTAAAGAACGACTCTTTATTGCAATACACACTCTAGAAGGCCACGACCAACCTTCTTTGTTCTTATTGCACGTTATGGAAAATCACCGCTATAACAGAATTATAGCTGAAATGAGAAATTTAACTAACGCTATTAAAAATAATAACATTCTCAGATTTTCTGAAATAGAATTAAACGCCACTCCTGCACCACAAGAAACTGAACAAGAATATTTTGAACTTGAGATCAAACCAGCACGACTATTTCGTCATCACCTAATAGAGCTTGATACAACACAACAAGCATTAATTAAATGCACAGACTCCTTTATGGCGACTGGCAATCCAGGTACGGGAAAATCATCTTCAGCTGTACTCATGATTGAAGATATACGAGTGGAACAAAGCAACAACCAGCCTATCATAGTATTATCTAAAACCAAAAAATTAGCTGATAAACTTCAAGAAGATTTAGAAAGCCTGCAAGACGAAAAAAATCTCGACCTCAAAGACATCTCATTTGTGACAGTGGATGAATATGCAAGAGCAATGCTCGGCTCAACAGAAATAGATATAAAAAACAGCCTCGACGACTTCATTTACTATATAAAAACTCATGAAAAAATAACCAAACTACCTACAGAACTACCCAAAAAAGATCAAAAAGATACATATATTCAATTAGAGCTAGCATGCAAATTTCCTATTGAATTTACTAAAAAACAAGAAAAATTTAATTTTTTTGTTCAGTCGTTATTTAACGAGCTCATGCTCATCGCACCACTTAATGGCTATTATCATGACTCAAAAGAATTAGTTATCGCATCAAATTCATATTTTGACATACAAATACGCCCCGAGATAAGAAACGTCCTCATTAACTTATTACATAAGTATAGAAACTATCTTAGCGATCAAAATATCTTTGATTACAACATATCATCGTGGAGCACTGAAAATGCAGCGGAAAAGCCTATCATTATATGCGACGAAGCCCAGCTTCTTTCCGTAAACTATACATATCATTTGGCTCAAAGATCGCAAAAATTGTACTTATTTATGGATGAAAATCAAAATGTAACATCAGGAAGATCGACACTTAGGTATAAACATAATATACAAAAAATATCGCACCCTAACAGCAAAATATTCAGACTTGAAACGAGCTATCGCTGCTCAAAGCAAGTAAGCAATCTTGCATTTCACACGCTTGACTTGAGAGATATATTATCAGATCACAGCCTTGAAGAGCGAGAACAAAAACAGCCTATGCAACAAGAAGGCCATGCTTTTATTTTCAATAACCATGAGGCCACAAATTCAATACTAACTAAATTCAAGAAAACTGAAATTATCATTATTAGCGAAGCAGAAAAAACGATTGTACACAATCTCTTCCCAGGATACATCGTTTGCCATCCATCAGAATTACCCGGCTTAGAATTTGATTGCGCTATTATCTACCAACCTTTTAACACATCCAACAAAGAGGTATGGCGAAAAATTAACAGCAAATTAAAGGCAATTGACCAATTAAATTTCTCTAATGATATTGCGCGGGCTCAACCTAATATCAAACGTAGAGAAAACATCAACAGCACACATGAATCAATGCTGTTACAACAATTCTTCATGATAATTACAAGAGCGCGTCACACTGTATGTATAGTTCAAAAAGACAATGATGAATCAATAAAAGAAATAAGTGAATATTTTTCTAAAAAATGTGAACATAGCACCGATTATTTAATTGAAGATGAAAACACCAAAACTTCAGATGAAGAATGGATAGATAGACTGTGTGAAATGCTAGAGAATGAAAATTCTGATATTGCGCAAGTATTTGCACTAGTAAGGCAAAATCTATTCCTAGACACCCCTATAAATAATAGATGGGGTAAGTTCTTGCAAACATTACCCCATACTCTAAACAGCACAATTAGAACAAAACTAGATGAATTTCAACAACTAAAAAACATAGGAGAAAATGAAAAACAAAAAGAAATAATATTGAAGCAAGAAAAAAATATAAACTTATTAATTAAAGAGATGATTTTGAAGAACAAAAGTCCTCGAGAAGATCATGAAAATACTAGTCACATGCCTCTGTATAATGAGAGAATAAATCAGCTAATAAACGATATCGGAAATTATATTAACAATAATTTATTAAAAAAATACACGCCCAGCATAGAAACCACATGTGCTATTAGCGTTATAATTCAAATTTTTGTCAATCAAAAAAACACAACCCCTCTAAAAAATATAATGGAATACTTTTTTTCTTACGAAATTCACAACAATGAAGATCTTTTATGGGTAGCAAATATTAACCGAATGATATTCAACAATCTGAATCAACACATTATCGGCACTGATGATGACATAAAAAGCATAGCCATAGAATTTTCTTTTACTAAATTAATTGCATTAGATTGCCTGTACGTCACTAGAGATAAAAATATTACCGAAAAGATTACACAACTTTTTCAAGCGTATGCCCAGTATATTAAAAAACATGAATTATATTTAAGAAAATCCAAAACAGAAATGATCAAAGCGATGCAGAATAATGAACTCTACCTAAAACAGCACAGTGCCAGCAGCCAAGTAGATGAGTCTAGCTTTAATATTATCAACATGGAAAAAATTATGCTAATGGACATGGCTTTGGCGACAGGTGATGATGAAAAAATCATCATTAAGCTAAATATATTACAAGCGAGCATTCTCAATACCCTTGAAAAAGATAAGATAAAAACCTTAAAACTAGAACACATAAAGGAGTATACAAGTTTTTTGAAAATAGCTAGCAAAATACTCAACGATAAATCTTATACAAGCCATATAAATTTCATTACAGCTATTTTTATTTTTTGGGTAAATTCATTAATGGATGATAACAAAACCATTAACCCAAAAGATTTAGACTTGTTCGATATTATCAGCGAAAAACATTACACTCCTCATATCACCTGTGAGACTACTCGTTTATGTTTTTTCTATACTTTCGTTAAAATTTTTGAAACACAGCCTTTAGACTCAGAATATTTAATCAAAACCTTATACATGACTACCTGCCTCGATTCTGCAAGTAAAGAGATGGAAACCAATATCTTAAACAGCTTAAAAAATGCTAGTTTACCATTATTGCTTTGCTTGCAATTAAAAACCGATATAACACAACTTCGCTATATAAAAATGTATCGTGCATTATCTTGGATAACAAAAAAGGAAACGCCATTAATAAGTAGTGGCTTATTGCCTTGTTTTTTGAGTGCTTTTACTTTTAGTGTGAAAATTTTTTTTAAAGGATTGTTGGCCTATTTTCTAAAAACCAGCCCTCCTTTCTATACTTATATTTCCGTTCATACCCTTAAATTGGGGATATACAGCGCCTTCGTAGAAGTTTTTCCTGTTGTATCAGAAGTACCCCATACTTATATGTTGGAAAAATTTGGTTCTAATAAATTAGCATATTACATAATAAATTCGCTGCCTAAGCCGTTACCAATCATACTAACATTGTTACTAAACCTCTATATAAGCGTTAGCTTTCTAGCATCGAGTGATGACCCATCCATTCCAACCTGGCTAGACGCTAAAATTTTACCCTATTTTGCCATAACGACACTGGTGGATGTTGCCATCTACCTTAGCAACATGTTTTTCGAAAGCAAGCTTAAAAAAACCATGTCGGATTGCAAAAGTACTTTATTTAGCAGCACGCCTGATATGAACAAGCTTGCTGAATCTGCTCGAAAAAATTGGCTGGAGAGTAGTATATAATATAAACACATGAGCATGCTGGACTGTATTTAGTAAATTTCAAGAAAACCGCTTGTCTCTAGCAGCTCAAGGTTGTTCGCTACGATGCTAAGTGCGGAATCACGTGTTATCGGTAGATGTCGGTTTTATTACTCACTGTGAGTACAAGAACTGTCATTAATGACTACATATTGTTGGTCATCTTTTGCGGTTTTCTCAATCAAACGTGTCATCTTATTCGCGTGATCAATGTGATCATCGTAATAAAATACCAGCACTGGAACTTTACGTGCTTGAGTTATTTTTGCTAAATGAGAGCGCAAAAAGCCAGATGCACTTTTTAAACCTTTCATTACGCCATTGATTTTTTCCTGACTTGGCTCTAATAAAGTGAAATAAATTTTTGCAATACCCAAATCATCAGTGACCTTAACTAAGGTAATCGTTATATTTTTCAAACGTGGGTCCGCGACTTCGCGCTGTAGCAGCATCGCTAACTCGACCTGGAATAACTCAGCTATTCGATCGGCACGCTTGTAATCTTTGGTTGCCATACACCCTACCTTCGCAGTAAAAAAAACGACCAGCCTCTCTCCCTAAGAGAGAGGCTGGTGTTGTTAATTATTTAGCAGTAACTAATACACGCTCATAAACTTCAATTTGGTCCTTAGGCTGAATATCGTTGTAATTTTTCACTCCGATACCACACTCAGTACCATGCCTAACTTCTGAAGCATCATCTTTGAAACGTCGTAAGGATTCAAGTGATCCTTCAAAAATCACCACATGATTACGTAACACGCGAATAGGATTATTACGCTTAACTACGCCTTCTACAACCATACAACCAGCAATAGCACCAAGCTTTGAAGAACGGAACACATCTCGCACTTCAGCCAAACCAATAATCTTGTCTTCGTACTTAGGCTCAGTCAAACCGGTGACTGCTGCTTTTACGGCATCAATCGCAGCATAAATAACGCTGTAATAATGCAAATCAACTTTTTCGCGCTCAATCAGTTCGCGGGCTGTATTATCTGCACGGACATTAAAACCGATAATAATCGCCTCGGAAGCTAATGCCAAATTAACATCAGATTCAGTAATGCCGCCAACTGCACCATATACAACTTTAACTTTAACTTCCTCTGTAGAAAGTTTAATCAAGGATTCGCTTAAGGCTTCTAAAGAACCTTGAACATCCGTTTTAACCACAATATTAAGCGAACGCGTCACACCAGCAGATAAATTCGCAAACATGTTATCCAAATTAGCTTTCTGTTGACGACTCACTTGAATGCTACGATACTGACCCTGCCTAAATTGCGCCACTTCGCGAGCCTTACGCTCATCAGCAACGACGATAAATTCATCGCCGGCCATTGGCGCACCAGATAAACCCAAGATCTCAACAGGAATAGACGGACCAGCATGCTGAATCTTGTGCCCAAGCTCGTCAATCATCGCACGAATACGACCATATTGTTGACCAGCTAAAACGATATCCCCCTGATTTAATGTACCATTCTGAATCAATACAGTAGCAACAACACCACGTCCTTTATCTAGCTTAGCCTCAACAACAACACCAGAAGCAGCGCAATCGCGCTCTGCTTTTAATTCTAACACTTCAGATTGAACCAATATCGAATCTAATAATTCATCAATCCCATGCCCTGTTTTTGCTGAAACATTAACAAACATGACGTCACCACCCCATTCCTCAGGCTGAACATCATACTGAACCAATGCTGTACGTAATTTTTCAGGATCTGCGTCAGGCTTATCAACTTTATTAACCGCGACCACCATGGGCACACCAGCTGCTTTAGCATGTTGAATTGCCTCAATCGTTTGCGGCATAACACCGTCATCAGCAGCGACAACCAACACCACCAAGTCAGTGGCTTTGACACCGCGTGCACGCATAGCCGTAAATGCTGCGTGTCCAGGAGTATCTAAGAAAGTAATCATGCCTTTGGGAGTCTCAACATGATAAGCACCAATATGCTGAGTAATACCTCCAGCCTCACCTGCCGTTACTTTTGTACGACGAATATAATCTAGCAAGGAAGTTTTACCATGATCGACGTGACCCATAATCGTTACAACTGGTGCTCGCGTAATAGCTTCCGTAGCACCGCGTTGCACACTTTGCAATAACGCTTCTTCTAACGCATTATCTTTAGTTAATTTAACTGTATGGCCAAATTCAGTAACAACTAATACAGAAGTATCTTGATCTAGCAATTGATTTATTGTTGCAACCACGCCCATACTAAATAATTTCTTAATCACATCTGTTGCTTTAACAGACATACGTTGCGCTAAGTCAGCCACACTAATCATTTCTGGTACGCTAATTTCACGAGCAACTAATTTGGCTGTTGGCTTATTAAATCCATGCGCATTAACGTTGCTGTTATCACTCGAAGAGCTACGCTGCTTTGACTTTCTACGGCGATATTGTGTGCTTGGCGCCGTATAAACGATAGACTCGTCTTCATCACCCTCGTCATTCAAATGCAAACTAATTTTATCAGCCTGCAAACGTAAATGTTTAGCCGATTTAGGCGCTTCACCTTTTTTGACTTCACGTTTTTTAACAGAACGATCTTCGACAACAACATCATCATCTTCCGTTTTTTTGTGTTTTTTATGGGCGGATGTTTCTTCAGATGTTGCCGGTGACACTGCAGGCGCCGCTGCTCGATGCGCTTGTTGTAAAGCATCTTGTCGAATTTTCTCAGCTACCGCTTTCT
Source organism: Alphaproteobacteria bacterium (assembly GCA_021151585.1). GTDB lineage: Bacteria > Pseudomonadota > Gammaproteobacteria > JAGOUN01 > JAGOUN01 > JAGOUN01. The sequence goes on along the minus strand of JAGKWX010000019.1, from coordinate 176 downwards.
TATGAGCCTCATCCTCAGCTAATCGTCTTGCTCGATCTTCTGCTTTACGTTTATCTTCTAAATCTTCAGCAGACTCTACAACATCAACTTGAACAGGAATTTCTTCTACAACCGCTTCAACTTCAACTTGCACAGGTGGTGGTGGTGGCGGCGGTGGTGGCTCAATAACGATTTCT
>JAGKWX010000036.1 GCA_021151585.1 Alphaproteobacteria bacterium | reverse complement strand
GGTAGTGAGAATTTGCATCAATTAACGTTAAATGAAAAAGCGTTGCGTTATTTTGTTTTATTTTCTTCGTTAGTTTCGCTCATTGGTTCACCGGGTCAGGTGAATTATTCCGCTGCTAATAGTTATTTAGATGCATTAGCAGAACGACGTGTTGCGATGGGCCTTGTCGTGCAGCGTTTGAATTTCGGTGCATGGGCGGAAGTAGGGATGGCTGCTGGATTAACACAAGAGCAACGTCGCTATGGGATGGATCAAATTACGGTGAACGAAGGTTTACAAGCAATTGAAGAAGCGGTGTCTACTCAAAAAATTCATCTAACTGTTGCCAGAGTCGATTGGAATAGCCTCTGGCGTAATCGAAGGCAACATGCACTAGTGCAAGAGTTGATTGCTCAGGAGGAAAAATTACATTCTACAAGTAATAATCTTTGGACGTTGCTCATAAGTATGAATATTGTCGATAGAAAAAAATATCTTCAAAATTATGTTGTCAAAAAATTAGTAGAGGCCACTGGCTATCAACCATCTTTATTTGTTGAAAATATAGAAAAGGGTTTTACTGATTTAAGTCTTGGTTCTATGGATATTGACTCTATAGGTCAAACATTAAAAGACGATTTATCAGAATATATCGAATTGGAAGGGTCATTATTATATGACTATCCAACTACACAAGCGCTAGTTGTATATCTCGACAGTAAAATTAATGATGTTGTAAAAAGTTATTCCAGCACTTCTCTTAATTCAAAATTAGTTAATGATTGGGTAAAAGAAATACGAATGAATATAAAGACATTATCATTACAAGCTCAAGCGATTCTCAAAGGAAAAGAGGAGAGTGTAAATTTATTTGCAAAACATGGAAAACTCATCGATAGCAATCAGAAAATTCCTTTAGCCATTTTGGCAGCAATGAGGCATGATCAGAATATGATGGCATTGATGGTAGAAAATCGGCTTGATATCAATGCTTGTTTACCGACAAATCCTTTTATTACGCCTTTATCAGTAGCTGTTGCTACAGGTAATGATGTCGTTGTGAGCTATTTATTGTCACTACGATGTGATATCCCATCTACTGTATTAACGATGGATACAAGCTATCAAATTAAACAATTATTAGAAAATCAACAAGCGAGAAAATATGAAAACAGCTAAATTTTTTAATGCTATACAAATTGGTGATATTAATACAGTGAAAAAAGCATTGGAAGCTGGCATGCGCCCTGACGTCGTTAATGAGGAAGGTCAAAGCGCGTTTGATATAGCTTGTTTCTATGAACGTTTAGATATTGCTGAATTGCTGTCAAATCCACCGCCAGTAAAAAAAGTTGACCTATCAGAAGAGATTGAATATGAGCAGGATAATCCTGTTTGTATAGTGGGATATAGCAGCATCTTTCCTGGAAGTGGTCACAGTCCGGATGATTTTTGGCAAACCTTATCCGGTCCTCATCATAAAATGACAGAAGTACCAGAAGAGCGATGGTCGGTTGAGGCACATTACAGTTCAGATAAAAAAGCTCCAGGGAAAATGTACACACGTCATGGAGGCTTTATAGATCAATCTCCCTATGAATTCGATGCTGACTTTTTCAAAATTGTCCCCAGAGAAGTCGAGCTCATGGACCCTCAACAGCGAATAACCTTAGAAGCAACTTGGTTTGCACTGGAAAATGCTGGCATTAATCCACACGAATTAAAAGAACAGGCAGTTGGCGTGTTTTGCGGCATTATGACGCATGATTATGCAGATATGTTAATTCAAGGAGGAGCTGAACATAATAATTTTATTGGAACTGGAAATAGCGCAAGCGTGTTATCTGGTCGAGTTTCATATTTTTTTGGTTTTCAAGGGCCGTGTATGACTATTGATACTGCGTGCTCTTCATCATTAGTGACAACACATTTAGCGATGAGAAGCTTACAAAATGGTGAGTGTGATCTTGCTCTTGCTGGCGGTGTCAATATGATGCTTGCGCCAGGGGTAACAATTAACTGCTGCAAAGCAAATATGTTGGCGGAAGACGGCGTATGTAAATCTTTTTCAGAAGAAGCTGATGGGTATGGCCGTGGGGAAGGGGTCGGCATGTTAGTTTTAAAGCGCTATAAAGATGCTATGCGCGATGGTAATACCATCCATGGTATTATTAGAGGTTCTGCAGTGAATCAAGATGGTGCCAGTAGTGGCTTAACTGTACCTAACAAGCAAGCACAAGTTCAAGTTATAAAAAACGCATTGAAAAACGCTGGACTATCGCCGAATGATATTGATGTTATAGAAGCGCATGGTACTGGAACTTTGCTTGGAGACCCAATAGAAATTAATGCGTTAAAAGAAGTTTTTGCTGAAAGAAATCCTGCTGAACAGCCTATTTTGATTAATTCAGTAAAATCATTTATTGGTCATCTAGAAGCAGCCGCTGGTGTAGCAGGAATTATTCGAATTCTTGAATCCTTCGCACATAACTTATTAACAGCATTACCAATTTATGGAAAGTTAAATCCTAAAATCCAATTGGAAAACACGCGGCTTGCCATTCTACAAGAAAAAACCAAATGGGAAGCCAGAGAGAATAAAGTCAGACGAGCTGGAGTAAGTAGCTTTGGTTTTAGTGGTACAAATGCACATATGATTTTAGAAGAACCACCCACGCAAATATTAACTTTGACGCAAAGGTTAGAAGCGTTATCGATCAATGAAGATATCTTCAATATTTCAACAAAATCAAGTATTGATAGTATTACACAATTGCTCACGATATCTGCTAAAGATGAACAAGCATTAATACAAATGATTGCGCAATACATTGATTGGTTAGAACATAAGCTTTCTGCTGAAACACCAGGTCTGTGGGTAGACGTTGCTTATAGCAGTCAAACCGGTCGCTCCCATTTTCCCTATCGTGCTGCGATTCAAGCTGATTCATTGGAAGATTGCTTGAAGCGGTTAAAACAATGGTCGCCTGCTTCTTCGATGAGCAAGTTCCACGAGATAGAAATTCAACTCATCGTACCTGATTTAGGAACTCTTGATTTAGTGTCATTGCAACAACGCTATCAAGAAGATGCTTTTTTCTCCACACTTTGTCAAACTTTGATTAAAGAACAATCTGATGATATGACATTTGTATTAGATTATTTATCTGGAAAAAATAATTTAGATGCGGATTGGCAGTTAGAAATTATTAAACTAATAGCGATTTATACTTTATATCAATTTTATCATCGTATCGGAATTCAACCATCACAAATCCTTAGTCAAGGAAGTGGTTGCTTTTTGGCAGCTGTAATAGATGGACGCTTATCTTGTGAAAATATGCTGAAGCTATTCAAAGCATATATACTAAAAAATGATATTATGTTTGCTGAAGTTAAAAATACTATCGTTACTTATGCTTCAAATAGTTATTGGAAAATTGAATCTGAACAAATATGTGAAGATTTATATCGTGATAATATAATTGATCAAATTGCTACATCGCCACTAACAATTAGTCTTCAATCAGGATCACAAACATCGATCTTAAATAATATACGTTCTGTTTATCTTGCTGGCTATGATCTAAATTGGCGTAGTATGTGGCTAGGATCACTAAGACAATTTATCCAACTACCACTTTATTCGTTTCAACGCAATCGCTATCAGTTTAAGGTAACTCATTCAGTTAGTAAAAGAGACCAACACACGGCTACTAGTCATCAGATAATGACTACTGGCTATTATACAAGCTGGGAACCATTTTTATTCACAGAACAAGAACAATTTTTAACGACCCAAAAAACTGTTTTACTAATATTAACTACAAGACAATCACATGACAGCGCTTTTATTCAAGTTTTAACACAATCTATAAATCACGAGAGCCAAATAATTTTATGGCTCACTGAAGGGGTTAGAGAGCAGAAAGAAAAATTCTATTTTATAGCTTTTGATCAAGAAGAAGATTGGCAATGGCTTCATCAACAGTTAAATGATAAAAAGATATCGCGAGTTGTTGATTTACGTTATATGGATATTCAAACTGAACAACAAGAGCTTACTAAACAACAATTGCATGGATATGTAGCTAAGCGACTGTATCAAAACCAATTATTTTTTCAGGGTTGGAAAGGTAAAAATCTAGAACATGGTTATGTTGTATGTTTTCCAACGGGGCGAGCTGTAGAAGAAAATATTCAATTATGTCACTCTGGTTTGCAGGGTCAATTACGATCAATTAGTTCACAGTACGGTGGAATTATTTCAGCTTTGATTGAGTACGACCAAGTTAACAATATACAAACACTGATTGATTTATTTATTCATCAAATTGAAGAGGTAGCTATCAAATATGAGAAAAGGCAGTGGTTTACACAAATGTTATTGCCAATTCCTGCACATCACGAGCAGTTATTACATGTTCAAGCTTACACTAAAAAGGATAGCGTGGTTATAACAGGTGGGCTTGGTGCGCTCGCACTGACTATGGCAATGTGGTATGCGCAAAAAGGCATTGGCCACATTGCGTTAATTGCTCGTCGTCAACCTGATAAAGAACAAAACACTCAATTTGAACTTATTGCTAATCAATATAATGTATCAATTCGGGTATATCAGGCAGACGTGACAGATGCTGCGCAGTTAATTGATGCTATACAGCAAGTAGCTCAATCTTTTATTATTTGTGAGGTGTACCATTTGGCTGGTAAAGCTACTATCCAGCGATTTGATAAATTGACAGAACAAGATTATCAAGATAGCTTGGCGGCCAAAGTATTAGGTGCAGTTAATTTAAAGCAAGCGTTGATGACCTTATCTTATTGGCCAAAGCAAGTACTCCTATTTTCGTCAGTAGCAAGTTTATTACCTGAGTCTGGTCAAACCACCTATGCAGCTTCTAATTGTATGTTAGATAGTTTGGCTCACTTGAGTCAAAATACCGATACACCATTGCGAGTTATCAATTGGGGTTTATGGGGCGCTGCTGGTGCTGGTGCTGATAGAGAATTTGTTAAACGAATACGCAAAGGTTCTGGTATATTAAGTGAGATGGAAGCCCGAAGCTGGTTGGATAAAGTTTTATCTATAACTTATCATCAAGTAGCGATACTAAACATCGATTGGTCTGTGTATCAAAAGCAATTAACCAGAGCGGAAAAAGCTTTCGTAAAGCAACTGCTTTTTTTAAATAGTAAAGCGACAGTATCAGAACAATCCAATAATCAGCGTGCAAATTTGATGGCATTAAACGAAGTTGAGCGTCGCATTCAGATAATGCAAATAATTAAACAAACAGTGGTTGAAGTTTCAGGAAAAACTATCGACGACCTACAACCTGTTACTACGTTTGAAGAATCATTGAGTTTGGATTCGAATTTACTTACTGAAATAAAAGATATTTTGCAAGACAAGATAGGACGTGACGATTTACCATATTCTGGAACGCTATTAAACGATTATCAATCAATAGAGACATTGACTGATTTTTTTTTGACTGATTTAACTCTGCAAAAATCTGTCTCTCAAAACTCCGATACGCCAACTGATTATATACGTCAATTAGTTTATCAGAGTGATATACTAGTTAAAATTAAATTATTAAAAAAAATGCATGACTCACAAGAGCCGCCATTAATTCTTATTCATACTATCATGGGGTCAGTGTTTTTTTACAAAGCTTTGGTTGAACATTTATCTTATACTGGCTATATCTATGGTATTGATAATCCGTATTTCTCAAATCTTGCTAAAAAATTTAATTCAATTGAAGAAATGGCTAGAGCATATGCTTTAGCCATTCAAAGTCAATTTGGCAATCATCCTGTTCGCTTATCTGGATTATCATTTGCTGGTGCAGTTGCCTATGAAGTCGCGCAACAATTAAATGATTTAGGTGTTAAAGTTGATAGTGTATTGATGTTTGATACAGCTATGCCTGGCGCGGGAGATCTGACTTTGCCGCCTGCACAGCGTGAATATGTTATGGGTGAAATTGCTGAAGATATCAATGAATATTATCAAGCAGAAATTGATAACAATCAGCGTATTCTAAATGCATATCGCCCAATTGCTCCAAAAAAACACTTACGGGTTATCTTACTCAAAGCACGTAGTCGTGATAGCGTTAATAATACATTGCCTTCTTTAAATGACCTTTGCAATGGCTGGCTAAATTTATTTTGTCCCGAGGTTTATAGTGTGCCTGGGTCACATTTCTCTATGTTTGATCGTACGTATGTTAATACAACAGTTCAAGCAATGCGATATGTGTATGATCAATCTAGCTACTTTGTTGATAAGACATTGCAATCTTCCGTATACCACAATCGCGAAAAACTTTTAATACAAGCAGCAAAAAACGGCGATAGCTACCTAGTTGTTCGTTTACTAAAAGCTGGAGTTAATCCTCTAGTCACAGATGAAGAAGACCATTATGCGGCTTGCTTTTCTGCACAACATGACGATTTATGTTCATTAGCATGGATTCATTATTATGCTCAGGGAAAATTACCAATTGCTTCGCTTTTTTCGTGGGCTATACAAGGAAGCGCATTGAAAACCATGAGTTATTTGGTTCAACATAGAGAAATAGAAAGGCCAGATGAACCAGATATTACGCTGTTAATGGATGGTAACAAACAACAAGCATTGATTTTGTATGGTATGTCTCAGCCATATTTGCAAAGAGAATGGATGCAGATTTTAGCTTCACATAATGATTCTGCTCATGGACAACAAAGATCAAGTGCAATGCAAATTTTACCATTATCCAGAGATATTATTCGAACAGAGAAAAAAACCGAAGCAGAGTTTTTTGATTTGATGACAGTAACTAAAATATCTTATGGTAAATTTAATTATGAGGTGGTCACTAAACTTAAAGTTGGTAAACCAAATAAACCAAAACTGTTTATGTTCCATGCAGCTAGTGGCTTGGCATTGCCTTACACTAATCTTGATGAGTTAGACTTCGGTGATGTGTATGGCGTTAGTAATCCTTATTTTGGTTTTCAAAACAATTCCGGTTTTTCTTCTATTGAAGAGATGGCTCAACATTATATCGCACGTATGAAAAAAATTCAGCCTGAGGGTCCCTATTATCTATCAGGTTGGTCCTTAGGAGGAATTGTTTCCCAGGCTATCGCCAGCATATTAGAGCAACAAGGCGAAACTATTGCTCTTGTCATTATGATTGATAGTGTCAACCATTCTGGTAAACCATATCACCCAAACTCTGAGAAAGCCGCAATTGAAAAAATTCTTGAAGGTAATACCAGTCTTGAGCGCTATGAAGGTGTAAAAGAAGCGATTCAACGTTGCTATCTTAATACCAGTATGATGCTTAATAATTATCGAGCTAAACCGTTTTCAGGTCGAGTTATTTTGCTTAAAGCAGAAGAACATGAAACGAACTTAGAAAACGATGTTTTTGAACTCGTGCAATGGCGACAGAAATTGTTAGATGATCCATTTTCTGGATGGGGCGACCTGCTTCCCAACCTTGAAATACAGTCTGTACCTGGCAACCATAATGACCTGTTTGATAGAGATTATATATCAGGTGTTCAGGTTCAATTAAAAACTATTTTATCGACTACGTCTTCTGATAATGTTCAGAAGGTATTGTTATCTCAGCGATGGGGTATGAATTTAATTAAGGCTTTGAGAAGAAATGATGCAAGAATAGTAAGATTATTACTTCGAAAAATAGAACATGATTATAGTTATCAAGATGCTCTAGGCAATTTACTTGATGCTATCGTTGCCAGTGAAAATATTGAGTTACTGGAGAAACTTGATTCACGCTTTTTAATGCGTTTACAAACAAGTATTGGAAGCAAAGCTTCTGACATTGCTTTAGAAAATGGCCTTTTAGAATTATTTGCGGTGTTGGAAGCTGCATCAGCTTCTTCAGTTTCTGAGAGCCGCAATAGTTTTTTTGGTCAAAGCAGCTCGAATCAAAACTCACAAAGCAAAGTAGTCGAACTGCTTCTATAAAGACAATTTCACAACCTCAATGGCAAAGGAATGCTACAAACCATGCTTTGAAACCCGGGCAAATTGATGTTTGGCGGATAGATTTGACTTTGTCTGATTCACAGCTGGGGCAATATTATGGTCTGTTAGCCGAATATGAAAAAAATAGAGCCGCCGCCTTTGTAGATGATCACGATAGGCGACAATGGATTGCTGCTCATAGTCAAATGCGTTTGATATTAGCAAGGTATACTGGCTTGTCAGCTGTTGAAATTCCCATTATACAAAAACGAGGTGAAAAGCCATTTATTAAAGACAGCAAAATATTTTTTAATTTATCGCATACTTATGATTATGCTTTGCTAGCCGTTTCAAATACGGGCGAGCTCGGCATTGATATTGAATATAAACGTGATAATCCTAAGATAAATCTCATATCACGCTCAACTTTTTCCGAGTCTGAGCATAAAGCAATTTTTTCTGTTGAAGGTGAAGAGCGTAAAGCCAGATTTTTTCGATGTTGGACGCGTAAAGAGGCATTTATTAAAGCTATCGGCCAAGGTTTTTCCTACGAGACTAAATTTTTTTCAGTTAGTGTCGAATCAGATAAAGATAGCCGGTTTATTCGGTTTGATAGAGGCGATTATGATATCAACCAATGGAATTTATTATCTTTTATCCCCTATGCTAATACTCAAGCAGCACTTGCTTTTGCTTTTGCATTAACAGTTTTAAATTTTTTTGAAATAGATCGTGAGCCTAGTATTGTTATAGAAGGGCTAGAAGCGCCAGTGAACTCTTTTTAATCTAGAATTTAAACTAATCGGAGCTAAAGTTGAATTTATCCACAATTTCATGGGATAACCTTGAGGAAAAGTTGTTTTAACGCCGAGCAATTGCGCCCCTTGCGGATTGGCAAAATCTTTATCAATAACGAATCAAAATCTATACTTGTAGTATATGTAGTAAATGTGTGAGCGCCAGCAACGCTGTCTGAGAAAAGCCATCCTTTGCGTCCAATCACAAACGGCTTGATGGCGCGCTCAGAACGATTATTATTATTTTCCAATCGTCCGTCTTCTAAATAGGTCAGCAGCTTTGGCCACTGGTTGAGCGCATAGAAAATCGCTTTGCCGAGCGGGCTTTTTGGATAGGTTTTGGGTTGCATCTCGATGAGATAAGCGTGCAGTTCATCGAGTATCGGTTTTGCTTTTTCTTGACGAATTGTTTTTTTCTCTTCCGCGGAAAGTGATTGAATATCATTTTCAATTTTCGCGAGTTCTGCAATAAAATTCACGACAGTATGAGCCACGCCTTCTTTGGCCTGCGTCATTTTCGTGATTTCAACAAATTTACGACGGACATGATACATACAACCGGATAATTGAATTTTCTTTGATTTATCAGCTGTAGCGTCTCAATCTATCTGATTCTTAGTCCTTTAAATTATCCCACTTTATTTTAGGTTTTAGTTTCTTTAAAAACCTTAAATATTTAGAGATAAAACTTATCAAGATGACTGACCATCGATTATCATTAATGTCGACTAAAACACAATAAAAGGAGATCAGTCATGGCATGTATTGTCGCAGGTATTTTATCATTAGCGCAACATTTAAAAACATTAAAAGAGAATCCGGAATATTACCGAGTAAATTTTTGTCCTTGTTGTGGAAAATCTGAATTATGGCGTCATGGGAAGCGTTATCGAAAAGCAGATAGAGAGAGCCCAAGCAACTCAACGCTAAACCCTGTTTCGATTGTACGATTTTATTGTCCAGCCTGCGGCCGTACCTGTTCGGCATTGCCAGAATGCATACCGCCGCGTCGCTGGTATTTGTGGGCAATACAATGGGTGGCTATGTTACTGGTTTTCCGTGGCGAAAGCGTGAATAAAATTAGCCAAAAAATCCATTCTTCTCGCTGGACAGTTAGCCGTTGGATAGCACGATTAAGAAATCAATATGAGCTTCATGCTTTGCATTTAAAATTACAATGGCCGTGGTTGGGTTATAAAACATCACTAACTGAATTTTGGATTGCGTTAATCGAGAAAATACACTTTTCTTATGCGATGTTGATTTTAAATCAACAAGGAATCGCTGTCCCATAATAGTTTAACGGATTTGGAGATTGAGACACCCCAACATTGTTCAATTATTTTCCCCACACACTTTGCACATTATTCTAAAAAAATGAACGTGTTTTAATCGCGATGTTATGAAAATAACAAGTTGATTCATTATTTTAGGAGTGTTTATGAAATCGAACTATAATGCGATGGCGTTATTGCGCGTCAGTGTTTTAGGGCAGTTGGTGAGCCGTGATCGTTTAAATCGCGGAGAATTAAAAACCATCATTCAACAGTTAGCGGCACAAACGTACCAAATTCCCAATAGCAAACGTGTTTATTTGAGCGAGAAAACCATAGAGCGCTGGTATTATCGCTGGAAAGCCAACGGGATGGAGGGATTGATTCCCGCCACACGGGTGGATAAAAATACGTGCCAGTTAGCGCCCGCCATTCAAGAAGCCATTCTTTTATGTAAAAAAGAAAATCCCGCACGATCAATACAAACTATTATTCATTTTCTTGAGGTGACAGGAAAGGTCCAAAAAGGTTCATTATCACGGTCCACCGTGCATCGATTATTACAAAGAAATAAACTCTCTACCCGAGTCATAGATTCACCAGAAAAGATTGAGCGACGTGCATTTGAAAGTCAGTTTGTAGGCGATTTGTGGTTTAGCGATGTGATGCACGGCCCCATGATTCAAACGTCCTCTGGCCGCCGTAAAGTGTATCTCGTGACGGTGATGGATGATGCCTCGCGCTTGGCGTGTCACAGCGCGTTTTGTTTCGATGAAACAGCCATTTCGATTGAGTTTATTTTAAAAAAAGCGTTATTAAAAAGAGGGCTTCCGAAAAAGTTGATGGTCGATAATGGTCCTGCCTATCGCTCAGAATCGTTACAACATGTGTGTGCCCGATTAAAAATTCGACTCATTTATAGCAAACCGTATGAGCCGGAAAGTAAAGGAAAACTTGAGCGCTGGCACAAAACAGTACGTGACCAGTTCTTAACAGAATTGGATTGCCAAGCCATTCACAGCCTGGATGAACTGAATGCGCGTTGGTGGGTCTGGTTAGAAAAAAAATATCATCAAACACCGCATACATCGCTGATCAATTCCGCTTTTGATCATCAAACGCCCCTCGCACGCTTTCAGCAAGATTTATTAAAAATACAGCCACTCGGTGAGATGGCAAAAAAATTAGATGATTATTTTTATCATCGCATCAAGCGCGTCATTAAAAAAGATGCCACCATCAGTTATGAAGGCAACTTATGGGAAGTGCCCTTTGAATTTGTTGGCCAAACGGTTTATTTAGTGATTGATGCACCAACGCAAACCGCAAAGTATATCGAATCACTCGATCATGAATGGCTTGGTCACGTACATCCGCTTGATAAGATCGCCAACAATCATCGCGTACGTCATCGGCCACAGGCATTAAACAACATTCATTCCGAGACAAAAACATTTTTAGTCGAAGAACTGTATCAACAAAACAATCATCAATTCAATACAACAGGAAAAAAATAAATCATGTCCTATCTTCAATATTTCGGATTAAAACATGATCCTCTGGGAAAAAATATCCAAACCATCGTACACTCAACACAACAAGCTCACT
>JAGKWX010000004.1 GCA_021151585.1 Alphaproteobacteria bacterium | reverse complement strand
AACAATTACCTCTTTGTCACAGTGAAAAACAAATTCAAGCGCTACTACCGTTTAATATTAATAAAGAATTGCTCAAGGTGCGGTAGATTTAGCGCTTACGCTTTTTTTGAACGCATTCACGTGATATAGCCAATCTTCGCGTTTTGAGCTTGATTTTTTACTGGGAGATTCTCTCATGAAGCCAGCCTTAAAATTAAAAAGGGCATCATGACGGAAAAATTAAACTTGACAAGGTGTGCTTAAATTAGCGGATACCTAATTTGCGCTAATGTCAGTTCACTTTTAATGGCTTCCAATGCAATTTTAGCTTTTTCTCTTGGAGTGTATTTTTTACGCTTTTCGCTCATTTTCGTCTCCTTATCGGAGACGAAAATTGTATCTTAACTACCTCACAAAGTGGTCTGAATTTCTTGACCCACTATAATAATCATATAGGAGATAAATTTTTTCAGTCATCGCTTAGCCTGGGTGACAAAACCTCTCCATTAATAATTTGTCATGTCACATAGTTGATATATGTCAACACGCACGCCCTAGCATTACGTTGTCGACGTTGCGCTTTGCGTTGCATATACTTCTGTGCCAACATTCGTTGGTTTAATTTTCTTGTAATACTCTTGCGATAATGCTTGTGATTTATTGAGATCTTCGCCGCTCATTCTGTTTTCCAATAATGCGCGAGCTTGCAAGGCAGTATTACGTATATCATTGTTGCTACTACTTGCGGCTATATTTAACCAAGCGTAAGCATTGGTTTGATCAAAGCCGACAGCTTTGCCTTGTACGTACATCATGCCGAGTTGTAATTGAGCGTTGGAGATGCCGTTAAGCGCTGCAAGTTGATAATAATTAAAAGCCTCGGTGAGGTTTTGTGGTACGCCCATGCCATTTTGATACATAAATCCCACCATGTATTGAGCAGTAGGAATGCTTTGATTGGCAGCTAGCAAGTAATATTTCATCGCCTCTGCATTGTTAACGCTTGTGCCAATCCCATTGTGATACAAGTAGCCAACCATATTTTGTGCTGTTGCATTGCCTGCATTAGCGGCTTGAAGAAATAAAGTTAATGCTTTTGCGGGATCTTTATCGACGTTAGTTCCATCTAAATAAATTTGTCCTAATAATGTCTGGGCTTCGGCGTCATTGCCTTGTGAGGCTATGGTCAAATACTTAATTGCTAATGGAATATTAGCAGGGATATGTTCAGGGCTGTCTTGGCCGTAAAGATAAATTTGTGCTAATTTTTTTGCTGCCTCTGTATTGCCTTGATCTGCGGCGTTGGTCAGTAACTCGGCTGCGCGGCTATAACTTTGTGCTACCCCGTGGCCTTCATAAAACAACGAGCCTAAATAATATTTTGCTTCTTCAATTTTTGCATCGGTTGCAACGCTTAGCCAGTGTGCAGCAGCATAATCGTTTTTTGTTACTCCTTTCCCAGTTAAATATAATTTCCCTAATTCATATGCTGCATTAGCGTTATTTTGTTGCGCAGATAATAGCAGCCAGTCACTGGCATGATTGGTGTTGCTGCCTTGTAGTTCGGGGTTGTGTAACAAAATCATGCCAAGATAGTATTGCGCCGTGGCATTGCCTTGCGTTGCTGAAGGTAATAGATAGGAGTAGGCCATTGGGTAATTTTTTTCGGTTCCTTCGCCTAAGTATTGTGCTTCGCCTAAAGCAAACAGGGCCAGTGCTTGGTGTTGTGCGGCAGCTTGCCGATACCAATCAACTGCTGCATGGGGGTCGCGGATCATGCCTGTGCCGGTTGCGTATAAATAACCTAACCAATACTGAGCATCCGGATCATGAGCTTGCGCTGCCTGGGTTAGCTCTTTAATCGCGCTATTAATATCTTTATTTACTCCTTGGCCGTTTAGCAGCATATACCCTAGCATATATTCAGCATGTGGGTAGGTTGTTGTTAATAGCTGATAACTTTTGAAAGCCAGGGGGTAATTTTTTTGTTGATAGGCTTGATCCGCTTGAAGAAGTAATTGTTGATTTGCCTGTTGTTCTAAGCTAGGTGGAGTATTTGATTGTGCTTGGGTGCTTAAAGCCATGCTTAAACAGCTCAGTGCAATAAATTTTCTCATGATTCCTATCCCGCAACGTAGTTTCTCTTTAACGATAAGTATGGCATATTTAAACAAAATCAACACCTAGGTATGACGATGACTCTCTTTGCTCTTTTTTTTCTTATAGGTACCGGTGTTATGGCTGGGGTGTTATCTGGTCTATTGGGTCTTGGGGGTGGGATTATCGTTGTTCCAGCATTGTCCTATCTTTTTCAATATGGCTTATCTGATATTGTTCCGGCTTCCTCCGTTATGCATATGGCGATTGCCACCTCATTAGTTTCGATTTTATTGGTTTCGTTGACTTCCGCGTATGTGCATCAGCGCAAGGGCTCAGTGCGTTGGGATATATGGCAGCGTTGGGTTATCGGTCTGATGGTAGGCTCGCTTATTGGCGCCTATTTCATGACTATATTAAATGTGGTGTGGCTGCGTAATTTATTTGCGATGTTCTTGTTGTTTGTTGTATTGAAAATACTGTTTGAAAAGCGGCTGCCTAAAGTAACTTTGCCCATGACAACGGTATTTTTATTTAGTATGGGATTGTTTATGGGTATGTTTTCCGGCACCTTGGGTGTGGGTGGTGGTATTTTGATGATACCCGTGTTGCTGGGTTTAAATTGTTCGATTTCTGAAGCGGCGGCAACTTCTTCTGCTAGCATGGTGCCTTTGTCATTGATGGCTGCGGTGAGTTTTATTATTTTGGGGGATGTGCAGCACCTAAGTCTAGCTTGGTCGACAGGGTATATTTTTTGGCCGGCTGTGGTTATTATCGGATGTTCTGGTATTTTATGTGCGCCACTTGGCGCCAAATTATCGTATCTATTGCCAGCGAGTTGGACGAAACGATTTTTGGCATTCTTATTATTAATAGTTGCTTTGCAAATGTTACGGTGATACTCCATGGCTTTATCTTATCCGGTTATTAATCCTGTTGCTTTTTCCATTGGGCCAGTTGCTGTGCATTGGTATGGTTTGATGTATTTGATTGGCTTTGTGGCGGCATGGTTGTTGTTGAGTTTTCGTGTAAAACACCGTAGGAGCAACCCCTTGTGGTTGCCCTGCGTCGGGCAGGCCCCTGCATTTGGCAAGGGTCTTTTTTCCTCTGAAAACATCAGTGACATTATTTTCTACGGTGCGCTCGGTGTTATTCTCGGCGGCCGCATCGGTTATATTTTATTTTATGATTTTTCGACATTTTTACATTCGCCCTTACTGATTGTTAAAATCTGGCAGGGGGGCATGTCGTTTCATGGAGGCTTATTGGGCGTAATTATCGCCATGTTTTTTTATGCGCGAACAAGTCATTACTCGCTGTTCGATATTTTAGATTTTATTTCCCCGGTTGTGCCGATTGGTTTAGGCGCGGGGCGAATTGGTAATTTTATTAATGGTGAATTGTGGGGAAAAGTGACTCATGTTTCCTGGGCCATGGTTTTTCCGCAAGGTGGCCCTATGCCGCGTCACCCTTCCGAGCTCTATGAGTTTTTATTAGAAGGCGTTTTGTTGTTCATTATTATGTGGTTTTTTTCCTCTAAACCGCGTCCTAAATATGCGGTGTCGGGGTTGTTCTTAATTTGCTATGGTATCTTTCGCTGTTTTATTGAATTTTTCCGTGAACCTGATGTGCAATTAGGTTATCTGTTGTCTGACTGGGTAACAATGGGGCAGATTTTATGTATCCCTATGATTTTAATAGGGATTTTTATGGTGGTGTATGCGTATTATCGTGCAAGAGATTGCCATAAAATCGCCAGTTAACAATAAAAATACCATTACTTGGCGATTTTTATGCGGTTCTTCACTGTCTTTCATGATCAATCATATCATGCATTCGAAAGCTTTATATAGTCGCTCAACGTATGAAATGAATATTCAACCGTTCACGCTTCAAGAGACACAAGCATTTCTGCCAAAATGTAGTCAACGAGAAGTTATGAGCGCCTATTTGACTATCGGTGGAATCCCAGAGTATTTGAAGCGTATTAAAAATGCATCGTCATTGTTATTAGGTATTGGTAAACATAGTTTTGAACGTGATGCTTTTGTTGTTTGATTGGATGGTAATGGGGTAGGTTTTATGTATCCCTATGATTTTATTATAAATTTTTATGATAGCATCTGCGTGTTGTTATGAAAATTAAGTGAAAAAGCACCAGTGGCGCATCATTCAATTAACCCAATTAAATTTTAGTTGACGGGCTATGATGATTTATTTTTTCAGCGTGTATAATGTAAAATCGTAGTTTGGCAGTATAAGAAATATATAATAGAGATTAAAAATGAAACAATATCTCAGTTTCCTACAACACATTTTAACTCATGGTGATACAAAGCAGGATCGCACCGGCACGGGTACGTTAAGTACGTTTGGCTATCAAATGCGTTTTGATTTATCGCAAGGATTCCCATTGGTGACGACTAAAAAGTGTCATGTGCGTTCGATAATTCATGAATTATTATGGTTTTTACAAGGCGAAACGAATATTGCCTACTTAACAGAAAATAAAGTAACCATTTGGGATGAATGGGCAGACGAACATGGTAATTTAGGGCCTATATATGGCAAACAATGGCGCTCGTGGCAAACGCATGATGGCAAGATCATTGATCAAATAACCGAAGTCGTTGAGCAAATCAAAAAAAATCCCGATTCACGTCGCTTGATTGTCAATGCGTGGAATGTTGGTGAATTATCGAGCATGGCTTTGCCGCCGTGTCATATGATGTTTCAATTTTATGTCTCTAATAAAAAATTATCGTGCATGTTATATCAGCGTTCTGCTGATGCATTTTTGGGGGTGCCATTTAATATTGCGAGCTATGCATTATTAACATCGATGGTCGCTCAGCAATGTGATTTAGACGTTGGTGAGTTTGTTTGGACGGGTGGCGACTGTCATATTTATTCTAATCATGTAGAACAAGTGAATCTGCAATTATCACGCCAGCCTTTTCCTTTGCCGCAACTTATTATCAAGCGAAAACCAGAGTCGATGTTCGATTATGTGTTTGATGATTTTGAGATTATGAATTATCAATGTCATCCAGCGATTAAAGGCGAGGTGGCGGTGTGACTCGAAAAATCGTTTCCTTATTATTTTTTTTGTGGATGACGCAGGCTTATGCGGCTATCAATATTGCTGACGAAAAAATTTCCATTCAAAATGTCACCCAGCCCGAACTCTATGTTTTTTGCAGCAAAAAGCAGACGACGCTTATTTTAGATCGGGTCGGATTTGAGCGAGGTGCCAGTGCAGGTTGGTCAACACAATTAATGCCTTTCGCATGCACAATACTGTTTACAGATCGCAGCCCTTTTGTTTTTTCCTGTCGTCAGGAATCTTCAGGGGCTTGGTTATCGGTGGATTGCGGTCAATATATATTGGCCTCACGCTTTCCGTGGAGTGGGGCCATGTTATCGGCCGATGCGCCACTAGGCGCTCATTGGGTGGCAGAGAATATCACTGCGGACGAAATCCCTATGGTTTTGCGTCATCAAGGCTTTGATGTGTAAATTTTACTCGCACTCGTGATGATATTGCTGTTGCATATCAGCGTTGTGTGCATCTGCAACAGCTGAGGCGGTATTGTTATCATTTGTTGTCATTGGTGTCTGGCTTAGTTGCACTCGCAATGCAGCGCATTGAGCTTCGTGTGATGGCGTGGTGCTTTGCGGGCTGGGTGTATTGGTGCAAGCTGTGATACTAATCACTATGCCTGTTAATGCAATGGCTTCCTTTAACATGATCTCGCTCCTATTTTAGTGCAATTTTCAATTCTATCAATTACACTATAACAAAGTATCTATTAATTTTCGAATAAAGTGTTATCTGGATGAGCAAAAAAGTATCAGTCAAGGATCCGTTTGCCGCGCGTGAAGCGGAGAAGTACGACAACCCCATCCCTAGTCGTGAATTCATTCTTTCTTTTCTTGAGGCTGCAGGGCCTCAAAATTTCAAGAAGCTATTTGAATCATTAAAACTGAAGGACGATCAGGCGGAAGCTTTGCAACGTCGGTTGCGGGCAATGGAGCGGGATGGTCAGGCGATTAAAAACAGGCGCGGTGCATACGCAGCATTGAAAAATGGTGGCTTGTTGAAAGGGCGTTTTTCTGCTCACCGCGATGGTTTTGGTTTTGTTATCTTACATGAAGATGATGGTGAGGGTGATATCTATATCGCGCATCGTGATGCGCAAGCGGTATTTCATGATGATGAGGTCTTGGTGCGCGTGACCTCTATTGGTTCTAATGGTAAACGTGAAGGAACGATAGTTGAGGTTTTAGAGCGCCATACGCACCAAATCGTTGGTCGTTATTTTGAGGAAAATCAGGTTGCTGTTGTTGAGCCTGCCGGTAAGCGAGTTCGTAAACCGATTTTAATTCCTAAGCCACAGGCACTAGCAAAAAAAATTAAACATGGTCAGTTTGTCGTTGTGAATATTACGCAACAACCGACGAAACATACGCAGGCATTGGGTGAGGTGGTTGAAATTCTTGGTGAACACATGGCGCCAGGTATGGAAATCGATGTCGCGATGCGTAGTTATCAATTGCCACATGAATGGTCTGATCAAGTGAAGCAAGAGTTGGCAAAATTGCCTGACGAAGTGATAGATCAAGATTTAAAAAATCGACAAGATGTCCGACATCTGCCATTTGTCACTATTGATGGCGAAGATGCACGTGATTTTGATGATGCGGTATATTGTGAGGCGAATAAAAGAGGTGGTTGGCGTTTATGGGTGGCGATTGCTGATGTGAGTCACTATGTGAAACCAGGCAGTGCATTAGATGCGGAAGCTTATTTGCGCGGAACGTCTGTGTATTTTCCTAATCGTGTGATTCCGATGTTGCCAGAAAAATTATCCAATGGATTGTGCTCTTTGAACCCGCACGTTGATCGTTTGTGTATGGTTGCGGAAATGACCGTCAAAAGAGATGGTAGCATCTCACGTGCTAGTTTTTATCCTGCAGTTATGCATTCACGTGCACGACTCACTTATACGCAAGTGTCTCATTATTTGACTGATAAAAAATCAACGGTCATCTCAGAAGATATGTATCAACACTTAGATGATTTGTATCATTTATATCAGGCATTGCGTACAGCGCGTGATCAGCGCGGCGCAATTGATCTGGATACTGTTGAAACAAAAATAGTGTTTGATGACAATAAAAAAATTGAAAAAATTGTACCATCTGAACGTAATGAAGCGCATAAATTGATTGAAGAATGTATGTTGCTAGCTAATGTTGCAACGGCAAAGTATTTACAAAAAAACAAGCTAATCAGTTTGTATCGTACTCATGAATTGCCTAAGCCGGAAAAAGTCGAAAAATTTCGCGAATATTTACGAGAATTGGGTATTAAATTTGTTAAAACTGATGAGCCTACGCCTAAAGATTACGAGGCTTTGTTACGACGTATCGATAATAGGCCCGATAAACACATTATCAAGTTATTGCTATTACGCACGCTGAGTCAAGCGCGATACAGTCCTGAAAATCTTGGTCATTTTGGCTTGGCTTACGAGATTTATACGCATTTTACTTCGCCAATTCGCCGTTATCCGGACTTATTTGTGCATCGTTGTGTGAAAATGGCATTAGAGGATAAAAAGGCGAAACAAAAATTAGCAGACATTGAACAGATGGGTATTCATTGCTCGGATATGGAGCGTCGCGCTGATGAGGCAACGCGCGATGTGATGGAGTGGCTAAAATGCGAATATATGCTCGACAAAGTTGGCGAGGTGTTTGAGGGTGTGATTTCTTCTGTCGCGTCATTTGGCCTCTTTGTTGAATTACAAGATATTTATGTGGAAGGTCTTGTGCATATTACTGGTCTAGGTAACGATTATTTTAATTATGATGCTGCCCGACATCGCTTGTATAGTGAGCGCACTGGCAAGCAATATCAATTGGGTGGTGTGGTTACTATTCGCGTTGCACGTGTTGACTTAGATGAGCGACATATTGATTTTGAATTAATTGAGCAATCCAAAAAAAAGAAAAAATCATAGTAAGAACGAAGGTAATTCGCTGAAATAAAGTAGAAAATATTATGTCAAAAGAAATTGAAAATTTTTTAAACGCCTTAGATGAAACGCCGTTGTTGTTGATTTTAGATACAGTGCAAGACCCACATAATCTCGGTGCTTGTTTGCGCAGTGCTAATGCGGCAGGAGTGCATGCTGTTATTATACCAAAAGATAAATCTGTTGGTATCACTGATGTTGTCAGAAAAGTAGCTTGTGGCGCGGCTGAAGTTACGCCGGTTTTTCAGGTGACTAATCTTGCTCGTACTATCGACATGTTAAAAGAAAGAGGTATTTGGATTTATGGCACAAGTGATGATGCAGTAAGCACTATTTATCAGCAAAATTTACAAGGGCCAGCGGCGCTGGTAATGGGTAATGAAGGGTTTGGCATGCGTCGTCTGACGCGCGATCTTTGTGATTTTCTCTTTAAAATACCTATGTATGGCACGGTAGAATGTTTAAATGTTTCTGTCGCAACCGGGGTTTGTTTGTTTGAGCTAGTACGACAACGTCAGTCTAATAATGCTTAATTAGTAGGTAGTCGGTCTCTATATTCTGTCTACTCAGCTTAAGCCATTGTATGATCTTCGTGACGTTGTTTTATGAGATATCAGGCCTAAAGTTTGTATTTCTGTGATAAAATTAACCATCTTAGTATTTATCTTACGATAATGACTGGAAACTTTGTTAAGCTTATGCTTTTATTAAGGGATTGTGTGTAGGAGTGCTTATGGCAGATGAGTCATTAGAATTAGTCCGGTTGAGAAATAACTTTTATCGAGATAATTATCGTCGCGTCATGAAGTTATTGTTGATTATGTCGTGCGTTATGGTCGTGTTAGTGCTTACTATGGCTTATTTGTTTACACATAGGCCTGAGCCTAAGTATTTTGCCACAACACAATCAGGTCGAGTGTTGGAGCTGGTTCCCTTAAGTACGCCTATGTTGACAACAGAAGCCTTGTTGAGTTGGGCAAGTCAGGTGGCGATGGGTTCCTATACTTATAATTTTGCTAATTATCGACAAAAAATTCAACAACAAGAGATTAATTTTACTAGCGATGCATGGCAGCAGTTTTTAATCCAATTAAAAGATTCTGGCAACATTCAGGCGGTTGATCAAAGAAAGATCAATGTTGGTGCCGTCATTGCAGGAGCTCCCGTGGTTGTCTATCAGGGCATGTTAAATGGGCGTTATGCTTGGAAGGTGCAAGTGCCTCTGCTAGTGACATTTGTGAGCGCAAGTGATCGTTTTCAGAAAAATTATATGGTAACGATGGTGATAGTGCGGGTTTCAACTGTGCAGAACCAAAATGGCGTTGCTGTTGCTCAATTTATTGTGAGTGGTTAAGTGGTTATTAGAATACAAACACGAATATGGTTATTAAGTACTGTGTTGCTTGTTGCGACACCTATGCTTGTGGCTCAAGCAACTACAGCAGACACTTCTGTTGAAGTAGATCAATTTAAGCAATGGTTGCAACAGCAAGATCAAAAAAATGCTGATTCACTCGCTCAGTATCAGCCATCTGCGCCAACAACAAATAGTGCCGCTCGTGATGATCACATTTCTAACGCAGCCTTCGATGAGTTGTTGAAAAAAACCATGCCCATGACGCCAGATCAAATTCATGCATTTAAACAAGCTGCTGATACAACACAGCGTGCGGTGGCAACACCGGCAAATGCGCCGCCGAAGCCTATGTCCTCAACTTTATTAGTCAGCTTAGCGCCTGGAGAACAGCCTCCAGCGATTAAAATGTCCCAGGGGTTTATTAGTTCATTAGTTTTTGTTGATGCATCGGGCGCAGCTTGGCCAATTGACGCCTATGATTTAGGAAATTCGCAGGCGTTTAATGTGCAGTGGGACAAAAAAACTAATGTGATGATGATACAACCTTTACAGCCTTATACTTATGCAAACTTAGCCGTTCGTTTAAAAGGTTTAACACCTCCGGTTATGTTAACTCTGGTGCCAGGCCAAGCGGTAGTCGATTATCGTGTCGATGTCACTGTTATGGGGCAAGGGCCAAATAGCTCGGGTGACATGAGTCATGCCGGCTTGCCTAAAGATGCAAACTCAACTTTGCTGGGTGTATTGGATGGTATTCCTCCACAAGGTAGTCAAGTGTTAACAGTGTCTGATGGGGCCGGTCAGGCTTGGTCAAGTGGTGATGTTATTTATTTTCGATCACGCTATACCGTGCTTTCTCCTGCTTGGTTAGATAGTATGCAAAGCCCTGATGGAATGCATGCTTATCAACTTCCACAGACCCCATTATTATTGATTTCAAAACTGGGTAAGCCGGTTGAAGTTAAGTTACAAGGTGAATAATCGTGGCAAGCAAATTTAGCTTTAGTAAAATTATAAAAAATGGCGATTCGAAGCAGCGTATTTTGCTCATCGTCGCGGCTATTGCTGTTTTACTATTGGTTTTATACATTTGGGTAGTAATGCTGAGGGTGATTCCCGAGTTGCTGGTGTGCCTAGTATTTCTTCTGTGCAAGGTGGAAAAGTCTCGCCTGAGTATGCTCGTGCTCTTAATAGTCAGAATCAACAGAAAGTTGACTATGCCAATAGCACAGGAGGTAGTGCCATACCAACGCTGATTAATACTGGGGTGAGTGATATTATTCCTAGCGGCTCTTTAGGATGTAGTAATTGCTGTAATAGCTGTGGTGGTGAATCGACTGATCACATGTTATCGGGCTTGTTAGGTTCCGGAAAAATCTCTTCGTCCACAGCCGATTTGCTCAACAAATTGGCAAGCAATAATTTATCTCCCGAGGATTATGCTGCGGCGTTAGCGCAAATGGTCCGCGATGGCAAAATTTCGCCAGAAGAAGCGAGACGGCTATTAGCTGCGTATAAGCAAAATTATAAAAGTAATATTGCTGCTGCAGGTGCGGCTGATTTAGATCCTTTAGTTAAGCAAGGCCTGTTGTCAATTGATGCGGCCACTGATTTATTGGACTTGCAAAAACAACCCGCATCTCTAGCGACATATCAACAAGCATTAGAAAAAATGGTTGCAGAAGGAAAGTTGTCTTCAAATGCAGCTAATCTATTAATGCAAAAATATCAACAACAGCAGGGCAAGCGTTTAGCCGCAGAAGCCAAGGGGCAATTGGCGAGTATGGTTGATAGTGGGGCTCTTTCTGCTGAGACCGCTGCCATGCTAACAGCGCTTCAGGGTAGTGACGTCTCTGCGGCCGATTATGCTAATACATTAAATAAATTAGTAGCTGAAAATAAGCTGTCTCCAGAAGCCGCGAAGCGTTTGTTAGCTGATTATAATAAGCAGCATGGTGGCGGTGATGCAGCAAATGTGTATGGTACGGAACTTTCTAAGGAACAAGGTGATGCGCTCAGAGCTATACAACAAGCGAACCAGCCTGTTGCTGTTTTTGCAGCGCAATTAGAAGCGTATGCCCGTTCAGGACAGATTTCAACAAAAAGCGCTGGTCAATTGTTAACAGCCTATCAAGAAGAATACAGTGCAAAGCAATCTGGAGATACGGTGCGTGCTAACAAGGCTGCAGAGGCAAAAGATAATTTAATTGCGGCTTTAGAATCTAAGCCCAAACTACCCAGCGAAGTAGCGCAGCAACTATCCAACTTGCGCACTAGCTCGGCATCCCTGTCAGATTACGCAGCAGAGTTGCAGCGTTTGGTTGCTGCTGGTTTAATTTCGCCAGAAACAGCGCAGTCCTTGTTGGCAACTTATAAGCAACAATTAGCTCGAACAGGCTTCGCATCTAATGGCAATGGCGTTGCCTTTTCTGGTGTAGCGAGTCCCGCTATTGATGTTAATTTATCTGGTTCTGGCAATGGTGCATTAGATCGTGTTGCACAGTCTGGTTATGCGCAACAAACAGCCCAAGCGCAACAGCGTAGAGATTACACAGCTGCAGCAGCTTTTCAACAGCAAACTCAGCAAGCGGCGGCGCTTGAACAAGCTCAAATTCAACAAGTATCGAATGCAATGTATAATCAAGCTCAGCAGATGTTCGGTCCCTTGCTGACGCCTGCTGTTCAAACCGTTGTGACAGGGTTGGATACTGCGGCGGTTTCTTCTAGCAATAGTTTGGCTGGTGGGGCGAGTGGGCAAAATGATCAAACAGCGGCGTCTGTTGCTGGTATGCCAATTATTAAAGCTGGAACAATACTCTATGCTGTCTTAGATACTGCTGTAGATAGTGATTATCCTGATTCTCCTGTGATGGCAACTATCGTTGCGGGTAAATATAATGGCGCGAAGTTACTTGGATCCATTAAGACGGTGAAAGATGGTCAGCGCGTTATGTTGACATTTAATCTTATGACTATGAATGATTGGCCAACCGGCGCGTCAGTGAATGCCTATGCGATTGATCCTGATTCAGCTCGCTCGGCAGTTGCAACTAGTGTTGATAATCACTACATGTTGCGTTATGGCACATTGTTTGCTTCATCGTTTATACAGGGTATGGGGCAGGCTGTACAAAACTCTGGGACTACGGTAAGTTCAGATAGTGGCGTTGTTACACAGTCAACAGCTGATCTTAATACTGAGCAGCAAATATTGGTGGCATTAGGCCAAGTAGGTCAAAGTGCCTCTAAAGAAGTAGCAAAATTACAGGATACGCCACCGACGGTTAAAGTAAAAGCGGGCATAGGTATTGGTGTTTTATTTATGGCGGATGTAAGTGCTGTTAAAGGTGCTCCAACGACGGCCGATACGCTTAATTCGAGCACGTGATAATGAATCAATTTAGGAGATAGTGATGAGCGAAAACGATAAGGTATCATTTAACGAAGGTGAAGAAGAAGAGTTTCATATTACGGATGAAGATATTGATCGTGAATTGGCTGCTATGGAAATCGATCATGCTTCGACTAATTCAGAAGAAAATGTGGCAGCAGGTGACCAGGTTCTGGCTGCTCAACCGGCGAAGAAATCGCGTTTTGCTAAATTAAAGCAATTGCAACGCAAGCATTGGTTGATGATTATTAGCGCTATTCTTTTGGCTCTATTTGCTTTGTTGAAAATGCTCGGCAATAATCAATCAGCTGCTTTTGATCAGATTACGCCTGTTGCAACGACACCAGTGAGTGCAGTAACAACTATGCCAGTAAATAAGTCTGAAACGGATTTAGCCAAGACTACGTTGCAGCCCGAAACCAAGCCAAGTAAAGTTGACCCTTTGTTATCAGCGCCAACATTAACCCCTCCTCCGGCGAATAAAACTCAGTTGCAAGCAGATTTAACGACATTAAGTAATAATGAGACTAAGTTGTTAGATACTTTGGATACCTTGCAACAACAGAATACGATGTTAAGACAGGAATTAGCTACCTTGTCGAATAGAGTGCAAGGTTTAGAATCTTCTGTGAATCAGTCTAGTCAATCGGCTGATGATTTGTCGCGTGATGTGTTGCGCATGAAAACGAGTGATGCTTCTTCGACTAACGTGCCTGCCTCACCGCCACCAGCAGAAGTATCAACTGAGCCACAATATACCGTTGAGGCGGTTGTTCCGCAGCGTGCATGGTTACAAAAAGCCGATGGTAGTACGGTAACAGTCATGATTGGTGACCAAGTTCCAGGTTTGGGTGCGGTAGTGACGATTGATCCTTATTCAGGTAACGTAACCACATCATCCGGTGCTGTGCTTAAGTATGGAAACTAAATGCTGAATTCAAGAAACAAGCTGTCAACATATATTGTGCTTATTGGGACAATATTGTTGACTGCTTGTAGCAATAACATTCCCGACGCCTCTTCTTTAAATATTCAACAGATGATTGTCAATCTTGCGAAGACCATGCCAAGTTTGTTGAAGATGTTCTCTGCATTCTCTTATCTTCTTGGCTTTGCCCTGATATTTAAAGGCATTTATAAGCTAAAGGAATATGGTGAAATGCGTACGGCGATGTCGAGCCAAACTAATTTATGGGGCGCTATTATTACCTTAACGATTGGTTCTTTGCTGATTTATTTTGTTTCCGCCTATCAGATTGGTTTGCAGACTTTATTTGGCTATTCATCTCCGCTCGCATATAACCAAGATTCTAGCTCAACAGATCAGTTAGTGTCTGCGGTGGTCGTTATTGTACAAGTTGTTGGGGTTATAGCGTTTATTCGGGGCATGCTGTTGCTAAATAGCGCCGGCGGACGCAGTGCTCAGCAAGGAATGTTTGGTAAAGCTGTGACTTTTATTATCGGTGGTTTGTTGGCGATTAATATTTATGGTACCTGGCAAGTCATAGAAAACACCTTGATTGGGCAATAATCAGGAATCTAAAAAGTACCTCGATTCTAACTGTTAAATCCAGGTTAAATTTAGCGTGATTTTAGCTGGCAGGTGCTTGCGTCTTGCTTGTGCTATTGGTTAAGATGGGCAATAGGTTTATCGGAGGAGTGAAGATGAAAATAAAGTTTACAGAAAATGTGATCCAATGGGTAAAAGCTGTTTTCGTGGTTGTTGCCATATCGGGGCTGTTTTTTGCCGGTAGTGCATCTGCGCAATCGAGCAGTTCTCTTAATTTGGGTGATGTTGCTACTAATGTGACGAGTACATTTGAAAGCGTGGCCAAGCTCATTACTGCGGCTTCTTATATTGCTGGTCTTGGTTTTGCGGTTGGTTCGATTTTGAAATTTAAAGCCCACAAAGATAATCCGCAACAAATTACCGTTGGTGTGCCGATTGCCTTGATGTTTGTTGCTGCAGCGCTGATATTTTTGCCTTCGATGTTTGAAATGGCTGGCAATACGTTATTCGGTTCGTCTGGTGGAGAAACAGCGGGTGTTAGCGGTATTACCGAGTTTGGTAGTAATTAATAAAAGATAGTTAATCAAGGCTTGAGGAACGATGTGCGTTCTTGCAAGCCTTGCGCTCAGGATGAATCATGCGACCTTTATCATTGCAGGCAAGCCCTGCGAATTGGCAGAAGTTTATTGCACGTCGTTTGAGCCCAAGTTTCAAGCCACTGGCAGAAAAAATTTGGCAGCGTGATCGTTACATATGTCAGTATTGCGATTTTCAGGCCAAAGAATACATGGATATAGTGAATCACGATCAAGATTATTCCAATAATAAGGCGGCTAATTTAGTTACTGCTTGTGGTTTTTGTTCACAATGTTTTTTTCTGGAATCCATTGGTTTGGATGATATGAGTGGTGGCCAATTAATTTTTTTACCTGAAATATCACAAGAACAATTAAATAGTTTTTGCCATGTTATTTTTTGCGCTATGAATAGCAAGCCAGAATATCAAGATAACGCACAAATCATTTATCGTAATTTAAAAGCACGCAATAAGCCTGTAGAAACTATTTTAGGTGAAGGTGGTTCAGATCCTAAAAGACTAGGGACCATGATGGTCGAATATCAATCCCTGCCGAAAAAGAAGAGCCTAGATCCTTTATTAAAAGACATACGGCTGCTGCCTTTGCAAGCAAAATTCAGCAAGCAACTAGAGGCGTGGGCGACGTCTGCGATAAACACCACGCTGTAGGGAATAAGAAACAATGAATATTGTCGATAAATTTTTAAACAACATAGATTCTTTGCTGGCGTGGTTTGCTAGTGGTTTAAAAACTTCCTGCGAAGATTATTGCGAACTAGAAACAGCAGATGGCCACTTTACCCTAGTTGCCCGTGATGGTTCATTGATTTCTATTATTAGTGTTGATGGTGTGAGTCGTCTTATTGGTACTGAGGAGTTTAATCAAATTCATGCTGGTTTAACGCAAACATTGCGTACAGCCTTAGCCCGTCGTGGTCATTCTTTTCAAGTTGTCTTTAGTTATGATCGTGCAAAGGCCCAGCAACAAATCAGTGAAATGCTCGCTCCCGCCAAAGCAACAGCACAGCGTTTGCAATTATCGTTGAATGATTTATTTGCAGAGCGTGAAAAAGTCATTTCCAGTTATTGCGCCAAAGAAAGTTTATATTTTGTCTTATGTACGTCGCCAACTAGCTTGCCGCCAGAGCAACAGAGCAAAGCGCAAAAGGATAAATTAAAGGCTATAAATGAAAGTAAATATCCGCAACCTTTAAATGCGCAAAATATGGTTGCTGCAATTGAGGATATTCGTAATGCACATGAGTCTTTTGCACGCTCAATGGTCAATGATTTAACTTCGTTTGGTATCTATTGCAAATTACTCGAAGTGCATGAGGCTTTGCACAGTATCCGCTTTATGAGTGAGCCAGAACAAACTGGCTTAGATTGGCGTGCTATATTGCCAGGTGATCGTGTGCCACCGCGAGTTTTGTTGACTGGTAAGCATGCAGATATCTCAGGTTTATTATTTCCTCGCTTAGCGCAACAAATTTTTCCACGTGATGCAGAAGCTTTAGATATTCGCACTGTTCGCGTAGGTGATTGCATTTATAGCCCTGTGTTCATTGATTTATTTCCACAAGAAGTAAAAGCCTTTTCTGTGTTGTTTAATCGCGTTTTGCCAACACACATTCCTTGGCGTATGTCATATGATATTGATAGCTCAGGTTTAGATGCCGTACGATTTAAATCCATGATTTCTAGTATTTTAAGCTTTGCTTCCAAGCATAATGGTTTGATTAGTGATGCAACCAACATGTTACAACATCTTGAAGTGAATTCTGATACGCCAGTTGTCAAATTGCGTGTAACATTAACAACATGGGCGCCAGCGGATAATTTACGTTTATTGCGTATTCGTACTGCAGAATTAGTTAAGGCTGTACAAGGCTGGGGAACCTGCGAAGTGGCTGAATTATGCGGTGATGCTTTTGGTGGTTTTATTTCTACTTTGCCTGCTGTGAGTTCCACGAACGTTGCGAATACCTCGGCAGCACCACTAAATGAAGTCGTCACCATGTTGCCATTCACTCGCCCCGCTTCAACATGGGCCTATGGTGCGCTCATTTTTCGTTCGCCCGATGGTAAACCGTGGCCGTTTCAGCCGGGTTCAAGCCAGCAAACCACGTGGATTGATTTGCTATATGCGCGTCCGGGTTCTGGTAAATCTGTGTTATCTAATGCATTAAATTTAGGGTTATGCTTATCAGCTGGTGTCAAGCGCTTGCCCCGGATTGCAATTATTGATGTTGGCCCATCAAGTAGTGGATTGATTTCATTATTGCGAGAAGCTTTGCCGCGTAATCAGCAACATTTAGTCGGTTATCACCGTTTGCGAATGACCCCAGACTATGCAATTAATCCATTAGATACACAATTAGGGAATCGTTTTCCTACCCCGCAAGAGAGAAGTTTTTTAGTCAACTTGATAACGCTATTGGTTACGCCGTTGGGTGCGCAACGCCCTTACGATGGCATCTCGGACATGGCGGGTTTGGTTATTGATGAACTATACAAAATGTACGCTGATTCGGGCAAGCCACGTTTATATACGCCAGGCATGCTGCCAAATATCGATGAAGTGTTAACAGATATTAGTTTTATGAAAGATACTCATACTACTTGGTGGGAGGTGACGGATGCCTTATTTACAGCCGGGTTTGTCCACGAAGCTTCTTTATCGCAGCGTTATGCTGTGCCATTACTTGCAGATGCAGCAGCCATCTGTAGAACTTCAGCGGTTGAAGATTTATATGGTCAAGTCATTGCGCCGACCGGTGAGTCACTAGTAAAAGCATTTGGTCGTATGATTTCGAGCGCGGTGCGTGAGTATTCTATTATTTCTTCAGTGACCCAATTTGATTTGGGTGACGCGAGGATTGTTTCATTAGATTTAGACGAAGTTGCAAAAAGTGGCGGCGATGCTGCTGATCGACAAACAGCGGTCATGTATATGTTGGCGCGTTATGTGTTGGCAAACCATTATTACTTAACCGAAGAAAATGCAAAAAATATGCCTGAGCTTTATCAAGCGTATCATCGTGAACGGATTGCAGAAATTCGCGAAGACGCGAAACGCATTGTATATGATGAATTTCATCGTACATCTAATGCCTCTGCCGTGCGCGATCAAGTTATCGTCGATATGCGTGAAGGGCGAAAATGGAATGTGCAAATCGCTTTAATTTCACAATCTGTTGATGATTTTGATTCTGTTATGGTTGAATTTGCAACATCTATTTATATTATGGATGCAGGTCCCGAGCAATCTGTTCGTAAGGCGACCGAAATTTTTGGTCTTAGTGAAACAGCGCGTATTGCTCTTAAAACGCGTGTTCATGGTCCGCGCGCAGGTGGTGCAACTTTCTTGGCGCAATTTGCAACAAAAGTGGGCATGAATACACAATTATTAACGAGTACCGTTGGTCCTATTGAGCTGTGGGCATTTAGTACCACTACAGAAGATGTCGAATTGCGTAATCGCTTGTATTCACGCATTGGCCCAGTAGAAACACGGCGAGTATTGGCGAATCTCTTTCCTTCGGGCACGGTAAAATCTCTGGTTGAGGAGCGTTTGACCAAAGCAAAAGAAACAGCAAGCATGATAGAGGACATTGATAACATCAGTGTCATTGAAGAATTGCTGACGGAAATATTAGCCGCTTACAGCGCAAATCCTGATGTAAAAAAGTTGCCTGGCGCGTTTTGATTATGTTGTAGACACTGCTTGATGAGTTGTCAACCTCTTTGTTGTCCTATGTCAGGAACAATCCGCAGCCTGTTGCTGTAGCAGCGTATAATATGAATCAACAATTTGTTGCAACCAACTTTGTATCGGTAATGGTAGCTGTGTTGCAATAAAATGTATTTGTTTTGCGGTGCTGGGGTTTTCAGGCGTAGAGGAGTTTTCATTGGCCAGCAATGTGCAGGTTGTTTCTGGGGTATTGCCATTTTTAAGCACAAGAATTTGATCGCGTAGCTTTATTAGTAAAGTAAAGCTGCGATAGAGTGCATTGTTGTCTGGTTTAGATTCCTTGGTCAGAATACGATTGAACTCACTTAAAAAAGCAGAATTTTGCTCTATCTGTGGAATAGATGTGTTTTTTTGCACAAGATTTAAAAGATTTAGAATGGGCGAATCAATGCTGGTTAATATTTTTAATTGTGCCGCAAGCTCATCTAGACTGCTTACAGGCGCTAAATCAATATGATTAATCGCTTGTTCCCAAGCATCGCTATATAAGTTTACGTATTCAGTTTGAAGCTGATTGAGTAAATCCTTTTCTGAGGTAGTATCGTGATGATAGGTGCCTAAAACTTTGTTGCCATAGATGACTTCAGAAACAACAGCGGGCAAACGTTTTTTATAAATATCATCAAAAGCACTTTTTGTGTAAATCTCAGAGATATTATCAAACATTGGGTTGATTTTAAGAGAGAGCTGATCTGCTGATATGGTCGAAGACAGTGAGAGGGGGTGATGAGAGTCAATGCTGGCAAATAATAAAATGTAAGCAAGCTTGTTCGCCGGCAATTCAGAAAATGTAGCTTGTGTTTTTTTTACGAATGGAGAATTTTCATCAAGAACTAAAATATTTTTATGCAGGTTGTTGGTGAGTACATGCTGTGGTGCAACGTCATTTCCCAGTAGGTCGCCAAGATGAGCGTGCAGGTACTCGGTGTCTATCGATGAGCCGGGTTGACTGAGCATCAGATAAAGTTGAAATGCAATATATGCATTGGCGGGCTGAGAGGATAAATTTCTATTAATATAGCTTTCTAATGCTTGCGTAATTAAGGGTAGCCATTGTTGAGAAATAATTCGTTGGTAAACATTTTTTAATTGAATTTCAACTGTTGTATCTCGTGTGAATATGTAAGTTTCAAGCAGCGATGATTGTTGATTTTTCTCTAATGTTTGCCAAGCATTGCTAATTTTATTTAGTTCCCTGGTGACATCCTTGAGCTTTGGTTCTGTATGTGCGTTCTTTTCAAATGCTAATCCTGTATCGAGGATTTTGTTGGCAGATTCAATAGATGTTATATGGCGCGCAAACTGCTGTGCATTGTATAGAACAAAGGCAATAAACAATAAGCCGCATAAGAGAACAAAAATAAAGCGAGTTGCTTTTTCTGTATGAGATGTGGTGCCGGTTTTTGAGTAATGACACTGATGTTCTAGAGCATGTTTTACAAAAAAAACTTTATGATGGTCTTGTTTCTGATGAAGTTTGATGTTCGTTTTCCCGGTATTGAGTGTTTCTGTTAACTCTCTAACTTGGCGACAAGATACAAAATATAGTTCCCTTGGTTTCAGGTAACGGTTTTGTGTCCAAGGCTCTATGGCTACAGGCAAAATAGAAGAAATTTTTTGTTTAACCGTTTCAAGAATCAGCGGGAATGTTTTAATAAGATGTAAGTTATCTAAATGGACTTCATGATGTAAAGACCAAAGCAGCCGTTCGTTTACTTTTTGTATCAGCAGGTCACATTCAGATCTCAGAGTTTCTTCGTCTGTGTTTTCCAGTGACATCCCCCACGGTTGCTCTAAGAATTCCTTGCTTTCATGTTCAAAAAATTCTGTAAAGCCGGGCATGAGGTCGGCTTTTGTAAAAAATAGCGCGATGTCTAATCTGTGTTTCAGTCCGGCGCCCAGTACATTTAGTGCTAGTGTTATTTGTGCTAAACGAGTTTCGTTAGACACTTTGTTTCGAGTCAAAAAATCCTGCAAATCGACGCAGACCATGCAGCGTGATATGGTTAGATAAGAGCGATGTTTTCCTAGCTGCGTTGCAAAATAATGCCACAAACGTTGTTGTATCTGCATCTCGCTAAATAAAAAAAAGTCTTGTGGTATATGGAAAAACAAGGTGTCATTGTGTAGGTAGACTTCAAATACAAACTCTGGATTTTTTTGATCATGAATGAGGTTGGCTTGGTTTGAAAACACTAGCTTGCCGAACGAGGCACATAAAGTAGATTTTCCT
This sequence comes from Alphaproteobacteria bacterium, assembly GCA_021151585.1. Taxonomy (GTDB): domain Bacteria; phylum Pseudomonadota; class Gammaproteobacteria; order JAGOUN01; family JAGOUN01; genus JAGOUN01. The sequence goes on along the minus strand of JAGKWX010000004.1, from coordinate 61,250 downwards.
GCTTCTGGTTGACCAATGACAAGAACACAGTGGAGTGTTTGATATTCTTCTTGGAATCGCAATAAAGAGTTAATGGCCAATTTAGATTGTTGCTTGAGGCGAGAAAATTTTTCTTTATCATCGTGTGCACTTGTGTTTCGAGTAAGAAAACGCATCATGTGGTTATCTCTTTGTCTGGTGAGGGTGATATAAATTCATGAGTTATCAGAGCGTCACGCGTTGTTTCATAAGTTTGTTGGAAGATGAACCCAGTGGCCACGATGAGAGCAATACATGCTGTCGAGGTTATTATATAAAAATGGTGGCGTTTTTTTCTTGTTATTTTTTTTGTCGGCGTTATCGCTTGTATCAGTGTTAAGCTCGAAGATAGTCTGTGGCTATGCTGGCCGCGTGTTTGAGTAATTGTTCGATACAGAGTGTCGGTAATAAAAGACCATTGTTGCAATCCGAATGGTGTATTGCGATATTGGCCTTTATAACCAAAACGCAAACACAGATACATTAATTCAAGTAAATCAATATATTTGTCGGGTTGGGATTGAGCGTGGTCTAAAATAGAATAAAATTTTTCTTGCTCTAAGCGACTGTTATGAAATTTTTGTAAAAATTGACCTTCATGGCTGCCTGAGCTGCGTAGAATATCGTCTAGGGTAGCGCAAACGACATAATGGGCTGCTAAGGCTATATCTTGTGAGTAATCGAGTTGTTGATACTGTTGTTGTAAAGTTTCAACTAGTTCGATGAGCTTTTTTTTCGTTTCAAGCGCTAAGGGTTCTTGTGACATCAGCGGCATATGATTAAAAATGACCGCAGCTAAATCAACCAAGCCATTAAGGCCGGATTGCGGTGAATGCAAAACGCTCAATGAGATATTCCTGCACCAGCTAGGCCAGTGATGTGGTATAGCCATTGCGGTATTATTGTATTTTTTCAAGCCAGTAGAGGCGTCCATATATTCGATAATGCTAACTCATTGGTGACATTATCGAACAAGATGCTAGAGAATTACAACTGCTTATTTCATTAGCCAGAATTTTGTTTGGTTGAGGTGTTGGATGGTGTTCGCGAGTCATCTCGTTTTGAAAAAAAGTTTTGCATAAACATATCAGCAAGAGAAGGTCGGCGGTTCGTTGATATGTTGTCTGTAGAGTTATGGCCGCTGTTTTTTACGGAGTCGTTACTAGCAAGGCTGTGTTCTATGCTGTAGCTTTCTTTGTCACTGCCATCCGAATCATGAAATTCGTGTTGGTTTTCATGGGTTTTGCCCTTTTCGAGTACTGTCTTTAAATAACTAGACTCTTGAAAAATTTTACCCAATAGTTCTTCTGATAACAAAGATAACGTTTCTATGGTTTTTGACTCAGGTCTATTTAAAATCTCTTTTTTTAGCCATGTGTCAATCGTTGCAATTTCGGGTTTTGTTGTGTTGTTTATGGTCGCCATGAACATTTTTATAGCTCCTTCGCACTCAGCAAATGACCGAGCGCTAAAAATATTGTGTATGATGGCATTTAAACAAGCTTGATTGTCTTTGCTGACAGCGCAGCAATACAAATAGCATAGTTGTAAAAAATACCAATCTCTTGGTAGCTCGGCAGGAGATCGTGTGAAAATTATACAAAATTCAAGAAATAAACGTTTTTTAGAATGTGGGTTTTTAGTATTTATTCGATAGGTTAGTAAGAATTCTACCAGTGCTGGATTGGCATAAAATAGGCGTTGCTTTTCTTGAGAAGCATATTTGATCAATTTAAATAGCTGTTCAATTTTTTTGTAAACTGTTTCAGTAAATTTTTTTTCATTTGTTTTGTTGCTTGCTTCAACCATGGTTGGCAGCATCTCTTTATAACGATGTTCTAGCTCTGTAAAAAGAATGTCTTCATCGAACCAGCTTCTATCGAAGCTGGGTATTTTTTCTTCATAAAATATGCAGGCTAATTGGTACGCGGTTTTGACGCAAGTTAATTGTTGAAATGTTTCGCTAGCGTAAGGGTAGTGATCTAAAATCTCGAAATCTGAGCATGTTAGAAAATATTTTGCTATGTTTGGATTGTCATTATGGTAAAACAATTGAGTGATTGATGTAAATAAAGATGGATTTCGAGGTTCCGCGCCAAGATCTATTGTGGCCGGGAAAATTTTTTCTATAAAATATGTGTCGTTAGCTTCAAAGATTGTTTCCAAGTATTTTTTATGATCACTATGATCTAAAAAGCGTAATGTTTTAAAGGCGTCTAGCTCTAATAGCCAAGTAACGGCGTCTTCTCCGCATGTTCTTTGATATCTCTGTAGAGGGTTCCAAAGGCCGTAAAATACACTCGCAAAGAAAACGGTATGTGTTGTATTTAAAGCGGTATTAATGATTCGCCATATTATTTTTTCACTATCCAAAGTCACTAAGCAATCAAGCATTCCTGGCGTAGATATAATGGCCAGTAGTTGTCTTGAAACGTCTTCTGCTTTTTTCTTTCTCGCTGCCTCTCTCGACTTGACAATGCCGTCTCTGTACATTTTTTCTAAAATATTTTCTTGATCATCAAGGATTTTTTTCCAAACTGTGGCGATATCCTGTATAAGTAGTGAGGATGCTTCTGATTCGGGAGTATTTCGGATCCATGGCGCCATCTGAGGATTGATCATGCGAACGCCTACGTTTCGTATTATTTGCCAATCATCTTTAAAATCAGCATAAATAATTTCTTCTGGTGAGCGCCCAGTGTTATCTAAACCTATTTTTTCTTTTATACTATTTACGACGTTCAAAAATTTCTGTTCTGGCTTGTTAAAGCTTTCCTCTTCTTCAGATGAAATCTCAAAATTCCAGTTTTTTAGCAAATCTACTGCTAATGCAGATAAAAAATGAATAATATTTTCATTAAGGTGATCGCTTTTGCTGCTGATTTTAATGAGAGTGACAATATCTTGTTGTGAGAAGCTCGGTATGGATTTTTCTGTAGTATCGCTTTGTAACAATGTGACAATATTTTTTAATAAACATCCTGTTGCTTGTGCATCTATACCGCTGTATCGAACGAATGCCCAGAGAGTGCTTTTTGCTTCGTCTTTATGCATGTTTGTATAGGGATGTTCTACTTGAGTTTGCGCTATGATGATTACTTGTTCGTGCAACCTTGGGCAATGATTGCGATATTCTTCAAGTTTAAAGTCTCTTGAGCTCAGCAAGGCGAGTAAAGCCCAGGAATCGTCAGTGGTCAGTATTGGTTCTATGATGATATCAGCACCGGCTTTTGCTAAATCAAAAATTGATTGGCTCATGAGGAACAGGCGTGCTTGCATCGCTTGGGCTGAATTAGGGTTGTGACATAGCCAAGCATATAATCTGGCATAAATAGATCGTTCAGTGGTCGTATTTTTTTGGCATGCAATATGTAGTAGTGCCCATGTTTTTTCGTCAAAATGCTCAAATGGGTCTGGGTAGCCAATCGCTTCGTTGACTTTGTCTATATCGTAAGCGCTTAGATTGCGAAGGCTATGATTTAGTAGGTCAGTTGATTTAGGCTCTCTTCTGTGTAGTGTATCGTTAGTATCGTGTATTTCTTGCGATGCTGCGACACTGTGAGAATTCATCAATGCATGTTCTAGTCTTGTTAGGGTAATTCGATTGGCGTCGCTCTCTAGTTTTTCGGTGAAGACGGTCAAAAGGTGGGTGAGAAGCATGCGAAAATCCTATATTGTTCTTATTATCTTGAGATCTAAATATAGTCACGATTTTATTATTGTCAATTTTAGGCACAGAAACCATCAAGGCGACCTAGGTCGCCTTGATAGTAAAGAAGAGATTACAGCAGATCGCATTCTTTCAGTTTTTTGCGCAACGTGCCGCGGCTCATGCCTAAGAGGCTTGCTGCCTTGGATTGGTTATGGCGAGTATAGGCTAAAACAGCCTCAAAAAAAGGTTTTTCAAATTCGCCCAAAAACAATTCATATAATTGGTGTGGCGCCTCACCGTTTAGGCTAGTAATATAATTTTGAAATAAGTCCTTGATGTGTTGTGACAAGGAATAGTTTTCTGGTCTGATTTTTTCGGGTGCGGAAACCGAAGGTTCGAAAATTGCGCTCATCTAAAGCCTCTCTCTCATGTTTTTGTTAAGTTTTTATCTTCCTAATTCAAGTCAGCTTCCCTTTTTGTGTGTGAAATTTTAGCACACCAATTTGAGCATGTATAGAGCGAAAAGCTATAAATTTGGATTTAATTGAGGCATTTTGCAAATTGTGAGGGCAAAATTTACCCGATTAGCGCTCGATTATCGCGATGAGTTAGGGTTGAGATTTTGACGGGGCAACCAACAAGTCGTTGCCCCTAGGTGGTAATTATTCGTCTTTCAACATTTTTTCCAGGTAATGGATATTTGTTCCACCTTTAACGAAATTGGCATCGTTCAAAATGCGTTGTTGTAATTCAATATTGGTTTTAATGCCTTCAATATGCAATTCCGTTAAGGCATTGCGCATGCGCATGATTGCCGTATGGCGATCTTCACCAAAAGTAATAATTTTGGCAACAAGCGAATCATAATAGGGTGGCACACGATAACCTGAGTATAAATGTGAGTCAACACGTACGCCAGGGCCGCCAGGCGCATGAAATAATTCCACTAAACCAGGCGATGGGATGAATGTTCGCGCATCTTCTGCGTTAATGCGGCATTCAATGGCATGGCCGCGAATTTGAATATCTTCTTGGCGTAATGTAAATGGTTCGCCAGCGGCAACTTTGATTTGTTCTTTAATTAAATCAATGCCCGTGATCATTTCAGTTACCGGGTGTTCAACTTGAATACGAGTGTTCATTTCTATGAAATAAAATTCACCATTTTCAAAGAGAAATTCGAATGTACCAACGCCGCGATATTGCATAATACGGCATGCCTCTGCGCAACGTTCGCCGATAAAAGTGCGCTGTTCAGGTGTGATTCCTGGCGCTGTTGCTTCTTCTAAGACTTTCTGATGACGACGTTGCATAGAACAATCGCGTTCCGCAAGATAAACGGCCTTGCCTTTGCCATCGGCCAGTACTTGGATTTCAATATGGCGTGGATTTTCTAAAAACTTTTCCATGTAAACCATGTTGTTGCCGAAAGCGGCAGCTGCTTCAGTTTTTGTCATGTTGATAAAGTTATTGATTTCGCTTTCATTGCGTACCACACGCATACCTCGACCGCCGCCACCGCCTGAGGCTTTGATGATCACTGGCAAGCCAATTTTCTTGGCCATGCGAATGTTTTCTTCTTCGTCATTGCCTAAGGAGCCATCGGAACCTGGAACACAAGGGATGCCTGCGGCTTTCATGGCGGTGATTGCAGAAACCTTATCGCCCATGGTGCGAATTGTATCTGCTTTTGGACCTATAAAAACAAAGCCGCTGTTTTCTACTTGCTCTGCGAAATTAGCGTTTTCAGCCAAAAAGCCATAGCCTGGATGAATGCCGTCTGCTTCAGTAATTTCTGCTGCGCTAATAATGCTGGGAACGCTTAAATAGCTGTCGGATGGCGCGGCTGAACCTATGCAAACTGATTCGTCGGCGAGGCGTACATGTTTTAAATCGCGATCGGCTGTTGAATGCACAGCCACGGTTTTAATACCCATTTCTTTACAGGCGCGCAAAACGCGTAAAGCGATTTCGCCGCGATTGGCGATAAGGATTTTTTTTAACATATCTCACGTTCCTATTTTATCTTTTAACATTTCTGCACTGCGTGAACAATAGCGACTAAAGGCCTTGCCCTTCGCCTTCCGAGAGAGGTGATAGTACAAAGACCCTCATTTGGCTTGTTGGGGCTGTGGCTCGATGCATCCACGGCCTCGGTCTTCGACTACTCTGCCATCAACATCGGCAATCCTGTCGATTTGCCTCGCTGGGGGTATTGTTATCGCTATTATCAGCACGTATTTTATGACGACTTACATCCTATTCAATAATAAACAGCGGCTGGCCAAATTCTACTGGCGATGCGTTTTCAACTAGACATGCTGTGATAGTGCCGGATTTATCCGCTTCAATTTGGTTATACATTTTCATTGCTTCAACCAAACAAATGGTTTGCCCTTGTTTGACTGTTTGTCCTACTTTGACAAAAGGATCTGCGCCCGGTGTTGGAGATAAGTATATTGTCCCGACCATGGGTGATGTGACTTTATGCACATGTGCATCATCGCTTGCAGCGGTCTTGTTCGCTGGTTGTGTCTCGGCTGCGGCTACAGGAGCTGGGGCTGCAACTGCAACGTGGTGTGTGATAGCAGGTGCGGCAGCGGCAACGGATGTGCTAACTGGTTTGCTAATCTCTATGGTTTCACCATTTTCACTGATTTTTAAACTCGCAATTTGCGATTCTTCTACTAATTCAATTAATTTCTTAATTTTACGTAGGTCGATCATATAGTCTTTCCTCTTGTTAACAAAAATTGATTTGCAATATCTAGTGCTTCGCGATAACCATCGGTGCCTTTGCCGTTGATGACTTGATAGGCAATATCTTCGAAGTAAGAATGTTGCCTAAATGGCTCACGATTTTTGATGTCGCTGATATGGACTTCAATAAACGGAATATTTGTCATGATGAGCGCATCTCTCAGTGCAACGCTTGTATGCGTAAATCCTGCAGGGTTAAAAATAATGAAATCATGTTGATTTATAGCGGAGTGAATGTGCTCAATTAATACATGTTCTGCGTTGCTTTGGTGAATTGTCAAGCGATGGTCCATGAAAGCTGCTTTAGTAAAGAGTTCGGCATTGATATCGGCAAGATTTTTTGTGCCATAGATATCGGGCTCTCTTATGCCTAAGAGATTCAAGTTCGGACCATGTAAAACCAAGATGCTTGCCATCTGTTTAATGCTTATTCACAGAAATTCTCGGCATTATGCTTGGAGTTTTGCGGAAAGTCTATATGCTGTGCTAGGATGTGCTACTTTCTTATCAAGCGAGGGCTCGGCATGGCCTTGTTACACCAAATTCTTTCCGTATTATTGCATATTGATATATTGTTGGCACAAATTGTTCATTCAATAGGTATGTGGTCCTATATTGTGCTGTTTTTAATCGTTTTTTTTGAGCGCGGCTGTATTTTGACACCTTTTTTACCTGGTGATTCGTTATTATTTGCAGCGGGAGCGCTAGCGGCAAATAGTGAATTACGTATTGCTCCTCTTATTTTATTGTTAACTGTGGCATGTTTTTCGGGAGCTGTCGTTAATTACTGGTTGGGATCTCGGCTAGGTGATTACGTTCAGAAACAGAATCCGCGCTGGTTAAACCGTGATTATCTCAATAAAGCACATACTTTTTTTGAAAAATACGGTGTCTTTGCGATAGTAGTCTGCTGTTTTATTCCAGTTATTCGCACGTTTACCCCTTTTGTTGCGGGTATGGCGAACATGAGTTCCCGTGCTTATATTGCGATTACTGTGTTTAGTTCTTGTTTGTGGATTGCCGGCGTTTTATGGGCAAGTTATATGTTTGGTAATGTGCCTTTTGTTAAGCAACATTTTTCTTGGTTTGTGCTGGCGATGATTGTTATTCCATCAAGCATTCCTGTTGTGGCTGCTTTATGGCATCGTTATACAGGCAAATAAACATCATACCGTGTTGATTTGCCGATAATTTGATGGTGGGGTTGTTGCTGGTTTAACAAGGGGGATAGTTTGTGTCGCTTGACCACGATACGTTTGTTAGCATGTGGTAATGCTGCGGCTAACAATTGGTCGGCATCCGGGTTTTCGCCAACAATTTCTTGTAAATATTGCATATCTTTTTTTACCTTGGCGCGTTTATCTTTGTCGGCAAACATGGGGTCTAAATAAATAACATCATATTTAGTTTCTAAGCTTTGCAAATGTTCAATAGCATCTGCAGGGGTAAAGCATAACAGTTGTTTTAAAGCAGTATCTTCTAGTTCATTTAACGCTGTTTTTATATGCTCGATCAATGTTGGGTGACGCTCAAGCATGGTGACATGTGCGCCAAGTTTTGCAAAAATAAACGCATCGCGCGCAAGGCCTGCGGTAGCATCTAAGATGGTTAAATTCGAAAATTTATTTAAGCCAACGGCGCGACAAACATCGTGTTGTTTGCCTATGCGCCGTTGTAGCCAGTCCAGGTTCATTTGATTAAAGTTGATCATCATTGCACCGGCTCTATGTCAATTCATTGTTCATGTGAGTGTTAATCTATGATGTTGGCGCGGCGCGCTAATTAACCTTGTGCGCCACGATGCTAGTTGGGTAATTTAAGTTACAGGCTACTTTAGTATGAAAAATCAGAACGCGCAACGGTTGATAAAAGTAGATACAAAGTATATACTCGCAAAAATTATATAAAAATTTATTTTTATGAAAGCGCAAATAAAACAATGGGGGAATAGCGCGGCCGTTAGATTGCCGATGGCTTTTCTTGTGTCGCTGCGTTTAGATATCAATAGCGAAGTAGAATTACAGGAAAAAGATGGTGCGCTCGTTCTTTCACCTATTCGACGCGACTATCGACTGGAAGATCTGCTTAATGCTATTACGTCAGAAAATCTGCATGGAAATATCTCTCTTGGCCAGGGACATGTTTAGATGGCTGTAACTTATACACCAGACAGTGGTGATATTGTTTTTTTGCGCTCTGATTCGCAGGTCAACGGAGAACAGTTTAGCCATGATCTGATGATAGTATTAAGTCCGGTATTGTATAATCAAAAAACCGGTTTGATGGTATGTTGTCCACTAACAAGAGAAATTAAAGGTTATCCTTTTGAAGTTTTGCTTGATCTGGATGCTCAGTCTTGGGTTGTTTTGGCAGATCAAGTGACGAGTCTAGATTGGCAACCGAGGCAAATATCATTTAAGACAACAGCGCCTATCTTTGTTTTAGATGAAATACGTAAAAAAATTAAAGCATTATTGCTTATGTAACGAGGTATTATTATGTTGATCGCTGGTCAATATCCTGCGCGCCGCCCACGTCGTATTCGCCAACAGTCTTTTGCTCGACGTTTGGTCGCAGAGCATAAGGTGACAGTGGATGACCTTATTTATCCGTTGTTTGTTTTAGAGGGTGACAAGCTTCGTCAGCCGATTGTATCAATGCCGGGGATCGAACGCTTAAGTATTGATGAATTAGTTCAAGAAGCCCGTGAGTGTCATGCGTTGGGTATTCAGGCAATTGCGTTATTTCCTTATATTGAACAAGACAAAAAATCTTTATATGCAGAAGAGGCGTATAGTGATGATGGTTTAATCCCGCGCGCGATTCGCGCCTTGAAAAAAGAAATTCCAGGCTTGGGGGTGATTGCCGATATTGCCTTGGATCCATATACTAGCCATGGCCAGGATGGTGTTATTAATGATGATGGTCTGATCTTAAATGATGTCACCATCGACATATTAGTTAAGCAAGCGTTGTGTTGTGCGCGTGCTGGTGCTGATATTGTTGCGCCTTCGGATATGATGGATGGGCGCATCGGTGCGATTCGACAAGCGCTTGAGCAAGGGGGATTTCCTGACCTCATGATTCTAGCCTATTCAGCAAAATACGCCTCAAGTTTTTATGGCCCGTTTCGTGATGCTGTTGGCTCCAAGTCAGCCTTAGGAAAAGCGGATAAATTTTCTTACCAAATGTCGCCGTCTAATGGTGATGAATGTTTGCATGAGCTTGCTTTAGACATTCAGGAGGGTGCTGATTTTGTCATGGTTAAGCCAGGCATGCCGTATTTGGATATCCTTTATCGTGTTAAATCACGATTTTTAATGCCGACATTTGTGTATCATGTTAGCGGTGAATATGCGATGTTAAAGGCCGCGGCGCACAACGGTTGGTTGGATGAGCAGGCTTGTGTAATGGAGGTTCTATTGGGTTTTAAGCGCGCGGGCGCGGATGCGATTTTAACCTATTATGCAAAACAAGTAGCGCAATGGTTGAACTATGACGCTTAAATTACTCAAGCCAGCGTGTTGGCCATATTGGATTGTTTTAGGTGTTTTATGGTTGATAATACAACTGCCATATAGATATTTTATGCGCTTAGGTCAAGTGCTTGGTTATCTCGCGAGCTTCATCCCTCACTATAATCGTATTGTGACCTTAATAAATTTAAGGCTGTGTTTTCCGGAGAAAACCGAACAAGAGCGCATTAAGCTCATGCGGCAATGTTATCAGTCTTTATTGATGGCTATGTTTGAAACCGCCTTTTCTTGTTTTGCCCCTGAACAGCGCTTAAGAACTTTATTACATTTTCACAATCCTGATTTTTTAGATGCTTGCCAGGGGCAGGGTGTCTTGATTATTGTTCCTCATTATCATGTGTTGGAAATTGTCGGCAGGCTAGTTTCTATGCATATCCCGAATTTGTCAGCGGTATATCGGCCCCACCGTAAGCCGGTAATTGAATATATTAATCGCACCCACTTGGCAAATAATTTTCAATCGATTGTGCCTCGTACGAATGGCAAGGGCATGATTCGTTTATTACGAAACCAGGGAAATTTGTTATTCTTGCCAGATATTGATGCGGGTAAAAAGCAAAGTATTTTCGCAAACTTTTTTAATATTCAAGCAGCTTCGGTTGCTAGTGTACCTAAGCTTGTCGCCTTAGGTAAGGCAAAAGTGGTGTTTGCCTATGCTTTTCGTCGATCTGATTTGTCAGGTTATGAATTATCTTTTACTGCGCCATTAGATAATTATCCTAGTGGCGATATATTGCACGATGTTGAGCGAGTGAATCTTGAAATGGAAAAATTAATTCGCGCCCATCCTGAGCAATATTTATGGCAGTACCGACGATTTAGAACCAGGCCGTCGGGTGAGATGGATTTTTACCCCAAGAAAAAAGTGCGTAAGAAAAACTGAGCTAAGAGGTGGATTGAAAATACTTGAAGATTGGGCAATAATAATTTTCTTGCATTTTTGCCGATTGACAAAATTATGAAAATAAAGTGTGTGTTGCTGATCTTGCTTGCGATTTGCTCCATAAATCAGGGCTATGCTTGTCATAGTTGCAAGGGTAATCCAAAAGAGAAGCAGCCTAATTTAGCGCATCCTGGTTGTGAACAATTGAATTTTGTTGTGCATAATATGACAGCTTATACGTTTAAGTTAGATACAAGTTATAATGCTGACAAAGGGCAAGGCGAAGGAAGTTTTCAAGATATTTTGCCTGATGCAAATCAAGGTGGCGGCACTAGTATTTCTTTTGTTGGCGCAGCTGTTGATGATGCTCATCAAGATGAGATTACGCGTTCAATGCGTTATATTGCCACACTTAACGACCGACCAGTTGGCACAGGATTTACGATACAATTACGAAAAAATTCATGCAATGCCGCTAACACACGCTTGATCTACGACGATAGAAAGTGCTACTCGCAAGGTCCTGCTCCTGAATGTAAATGTAGTTTTTCTGCGAACGCAACTAGCTGTAAATTATGCACAACCTGCCACAACGGGCTATGCTCTACTAGTCCTTGCGATTCAGATTACCATCACTATCGTTCATATGATTGTAAAAATTCCGTCAATTCTGCAGATACCTATTCTGCGAGCTCTTCGGTTTCAATCTTTTCGTCTGGCATCTATACTTTGGGTGTCTCATCCAATGATGGTCCAGATTTCTCGCAGTCAATAACCAATGTCACGAATTTTGAATGCAACGAGGATTCCATCCGCAATGCGAGTAGTGACTATAATTCACCGGCCGAAACTAAAATTTATATTTATGCCTCGCCTATAGAAAAATTAACCATCAGTTTTCCATTTAATTCGCAGTCACCGATAGGGAAAATCATGAGAGATGTGATTTATAATAACCTTGATACGGTTGCTTTGGCTTCGTTAGATAATTATTACTCTATGAATCCGGTGAGTGTGAAAGATGCTAGTATTTCTTTTTCAACGTTATGCAATTCGAATCTGTGTCCTAAAAAACCATAGTTAGTGTATAATCTAGCTTATGTTTTCATGATTAGGATAGTGTTTTGTCTAAAATAGATTTTAATGCAGCGAAAGTGTTGGTTCTTGGCGATGTCATGCTTGATAGTTATTATATCGGTGCAACAGATCGAATTTCCCCGGAAGCCCCCGTTCCCGTCGTAAAAGTTCAAGCCATTGAACAGCGGCCTGGTGGTGCTGCTAATGTCGCGTTGAATGCGGCGGCGCTCGGCGCTAGTGTGCGTTTGTTATCTATTGTGGGTGATGATGCCGCCTGCAAAATTTTAGAACAAGAATTGCATGCTGCCGATGTAACAACAGATTTTATTAGATTATCAGGTGCTCAAACTATCGTTAAGCAGCGTATTTTAAGTCAACATCAGCAATTATTGCGTTTGGACTTTGAATCGCCATTACACATCGATTCGCCAACAGAGTTGTTTAACAAATTTGAACAGCATTTATCTTGGGCTAATGTTGTCATTCTTTCGGATTATGCCAAGGGTGTTTTGCGCCCTGATGTTCAGTTATTTATACAGGCGGCGCATAAAAAAAACATTCCTGTTTTAGTCGACCCGAAACATCATGATTTTCAGTTTTACCGCGGAGCGACGCTCATTACGCCTAATTTAAAAGAATTTAAAGCTGTTGTAGGCGAGATTGAGCACGAACATGAATTGATTAAGAAAGGTGAGCAATTGGTTCAAGACTGTGATCTTGGTGCTTTGCTGATTACGCGTAGCGGAGAAGGCATGACGCTGATTGAGCGTCATCAGCCTGAGTATTATTTGCCAGCGAGTGGCCGCGAAGTTTTTGATGTGACTGGAGCTGGTGATACTGTGATTGCAACAATTGCTGTTTCTTTGGCGATAAACTTGCCACTTGCTCGAGCAGTAGAGTTAGGCAACGCCGCTGCGGGTGTGGTGATTGGCAAGTTGGGCACGGCAACATTGAGCCTGCAAGAATTACAACATGCGCTACATGCCGATCGTGACATTGGTGCGAGTATTTTTGACGAAGAAAGTTTGTTGCATCACGTACAAGAAGCTCGCGTTCGCGGCAAAAAGATCGTGTTTACCAATGGTTGTTTTGATGTGTTGCATGCTATGCATGTTGAATATTTAAATCTTGCCCGACAACAGGGAGATTGTTTGATAGTTGCTGTTAATGATGATGCTTCGATTACAAGGCTCAAAGGGCCTGGCCGGCCAGTGAATAAAGCTGAGCACCGTATGGCTGTTTTGGCGGGTTTGCAGGCGGTCGATTGGGTGGTTGAAATGATAGATGATACCCCAAATCGTTTGTTGGAATTGATTCGCCCGGATGTTTTGGCTAAAGGCGGTGATTATGGTTTAGAAGGTGTTGTTGGCGCTGATATTGTTCAGTCTTATGGTGGGCGTGTGATTGTTCTTGGCGGTGTTGCCGATGGCGTCAAATCAACGGCGATTATCGAGCGAATGCAGAAACTACAAGATAATGAGGAGGTATAGATGTCTGGTACTTTGTTTATTATCTCTTCTCCTTCTGGGGGTGGTAAGACTAGTTTAGTTAAGGCATTGATTGAAACCATGCCCAATTTGGCTACGTCCTTATCTTTTACCACGCGTCCTCGCCGCCCAGAGGAAATTGATGGCGTTCATTATCAGTTTATTACAGAGCAAGCATTTGCTGAACTAAAGCAAAACGGCGAATTTCTTGAAACCGCGCATGTATTTGGCCACCATTACGGGACATCGAAAACTTGGGTAGAGGCACGACTGCAGCAAGGCTTAGATTTATTTTTGGCTATCGACTGGCAAGGAGCTCGACAACTGAGACATTCTTGCGCCCACAGTCGAAGCATTTTTATTTTGCCGCCTTCTTTGCAAACGCTAGAAGCACGTTTGCGCGCCCGTAAGCAAGATGCGCCGGAGGTAATTGAAGAAAGAATGCGCAAAGCGAAAGAGGAAATTTCCCACTATAACGAATATGATTATGTTATTTTAAATGAAGATTTTGATGTAGCGACTCGAGAGCTCGCGGCTATTGTTACGGCTACTCGCTTGTCTATGGTTGTTCAGCAAGCGCGTTATAGGGAAGTCTTGTTCAGGCTTTTATAATCAAGTAAACTGGCAAACTTCTTAGCCTTGAGCTAAAATAAAAAATACGCAAATTGGAGATATTATGGCCCGTGTAACCGTGGAAGATTGTTTAAAAGTTATTCCTAACCGCTTTGAGTTAACCTTGGTTGCTGCAAAACGTGCACGCGATCTGGCAATGGGTGGAAAAGATGCCTTGGTGGGTTGGGAGCATGATAAAGCGACTGTGGTTGCTTTGCGCGAGATTGCTGCTGGACATACTTCATTTGTAGAGCCAGAAGAAAGCATCGAAGAGCAATTTGCTCGTGAAATCAAAAAAGCAGAAGATGAGAGCATATAATTTTTCGAATTAAATCGTCTCTAAAGTTGGTATGCTACGGTAATGATTGTCGGCTTAGCATGGTAGACGCTGTGTATACAACAGCGTTGCCTCTGAGGCTGTTCGAACTAAGAGATGTGTATACATAGTCTTGGTTGCTGCGATATTTTTGTCCTTGGATTATCGTTGTTGTTGTTGAAAAATACACTTGACAATTGAGAGGCGCAGGATGCGATATTTCAAAAAACTACGTAAAGAATTAGAGCAATACTTAGATATTGACGCTATTGAGCGGGTAAGCCAAGCATATGAACTAGCTTCTCGCGCTCATAGCGATCAAATTCGTCATAGTGGTGAGCCCTATATTGTTCATCCAGTCGCTGTCGCGATGATTCTAGCGAAAATGCGTTTAGATTATCAAACCATTGTCGCCGCATTATTGCATGATGTATTAGAAGATACTGTAGTTCAAAAGCAAGAATTGATCGATGTCTTTGGAGAAGAAGTCGCTGAGTTAGTTGATGGTGTCAGCAAGTTGACACTGATCGAGTTCGAGACAAAAGCCCAAGCCCAGGCGGAAAACTTTCGTAAAATGATTATGGCTATGGCGAAAGATATTCGCGTTATCTTAGTCAAATTAGCGGATCGTTTGCATAATATGCGTACGCTTAATGCTGTGCCCATAGAAAAACGCAAGCGTGTTGTACAAGAAACCTTAGAAATTTACGCGCCAATTGCCAATCGTTTAGGCATTAATGAAATTCGTGTTGCTTATGAAGAGCTTGGGTTTGAGGCTTTGTATCCACAGCGTTGTCGGGTATTAAGAAGGGCGCTAAAAAATATTGTCGGTAATCGCAGCGGTATACTCAAAGATATTGAGGCCAGATTACAGGATCGTTTGTCAGCATGCGGTTTGCCCCCTGCTATTATGTCTAGCCGTCAAAAACATTTGTTTAGCATATATAAAAAAATGCGTGATAAGCGTTTATCTTTTGCTGAGGTCATGGACATTTATGGATTTCGTGTGGTTGTGGATTCGGTTGATATGTGTTACCGCGTTTTGGGCGCATTTCATACGTTATACAAACCCATGCATCAACGATTTAAAGATTATATCGCTATTCCCAAGTCAAATGGCTATCAATCATTACATACAACTTTATTTACTCCTTATGGCGTACCGTTGGAAATCCAGATTCGCACTGAATCCATGGATCAATTAGCAGAGCATGGTATTGCGGCACATTGGTTGTATAAGGCGGGCGAAAAAGTTTCGAATCCAGCGTATTTGCGTGCGCGCGAGTGGATAAAAAATATTTTAGAATTACAGCAAAAGTCTGGAAATTCTTTAGAATTTATTGAGAGCGTCAAAACAGATTTGTTTCCCCACGAAGTCTATGTTTTTACGCCGCAAGGCAAGATTTTAGAATTGCCTGAAGGAGCTACGGCAATTGACTTTGCTTATGCCGTCCATTCAGATCTTGGGAACAAATGCATTGCTGCAAAAATTGATAAACAAATGAGGCCGTTAAGTACATATTTGCAAAGTGGCCAGACTGTTGAAATTATTCGTGCCCCTGGTGGTCATCCAAGCGCTACTTGGTTAGATTTTGTCGTTACTGGCAAAGCTAAGAGTAATATTCGCCATTATTTAAAATCACATGCAATGGAGGTTAAAGAAAAGGCTGATAAATTATTGTCCGTAGCGATAATACTGGACGTCAACACTCGCTCAGGTATGTTAGCAGATGTGACAGGCGCGTTGACTGAGTTGGCGGTCAATATTACGCGCCTCGACGCTATAGAAATGCACGAGCATGCCGAAATGAAATTGACACTGCAGGTTGAGAGTCGTGCGCAATTGGCTGAAGTAATCCGTGAACTGCGTAAAATCGATGGCGTGTTAAAAATCCAGCGGCCAGTTTTTTAGATGGCTTGATATTTTTTGGTAAAGTGTTATTTCCAGCGGCAAGGATATGATGTGGCAAGGCTCCATGGCGCCACTATCGCCTGACTAAGTGCCGTTGTTAAACCATCCTCGGGGATTAATTGCTTGCGCATTGTGACGTAATTCGAAATACAATGCTGGATATTGAAAACCGCCGCTTTGACCAACGGTTGCGATAATATCGCCAGTGTTAACGTAATCACCTACTTTATGGTTCAAGGTATCATTGCGTGCATAGAGACTGAGGTAGTGGTTGCCGTGGTCAATAATGACTAATAAGCCGTAGCCACGTAACCAATCCGAATAAATAATTTTTCCACTGTAAATTGCGTGAACTGCCGTACCCTCTTTTGCTTCTATTAAGTCTCCTTGCCAGCGCACGCTGTCATTTGCCATGGGTTCTTGAAATAAATATTTAACGACGCCTTGTGTTGGCCAGCCAAGTTTGCCTTTTTGTTTCGAAAAATCGAGGTTGCTCAATGTGGTTGTGCCAGCAATCGGGCCTGTTGTTGCGCTGACGCTAATTGGTGCGTTAGTAGATGTTGTTGTGGCGGTAAGATGTGTGACGAGTTTGGTCAGTTGCTCCCGGTTTTGTATTAATTGATCAAGCACTTTACGATGGGTGTTTAATGTGGTGTTTATGCTTGATACAGCGGATTGACGGCTCTTTTGTGCCTTTTTAATTTCCTCTACTTTGCTTTTATAGTCGCTCAGCGAATGTTGCAGTTGAGTGGTTTTAGATGAAATGGACATCATGACTTTATTTAGCCCTAAAATGGTGTCGCGAATACTGTTGATTTTTTCGATCACCGTTTTGTCTAAGGCTTGATAATATTTTAGGAATCGCTGTGTTTGATCAGCAGATTGGCCGCTAAAATAAATCCCAACACGGCCTTGGCGTTGCAGGCTGTAATTGGATGTGATTAATGCTTCCAGGGCATTTTGCTGTTCCTGAATTTTTATGTCGTAAGCCTTTTTTTTCTCTTTTGCAGACATCAATTGCGATTCTTGCGCCTGAATTTTTTTAGACAATTGAGAGATTTTGAGCGTTAACGAGCTAATGCTTTTTTCGGATGTTTTTAATTGAGCATTTAAGGCGTTGAGATTTTCTTGATCTTGTGAAATTTCTTGCTGCACGGCGGCGATTTTTTGTTTAAGCGACGATAGGTCTTGTGGAGCTTTTGTTGAAGCCATAGAAAAATTGACCGTTAAACAGCAATATAGGCAGGCGGTGATTGTTAAAAATAATTGTTTACTCATAAAAATAAGCATTGCATGGCACTTTGGTAAAAGTGTATCTTGGATTGATTCTTTTTGCGAGTTGGCATATGCTTAGTTTGATAATTTTATGGAGCATATTGACATATTTGTCAAATATATGAACACACAAGATCAGCAGAGCCACTTTGTTGTAGATATTCAAAATAATTGTCCGCCCGACTATGATTCAATCGTGCCCGATTCGCGTTCTCTGGAGGGCTGGGTTTGCGCAGTATTTGATCACGAAAAACTGATTGCTGCAGAGCTAACGCTGCGTTTAGTCGATGAGCAAGAAATACAGGCATTGAATCAGCAGTATCGGCAAAAAAACTATCCTACAAACGTGCTCTCTTTTCCATCAGAGATTCCTGCTGAAATACTTTTAGATCCGCCATTATTGGGCGATATTATTTTATGCGCACCTGTTATTCAGAGAGAGGCGGAAGAGCAAAACAAGCCGTTAATGTCACATTGGGCGCATATGGTGGTGCATGGTGTTTTGCATTTACTAGGCTATGATCATGTGCAAGATCATGATGCAGATCGTATGGAACAGATAGAAATCATGATTTTAGAGAACTGTGGCGTGGCAAATCCCTACCACAATAATGAGGAATAGACATGAGCGATGAACGTTCGGAAAAAAGCAAAAGAAGTTGGTTAAATGTATTGAGTGCAGCTTTTATCGGTGAGCCGCAGGATCGTGAGCAATTGTTGGATGTGCTGCGTGAGGCTGAGCAGCGTGAACTGTTGGATGGTGAAGCGCTGGCCATGATAGAAAGTGCTATACGCTTATCAGAAATGCGAGTGCGTGATGTTATGACGCCACGGACGCGGATGGTATTTGCTAAAATAAATCAATCTTTAGAAGAGATAGTTTCAGTTGCAAATGATTCTGAATATTCACGTTTGCCGGTATTTGAAGAAAATGAAGAGCACGTTGGCGGTGTTTTATTGGTCAAGGATTTGTTAGGCTATTTTTCTCAAGAAGAGCGTGCAAATTTTCAGCTAAAAAAAATGCTGCGCCCAGCTTTTTTTGTGCCTGAAAGTAAGCGTTTGAATAGTTTGCTGAGCGAATTTCAAACAAAACATAATCATATGGCTATAGTTATTGATGAATATGGTGATGTTTCTGGCTTGGTGACTATTGAAGATGTTATTGAAGAAATCGTTGGTGAGATTGAAGACGAGCACGATGTGGATGAGGATGCCGATAATGTCGTTGTGCGAGATAACGGCCTGTATACGGTTAAGGCAATGATGCCGATCGACGATTTTAATGAGTATTTTGGTGTTGATTTAGATAGTGGCAATTTTGACACAATAGGCGGTTTGCTGTTAAATGAATTGGGTTATTTACCTAAGCGTGGTGAGAGTTTTCAGATAGAAGGATTTGCAATTACGGTATTGCATGCCGACCACCACCGTTTGCGTTTGTTAGAGGTAAAGCGGTTATAGCAAGACCTGGTGGCCGTTCTTATGGTCAGTATTATTTCTGTTTCGCATGCGAGCGCCTTGCAGGCGATGTGGCTTAGCTAACAGCTTAGTCAACATCGTGATCCAAATGAAATTTATGATACAGTCGATGTACAAAAGGCGCTAATAACAGGCTGATAATAACAGAGAATAGCAAACCGCAAAACAGTGAATAAATGCAAGAAAAAATCTTGCCGCCTACAGTTGTCGGGATGTCTACTTCGCCCATGCCGGCGAGCGTCATGGATGAGTCGACGAAAGCATCAATCCATGTTCTATCCACATAGTAACGGTATCCTATCATGCCAATGATTAATACGAGCGATGTTAAAAAAATAGCCACGGTAATAAAAAGAAAAACTCTTGAGATAAATACGGGCGTTGTCGCCAATGGAGACTGCTTGTCTTCGAACACTTTTTTTATCATCAGTGGAACAATCGGTTTTGGCATATAGGGCCTTGAATAAAATGAAATAAGTACTATCTTAGCAAATAAGATGTCTGTGTCGAGAGGGTTATGATGAGAATGGATAAACTTACGCACTCATTTCAAACGGCTTTGGCTGATGCGCAGTCTTTGGCGCTGGGTCGCAATCAGCAAATGATTGAGCCAGTTCATGTTTTGTTGGCTATGCTGGAATCGCCAACTAGTACAGTGTATGCGTTGCTCAATAAATTACTTGTCAATGTTTTGCAACTAAAAAATAAACTCAATGACGCCATGAAACAATTACCACAAGTTCAAGGTAGTTCTGGCGAAGTCCATGTTTCTAATGATTTAGCTCGACTCTTAAATATTACCGATCAATTAGCGCAAAAGCGCAAAGATCACTATATAGCATCAGAGTTATATTTGTTGGCTGCCTTGGAAGATCAAGGTATTGTTGGCACACTATTAAAGCAGGCCGGTGTTAAGGCAGCAGCGCTAGAACAAGCGATTGACGAAATCAGGGGAGGAGAAGTCGTGCAAGATCAAGGGGCAGAGGGCGCGCGCCAAGCGCTAGAAAAGTATACGCGCGATCTAACGAAAGATGCTGAAGCAGGCAAGTTAGATCCGGTCATCGGTCGTGATAGCGAAATTCGACGACTAATTCAAGTATTGCAACGCCGGACGAAAAACAACCCTGTGTTAATAGGGCAGCCAGGTGTTGGTAAGACGGCTATTGTCGAAGGTCTTGCGCAACGTATTGTTAATCGCGAAGTGCCAGAAGGTTTGCAAAACAAGCGTGTGTTAGCCTTGGATATGGCAAGTTTATTGGCTGGGGCAAAATATCGTGGTGATTTTGAAGAGCGTTTAAAATCGGTTTTAAATGATGTTGCTAAACACAATGGCCAAGTCATTTTATTTATCGATGAAATTCATACGATGGTAGGTGCTGGTAAAGCTGATGGCGCCATGGATGCGGGTAATATGTTAAAACCTGCTTTAGCGCGTGGCGAATTGCGTTGCGTTGGTGCAACAACGTTAGATGAGTATCGGCAATACATTGAAAAGGATGCAGCGCTTGAAAGGCGATTTCAAAAGGTAGTAGTCGATGAGCCGTCGGTACCAGACACGATTGCGATTTTGCGCGGTTTGAAAGAGCGGTATGCTTTACATCATGGCGTAGAGATTACAGATTCTGCCATAGTTGCAGCTGCCACTTTGTCACATCGTTATATTTCTGATCGTCAATTGCCTGATAAAGCCATTGATTTAATTGATGAGGCGGCTAGCCGGATTCGCATTGAAATTGATTCTAAGCCAGAATCAATGGATGTGCTGGAGCGTCGATTAATACAATTAAAAATTGAGCGCGAAGCGTTAAAAAAAGAATCTGATGAGGCGGCAAAAAAACGCCGTGACCATTTGGAAGAGGATATTAAAGAATTGGAAAAGCAATTTTCTGATTTAGAAGAAATTTGGAAGGCAGAAAAAGCGTCATTACAAGGCGCGCAATCGATAAAAGAGTCGCTTGAACAAGCGCGTTCAGATCTAGAAGCCGCTCGTCGTTCAGGTGATTTAACCAAAATGTCAGAACTCCAGTATGGAAGGATTCCAGAACTAGAAAAACAATGGGTTGCGGCTTCTACTATCGAACAAGCTGATCATCCAAAGTTATTGCGCAACAAAGTTAGCGAAGAAGAGATTGCCGATGTGGTTTCGCGTTGGACGCATATTCCTGTGTCAAAATTATTGGAAGGCGAACGCGATAAGTTATTGGCCATGGAGGCCGCGTTGCATGTGCGTGTTGTTGGTCAGCATGAAGCGGTGTTAGCTGTTTCTAATGCCATCCGGCGTTCGCGCGCTGGGTTGTCGGATCCAAATAAACCTATTGGTTCGTTTTTATTTTTAGGCCCAACGGGGGTGGGTAAAACCGAGTTATGTAAAGCATTAGCAAATTTTCTGTTTGATACGGAAGAAGCGATGGTGCGCATTGACATGTCTGAATTTATGGAAAAACATTCCGTTGCACGATTAATTGGCGCGCCTCCGGGCTATGTCGGTTATGAGGAGGGTGGTTATTTAACTGAAGCAGTGCGTCGCAAACCCTATTCTGTTATTTTATTGGACGAAGTTGAAAAAGCGCATCACGATGTATTTAACATTTTATTGCAAGTCCTGGATGATGGGCGTTTAACTGATGGCCAGGGTCGTACGGTTGATTTTCGCAATACCGTTATTGTGATGACATCGAATCTGGGGTCAGATCGTATCCAGCAAAACAACTATGAAAGTTATGATGCTATGAAGCACGCCGTTATGGAGGTTGTAAGCCAGCATTTTCGGCCAGAATTTATTAATCGTATCGATGAGACGGTAGTATTTCATCCTCTTGGTAAGTCTCAAATTAAGCTGATTGCGAATATACAAATTGACTCTTTGCAGAGACGTTTGGCTGAAAAAGAGATACAATTACATGTGAGCGATGATGCAATGGCACTCATTTCAAATATAGGCTACGATCCTGTGTATGGCGCGCGTCCTTTAAAACGAGCTATTCAGCAAGTTGTAGAAAATCCTTTGGCGCAGTTACTGCTGAAGGGGGATTTTGTGGCAGGAGATGTCATTGTGGTTAAAAATGAATCTGGGAAGTTAGAGTTTACTAAGGAGTGAAAAATGAGTATTTATACGCATGTGTTAATCGCAACGGATTTGTCTGCTGAAAATCAAGTGGTTATTGAAAAAGGTTTGGCGATGGCTAAACTGAATAACGCGCAAGTGAGTTTTTTGCATGTTGTTGAGCCTTTGCCAGGCTATGGTTATGCCTATATTGGGATTGCAGATATTGAGGCTGAAGTGCAGCTAGAGGCGACGAAAGGGATGTTACAGTTAGCCGAAAAATATAACATTCCTAAAGAGCGTTGCCATATCGAAATTGGGCCAATGAAAGCACAATTGACGAGTTTGATGCGCAAAGAAAATATAGATTGTCTAGTTGTCGGAAGTCATGGTCGACATGGTGTATCTGAGTTATTAGGGTCGACAGCGCATACAGCAGTGCATTCATCACCATGTGATGTTATTACTGTGCGAATTAAAGGCGCGTAGAAAATTCTTGAAAACATTGTGCTAATCTTGCTACTAAAATATCCGCTTGCTGTCGCGTTAAAATTATCGGCGGCAGCAAGCGAATGACGTCTTTGCCTAAATAATTAATTACAATACCGTGTTTAATGCCTATTGCTACGGCATGTTTGATTTCTTGTGAGAGTTGAATTCCGATCATCAAGCCTTTGCCGCGAATTTTTTCAACTAGCGAAAAGGGCTTTAATTTTTCAGTTAATTGTTGCTGTAGATAAGTCCCAACATCGCGAGCATTTGCTAACATATTTTCTTGTTCGATAGTGTTTAATACAGCACAAGCGACGGCGCAAGCAAAAATACTGCCCGCTTGTGTGCTGCCATGGTCATTGACTTGCAGTGTGTGGGCTAATTTTTTATGTGCGATACATGCGCCGATGGGAATGCCGTTACCTAAGCATTTAGCGATAGTGACAATATCTGGCACTATATCTGCAAATTGATAGGCAAACCATTCGCCTGTGCGACCCAGACCGCTTTGGATCTCATCACAGATGAGTAGCCACCTGCGTTCGTTGCATAGTTTGCGTAAAGCTTGTAGATATTCTGTGTTTGCGGGCAGTAATCCACCTTTGCCAAAAATAGGTTCAAGCATCACCGCCACAATATTGTTATCATCTAATTCATTGATGGCGTCAATGCAATTAAAGTCGACATGAATAAATGCTGGAAATAACGGGCCAAACTTGCTGTGCTCATGTGTGCATGAAGCGCTCCATGCGCCCAGTGTGCGGCCGTGATAACCGCCATTCATCACGATAATTTTTGGGGTCTTTATACCTTGGTCAACGCCATATTTCAGCGTTAACTTGATGGCGAGTTCAACCGCCTCTGAACCTGAGTTGCCAAAACCTACACGATCGAGGCCGCTAATTTCGCAGAGTTTTTGAGCTAATTGATCTTGCGCTGGGTTGTTAAAGTTGTTGGTGAAATGTAAAAGTTGATTTATCTGTTCATGCATGACCTTATTGATGGCGGGGTGCTGATGCCCTAGCGCTGTTACACCAATGCCGGTGATTGCGTCTATATACTCTCGCCCTTGTTCATCGTATAAAAAAACATTGTCCCCGCGCACAAAAGTGGTGGGTAATTTGTTGTAAAGATGTAATAAGTGATCGTGCATATTTTTTCCCTAAGTTTGCGTTAAATTTTATTAATTTAAATGCCAAAATGCACGCGATTTTTATTTATATTGGATGGATTGGTTCTGTCACAAATAATTTTAAAAATCTACGAAATCATAAGGCAGATTTCTGCCTTAATGTGTTGTTCTTTTCTTTTCCATCGCGAGAGTTTGTAGTTGACGCATTTCATACAAGAGAGATTCGAAAAAAACCGGAAGTGTCAGATCAGATTTGAGCTAGTACAGATTAGAAATCGATTCGTGATTTGCAAATTCGTCGTCATTATCCAGCGTCAATGTTGTGATCACTACTCTTTTCTTGCCCCTGAATTTTTTCACAATATTATCCGCCGTTGTTTCTACTTTTTTAGAAGCATTTTTTATGGCTACAAAAAGACGGCTTTTTCTCTCACGCAAGCTGATTAAAATTACTGCGTTGGTCACTGCTATAACCTATTTTGTCGCACTTCACATTTGAAGCCATGGTTCAGCAGTATTATGAAAAATTAGCGAAAGGATTGGTCGCGCTCCAGATTTGAATGCGCGAATCTCTTCATCGAAGACCAAGCCATCTTTACTAAAAAATTCTTCAATACTACGTAACAGCTACTCTTAAAAATAAATTTAATCATAATTAATGCAGTGTTATTGTGCAAGTACACAAAAAATTAAATTTCATAATTTCATAAATATCCGGCGTAGTATAAAATAGTTAAAATTCACATAATATTACAGCTAAACTGATTAGGTAAATTTCGTTCTGGCGTGATATCTGGTTGAGCGAAAAACGCTCGATTCCAAAAAACAGTTTCCTGTAGATTAGGGACAACAGCTGGTTGATCTCCTACTATTTCAACACGCAATGATTGATGAAGTTCATGAAAAATAGCGTGAACAAGGTTAAGTTGCCTAATATCATTGTTCTGAAAATGCCATATTCTTCTGCCATTTGCTTGTTCTTCTGTTATGACATTATCAAAAAATAAAAGCATAAGTCGTTGTGAAAATAACTGATCAAGCTTTAGTTTTAGTCCTATGGCTACTACAGGAGGACGAATAACAAAACGTTCTGTTATTGTTATTATATTTCCTGCCAGATTTCTTTCTATGTCATATAAAGGATATTGGTTAGCTAACAGTGTTACCACATCAAAGTACGTTTGGAATACTTCTTCGTCACCAGCACGAAGAATAGGCAACACCTGTGCTTCTATTAGTTCAAGAAATCTTGCTTTGATACGTTGTTTTATCCGGCTAAACTCATCTTGATAAGTTGCATACATGCTATCTTGATGCACAGCTGATAATGCTTGAGCGTATGCCCCAATTGCATTAATGAATGCTTGGCGCGCGTCCTCAGCTTCGTCTCTTCTTTGTTTGGTACTGTCATTTTCAACAGAATATCGCCATTGTTGTATGCCATATACAGCTCCTCCAACGACAGCAGCGCCAATAACAGCCCCCGCCGCTACCGTAACCACAATAGTCGTTGTTCCTACGGCGACTACTGATCCAGCTAATGCGGCACCTGCCGCTCCTTCTACAGCAGCGGCTCCACCGACGCCAGTACCCGCAAACCAGCCTGCTGCAAGCCCACTTGTAACGGGTCCTCCGACGCCAGCACCTGCAAAACTACCGGCTGCTACAGCCCCAGTAATAGTCCCACCTCCAATAGCTGTGACTGGGGCACCTGGTGCTATTAATTTATATGCTATAATACCTCCAGCAACTCCTCCACCAACACCTCCAATCGCGGTAGGCATGACGATGGTTTGAAAAATTTGATCTTTATATTGTTTATCTAAAACCTCAAACTCATTAAATTGTCGGTAATAAAATTCTCTATTAACTTCAAATTGCTGACGTTCGGTTTCTAATGTTTGCATTATTGCATTAAACCTATTGTAAACATCCAACAACTTCTGCACAGTAGCCATCGATTCAATATTTATCAATCTATGCGCTTCAAAGTCGGAAGCACTACCTTGAGCAATAGGTTCGTGACGTCCGTCACGCTCTATATTTTTTCTAACAGGAATGACGTGGTGCCATAAATGCTCAGATGGATTTTCAGGAAAAATCAAATCTCTAATAGCTACATAATTTCGATAATCATCTAATTGTAATGGCTCTAACGGTACTCCATGTTCATTTTCTCTGAAATTTGTAAGAAAAAATTCTTGTAAAGGAAAAAATGTTAGAAATCTATTTTGGAGATTAATAAGGTAATTCATTAAAACATGCTCTATACGATGATTTATATCAGGAGTTCTCCCAGGATGTCTAAATACAGGAATCAAAAATTTTCTGAGGCTATAAGATTCGCATTTACGTAACGACATTTCAATGCGTAAATTTCTCTGTATAACTTGGTTGCCAACGGCTTCTCTGATAAAAGCCAACGGAGAACTCGCAGATTTCCACCAAGATAAATATTCACCACGATTAGGCCAGGTTAATATTTCTGCTTGCAGCCAAGGCTCATTTAACTCGGGATCAAACATATCTCTTATGTTCTCAAGAGAGCAATGGCTTCTAAGGTCATAGCGGGTAACCATGTTTAATGTTAAATTAATTGTATTTGTTACGGCTCCAAAAATTTCATTGAGATTTAAATCTACTCTGTGTTCTACATGATGCGTAAATAATCTTATCCACCGACCATATCGCTGACCGCCTGAAGTATTAACAATGTTAGGACTTATGACGTAATTTATGTAATGATGATCATTTAACCTGGCCGGTCGTAGTTGATTTCTTATTTCATCATTTTGTAAAATATGTCCAAGACTAGGACTGTCAAATGTAACTGCTTTGCTATCAAACGTATGAGAATTTAACGCAGCATACATGCCACCTAAAGAGTGTCCTGTTTCGTATATAGTATAGTTTTGTTGTTCTTCTAAAAGTCTTTGTCGAATGCTATTAGAAAATTCACGTGCTACGTTATAACTATCTGGAATATTGCCTGCAATAACTAGAGGAAAATTTGTCGACAACCAAGTTTGAATATGATCAAGCTCGGTTCCTCTGTGTGCGATAATAATTTGTTGAGTATTTTCATTAATAATAGCGCAGCCTCTATAATTAACGTTATTTAGACCATTCGTACTGTCACCCAAATAACGCCACGTTCTATTTTGATAAGTGCCGCGATTTAAAGTTTGCATTAAATTATTTCTATTGTTATTAGTATTATCGTAAGCAAGCATACTTGCTATAAGACAGGCAAATGTTGGCGAACCATTGTAATGTTGTTGAAGAGAGATCATCTTTATGCTCCGTATAGATAAAAATCATTTTTTAATAGTTGATAGATAATTAATAATTTCGTTTTTGAGTTTCAGTGTAATGATGATTTTCTAGAAAACGAACAATTGTTAATTGTAGGCTTGTGTCAATCTCTAAATTATTGGGATTAGTAAGTGTTAAATTACGGTTAAAAACACATCTTTGGTTTCCTTTTCTGTGCCATTCCACAAGCGCGGATTTTTCAAAATAAAAGCCATCCGCTGATTTTACTGGATAGCGCATTACAGTATGAAGAATAGGGCATAAATACTCATTAATTGCGCTATGATTGTCTACGCTATTTGCTAAGCTATGAATTTTGCTAGCATTTATATCAGCAAGCGCTTCTTGAATGACCGTTGTTTTTCTGTTCATGTCTCGAGAATTTTGTTCAAATGCTTCCCTGATTTCTATAAAGCTTCTTTCTAGCTCTGTTGTTACAGAAGGCTTAATCCATCCTGTTAAAATAAGGTAAGACTTAAAATCTAAAAGGCAACGGTAAGTGAATATAACGATCGGAATTAAAATCGCCCCTGCTGTGATATGCCTAAGAGCAAAGGCCCGGATAAAAAAATAAAAAAAATCGTCGTAGCTGTTTAGTTTTGATAATAGCGTATCTAGTCTGATTTCTGTTTTATCAGATGTAATACTTATCTTAAGACCCTGAAGAATAAAAGTTCGGACCATAAGTTTTATACTTTCATATCCAATAAAATAAAAATTTTCATAACTAAATTCGCTTTGATCTAGACGAGCATCAAAAAATTCTTGAAATTTTTCTATGAAATTATCTGGCTTGTAGTAAAAAGAATTTTGATGTTGGCTAATGATGCCAAAACGATCTATACAATCTTGTTCGTTGCATACGCCGCTCCTGCCCGATAAAAATGAAATGGATCGCAGTTGCTCTAAATAATCGCGATGATAATTGTATAATTGTTCGGCCATAAAGGCGGGCATGGTGTTAGATAGCAAGGCGGATCGGACAACACAGAAAGCCCCTCCTAACAAACCGCCAGCAGCAGCAAATTTCAAGTAAGATGAGATATGTTTTTTATATTTTTCAGGCAAAAAATTGCTCAAGCTAGACATTCTATTCCTTTTCTGATAATTTTTTATGCATTTTAAATAATAAAAGAAACTCAGTAGACAAAGTTACTTTAAGGCTCAGCATTTTATAGTTGAAACAGTAACTGGTTTCTTAGACCTAAAGATAATAGAGAAAAATATCTCTGTCATCCGTATTTTTTACGGAGAGAGAAAGAATTTTTTAATTTTTGCTTTACAAAATAATGCCCGTATTATCTCTAAGCAGGCTTTTAGGTATTGCGTATAACATGCCGGCATTTATTGCTTTCTCTATTAATTCTGATTTGGTTTGGCAGCCTAGCTTGTTTTTTATTTCTTCAGTATGTGTTTCAACTGTCCGTTGAGAAATGGACAAAATTATTGATATTTCTCGGCAACTTTTCCCTCTGATCAAATAATATAAGCATTCTTGTTGTCTATCTGATAATAAATTTAAGTAGCCGCCTTGATTTAACCAATAGGTTCTTGGTTTTGCAGAAGAAGGTAGTTCAAGGACTCTGCTGAATAGTTGATTTAGTAGCGCAAGATTAAGTTCGTGCGCATAATAGCAAACCCCTGTTTTATTGCCAGCATCGTCTCGTAAAAGAGATTTTGTCGTAAGCCAAATATGTATAGAGCCGTCTGAATATTCCGAAATATCAATAACTTGCAAAGATTTTTCGTTATTTAAAACAAAATCGTCTTGTAAAATATATTGCTCTGCGCATTCAGCCGCTTTGCTTGGTATATCAAAAGAAGTTTTGCCAATAGCATGCTCTAAAGATCTAAAGCCAAGAAGTTTAATGGCGGTTTGGTTTAACATTAAAACTTTATGTTGATTATCCAAATAACCTACCATGCCAGGAAATTGGTTGATAAAGGTAAGTATTTCTGGGTGTTCTAGTATTTTCATTACTATCGTCTTCCATTGCACATAGTAATTATCGTTTTGCTCTCACGCATTCAAGGTTGAGCCACGAAACTGAGAGTTTTCGAATATATTGAACTGTATTATCAGCGCGTTCATCGATGCTGTGCTATTGGTTCTATTGCGCCGATAGTATGTGTAAATCAATATGATAAGTTCGCGTAACAGCGTCTACAGCATCGGAGTAAGACTAAAAACAAAAAAGCAGCTAGATGCGCAAGCAAGTAAGCTGCTTTTTTGCGCGTCTACTTATCCAAAATTTTTCGCCACAAACTCCCAGTTCACCAAATTCCAAAAATGCTCGATATATTGCACGCGTGCATTTCGGTAATCGATGTAGTAGGCATGTTCCCATACATCGCAGGTTAGTAATGGGGTGTTGTCTGTTGTCAAAGGTGTCGCCGCATTGCTTGTGCTAATAATTTCTAATTTGCCTTCTTTGTTTTTCACTAACCACGCCCAGCCTGAGCCGAAAGTGGTTGCGGCAGTTGTGGAGAATTTTTCTTTGAAGGCAGCGAAAGAGCCGAATTCGGCATGAATTGCCTCGGCCACTGCGCCAGTCGGTTCGCCGCCAGCATTGGGTGCTAAGCAAAGCCAGTAAAAAGTATGGTTCCACACTTGTGCGGCATTGTTGAATATCCCGCCTGTCGATGTTTTAATGATGTCTTCTAAAGATTTGTTTTCAAATTCTGTGCCTGGAATTAATTTGTTGAGATTATCAACATAGGTTTTATGATGTTTGCCGTAATGATATTCCAGTGTTTCTTTTGAAATATGTGGTGCAAGTGCATCTAAGGCATAAGGTAATGTAGGCAACTGATGAATCATGGCTTTTCTCCTCTATTAAGTACATGCATATTATATTATTATTAAAAAAATTAGATATATTTGTTGATAAAAAAATGAAACGGTTCCTGCTCTTGTCTAGTGTTTGTTTGTTGGTCGGTTGTTCTTCGTTACCCCTTCCGCAGGGTGATGTCTCGTCTTCAACATTACCTGCTTCCGAGGTGGTCAAAAATTTTGATTTAAATGCGAACGTTCTGCGATTGGCTGATCAGTTGCAGCAGGCTTATTCCTCAGACTCGGCGCAGGTATTGCGAATAGGTAATCAAATTAAAGTGACTTTTGCTTCTGACGCCTTGTTCGGTGTCGGTGGTGAGGTTTTGTTGGCGGATAGCCAGGAAAGTGTAAATCCACTTATTCAGGCTATGAAGGATTATCCTGAGGCGTTATGGCGTGTTGATTGTTTTACGGACACGAGTGGTAGCGCCGAAGTTAATGTCGTTCATTCTATAGAAAGGGCGCAAAGTTTGGTACGTTACTTGGTCGCCCAAGGCGTGATGGCGGATAAAATCAGCTTCAAAGGCTATGGTGGGGCATATCCGGTTGCGGCTAATGATAGCGTTGCTGGGCGCGCGTTAAATCGTCGTGTTGTGGTGACGATTAGCCATATCCCAGTTCCCGCTCCTCAGCCCGTAGAGTAAGGATTTCATAGCCAGTCTCGGTGACAAGAATAGTGTGTTCCCATTGAGCGGATAGGCTGCGATCTTTGGTGACCGCGGTCCAGCCGTCGGGAAGGATTTTGGTTTCTGCCTTTCCGGCGTTAATCATGGGCTCGATGGTAAATATCATGCCTGCTTGTAATGTTATTCCGGTATTTGCTTTGCCGTAATGTAAAATATTTGGCTCTTCATGCATATTAGCGCCAATGCCGTGACCGCAGAAATCTCGGACAACAGAGAAGCGATGTGATTCTGCATGTTGTTGTATAATCGCGCCAATATCACCTACTTTAATACCTGGTTTGACGATTTCTATTCCTTTATACATACATTCTTGCGTTACTTTGACCAGTCTTTGAGCCAAAATCGAGCCTTTGCCCACAATAAACATCTTGCTGGTATCGCCGTGATAGCCATCTTTTCTGACAACAAGATCGATATTAATAATGTCGCCACTTTGGAGTTTTTTATCTCCGGGAATTCCGTGGCAGACTTGGTGGTTGACCGACGTACACGTTGCGTGTTGATAGCCGCGATAACCGACGCAGGCTGGGGTTGCTTGTTGTACATTAACGATATAGTCATGGCAAAGTTTGTCCAGTTCGCCGGTGGTGACGCCAACTTTGACGTGAGGGGTGATAAAATCAAGAACTTCGGCGGCAAGTCTGCCAGCAATTCGCATTTTGGCAATTTCATCGGGGGTTTTAATAGTTAATTCACGGGCCATTCAGTCACTTCGACATTGTTCAAATAAGAAGACTATGGTATAAAGACAGACCCTATTTGGCAAGTGATTGTCAATGAAGGCTGCTGTAATCTAGAAAATTTGTCCTTTTTCTGCGTTTGCTCGCATGTCGTTAAGGCGTCAGACGAGAAAAGAACTATTTTGGTATGCAGTATCCTTGAGCGGGAAAACGCACGCGCGTTACAAGATGTTCTTGGGTGCCGTAAGGTGAGAGCATTGGGCGCGCGGAGGATCAACCCAATTAAATGTAATGAGGAAATTATGACAGTATCTATTAAAGAAATGATGAAAGCTGGTGTGCATTTTGGTCACCAAACCCGTTATTGGAGCCCAAAGATGGCACCTTACTTATATGGAGCGCGCGACGGCATTCATATCATTAATCTTGAAAAAACACGTGAAATGTTGGATGAAGCGATTGCATTTGTACAACGTACAGCAGCGTCTAAAGGCAAAATTTTGTTTGTTGGAACTAAACGCGCAGCGTCTGCCATCATCGCAGAAGAAGCATCACGTTGTGGCATGCCATACATTAACCACCGTTGGTTGGGTGGTATGTTGACGAATTACAAAACTATTCGTCAGTCTATTCGTCGCTTACAAGAATTAACAAAAATGCTTGAAAAGCAATCATTTGGTTTGTTGAAGAAAAAAGAAATTCTTAATTTAACCCGCGAGCATGAAAAATTAGAACGTAATTTAGGCGGTATTAAAAAGATGGGCGGTTTGCCTGATGTGATTTTTCTTATCGATGCAAAACACGAGCATATTGCTATTGAAGAAGCAAAACGTCTTGGCATTCCAGTGATTGCAATCATTGACTCGAATACTATGCCACAAGATGTTCAATATCCTGTTCCTGGTAATGATGACTCACGTCGTGCCATTCGTTTATATGCAAAAACATTGGCAGATGTTATTTTGGCGGCGCGTGCTGCGAATGATATTACAAACGATGTTGTTGAAGAGTTTGTTGAAGTTGAAGCGGATGCAGTGGCTCCGGCTAATGTGGTAGAAGTTTCAGAAGATAATAAAGAATAAGAGGTAGGATAATTATGTCAGTCGCAATTACAGCAGGTTTAGTAAAAGAATTGCGTGAGCGCACAGGCGCCGCAATGATGGATTGTAAGCAAGCATTGGTTGCTGCTAACGGTGATATTGAGGCAGCTATTGAAGCGATGCGTATTTCCGGTCAAGCAAAAGCGGTTAAAAAAGCAGGGCGTGTTGCAGCAGAAGGTGTTGTGGTTATTCGTCATCATGACAAAATTGGTGTTATGTTAGAAGTTAACTGTGAAACCGACTTCGTAGCACGCGATGCTAGCTTCCTTGATTTTACGGCCAAAGTTGCGGAATTAGCCTTGGCGAGCAAAGCAAGTACTGTTGAAGCTTTATCAGAAACAACATTTGCTTCTGGTGAAACAGTAGAAGAAGTGCGACAAGCTTTAGTCACGAAAATTGGTGAAAACGTGCAATTGCGACGTATTGTTTTAGTTGAAGCAGACGGCGTGTTGGGTGCTTACTCTCATGGCAGCAAAATAGGTGTTTTAGTTAGCTTAACGAGTGCTAATGAAGCATTAGCTAAAGATTTGGCTATGCATATTGCAGCGATGAAACCAGTGGTAATATTGCCTGAACAAGTTCCTGCGGATTTAGTGGAAGCAGAACGAAAAATTCAAATAGAACAAGCGTTAGAGTCTGGAAAATCACAAGATTTAATCGATAAAATGATTGAAGGCCGTATGCGCAAATACTTGAGCGAAGTCAGTCTTGTTGGTCAAGCTTTTGTGAAAGATCCTTCTGTCGTCATTTCTGCCTTGTTGAAACAGCATGATGCTCAAGTTGTTGGGTTTGTGCGTTTTGAAGCTGGCGAAGGTATCGAAAAGAAAGTCGATAATTTTGCTGAAGAAGTGATGGCGCAGGTGAAGGGTAGTTGATTTTTTTGATGTTGTAATAACAATCACGACTGTGTCACTCCAAGTTAGTCCCATCTTGGGCTGTGAGGGCCCAGTCTTGATCTTAATAGAGTATGAAGACTGGGTGCCAGCCTGCGCTGGCATGACATAATCGTAATTGCTGTTGCAAGAGGCAGAGAAAACATGACAAACACCAAACATCAACGCGTCCTTTTAAAGGTTAGTGGTGAATTTTTCACTGGCCCTAATACACATCTTGATCCTAAACGAGTTCATCAGCTTGCTGACATCATCATGAAAATGATTGATCGCAAAGTGCAAGTCGCTGTTGTTCTTGGCGCTGGAAATATTTGTCGCGGTAACGAATTGACACCTCATGGAGTTGATCAAGTCACTGCAGATAACATGGGTATGCTGGCAACGATTATCAATGGTTTGGCATTGAAAGATGCGTTGTTGCAGCAGCATGTCGATGTTGAAGTCTGTTCTGCTCGTGGCGTTTCTGGCATTGTTACAGAGTATGTGCGTGATGATGCTTTAAGCTTGTTAGATAACGGTTTTGTAGTCATTTGCGCTGGCGGCACCGGTAACCCTTTGGTGACTACCGATAGTGCTGCAGCATTGCGTGCTATAGAATTAGGCGCTGATATTTTGTTAAAGGCAACTAAAGTTGATGGTGTTTATAGCCAAGATCCGAAAAAAAATCCTAACGCAACATTATTCACAACGCTGTCTTTTCAAGAAGTGATTGAAAAATCTTTGTCTGTTATGGACTTGGGCGCTTTTTGTTTGTGTCGTGATTATAATATGCCAATACGTATTTTTAATATGGAAACGCCAGGAGTCATTGAGCGTATTTTGAATGGCGCAGAAGAGGGTACGTTGGTTTGCTAAAAAATTATACTAACTAGCGGTTAGCGACAATAACGATGGTCACCTCAGCGAAGGAGGGAATCCAGTCTTGTTCTTATAGAGAGCATGTAATCACTGAATGACGTTTTGAGCTAGCATGACGCCGTTGCTATTGTTATTTAACAGTTTTATATGATTGGTGGAGAAATAAATGAGTTTCGAAATTATGTACAAAGATGCTGAAACACGCATGAAAAAAAGTATCGAATCGTTACAAACAGAATTATCTAAATTACGTATGGGGCGTGCTAACCCAAGCTTATTGGCGCACGTTATGGTTGACTATTACGGCTCTATGGTGCCTGTCAGTCAAGTAGCAAATATTGCCGTGCAAGATGCGCGTACGTTGACGGTGTCGCCATGGGAAAAAAAGATGACTCAAGCGATTGAAAAAGCAATTTTGACTTCTGATTTGGGTTTAAATCCTGCGACATCAGGTGACTTGATTCGCATTCCCTTACCTCCTTTGAATGAAGAGCGTCGCCGCGAGTTAGTCAAGGTGGTTAAGGCCGAAGTTGAGGATGCGAAAGTCGCTGTGCGTAATGTGCGTCGCGATGTAAATAATCATGTTAAAGATGCGGTTAAAGCAAAAGTTATGACAGAAGATGAAGAGCATAAAGCGCAAGAGCGTGTTCAAAAATTAACCGACCATACCATTGCTGAAATTGATAAACTGTGTCAGAAAAAAGAAGCAGAATTGATGGAGGTTTAGAGTCAGCGCTTTAGGTCCGTACGTCTTTGGCGGCTACAAAGGCGTTTCTACAAGAGAAAATTCAATGATTCATCCTTCTGAGCACAACCTTCCCCAACACATTGCTATCGTCATGGATGGCAATGGTCGTTGGGCTAAATCACGAGGCTTACCCCGCGTTGCCGGACATGTTGCTGGAGTAAAGGCTATAAAGTGCGCTGTTCGCTACTGTAGTCAGCGTCATGTTAAAGCATTGACTGTTTTTGCATTTAGTAGTGAAAATTGGCGTCGCCCCCAGGAAGAAGTCAGTGCTTTGCAAAAACTCTTTTTGCATTCCCTAAGAAAAGAAGTCGATGAATTGCATAAAGTTGGTATTCGTATGGAATTCATCGGTGATTTTTCGCGTTTTAGTAAGGCGATGCAAGAAGAAATCATCAAGGCTCGTGACCTAACAAAAAATAATCCTGGCCTAACTTTTGTTTTGGCGTTTAACTATGGGGGTCGCTGGGACATCTTACAAGCCGCGAAAAAGTTGGCTCAGGATGCTGTAGAGCACAAAGTGAGTCTTGATAGTGTTGAGGAAAAGGACTTTTCACGTTATTTATCTATGTCAGATTTACCTGAGCCCGATTTATTTATTCGCACTAGCGGTGAATGTCGTGTTAGTAATTTTTTACTGTGGCAAATTGCTTATGCAGAGTTATATTTCTGTGATGTTCTCTGGCCGGATGTGACGGAAAAGGATTTGGATGCTGCTCTGAATGAGTTCGCACAGCGCGATCGCCGTTTTGGCGATGTTAAAAAATGATTAATTGGTACCGTGGCCTGAATTTTTAGATCAAAAAAAAGACAATAGTATATGTAATAGCTATTTTTCTTGGCATTCCCTCAGAACTCGTCTACCATCTCTCTATTTTTTAGCGGGATGGTTTTTATATGTTAGTTAAACGTATTGTGACGGGTGTTCTTTTGTTGGCAGCCTTCTTTTTCTTGCTGTTCGGTGCCTCGGCGAGTATTTTTTTCTGGGTCGTTTCTACTTTACTAGCCTGGAGCACCTGGGAATGGGGCGCATTGATAGGGCTGACTTCTGTTGCCAAGCGTTTGCTTTTAGTTGGCCTGTATTTAATGTTTGCGCTAGCCATGTTTTGGCTGCCTGTCGGGATGTTGCTGATTGCCTGTGTACTTTGGTGGTGTGTAGCTTTTGCAGTTATTTTGCTGTACGCACAAGGAAAAGCGGCGTGGGCAAAGAAAACCTGGATTGGCATATTAATGGGTATTCCAGCCTTGGGTTCAGCGTATATTGGATTCAATGTTCTACGCAATTTTGAACATGGCGCCGCTGTTGTGTTTTATTTCATCTTATTAATTGCCGCTGCAGATAGTTTTGCCTATTTTGTCGGGCGAGCAGTTGGTAAACGCAAGTTATTAGAGGTATTGAGCCCTAACAAAACTTGGGAAGGATTTTTTGGCGGTTTATTAGCCAGCGCTCTAGTCGCTGTTGCAGCGAGCGTTTATTTTCAAATGTCATTTTACACGTTATGTATCTTTGTCATAGTATCGCTGGTAGCCGTTTTATTTTCTGTTGTAGGTGATTTGTTTATTAGTTTGTTAAAACGCCAGCAGCAACTAAAAGATACTGGGAGATTATTGCCTGGTCATGGCGGTTTACTGGATAGATTGGATGGCTTAAATGCTGCCGCTTCAATATTTGCTTTAGGATTGATTTTAATGACGCTTGGGTTGAAATAATATGCGAAAAAATACCGTTATTCGTTCTTTGATGATTGGCTGCTTATTTTTAACTAGTGTAGCTAAAGCATTTATTGCTAATGATATCACTATTGAAGGTTTGCAAGGAATTAGCACAGGTGCTGTTTATAGTTATTTGCCTGTTAAAGTGGGTGATGACATTACAGAAAAAAAATCAAAACAAATTATTGATGCGCTATACAAAACAGGATTTTTTAGCGATGTGACTTTATATCAACAAGGAGCAAACACCTTAGTGATTAAAGTTAACGAACGTCCAATTATTGGCAATATTAATATTAGTGGTAATAGTGCCGTCAAAGATGAAGATCTTAACAAAGCCTTGAATAAAATGGGTGTGGCTGAAGGCCTGACGTATAATCAGTCACAAATCAACCAAATTAAAGTTGGTCTTCAAGAACAGTATTACAGCATGGGTTATTACGGCGCGAATGTCGATATAACAAAAACGGAAGAGTCAAAAAATCGTGTTGCTTTAAATATTAAAATTACCGAGGGTGCTTTAGCCATTGTGCGTAATATTCATTTCATTGGCAATACAGCGTTTAAAGACGATGTTTTACTAGATCAAATGGAAGTCTCTACTCCAGGCATGTGGACTTGGATTACTGACACAGATCGTTATTCTCGTGAAAAATTACAAGGCAGCCTACAAAAAATTGCAGCATACTACATGGATAATGGATATTTAAAAGTAAAAATTGATTCTGCAACAGTGCAAGTTTCTGCTGATAAAGCGAACGTATATATAACGACACATATTACTGAGGGCGCTAAATACACTGTCAGTGGTTATGGCCTGGCTGGGGATATTCACAAAGCTGTCCCTGAAGAGGACATGAACAAGGCAATTGATTTGCCGGTGGGGACTACTTTTTCATTGAAGCGGGTGACAGACACTGAGGAAATGATTAAAAGCATGTTTGGCCGCAAGGGGTATTCAATGGCTAAAGTTGATTTTACTCCAGATATTAATGAACAAAATCACACGGTCTTTATACGATTGACGATTTCTCAAGGCAATATGATGTACGTCCGTCATGTTAATTTTATTGGTAACAATAAAATTGATGATTATGCTTTGCGTAGCAATATGGCTCAGGTTGAAGGCGGTGTCATTAATACCGATAATTTGAAGCAATCAAAGCGCCAATTAAATCAACTGTCTTATTTACGTAATGTGGATATTCAAACAGAGGCTGTTCCTGAGACGAATGATCAGGTTGATGTCAATGTCAAAATGGATGAAGTTCCTTCTGCAAGTGTCTCAGCCGGTATTGGTTATTCGCAAGTTGATGGCATCATTCTCAACGGCTCTTTGATGCAGAAGAACTTATTTGGCACAGGTAAAAGTGCAAAATTGCAAATGGTGTATAGTAGCTACCAACAAACAGCTAGTTTTGATTATTTTAACCCTTACTATGCAACCAATGGCATTAGTCGTGGTGTTGCTGGATATTTTACCCGTTATGATCCGAGTGCGGCAAACCTCTCATCTGATTATGCTTATGATCAGTATGGCGCGCGTCAATATTATATTATTCCGATGAGTGCGAATGTTGGGGCAACGGATTCGGTAAATCTTGGTTATGGTTACATGGGAACAAAGTTGGATGTCTATGACTCTGCCTCAACTCAAGTAACGAGTTTTACAGATGAGTATGGCGAAACATTTAATGAGCTGCAATTAAGTGCAGGTTGGACGCATAATGGTTTGAATCGAGCTGTTTTTCCAACCAACGGTTTCTACCAATCTTTAGGCACAGATGTTTACTTGCCTATGGATACTAGTTCGATCGGGTATTACACTACAAAATATCAAAATAAATGGTATCTACCTTTAGGAAAGAAATTCGTGCTTTATACACGCAGTGAAACGGGTTATGGTGATGGCTTTATTACTGATAATGATTTGCCCTTTTATAGTAATTTTTACGCTGGCGGCATGACGACTGTGCAAGGTTATGAAGGTAACACCCTCGGGCCATTAGATTCTAATGGTAGTCCATATGGCGGTAACTTTTTAATTGATGGCGCTGTTTCCTTGATTTTCCCAAATTTTATCAGTCCTGATAATTTACGTACTTCGTTATTTTTTGATGCAGGTCAAGTATACGATCTTGAGGGCGCGACAGCCGATAGTGGTTTTTCAGTAGCGGATATACGTTATAGTGTTGGCTTAGACGTGCAGTGGTTATCTCCGGTCGGCATTTTGGAGTTCAGCTTGGCGAAAGCCCTGAACCCGAGTGATACCGATCATACGGAATTTTTTAATTTCAATATTGGCGCAAGTTTTTAGTTTTATTAACAGCAAGAGGAAAGCGAAAATGAAAAAAATAGTTGGATTGAGTGCGGCTTTAGTGTCTGCGTTAATGTTTGGTACATCAGCATTAGCGGCTGATAATAGTACTGTGTGTGTTGTTCAAGTAGCAAAAGTATTGCATGATGCGCCACAAGTAAAAAAAGATGTTGAAAAATTAAAAGCTCAGTTTAAAAAAGACCAAGATTCGCTTGAAGCAAAGCAACAAACGCTAGAAAAAGCGGCGCAAGATTTTAAAAAGAATGAAGCGGTGATGAGCACGAAAGATAAAAATGCTGCAGAAAAGTCTATCATGGACCAGCGACAAAGCTTGATGAAAGAAGCGGGTGATTTCCAACAAAAATTATCTGCCGCACAGAAAGTGATGATGGATAAAGTATTTAAAGATTTAAATGGCGATATCCAAACAGTCGCAAAATCAAAAGCATGTGACGTTGTCTTGGATAGTCAGTTTGTTTTATACGCAGTCCCAGCGCGTGATGTGACTGCTGAGGTGGCGAAAGAATTTAATAAGCAGTAAAATATTTTTGCAATAGTTGGTATATATTTATCGAGCTATTGTGTTATGTCAGTGAAGTGAGGTATCCAGTTTTTTTAGTTTAATACGCTTAAAAACGGTGTTTTCTCCTTCGCTGACATGACAATC
Source organism: Alphaproteobacteria bacterium (assembly GCA_021151585.1). GTDB lineage: Bacteria > Pseudomonadota > Gammaproteobacteria > JAGOUN01 > JAGOUN01 > JAGOUN01. The sequence continues at coordinate 21,769 of JAGKWX010000004.1, read as the reverse complement.
GTTTTTGTTTATGCAAAAAGGTGGGGCAAATAATTGCAAAAAATATCTTATACTCTGGGTCAGTTATCCGAAAAATTTGGCCTTGAATTACGCGGCAATCCAGATGTAGTAATCTCTGGCATTGCTCCGATTGAATCTGCTTCGATACATCAGGCGAGTTTTTTAGAAAATTCTCGTTATCACAAGTATTTATCAGAAACACATGCTGGTGTCGTTGTATTGGCAAAAGTATTTGCCGACCAATGCACAACCAATAGTTTGATTAGTGAAACACCCTATCTAGCTTACGCAAAAATTGCTGAATTATTTGTTGAGCGCGATATTCCGAGCCCAGGTATTCATCCAACAGCTTGTATTGATCCTAGCGCTGAAATTGATCCATCAGCTGCTATCGGTCCGTATGTTGTTGTTAGCAAAGACGTTAAAATTGCTGCCAATACTATTATTGGCGCTGGTTCTTATCTAGGTGCGCGTGTTCACATTGGTGAAGACACCTTGCTATGGCCTAATGTCAATATTTATCATGACACACAAATTGGTAAAAATTGTGAAATAAAAAGTGGTGCGGTTATAGGTGGTGATGGCTTTGGTTTTGCGCCAACAAAAACTGGCTGGCATAGAATTCCGCAGTTAGGTAAAGTTGTCGTCGGTGATCGCGTGTCGATAGGCGCGAATACCACGGTTGACCGAGGTAGTACACAAGATACCATTATTGATAGCGATGTCATTATCGATAATTTAGTTCAGATAGCCCACAATGTGTCCATTGGGTCTGGTTCTGCAATTGCCGGTTGTGTAGGCATTGCTGGTAGTACACATATTGGTAAGCGTTGCCAAATTGGTGGAGGTAGTGGTATTAGCGGTCATATTACCATTGCCGATCACGTAGGGATTGCTGGTATGTCTGGTATTACGAAATCGATTGAACATTCTGGTCAATATATTGCAAGAGGTGGTATGGGTGTTGAGCCCTTGAATATTTGGTTAAAATTAGCGGCGAAATTGCGCGGTATTGATAAAATACTCGAGAGAATTAAAAAGTTGGAAGATAAAAAATAAGTAGATAAATAAAAGAGGTAACAACGTGTCAAAAATTATTGATATTCACAGCATTATGAAATTATTACCACACCGATTTCCATTTTTGTTGGTTGATCGCGTGATTGACTATGTTGCTGGTGAAAAATTAACGGCAATTAAAAACGTTACGATTAATGAGCCATTTTTCAATGGACATTTTCCAGGCCGGCCCGTTATGCCTGGTGTACTAATGATAGAGGCTATGGCTCAGGCTGGCGGTATCTTATTTTTCCAAACTCATATTGATCAAGGTCATCCAGATGCAGGTTTAATGTTTTTAGCTGGTATCGACGAGGCGCGTTTTAAGCGAGTAGTAGAGCCTGGTGATCAGCTGCGTATTGAAGTTGCACCATTGAAAATTCGTGGAAAAATTTGGCGCTTAAAAGGCGAAATTTTTGTTGAAGATAAATTAGTTTGTTCCGCTGAAATTCTGAGTGCACAATAATGACAATTCTATCAAATAATATTCATCCGCAAGCAATAGTTTCTCCTGAAGCGAAGTTGCATCCTAGCGTGCAAGTAGGGCCATGGAGTTTTATTGGGCCTGATGTTGAAATTGCTGAAAATTGCGTGATTGGTCCGCATGTTGTTATTAAAGGCACAACTAAAATTGGTCCAAATAATACATTTTTTCAATTTTCATCGATTGGTGAAGATTGTCAAGATTTAAAATACGCTGGGGAAAAAACCTATCTTGAAATCGGCTCGAATAATACCTTTCGTGAATTTGTATCTGTGCATCGTGGTACTGCGCAAGATCATGCCTTAACTAAAATTGGCGATCATAATTTGTTTATTACTGGTTCACACGTTGCGCATGATTGCGTGATTGGTAATTATTGTATTATTGGTCATCACGTTGGGTTGGCAGGTCATGTTCATGTCGATGATCATGCTATTTTGGGCGGTTATGTTGCTGTGCATCAATTTTGTCGTATTGGCGCTCATGCGTTTTTGGGCGGCAATGTTGCACTTGTTAAAGATTTGCCCCCTTACATGATGGCTGCAATCGATGCTGGTGATACAAAAGTGGTGAGTGTCAATGTTGTTGGCTTGCGACGTCGTGGTTATACTGAAGAAGATTTGTTGATGTTGAAGCGAGCGTATAAGGTATTGTACCGTCAAAACTTAACGATTGACGCTGCTGTTGCCGAGTTGCAAACACTGGCCAAACAAAATCCACACATCCAGCCATTAATTGATTTTGTTCATCAAGCGACGCGTGGGATTTTACGTTGAGAATTGGTATCATTGTAGGTGAGGCATCTGGTGATTTGCTGGGCGCGGCTCTTATTGAGCAATTTCAAAAAATTTATCCGGATATAATTTTTGAAGGCGTTTTGGGCCCGCGTTTACAAGCCTTAGGCGGCCGTGCTTTATATGACGCAGAAAGATTGGCGGTAATGGGGTTTGTCGAGCCATTAAAGCGATTGCCCGAATTATTGCGTATGCGTCGCCATTTATGTCAGTATTTTATTGATAATCCTCCCGATGTTTTTATTGGCATTGATGCGCCAGATTTTACATTGGCTATTGAGAAGAAATTAAAAAAGCACGGCATAACAACGGTGCATTATGTTAGCCCCAGTGTTTGGGCATGGCGACAAGGGCGTATCAAAACCATTAAGCAAGCTGTTAATTTGATGTTAGTGCTATTTCCATTTGAAGAGGTTTTTTATCGACAATATGGAGTTAGGGTTGCCTATGTTGGGCACCCGATGGCGCGCCAGATTGATCTGGCAACGACCACTGAAGCCAACTCCTTATGTAAACGGATAGATGTTCATGGCGAGGAGGGTGATGTTAGTCAGTCGAAGGAGCAACATTTAGCCCGCTTTTCCTGTGATGTAGGAGGGGCTAAAACGCTGGCCATTCTTCCGGGTAGTCGCCATAGTGAAATTGCCAATATTGCACCCACATTTTTACAAGCCGCTATGAAATTAAAAGAAGCTTTTCCTGATTTGCGATTAGTTTCTCCTATGGCCTCGCCCGCTATTCGTGAACATTTTTTGAAAATAAAAATAGAAATTGCGCCGAATTTAGAAATCGAATTATTCGATGGCCAAGCAGATGATGTTCTCGCTATGAGTGATTGCGCGCTGATTACTTCTGGCACTGCGACTTTGCAAGCCATGCTACATGCTTGCCCCATGGTGGTTGGCTTTAAAACTTCATTGTTTAACGCATGGTTGATTCGCAGATTTTATAAACATCGTTTTTTTGCATTACCTAATATTTTATGTGAACAAGCGGTGGTTAAAGAATATTTTCAAGAAGCCATGACCGTTGAAAATTTATATTATGGCGTTAAAGAATTGCTAGAGCATCCTGCTATAGCGCAGGGTATGGTACAAAAATTTTCGAATATGCATAAAAAATTACGTGAACCCGCCGCGGATGCTGGGGTAAGAGCGATAGTCTCATTGCTTCGCATTTAGTGACCGCGCAATAACATGGTCTTGCTTTGAGAATGTGTTGCTGTTTTTATTCAGTTTAAATTTAGTGTTTAGCTTATTTGCCTTGATCCTCGCTGGAAAATTTAAGCCCAAGTTTTACCGCTATTGTCTGTGTAATTAATCCAGTTTTTCGCATGAGTGGTTGTTTTTGCTGTTCTTTGTGGAAAACGTTTAAATATCGCCTACACTTAGAATGGTTAATTTCTCACGACCATGGAATTAAAATACTTGCTTGCGCATAAATAATGTGATACAAAAACTGTCCGTTCCGTACTGGTCTGAAAGTAGACAAAAATTGGTCGATTTAAGAGATCTTTAAGGTTTCTTGTGTAAAATACGACCTAGTTTGAAAAAAAACATTCGTTTTTAAAGGTTAGGTCGCTTGCTGAAGCTGATGCCGGCAACCAAATACAAGTCTAAAATAAGGTAAAATGTTATGAAAATCAACAAGTTAACGTTTTTGCTGTTAAGTGTTATGAGTGCGTCAGCGTTTGCAGGTAATTACGCAGATCAAGGTGATGTGCCAGCAAATAATAAAGATGATGGTAGTCATTTTTATTTTGAGATCGGTGCGGCTGATTATTATTTTAATCAACCAAGCATGGGGCTACCGTTATCGACAGGTTATGGCAGTCCAACGCGTGGAACTGCTACGCCATCAACAGCAGGTGATGGTTATAATTCAGCTGATTGGGCGGTTAACCCTTCGATTACTATAGGTTATCAGTTCTTAACAGATAACACTGATTTACAAAAGATTTTTGGCCAACAAAATGCCATTGAATTACGCGCATCGTATTTTCATAACTCCGGCACGCAAAGCGAAACTTACAGCGATCAGCCTTATTATGTCAACATTTTTCCTATTAGCGGTGGCGCGCAGCTTGGTGACGCTAGTTTCGATATGACAAATAGTAGTGTCAATTTCGATACTACGTATGAAAATATTGGGTTAATTTATACAGGAAATAAAATTCTTGATAATAGCTTAATTAATTCACCGTATGTTGGTATTGATTTTACTTATCTACAACAAAATAGCAATTATACGACGTTACAGTATTGTATGGATGGCTCAAATAACAACCTGCCCATCTATGACTTGCCACTTGAAGGTGTTGGCTCAGATGATTTAAGTAGTTATTACATGGGATTGATATTTGGCGATAAGCTCACTAAATTATTTGCTAATCATTATGGCGTTTACGGAGAGTTGGGCGCTGGGGTTTATTGGATGCATACTAAATTAGATGCATCGCAAACACCGGTAACCAATCAACCAGATATATATGATCAACGATTATTAGCAACTTATTCAGTTAGTACTACTGATGATCAGTTGACCTTTAAGTTAAACGCTGAAGTTGGTTTGAATTATTATTTCAAAAATAATCAAGATCCAATGAGCCCATATATGACGTTGCTAGTTGGTGTTGATTATTGGAATGATGTTGCTTATGCCGATAATCCGACGCAAGCAAATCAAGCAGTGCAAATTGCGTATGCTAATGCAGTAAATCCTTATGCGGGTTTGCAATTTCATATGCCGTTGTAACATGATTCTGCCATCCCAGCCTTCGCTGGGGTGGCAAAAAAGTAGTTAAAGTAATACAGAATATTTAAAACTAAACGTTAGTAGAAAGGAAAAATGGTATGAAACAGGTTCAGTCAGTAATGCATCAGTGGATTAAAGGCTTGATGACGTCGGCTTCCATGTTTGTGTTTTCAGTATCAATCGCCAGTGATGATATTACGACAGCGTCAAACACGGGTACGCCTTATAGTTATACTAATCCAGATTCAGCCAGCGCTCCTTCTTATAATGATGTCGGTCGTCCTGTGGATGAAGAAGCAAATAGTATTGCAATAAATAATCAGTTGCTTGGTCTTTCAGGTCCAATACAAATCAGCGGTACTTATAGTGCTAATTATGGTTCAGGCGTTCAAGCGCAGTTTTCGCATATGTTAGGTTTTGATGATGCGATTGGTTTGCTGGGGGCGTATGCGTCCGAAGAAAATCGTATTGATATTACGTGGGCTCATGCTTGGTCGGATAAACAACGGACTAAAGTCAGCGTTGAGCGTTTAGAACAAAAAATGGATTTTGATTATGATAGCGGCGCTGTTTCTACTTGGGTGCCGCAATATGCTTATGGCGCAGCATACCAATATATATTTAACAAAAACTGGCTCAAAAACGTTGAGCTTTCTGGTTATTATGCTAATGCGCAAAGCCAAGATTTATCTACTATCCGTTTCATCGGTAGCGATAACCAATGGTATGACAATTATCGTCATATTGCTGGAGCGACTAGCAAAGGTTCTGAAGCGACCATCACTGTTTCGCCTTGGAAAACAGGGATGCTTGGTTTAGGCTTAAATTATGATAATGTACATTACAACACTAAATATGATAATACTGATGCAGAAAACGCTAGTGGTTTAGGGTTTACTTTAAGTTTAGAACAATTATTGTCTAAACATATCAAAATTAATTTAGAAGGTAGCCAACGCGAAGTTTATGATGATTATACAGCAGGTGTATCTTTCTTAACTCCATCGAATTTGGAAATTGGATTACATGGTGAGCGCACGATAGGTCAAAATGGTTCGGCCAGTGATAGTCAATTGAATGTAAATTTAGCCTATTTCTTTGATGATAAAAATCGTTATGACAATGGTTACAGTTTAGTCGACGTTAGTCCGACGGATTTGGCAAAATGGGCAAGCACATCGGTAGCTTACATGGACGAAGTATTGGCTGCGGCCGATCAAGAAACCGTGTTAGTGTCATCTAATTCACAAGCTAATACTGATGCAGATCAAACAGCGAATGTTGTAGATCAAACGCCAGTCTTGAATTTAACAGTTGGCGAAGTAAATCATATTAGCATTGCTGATTATGTGGCAAAGTTACATTTAACCGATGCGCAAAAGCAAGCAACACCAACAATTGAAGGCGGTCCAACGGGCGTTGAATTTACTTATGATAATCAAACGGAATCATTAGTGACAACAACGGAAGTGCCAAAGTCTGCAATCACAGCAGCAGCAAAACCACTACTAGTGTTATTTCCACAAGATGACAGCGCTAGTAAGAAAGCCGCTCATGTTACGACAGGTTCGCTGCATAATGAATCGCAAGAAACGCTGACCTTCAAAATTGTGATTGTTACAGGGAACACTACTGCTCCGGTGCTGAATTCATCCGCCAATGGATCGGAAATACCATTTAATGGCTCAATTAAGCCTGTAACAACGCATGCAAATACTTGGGTTTTTAAGTATGAAAATATTGCTAACCCATCTGTAGCCGCAGATGCTAGTACTATGTTTTTGAATAGTAATGCTACTTACCCTAGTTTAACGCTGACCTCTAAAACTGGAACAAATCTTATAGGTACGCATAACTGCTATACCGTAAGTGCACAAAACAGCGCTAGTACGCAAACATTAACGATTACCAGTATAGCGTCTAATGTTTGCCCTGATAGTGGTACATATGGTGCTATAGTGAGTAATGGTATGTTGGTATCACCAACTCAAACGATTACCTTTACGGCACAACCTGCTCAGGCTCCCTTTGTTGCAGGCGCTGCAATTACTAGTCCTATGATGGTCGGTGGTCAAAACTATCCGGGCTATGCATTTCCAACAACAGGAGAGACGAATGTCGTTTCTCCTGGTGAAGGTGAGTCTTTTGACACAACAACGCCAGGCGCTAACACTCTTACAGTATATAATGCCGCGACATGTGCGCCGATTGTAGATTCGAATTTGAAATTGGATGTTACCTCATCACAGGTTACACTAGGATCAAGCGGCCCGATACCTACAAAATATTTAGGAACAACGTTTGCGCTCTATTTGAGCGTTACAAACAGCGCGGGAGAAACAGGAACTAATGGTACATCATGTATTATTTCAGATGCCAATGCTTTTACTGCTAAGGTTTATGGTGCGCCAGTTATTCCAAATGATATTAATTTGGGTACAGCAACTGTTGATACAAGCTATAGCTATAACTTTGTCGCACAGGGCGGGGTAACAACGGGTTCTTCTGGTCTTAATACGAGCGCTTCCAATTGCGTATATACAGTTGATGGCGCGACAGTAACAGATACTAACTTAAGTTGTGTACCAACATCTACAGAAGTGACTCTCAGTGGCTTGGTTAATTCAAAATATGCCGATAAAACGATAGATGTTTTCTTGAATCTAACAAATACAGATGGATATAGTGCATCAACAGATCCGCAACATCCTGCTGTATTACAAGTGCTTGCTAATTCTAGCGAAGCGCCTTCTGTCGGTGGCGCTAGTGCGGTAGCGGATGCGAACGAAGGAAAAACATATTCAGGCTATACCTTTGCTGATATTACTCCAGGGGCAAGTCGATCATATGCAAATGTCAATACGGTCAGCGATGAAGGAACGTACGTTAAAGTGGCCGATGCTAGTGGTCAAGATGTCACGAATCTTGCACATCTTACGCTATCAGCTAGTGGTAATGCTTTGTCATTGGAGTCAAATGGTGCTGCTGTTGATGCAAGTTTGATAGGTTCGTATAATGTTTATGTACATGTTGCAAATGATGCTAATGCAACAGCGACGAATTGCTCCGATGCAACGTGTTCGACATTAACAGGCGGAAAACCTTACACATTATTCGTCAATAATCCTCCAACTATCAGTCCTGATATCAATTTAGGTGAAACAGTAACCGGTAATGCCTATAGTTATGATTTTGTCCAGTCAGGTACATTAAAAATTGGTTCAACCAATTTGAATACAGATGCCAATGTGTCAAAAGTAACTATGAAGTTGAGTGATAAGTCAACTGAAGTGACTCCAGATCGGCTTGGTTTAACCCCAGTTGTTTCTGCCACTGATGTTGTGCTAAGTGGCGCAGTTAATCCTGAGTATGCGGGTCAAACCATTTATGTTTACTTAGATTTAACTGATACTGCTGGCTTTACTGTTACTAACGACAGCAATCCTGCTTATTTAAAAATTGCGGCTAACTCTTCTGTGACAGGATATGTTTATTGCCCATCTTCAGATTACATGTTTACACATAGTGGCTCTATACAGGCAACGGTGTATGATGCTCCGTCTAATGGCAATGCCATAGGTGTTCTTTCTTTCACAACGGCGCTTAATACGACGGCTCAAGTTCAGCTCTATGGCGCATACATAAATGACGGCAAGTTGACATGTCTGTATGCACCGCGTGGCACCAATACCCAATATACTGAGGTCATCCAGGCGCCGATTCCTAGGGATGCCACACTATCTCCTGGTGAAGCTGGCGGTCAGTTGGATGGTCATAATGGGTGTACACCTGCCAATGGCACAGACGCTCAGCCATCGGACGCGGATAGTAGTTGTCAGGTGCAGTATACATATACTGGAGCCTAGTTGTTGATTCGATATGGGCGATGTTACATCGCCCATTTTTCTTGCCTGTCTGTTGATTTTTTGCTAGCATATATGTTGCCCCTTCCTATATCACTTCTTTTGTTGCGACATCAATTTATTCATGCGTGCTCCTTTCGTGAGAAGGCAGTGGTATATTTTTTAGAGGAGGGGCTTTTATGTCAGAAATTATAGTCGGTATTGACGAAGCGGGTCGCGGGCCACTAGCAGGCCCAGTTGTTGCCGCTGCCGTCATTTTAGACCCAAATAAGCCTATTCATGGCTTAATGGACTCTAAAGTATTATCAGAAAAAAAGCGTGATAGCTTGTTTGATGCAATCATAGCTCATGCGCTGGCTTATGGCATTGGTTTTGCTGAAGCAGCTGAAATTGATTCAATTAATATTTTACAAGCAACCTTTGTAGCGATGCGTCGAGCTTATCAGCAATTGTCACTTGCACCCACATTGGCTTTAGTTGATGGTAATCAAGATCCGCAACTACCTTGCCCAACCCAAGCGATAGTTCGTGGTGACAGTCTTATTCCCGCGATTAGCGCAGCCTCGATTTTGGCCAAAGTGACTCGTGATCGCCATATGGTGCAATTAGATCAGCATTACCCAGGTTACGGATTCGCCAAGCATAAAGGTTATCCAACACGAGAGCATAAAGAAATGATTGCTCGACTAGGATTAAGCGCTGAGCATAGACGAAGTTTCCGATCAACCTTAGATAGTCGTGATGCTTAAATTTGGGTTTGGGATTTAACAGCGGTCAATTGAGCTTTGCGAATACAATTTAAGCAATTTTCTTGATATTATCTCTTTATTGCGACGCTAGGCGCTGCTTGTAGGAAAAATCTCCAGCAACTTGTTTGTTTTTAATATCTTAAGCTTGTTGTCACAATGTTGGTGGTGCCGAGCAAGCCCATCTCTTGGTTATTTTAGAAATTAATACAAAATTCTATCAAATTTTAAGCATTTCTTAAGAACTGGTCACTATAATGATCTAAAATTTTACAAAAATAACGGAGATATTTATGCAACCTAGAGACCTACGTCAGGATTCGTCGCCTATTCAAATCACACGATTTGAGGCATATACTGCGCTATTGTCTAAGGGGCTCCCCGAGACTCTGACTACTGGATTTATTGCCGGGTTTTTTATTCTAGCGTTAGCGAATACAGTCACTGGTTCAACTATCTATGCTGATAAAAAATCTGCTGCAGAAGTGCATGGGCAAGAGATTGGTGAAAATAGCTATTATCCTCTCGAAGTTGGCCAAGCGTATTTGCTCGATTATATTTTTCATCAACCTATGAGCGCAGTGTATTGGTCTGCTTTAATTTCTCTGGTAGCTGGCGCCGCTTTAGTTTCCTCGCGTCTGATTTTATCTATTATATCTCATATTTCAGTGGATATAGATCTTTTCAACCCTGATTCTGAGTATTCTAAACAACGATTAATGAATCGACAGTCTAAATTTGTTTCGCATTATAAACTTAAGAAAGATCAGGACCAATTAAGCATTTTTACACGTGCATTGGTTGCGTTAGATCAGATGCCGGTTGTGCATGATGGTGAAGTGCTATCATCTACTAAATCTTATCTTATGATACTTGGTTTATTGGCCAGTGTTTGGATAACGGCTCAAAGAACAGTATCGCTGACTTACCGCTCGCAAGATATCATGGATAATCAAGCGGAAATTTTGAGTGACTTAGAATCTAGTGGCTCATGTACACCGTTTGTTGCGAATGTCACAGCTGCTATTATACAAGCTATGCAGCTAAGTTGCGAATCTAAGGCTGGTTTAGAAGCGCTAGCGGTGTCAACAGATAATAGCGAGAACGCTTTTAGTTTATCTCAGCAGTTAAGTTGCTGGATGCCATTTATAGTTTTAGCTATGGCTATTCCCTTGGGTTATAGAGCATTTACTCCAAAAGTAGCTCCGTTTGCTCCTTTGGATGCTGAGCAGTTCAAGCGCATTGTTGATAGCATGAATGACCCAGATAGAGGTAATGATGCTTTAAAAATTAAATTATTGAATGTACTTCAGCAGGCGGACCAGGGGGCATACACGAAAGCTTTATTTTCAGTCAAAGAGGTTGAAATAATTATTGAGGGTTTAGGGCAGGAGTTTGATCAAGGCATCATTGACCATCTTGAACGTTATACCCGTGCGCCGACGTACTCTCAATATTTAAATGGTGTCGTCTGGAATCTTACCAAAGATCTCCGTTGGTTTCTTATGCTTGAATTTGTGGTGCTAATATACTACATGGGCTTTTTGGCTTTGCTGCCACGGTTGGATCAGTTCAATTCGGACTATAAGTCGCTCTATAACTATGCCATGACACCGTTGATTCAGGGTGGCTTAGGCAAGTCATCTGCAGATGCAGCTGTTTATGCCAACCTATATGCCGCAGTCAATGTTATTATTTGGCTGCTAGAAAATAATGTTGAACCAGTTTATAAGTGGTCTATTGTGCTTATGAGTTTTGCTCTTGTTGATATGAGTGTGCGGGCCTCTATCTTATTTGCTTTGTCGAAAGAAGCCGTGATTCAGTTAGATCAATATATAAAAGCTGGCTCAAAAAGACAACAGTGGCTGCTTGAGCAAGAGAATATACGTCAAGAAGGCGCCATGGATATGACAGAGGATAATAGAAGCCAGCTTGATTCTGTTCCGTTGTTTATTGAAGGCCACCCTAATATTGCGCGTGACTGGTTGTTATCTATACAGCAAGACCCAAGTACAAGCATAGATCACATGGCATTGTCTAATGCACAGTTTTATCATTATTACTTGAAAATGCATACAGTGCTACACGCAACTTCGCAATCTGAATGGTTGCCGAATGTTGAAGATTTTATCATTGTGGCAAAACATGCGCTACTGTTTGTTCTTGCAGTTATGATGATAACGAACGCTAAGAATTTAGGCTATGTGTTGCAAGAGTACCAAGAGCAGTATAATCAAAAATATAATGCCTTGGCAGGTCAAAATGAATTAGACAGAACTTTATATGCTGTGCAACAGGCTATTGCAGTTGCAATGCATACTTTTATAGTCGACAATCAGGGTTCAAATGAAGCGTTTTATTGGCTAATTATCAGTACCGCTATAGCAGCATTTACGTGCTTGTTGACAGGTAAGGTTGTGGAGAAATCTGTCTTGACTCTGGTTGAGTATATGTCAAAAAAACCAAATGATGTTGAGCTTTCGCAGTATGGTAGTGATGCTGCTATGTTACAGACATCGTTGCTCCAGCATGGGGTTTTCCATTTTGAAAGTCAACAAGAACCCAGTGAGCCAGCGAAGCCTAACTGTACTATTAGCTAATCGTTAAACTCGCATGCTAGAATCGCCATCATGATTGATGGCGATTTTATTTTATGACCCCACATTTTGTACACTTACGTTGCCACAGCGAATATTCGTTGATAGATGGCCTATTGCGTTTTAAACCCTGGATGCAGCGTTTAAAAGATTTGCGCATGCCAGCCGTGGCCTTAACTGATGAAACCAATTTATTTGCTGTCGTTAAATATTATAAAGCAGCGATGGCGGCAGGTATTAAACCTATTTTTGGCGCTGATCTTTGGTTGGAAAATAAAACAAAGCCTCAGCAGCCTTTCCGGGTAACGGCTTTATGCCAGCATGACCTTGGCTATAAACATTTGCGTTTGTTAGTTTCTGCTGCCTACCAATCTGGCCAACATCATGATAAAGCGATTATTACCTACGAAAACTTGGCGCGTTACTCAGAAGGGTTGATTATTATTGCCTGCGCTGGTGATAGTGATATTGCTTGCGCGTTAATGCAAACAAAAAACAATAGTCTAGAATCATTGTTAGCTTTTTGGAAACTACATTTTCCTCGGCGCTTTTATTTAGAAATTCAACGCGTTGGTAAATCTTATGAAGATGCCTACAATCCCGCTATCATTGAGTTAGCTTCTACACAAGCATTGCCTTTGCTTGCTACTAATGATGTGCGTTTTTTACTGCGAGAAGACTTTGATGCGCATGAGGCGCGTGTTTGTATCCACCATGGTGAAATGTTAATTGATGAACATCGTAAACAACGTTACACCGAAGAACAGTATGTTAAAAGTGCGGAAGAAATGCAGCGCTTGTTTGCGGATATTCCGCAAGCACTACAAAATACGGTTGAAATTGCCAAACGTTGCAATGTATCTTTAAAGTTAGGTGAAAGTGTTTTACCGAATTTTCCTGTGCCAGAGGGTATGACAGAGGCGCAATATTTAGAAGCAGAATCACGCGATGGATTAGGGGCGCGGTTTATAAAAATGCCGCAACAACTCTCGCCGGAACAAAAAAAGGTTTATGATGAACGCTTACAAACAGAGCTAAGCGTCATTAATAAAATGGGCTTTCCTGGCTACTTTTTAATTGTTGCTGACTTTATACGTTGGGCGAAAAAAAACGATATTCCCGTAGGTCCAGGGCGCGGCTCGGGCGCTGGTTCTTTGGTGGCATACGCTTTAGACATTACTGATTTAGATCCTTTACAGCATGAGTTGCTTTTTGAGCGTTTTTTAAATCCTGAACGCGTGTCCATGCCCGATTTCGATATTGATTTTTGTATGGAAGGGCGCGATCGTGTGATTGATTATGTTGCACAAAAGTATGGTCGCCAAAGTGTCGCGCAAATTATTACCTTTGGAACTATGGCTGCAAAAGCAGTAGTGCGCGACGTTGGTCGGGTTTTAGGTATGGGTTATGGTTTTGTCGATAAAATTGCAAAATTAATTCCATTTGAAATCGGCATGACCCTTGAAAAAGCATTACAAGATGAGCCCTTACTGCTTCAACGTTATGAAGAAGAAGAGGAAGTTCGTCAATTAATTGATTTGGCAAAAAATCTAGAAGGCATTGCACGTAATGCCGGTAAGCATGCTGGTGGCGTTGTTATATCTCCAACAACATTGGTTGATTTTACAGCGATTTATTGTGAAGAAGATTCCGAGCAATTGATTACACAGCTGGACAAAGATGATGTCGAAGCAGTTGGGTTGGTGAAGTTCGATTTTTTGGGCTTGCGGACATTGACTATTATTCAATGGGCTTTGCGAATGATTGATGATGGTGTCGATATCACCACTATCCCGCTGGATGACCCTAAGACTTATGCATTGTTATCCGAATGTAAGACGCATGCCGTATTCCAATTAGAATCACGGGGTATGCGTGATTTAATTAAACGTTTACAGCCGGATTGCTTTGAAGATATTGTTGCTTTGGTTGCGCTATTTCGCCCAGGCCCATTGCAATCTGGCATGGTGGATGATTTTATCAATCGAAAGCATGGTCGGGCAGTCGTTGAATATCCGCATCCAGATTTAGAGGCAATTTTAAAACCAACTTATGGCGTTATTGTTTATCAAGAACAAGTAATGCAAATCGCTCAAGTGTTGGCGGGATATACTCTCGGTGGCGCGGATATTTTACGTCGTGCAATGGGTAAGAAAAAACCCGAGGAAATGGCCGAGCAGCGCGCGATTTTTCTAGCAGGTTCGGTACAGCGAGGCGTTGATTATCATATTGCTAATGGTGTCTTTGATTTAATGGAAAAATTTGCCGGTTATGGATTTAATAAATCGCATTCTGCGGCCTATGCATTATTGGCTTATCAAACTGCGTGGTTGAAAGCGCATTATCCAGCAGCGTTAATGGCTGCAGTATTGTCATCGGATATGGATAATACTGATAAGGTCGTTATGATGGTCAATGAAGTGCATGCGATGCGTGTGCCGTTAAGTTTGCCTGATATTAATCGCAGCATGTACTCTTTTACCTTAACAAACATTTCTTCATTATCTCGTAGTTCTTGTGCAAGCGTCAGTGAAAATCAGATAGGTATAGTCTATGGTCTTGGCGCTATCAAAGGTGTTGGTGAAGCGGCCATTAATTTGATTATTCAAGAAAGGGACAACAATGGTCCCTATCAAGATTTATTTTCTTTTTGTCAGCGTAATGATTTGCAAAAATGTAATCGTCGAGTCATTGAAGCGTTAATTAAGTCGGGGGCGATGGACGTGTTTAATATTCCGCGCGGACGTCTTGTTGCATCGGTTGATAGCGCAATGCAATTTGCAGAAAAAAAGAAACGTGATGCTCTTAATCAACAGTTTGATTTGTTTAGTGTTGGTGCAGCAGTCGTTCAACAAGATATGCCTTACTCACCACAAAATCCTTGGAATGAATATGCTCGTTTACAAGCGGAAAAAGAAGTCTTGGGTTGGTATGCTTCAGGTCATCCGGTTAAGCATTATGCTGCAGAATTAAAATTTATGACGACCACCACGTTAACGCAGGCCCAGAAAAAACATGTTCGTACCCCATCGACTAAGTCAACCTCAGAAAAGCCCCAATACACGCGTCAGCGCAATGCTGTTATTACGGTTGCCGGCGTTATTGTTGCGTTACGAACCATGATGACTAAAAAAGGCGAGCGTATGGCATTTGTTGCTTTAGATGATGGTGAAACTAAAGTTGAAATGGCGGTTTTCGCTGATATGTATGCACAATATCGTGAAATATTGTTAGAACAGGCTTTGATTGTTGTTAGTGCTGAGGTTAGTTGGGATGAAGTTGGCGATCAGTTACGTTTACGTGCGCACCTCATTCAAACCCTTGAGCAAGCGCGCATTAAATCTGCTAAAGGTATTTTATTGCGTTTGCCCGCTGCCAATCTTGCGTTTGAGAAAATGCGTCAGCTAGAGAAAATTTTACTGCCCCATTGTGGCGGCGATTGTCCAGTATATATTGATTATATCCAAGGTGAAAAACATACTAAAATTTTGATGGGTGAGAAATGGAAGGTTACGCCGCGCGATGCCTTAATCAATGCATTATGCGTTCTGTTAAGCGAAGACGCTGTGTCCGTGGGGTACTGATCCTAGTATCTTTAAATTCTTTCACGCCTTGCTCTTGTTGGAATTTAAAGCTACAAAAACCTTCGCAAAACTGCTACTATTCCACTCAATTTAATCCTCAAAAGAGTTGAAACTATGAATTTGAATTATCTTGACTTTGAGCAGCCTATCGCCGTTTTAAAAGAAAAAATCGAAGCGCTGCGCCATATGGATTCAGATGGTAGTATGAATCTTGCTGATGAAATTGAACGATTAGAAAAAAAAGCGCAAGAATTAACAGATGCTACCTATGCAAAACTTAGTACTTGGCAGAAAGTTCAAGTAGCGCGTCATCCAATGAGGCCATACACAGGTGATTATCTTGATCGTATATTTACTGATTTTGATGAGTTGCATGGAGATCGTCATTTAGCTGATGGTGCAACGATTATTTGTGGTTTAGCGCGTTTAGATGGTATTCCTGTGATTGTTATTGGTCAACAAAAAGGCCGCAAGACGCAAGAAAAGTTAAAGCATAATTTCGGTATGCCTAAGCCCGAAGATTATCGTAAGGCTCTGCGCGTTATGCAGTTGGCAGAGCGCTTTAGATTGCCAATTTTAACTTTTATTGATACACCAGGAGCTTATCCAGGGATTGATGCTGAGGCGCGCAATCAGAGTGAGGCAATCGCACGTAATTTGTATGAAATGGCCAAACTAAAAACGCCTATTATTTGTACAGTTATCGGCGAGGGTGGTTCTGGTGGTGCTTTGGCGATTGGTGTGGGCGATTGCGTGATGATGCTGCAATACAGTATTTACTCGGTGATTTCACCAGAAGGTTGCGCATCTATCTTATGGAAGAGTGCTGAAAAAGCTGCGCAAGCTGCTGAGGCGATGGGAGTAACGGCTGATCGTGTTTTGAGTCTTGATTTGATTGATAAAATTATTCCTGAGCCTAAGGGCGGTGCCCATAGTGATTATGAGGCGATGGCCCATATTTTGCGGACGAATTTATCAGAGCAACTACGTAAGTTGACACAACTACCGATGGATGAATTACTGGAACGGCGATACCAACGTTTGATGGCGTATGGAATACAGCGCTAAAAATATCTGGATCGCTTATAGTGGCGGTCTCGATTCTACTGTCTTACTGCATCAATTTGTGCAACGACGACAAGAAGAGCATTTTGTTTTGCGCGCTGTTCATGTTCATCATGGATTACATCCCAAAGCAGATGAGTGGAGAAAACATTGTGAAAACATTTGTGCTGCATGGCATGTTGAGCTATCGGTGCATTATGTTGATTTATCTTCATCACATGACAATATTGAAGAGCGTGCGCGGCAACTGCGCTACCAGTATTTTGCGTCTTTGTTAAAAGAATCGGATATTTTATGCACCGCTCATCATCAAGATGATCAATCTGAAACGTTATTATTGCAATTGATGCGTGGTGCGGGGACTAAAGGCCTAAGTGCTATGCCTGAAGAGCTTCCATTAGGTCGTGGTCGTTTGGTTCGGCCGCTGTTGCATTGTTCTCGTGATGATCTTGTCTCTTATGCAACAAAAAACAGGTTGTCCTGGATTGATGATGATAGTAATTATAACACGCGATTTGCCCGTAATTTTATACGCCAAAATATTTTGCCCTTATTAAAGCAGCGCTGGCCGCGTGTGTCAGCAACTATTTCGCGTAGTGCTAAACATTGTGCTGAAATGGAGGTGTTGTTAGGCGAATATGCAGAAAACTTGCTGTTGTCCTGTCTATCAAGCACTACCATGTCTATGCCTGCTAGCGTTGATCAGTCGGTAAATTTGCCATTACGAATGACACGGTTAAAGTTATTAACTTATTCACAACAAAAATTAGTTATTCGTCATTGGTTGTCAAAGTATCACTTTCTCTTACCAAATGAGCTAAAATTAGACAATTTATTGCGTACTTTTTTCGCGGCAGCAAGAGATAAAAACCCCATGGTGAGTTGGGCGGATGTAGAAGTTCGTCGTTACCGTGATGACTTATTTGTGATGAAAAAATTACCTGTGCATGATGTGAGTCAAGTTTTACCATGGTTTGACTTGGCGTCGTTCAGCCCCTTGCTCAAGGAGGCTAGTTTTTCTATTAAAAGTTTAGATATGATGTTGCATGCTAAATCTGTCGTTGGTACAGGGGTGAAAATTTTACCGCATCAGCGTTGTGATATTCGTTTTCGTGATAATAAGGCATCACTAAAAAAGCGTTTTCAAGCCTGGGGTGTGCAGCCATGGTTGCGCGAGCGTATTCCGTTGTTGTATGTAGATGGACAGTTGGCAGCGGTGATTGGGTATGAGGTTTGCGCATCGTTTCGTGTTGCAGCGGATCAAGAGGGTGTTGTGATTGAGGTTATCAAGCAAGGTCTTGAAAACTAATTGTTTCTTGTAGTTGTGTATATAAAAAAGGCGCCAAACAGCGCCTTTTTTATTGCATACAATTAATTATTTGTTGCAATGGCCGGCATCTTTATCGCAGTTGCCTGATTTAGTGCAAGTAAATATATATTTAAGCAAGGCGCCAACGGCAAGAATCGGTAACATCACGCCGAAGAAGTTTTCAATAGCAACGATGGCCGCCGCTTTTTCCATTGGCAGAACCAATGATAAAATACCAACGATCACTGCAACAGCAGCTAGAATGCGAGTAATATATTTACACATGTGTTTTCTCTCCTTTACTAAAAAATGCTTCTTCAAATGAAGCTGTTCACCTATCAAGCTATCAGAGCTTTCGTCAGATTGCAACCGCTAACTACTTTCTAGAGGCTATCTTCTAAAAAACCCTGTGATTTTACCTCTTTATCCAGTCTCATCAGTGATATCAGCAACGATTCCATCAGATGAAGTGGCCAAGAATTAGGTCCGTCGCTTAAGGCTTGATCTGGATTTGGATGTGTTTCCATAAAAAGACCAGAAATTCCGCTAGCAACTGCGGCGCGTGCTAATACAGGGATCATGGATCGCATGCCACCGGTACTAGAGCCTTGACCACCAGGAAGTTGCACAGAGTGTGTCGCATCAAATACCACAGGGCACTTTGTTTCACGCATAATCGCTAGTGAGCGCATATCTGAAACTAAATTATTGTAACCAAAACTGACGCCGCGTTCACAGACCATGATCTGGTCATTGCCGAAGGCTCTCGCTTTTTCGACGACATTTTTCATATCCCAAGGCGCCAAAAATTGTCCTTTTTTAATATTTACTGGCTTACCTTGTTCAACGACATGTTTAATGAAATTGGTTTGTCGGCATAAAAAAGCAGGGGTTTGCAATACATCGACAACAGCAGCCACTTCGTTTAAAGGAGAATCTTCATGCACATCGGTGACAATAGGGACATGAAAAGTTTGTTTGACCTTTTCCAAAATTGCGAGGCTTTTTTCAATGCCTAAGCCGCGAAAACTAAGGTGCGACGTACGGTTTGCTTTATCAAACGAGGATTTATAAATAAAAGGAATGCCAACGCGTTGTGTCATTTCTTTTAGTTGTCCGGCGGTATCCATCGCCATTTGTTCAGATTCCACTACGCAAGGACCGGCCATTAGAAATAAAGGATGCTCAAGCCCGACTTCAAAACCACATAATAGCATATTTTTTGCTCATCAAAATAATAATAGTAAACGAAGTATAGCTGAAGAGCTTTATTTATGCATTATGCATATGATAGTGGCTGTATCAATACCCAAGCTTTGACCTGTGACGTTGACAGTAATGCTGCCCATTTGTAGGTTGTTGTTCATTTTTTCAACTGAAAATATTTTCACATCATTCGTTCCGCTCGCTAATTGTGGACCATTATTTTGCATAAACTCTAGATGGTTTTGGTTGCTAGAGAAAGATGCGCTGAGGCCTTTTGGGCTGCTAGCAAAGTAACAAGAGAATTGTGCGGGTAATGCAGCATTTGAGAAGTTCATGGTTGCACTACGTTGATTAAGATGATTCAAGTAGAAAACCATGGAGACAGGAATTTGGTTTGGTGTAATGCTGAATGTATTGTTAGCGGCAAAAACAGTGCCGACTAGTGATGTAGCAGCAAAAAAACAGCTTAAACACAGCTTACGATACTTCATGAGATTCCTTCCTTGTTCGAGTTGAGTTAATATCCTTGTTAATGCGGCAGTTAAGCGGTCTTAAACGGCCAGCGAAATGATATTAACAGAATCTTTTCTGTCTGCCAATGAACTGAATAATAATGAAAAGGAAACAACAATGGCAATAAAAACTCCTGTGACGGTAGCTTATGGTGATGGCATTGGCCCAGAAATTATGCAGGCTGTATTGAAAATTTTACTCGCAGCTGGAGCGGATATTGTTCCTGAAGTGATTGAAGTCGGTGAGAAGGTGTATTTATCAGGAAATACTTCCGGTATTCCGGATGACGCGTGGGAATCTTTGTTACGTACTAAAGTGTTATTGAAAGCGCCAATTACAACACCTCTTGGGGGTGGGTATAAAAGTTTAAACGTGACGATTCGTAAAGCGTTGGGTTTGTATGCCAACGTGCGTCCTTGTCGTGCTTTATCGCCTTATATCAAAACACATTTCCCAAATATGGATCTTGTGATTGTGCGTGAAAATGAAGAAGATCTGTATGCTGGTATTGAATATCGACAAACAGATGACATGTATGAATGTTTGAAGCTCATTAGCCGCCCAGGTTGTGAGCGAATTATTCATTATGCTTTCGAATATGCTCGCAAATTTAATCGCAAAAAAGTGTCATGTTTTAGTAAAGATAATATCATGAAGATGACTGATGGTATTTTTCATGAGGTGTTTAAAGAAATTTCTGCGCAATATCCAGATATTCACAGTGATTACTATATCGTTGATATTGGCACCGCGTTATTGGCTGCGGATCCAGAGCGTTTTGATGTGATTGTTACATCGAATTTATACGGTGATATTATTTCCGATGTTGCCGCGCAAATCATGGGTTCTGTTGGCATGGCAGGTTCGTCGAATATCGGTGAAGAGGTAGCGCTGTTTGAAGCGATTCATGGATCTGCGCCTGATATCGCAGGTAAAAAAATCGCAAACCCATCCGGATTATTGCAGGGCGCTCTGCAAATGTTAATTCATATTAATCAGCCATTGGTTGCGGCAACTATTGAAAATGCATGGTTGCGAACCTTGGAAGAGGGTATTCATACAGCAGATATTTATCGCCCAGAATTGAGCACAAGGAAAGTGAATACGGATGAATTTGCCGATGCGGTCATTGAGCGTTTGGGGCAAAAGCCAACAACATTCGCGGTTGCCGAATTTAAATCTGCCGGCACAGCGACGAAAATTGCGTGCTTTGGTGCAAAGAAACCTCGCGCGAAAAAAGCATTGGTTGGCGTCGATATATTTTTAGATAGTACGCTTTTTTCAGCGCAAGCTTTAGGCGATAAGTTGGCAGGTTTGTCTGGAAAGTTGCAATGTCAAATGATCACGAGTCGTGGCGTAAAAGTGTGGCCACAAGGATTAAGTCAGACAGCTTTTGGTGATCATAGTTGTTGTCGCTTTCAAGTATCGAAAGATTTTGCCGAATGTTCGCACCAAGATATTATTGTCTTGCTGCAGCAGCTACATCATGAAAATTTAGATGTTATTAAAACAGAGAATTTATATTTGTTTGATGGGCAGAGGGGCTTTTCTTTGGCGCAGGGGCAGTGATTTGAATATATAAAGTTATAGTTGTGTCGGGCGCCAAGCGTGATTTGGAAGATATTCGGTATTATTTACTAGAGACTTTTTCAAAACAAGAGTGGCGCGCGGCGTATCAAAAAATAAACAAGTCTTTATTTGTACTAGCTCAAATCTGATCTGACACTTCCAGTTTTTTTGCAAGTGACTGTCAGGTCAAGTTTAGTTAAAACATTTTTCCTGCCAGATTTGTTTT
>JAGKWX010000035.1 GCA_021151585.1 Alphaproteobacteria bacterium | reverse complement strand
GGTGGGAGAAGTACCAATGGCAGAAGGGCGAGGAGGATTGCAAATCCTTAGTGAGACAATCAAGTCTGTCTGGGGATATGTCATTTATCCGTTTAAGGTGGTGTGGGCTATGATGAAACGTATTTATCGAGAATCGGTATCCAGTGAAGCGAGCTTTGCCGCCAGCCAATCGTGGGGGCAAAGTGAGGCATTAGCCAAAAGAGTGCTGCTCCGGCATGTTGATTAACAATGGGGGTTGGGTGAGTAGGCCGACCGCATCACTCCGATCAGCCCCTCCTCAGAACCAGGGCTTGCAGAACTACCGCATCCGGCTCCCGATAGACCAGCGTCCCCACATTAATAATTTAGTTAAAATTTTCAAATTATTTAAAACTAAACGCCTGGTTTTTTATAATGCATAGCTGCAATGTGACTTTCATCTTCATGCGCATTTCCTGTTAATTCAGCAATTTTATGATTCAAAACGTCAGGAAGTCTGTAAAATAAAGTGCTATCTTGATTAGCAGCTTGATAAAGTAATCGAGAGTTTTTTCTTATTTCTAAAACACCTTTTACCAATTGAGTTAAGTCAGTGATGTTTTCTGCATTTAGCTGACGTCCTTCAGGTAAAGTAGCAGAAATCGATAAATTTTCATTAACGAAATTTTGAATAGCTAAATATGGAGTTTGACTAAATAAACTTCTTACAAATTGTTCCTCTGTAATTATTTTATTACTTATTAAATACATGTAATATTCTCTCTTCACGCTAATAAACTGAGTGACATCAAAGCTATTCTGCGTTATCTCATTCCTCATTGCAGGTTCTAGGGCCATTAGCGTTTCTAGGCTGATATGAGCCTCACTAATCAATCTAGTGAAATGAAGGCTATTCTGTGTTAATTCATTCCTCATTGCAGGTTCTAGGGCCATTAGCGTTTCTAGGCTGATACCAGCCTCGCTAATCAATCTAGTGAATTGAAGGCTATCCCACATTAATGCATTAATGATAGGTTGAGAAATTGCTTGGTCATTTGCAGCTGTAATTTCAGGAGTCTCCATAAATTGCCTATTTTGCTTTTTTATAAGTATATACTAATTATTTTTTTTGCACTGTAGAGAGGTTTTGTTGATTAGTTCAAGTTACGTTCAAGCAGTATTGAATATCTAAAAATGCCCAACAAATACCACGCTAAGAAAGGTTGGAAAGTTTTCAAAACTTATGAAGCAAGAAAATAAACTCTCAAATCTCTTTATTCATACAATATATTTGTGTTGAAGCTAATGGCCATCTATCACTTTTCAGCGCGAGTTGTAGCGTCTCAATCTATTTGGTTCTTTACATATATTATTTTTTTCAACTTAAGCTCTCAATTATTAGATTCAATTCTAGTAATCTAGAAAAATCCAAGAAGACTTCTAATAGGATGTTCTAAAACATGCCTAACTCAAGCTTGGCTTCTTCTGACATCATCGCTTTATCCCACGGTGGATCGAACACCAGTTCGATGTTAACATCAGTGACGCTTGAAATATCGCGTATTTTTGCTTCCGCATCCGCCACAATGACGGGTCCCATGCCGCATGCTGGAGCTGTTAATGTCATCTGAACATCAACTAGATTGGCTATAAGTTTTTGCTCGGCATTATACTGTGAACTCACCTTGACATGATAAACTAATCCCAGTGCAACGATGTTAACAGGAATTTCAGGGTCATAAACTGTTTTTAATTGCGACCATACTTCTTCTTCATTGACGAGAGATAAGGGACCTTCGGGGTGTTTTTTGGCATCTGAAACATCATCCAAAGAAACGCCTAAGGCATCAGCATCACCTTTGTCAATACGCGCTAAATTGCCACGAACATTCACTGTAATGTGTCCGCCTAACGCTTGAACGATTTGAACTTCTGTGCCGCCTGGAATAGTAAATGGCACAGCTGATGGTACCATTAAAGCATCGCAATCTCTCTCTAAGTAAACCCACTGACCTTCATGCATGTTATTTTTGCCTTTTATTTGAATTCTTCATCAATTGTAAAACTTTCACCGCAGCCACAGGAGCCTGTTTCATTCGGATTTCTATATTTGAAAATTTGATTTACACCTTCGCGCACAAAATCAATTTCTGTACCTTTAAGAATAGGATAGTCTTGTTTGGCAACGTAAATTTTTATTTCATCACCAAAACAATAATCATCCTCAGCGATCACTTCATTAATCACATTGAGTCGGTACATGTAGCCGGAGCATCCTGCCGTTTGTAAATGTAAACGAACGCCAATAGCATGAGGCATTTTTTTTATTTCTTTGTTAATTTGTTCTAAAGCGGTTGTTGTTGCAGTTATGGGTTGTAATATATTGGGATCACGTATACTCATTCTGTCACCGCCGTTTCGTCTTTGCCTTCGATTATATTCGATAATGTATGCCACGCCAATGTCGCACATTTAACGCGCGCTGGATATTCTTTAACACCTTGTAAAATGCTTAATTTTCCCAAATTCTCATTAGGGTCTTGTTTATCCACCACCATGGCGTGGAACAGTGCAAATAATTCACGTGCTTCTTCGACGCTTTTACCTTGCAATTGTTGAGACATTAATGAAGCAGATGCCATCGATATAGCGCAGCCAGCGCCTTCAAACATAACTTTATCGATTTTATTATCTGTTATTTTTAAAAATAAGGTTAGCTTATCACCGCATAGAGGGTTAAATCCTTCTAGCTGATGTGTTGCATCTGCTGGTGCACCAAAGTTGCGTGGATGTCGTCCGTGATCAATAATGACTTCTTGATAAAGCGCTCTAAGTTCTGGTGTCATTTAAATAATCTCTCTATATTGTTAATCGATTGTATAAATATCTCTATTTCTTCTAGCGTATTATAAAAGCATAATGATGCACGTGCGGTAGCATGTAATTTTAAGTAGTCCATTAAAGGCATGGTGCAATGATGTCCTGCTCGTATTGCAATGCCATCATCATCAAGAATTGTCGCAATATCATGCGGGTGTGCATGTGCGTGAACAAAGGAAGCAATGCTAGTTTTATTCTGTGCATTGCTAATAATTTCAATTGACGAAAAATTGTGTAATTTGTCATGCAATTCGCGCATGAGCACTTGTTCGTGAGCGTAAATACGATCTAAGCCAATGCTTGTAATATAGTTAATCGAAGCGGCCCAGGCAATAACTCCAGCAATATTCGGTGTCCCGGCTTCAAATTTATGTGGAGAATTTTGATATGTTGATGATTCAAATGCTACCTTAACAATCATATCGCCACCACCCTGGTATGGTGGTAATCTGTTTAGCCATTCAGACGTTGCATATAAAGCGCCGACGCCTGTTGGGCCATACATTTTGTGCGCTGAAAAAACCAAGAAATCGCATGTTAGTTTTTGTACGTCAATCATGGTATGTGCAATTGATTGTGCTGCATCTACTAAGACAGGAATATTTTTTTTATGTGCTAGTGCTATGACTTGTTCTATAGGGTTCACATTTCCCAAGGTATTAGAGATATGACATAAGGCGATTAATTTTGTTTTCTCAGAGATAAGCGATGTTAAATGTTCAATATTTAACGAAGTGTCATCATGTAAGTCAATAATACGAAGTTTGGCGCCAGTTTTTTGACAAGCTAGTTGCCAGGGCACTATATTCGAATGATGTTCCATTGCGCTAATAATGATTTCATCATCTGTTTGTAAAACGGATTCTGAAAAACCATGTGCAATTAAGTTAATTGCTTCAGTGGTACCGCGTGTAAAAATGACATTATCAGAAGAGGGCGCATTGATAAAGTTCGCTAGTAATTTTCGTGCATGTTCATATTTTTCTGTTGATAATTCACTTAAATAATGTACGCCACGATGTATATTAGCGTTTTCATGTGTGTAATATGCTATGGTAGCATCTATACAGCATTTCGGCTTTTGTGTCGTAGCGCCATTATCAAAGTAAATCAGTGGTTTGCCGCGAACATTGGTTTGCAATATGGGGAAATCCTTACGGATTTCTTTGAGTTCTTGAGTTGTGAAGGTCATATTTGCCTCGCAATATTAAAGAGAGCGACCGCCGGTTGCTTCTACAAAAGAATTTCGCACATCTTTGTTTTCTATACTTAAAAAAACTTCCTGCAAAAAGCCATCCATCAGCAGTGCTTTTGCTTGCTCTAAAGCAATCCCTCGTGCTTGTAAATAAAATAAAGCCTGTTGGTCTAGCTGGCCAACGGTTGCGCCATGTGATGCTTTGACATCATCAGCATAAATTTCTAATTCTGGCTTTGTGTCAATTTCTGCTTGATTCGATAATAGTAAGTTTTTATTTAATTGCTGTGTCGATGATTTTTGTGCGTCTTGTTCAAACACAACCTTGCCATTAAATATGGCTTTTGATTTACCGTCTAAAACGCCGCGATAATGCTGTTTGCTTTGACAGTATGGCGCGTGGTGGCGAATAACGCTGTGATGGTCAGCTACCTGTTCGTCAACCGTCAGATACACTCCTTGTAAACTTGTTGTTGCGTGCAATCCATGTAAGTGCACTTCCATGTCTGTTCGTGATAGGGCTGCGCCTTTGTCTAAGGTGACGCTATTGAAGGTGCTGTTTTCAGCTTGATTGACTGATATATAATCTATTAAAAAGCTATGGTTGTTTAAGGTTTGTTTCTTGTACATCGAAAGTGTTGCATTTTTTTCTAAGCTTATCTCGGTGAATACATTTGAAAAGCAAGGAGTGTTATCTTCTGAGCTATATTCTATTAGAATTTCAGCATGAACGTTTTCTGCAACACGGATGCGTTGGTGTTGCATATGTACAGCGTTATTTTTTTGTGTTTGTTTTATAACAATCGGGGCAGAGCTTTGTGTTGTTATTTCTAATAATTCTATTTTTTTTGCATTGATGATCGCTAATTTTGCAAAGGGATGTTGTTTAAGAAGCGTATCTCCATCTGTCGCTAATTCAGAGTGATCAAAATAGGTTGCCGCTGCTATATCAACATTAAATTCACTACTCAGCAATTTTTTGAGCGGTGTATATTTCCAATTTTCCATTTTTCGTATTGGAAATGGATATCCTTGAAAAATCTGCTCTAACTTAGTCATTGGCTAATTCCTCGGCCCATGTATAACCTTCTTGCTCTAATTTTTGCGCTAGGGTTTTATCGCCTGATTGTACAATTCGACCATTGACAAATACATGTACAAAATCTGGCTCAACGTAGTTTAATAAACGTTGATAATGCGTTACGAGCAAAACTGAACGTTGCTGATTACGAAACAGATTAATACCTTTTGAGATAATTTGTAGCGCATCAATGTCTAGCCCAGAATCAATCTCATCTAAAATACCAAGTTTTGGCTCTAGTAGTAACATTTGCATAATGTCATGTCGTTTTTTTTCGCCGCCTGAGAATCCTTCATTCACTGAGCGGTATAAAAAATCTGGATCCATATCTACAAGTTTCATTTTTTCTTTAACAATACTTAAGAAATCCATCGCGTCTAATGGTTCAAGATTTTTTGCTTTGCGTAAGCTATTTAATGCGGCGCGCAAAAATATCGCCGTGGTAACTCCGGGGATCTCGACAGGATATTGAAAGCCTAAAAATATGCCTAAGCGCGCTCGTTCATCAACTGTTAGCTGCTGTATGTCTTTGCCTTCAAATAATATAGCGCCATTTGTGATGGTGTAATCTTCTTTTCCAGCTAAAATACTTGCTAGCGTGCTTTTGCCTGAACCATTTGGGCCCATAATAGCGTGTACTTCGCCAGAGTTTATTTTTAGATTAACGCCTTTTAAAATTATTTTGTCGTTAATGGTTGCGTGTAAATTTTTTATTTCTAACATTTTTTTCTCTCTAAGAGGGCGATAGCCGGTAAGCCCCTACATTCGCCAATATTCATTTATCCGTTGTCAATTATCCAACGGCCCCTTCAAGGCTAACCTCTATTAATTTTTGTGCTTCAACTGCAAATTCCATAGGTAATTCTTTAAAAACTTCTTTACAAAAACCATTGACAATCATTGACACGGCTTCTTCTTCGTCAATACCGCGCTGTTGGCAGTAAAAAAGTTGATCTTCACTGATTTTTGATGTGCTTGCTTCATGCTCAATTTGTGCAGAGGCATTTTTCGCTTCAATGTAAGGAAATGTATGCGCTGCACAGCGATCACCAATGAGCAAGGAGTCACACTGTGTAAAATTACGCGCATTGTCTGCTGTAGGGTTGATACGCACTAATCCTCGGTATGCATTTGATCCCTGTTTTGCTGAAATTCCTTTTGAAACAATCGTGCTTTTGGTGTTTTTGCCGATGTGAATCATTTTTGTGCCAGTGTCAGCTTGCTGATAATTATTTGTGAGCGCAACAGAGTAAAATGATCCTATTGAATCATCACCTTGCAAGACCACGCTCGGATATTTCCATGTGATTGCTGAACCTGTTTCTACTTGTGTCCAAGAAATTTTTGATTTGACGCCGCGGCAAGCGCCACGCTTAGTCACAAAATTATATATGCCACCTTTGCCATGTTCATCACCAGGATACCAATTTTGCACGGTGGAATATTTTATCTCGGCTCGATTCATTGCTACTAATTCGACTACCGCAGCATGGAGCTGATTTTCATCTCTCATTGGTGCCGTGCAGCCTTCTAAATAGCTAACATAGCTATCATCATCTGCGATAATTAATGTGCGCTCAAATTGACCAGTGTTTAATGCGTTAATACGAAAATAAGTAGAAAGCTCCATGGGGCAGCGCACGCCTTTCGGGATATAGACAAAAGATCCATCCGTAAAGACAGCAGAATTTAGTGCGGCATAAAAATTATCAGTATAAGTAACAACAGAGCCTAAATATTGCTTGATTAAGTCAGGATATTTTTGCACTGCTTCAGAAAAAGGGCAGAAAATAACACCTGCTTCAGCTAATTTCTCTTTAAATGTCGTTGCGACAGATACGCTATCAAATACGGCATCTACGGCAACACCTGCTAATTGCGCTTGTTCGTGCAGAGGAATTCCTAGTTTTTTATAGGTCTCTAGTAATTTTGGATCGACTTCTTCTAAACTTTTGGGGCCATCTTTCATCGATTTTGGTGCGGAATAATAGATAATTTCCTGAAAATCGATAGGGGAGTGATGTACATGCGCCCATTCGGGAGTTTTCATTGTCAGCCAATGATTATAAGCCTTTAAACGCCATTCCAGCATAAATTCCGGCTCTTTTTTTTTGCTAGAGATTAAGCGAATGATGTTTTCATTTAAACCTGCGGGCACGCTGTCCGACTCAATGTCAGTGACAAAGCCGTGTTCATACTCTTTTTTGACTAGTTCGTTGATATTGGACATAATGAATAATTAAAGCCTATTGATAAACGCATTGATTATACTGGATAGGAATGTTTATGGAAACCAGAATATTTACTTTAAGTTTGATTGGGATATTGTTATCTGCTCCAGTTTTTGCATCACAATATGATAATTTGATTGTTTTTGGCGATAGTTTAAGCGATGCGGCCAGCTTATCATCCGAACCTACGTTAACTAAAGAACAGCAGATAGGTAATAATTATTGGGTGAAAGTTGAAGGGAAAACGGGCGCACCCATTACGTCTAAAGATGAGTCAACCCAGCTGCGTGCTTTATGGCCTAATTATTTAATGGCATATGAGAATTTGATAGGTCCTAATCCCAATAATACGCGTTATATTTATCCTTCAAGCCAAGCAGAACGTTTAGGCTATTCTTCGGCGCGTTATAGCATTAATTACGCTTGGGCTAGCGCTGAAACCGGAGATGTTTATGTTAATGACTTGCTAGCTGCGCAGTCTGGTATGAAATATTTATATAATTCTGCTTGTGACGCGACTGGGCCGGGTTTGATCGGTGTTAATAATGCTTGCGTGCCTGGGGTTATCAAGCAAGTCAAGCAATATTTGAGCAATGTCAACAACCATCCACATCCTAAGACGATATTTATTCTTTGGGCTGGTGGTAATGATATTTTTAATAATACTTATAAAATAGCTGAGCAAAACAAAGAAACAAGCAAACCGGTGTTGCTGTTTAAAATGCTCGCTGCTGCTTTTCCAATCGCTGATTCGATGCTATCTAATCCAGTGGTAAATTTGGCATCAGCAGTTCATCTGTTAATCCAGGCTGGTGTGCCTGCACAGCATATTTATGTTATTGGTTTGCCGGATCTAGCCGATATACCTGCAGCGATACATCTTGCCCAAGGCAATAAAGTTGTTCTCTATACTTTTAGTGCTATTAGCCATATTTTTAATATCATGCTACGTTTGGATTTATCATTTAACTACTTGCATGCACCATATAATTTACCGAATGGGCATATTCTTTCGTCGCAAAGCTTGATGAATCAGCTTGCCCAGGCTGGGCAGCGAGAGGGTTTAACCCATCTAACTCAAGATTGTATTCAGGAAGGGGCTGCGCCGTATTGCTCGGGCTATGTATTTTTCAATGATAAACACCCTAGCACCGCTACCTATAAATACATGGCTAGGTATTTAGCTTCTGTGTTAGGAACATGACAGTAGATGTGACAGAAATCTGAAGATGTGCTATTATCTACTCGCATTATATAACATAAGGTAATTTATGCAAAATTCTAATAAAATCAATTGGTTAAACACTATTTTTTTGCTGGCAACTTTCATTATCGGTGTTGGTGGCACGATAGCTTTAGCGAGTTTTGGCATGGTTAAGTGGCAAACGTGGGTATTTACAGGTGTTTATATCTTTATCACGGGTATTGCTATTACTGCAGGATATCATCGTTTATTTGCTCATAAAGCCTATAAAGCTCATCCGATTATCGCTTTTATTATGGCATTATTTGGCGCGGCATGCTTCGAAGGCTCCATACTAGAGTGGAGTACAGATCACCGTAATCATCACCGTTATGTTGATACAGAAAAAGATCCATACAATATTAATCAAGGTTTTTGGTACGCTCATATTGGCTGGTTAATTCGCTTAGATACTAGCAAGCGTGATTTTTCTAATGTTGATGATTTGTCTAAATCAGCGATTGTTCGTTTTCAGCATAAGCACTTTCAACGCATTGCCTTATTTATGGGTTTTGTTTTTCCAACATTAGTCTGTGCTTTATGGGGCGATGCGCTCGCTGGCTTTATTGTTGCCGGCGTTTTTCGCACGGTCTTCAATCATCATTCTACTTTTTTTATTAACTCTTTGTGTCATTGGGCCGGTAAACGACCTTATTCAACAGAGCAAACCGCCAGAGATAATTGGATGACGGCATTGGTTACTATGGGTGAAGGTTTTCATAATTATCATCACCAAT
This sequence comes from Alphaproteobacteria bacterium, assembly GCA_021151585.1. Lineage (GTDB taxonomy): Bacteria > Pseudomonadota > Gammaproteobacteria > JAGOUN01 > JAGOUN01 > JAGOUN01. The sequence goes on along the minus strand of JAGKWX010000035.1, from coordinate 3,022 downwards.
TCCCCTTGGATTATCGTAATGGTATTCGCTGGTTTCATTATGATCCAACCAAATGGTTGATCTTTGGGTTATCGTTAGTGGGATTAGCCAGTGATTTGCGTCGCATCAGTGATCATAAAATTTTATCTTATCAATTGCGCGTTGAAGAGGCGGAATTAAAGCTAAGATATCAATGTGATTTAACCTTTATTCAGCAAAAAGTCGAGCCTTTAAAAGCGCAGTTACATGCCCTAATTGACAAAATTGCTCATTTAGAAACAGAGCTCGCGGCTTTTAAAGCTAAAAAATTTGATGATGTTAAAGGAAAATATCAAACATACAAACATCAATTGCAGGGTTATTTAAGCACATTGAAACTTGCTCAAGAAGAGTTGCAGGCATCTTTAGTGACTTGGAAGCAGCTATTGGTTGTTAATGCCTAAGTGCTCGTTAGATCAGAATAAGGCAGGCTATAAGCCTGCCTTTTTTTATAGATTACACGAAATAGTATCGTGATTATATAGCTTAGACCTTTTCTCGTTTTCCTCGATTCTTTTTTCTAGGTGTGTTGTTAGTTCACTAGCCTTTCTTCTTAGTCCAGATGAAGAGCAGGGATTGACTTGAGTGAAAAACTGCCAATACTTTACGCAAGTTGATTCAGAATCATCTGTTGTGTTATTGCTAAGATAAATTTCTCGTTCAACCATTTTTTGAGCAATATGATCGGACATGTTTTCTGAATACATGCCAAACATATTACGAACATTTGAAAAAGCAAAAATTAATGCTAAACCAATGATTTGCAACGTGTGATTAAGAGGGATAGTCGTTAATGGTGTTAATATGCTATTGCAAATATCAACATAGCCCAGAAATCCTAATCCTCTGCTCATCACGGAAACTCCCACAACAAAGCTTGAAATTGCTAGCACTGAACTTCCCCAGAAACACTCAAGATACGGCCTTTTCATTGCTTCAAAAATTAAAGTGGCCGCATGGATTTTACGCATAAACTTGTCATTCTTATCAGCGTCTATATTTGGATTATACTCCGAATCATCAGCTTTGACTTCCTCGCCATTCATTGCGAGATAAACCACATTATCCGCTGCAAACAGTTGCATTGGGTTAATAGTGGGTTGATGATTATCAGCTAATCTAGCTCTCTCTTTAACATCAATACCAGCTTGTTCAAGCTTTGCTAGTGCATCACAGTTGATTTGCCTTAAAATCTGTGCTCTACACATGATGGTTACGATAAAAGCTCCAATCATAGCTGCTATACAAGAATCTACGCCGGGATTAAACTTAGTTAAGCATAGCAAACCAAGAGCCACTGCTATACTTTCAAGCGTATTAAAAGACAGTAAAGTATTTTGTATTTTATTATAATCAAATTCATTCCAGGCCTTTGCTTTCTCTTCAGGGGATAAATAAGCAAATTTGTTATTAGACCAGTGCTCGACTATTGCTTTGATACGTGTAGCAATAACGCTGATAACCGTAATAAACGTTGCGCCAAGTCCGATAAATAAATTTACCCAGCCGTTGTTAATATGAAAAGCAAGCGCTAATAATACGGCAATACCGCCAAAGCCAACAGATCGGAAAACAATCACTGGCAAGGCAGATATTGCAATCGCTATATCACGTTCGTAGAATCTGTCGTGATCAACTTTTTTTGCGTTTAAGTACTCAGCAAAACTATTTAATGAAGCAACTAAATATTTGTTATTAAATGCAAGATAATATTCTCTGCCAACATATGCCATAATAGCTATAATCACTGAGCCAATACAATAAAATGCAGTAGGAGCTTTGTTATACATATATTTGTTTAATATAAATAAAAGACCTAGACCATTGCCCGCGCCGCCAACAAGAAAAGAAATATCATTCGCAATATATGCAATAGAAGCAATGCGCTGCATGGATAAATTCATGTGTGCATTCGTGTTTTGTAAACTTAGCGCGATAGCATCATTATCGACCAAAATACCCCATAAATTATTAACAAGATCAAAAGATGCTCCTATAAAGCTTAAAGTGAAACATACGCTGCCTATGCGAAGCAAGGAATACCATCCGGCGTATGATGCTGTAAATTGTAAGTAGGTGAATACTAATTCCATTAACAAAGCTGTCTTTAACAAGAGTGCGGATTTTTTTCTTTTATCGCTCTCGTACTCATTAGGGAGAATTTGTTCATTTGGATCTAAGCCTTTTAAGCCGCGATTAGCATATCCTTTCTCTTCCATCATATCGATGATAACGTTGAAAGTGTCATTATCGATATTGTCAGGATGTGGCATGTTTATAAGGGTGGCATGCTCTGATTGTTTTTTTATCCAATTATGTAGCGCTCCGTTGTTCGTTTCTGTGGCATGTTTTAAGTGATATTTTTTTGCTAATCGTGCAAATTCTAATTGTTGCGCTGTAGCGCGAATCGTTTTATACGAGCCATCATAATGTTTAACCGAGCACAATAAGACAACAGGATTCTCGTGATTTAGCTGTTCACCTATCCTTAAAATCACTTCTCTTAATAAAGTAGGGTTACATGTAAATTCTGTACTATCATTATTTTCTTCTGGCAGTAACATCACTAATTCTTTTGTTAAACGTATAGTGAATTCTTGAGCTTGTTGGGCTTCTTTATCGTTTTTTTCAGGCTGTCGATAGTATGAAAATGTTACATTATCTTCAACCACTTTTTTGATGTAGAGGGTTTTTTGCTCACGTGGAGCAGTATCTTTTTGTCCTACTCTAGCGATTCGTTCAACTATGGATTTTTGTAGGTAAATAGTATCAAAATTAGCAAAACGAAGAGCTGGCAAGGTTACTTTATAGTCATAGTGATAACCTAGTAAAAAACGTAATTGATCGATTTGAGTAGCGATAGCTAATGCTTCTTTCTGAGTTTGTTCGGGTGCTATGAAGGTTTCTTGTAGGGATTTTGCTGACGCCCGATATCGGCGAGGAACTCTGTTGGTCATGTTTTTTGCCTTCGTTTTTATTATTACGAGAATAAGATAATAAACTG
>JAGKWX010000034.1 GCA_021151585.1 Alphaproteobacteria bacterium | reverse complement strand
CAAGTGCCCACATCTATCTACTATCAATCTTTTAAATAACACGCCATCAAGGCAGGAGTGGTATTCTACAGACTTCTATATCGATGTCAACAGCTTTTTAAAAAATTAGTAGAAATTTAAAGTTTTTGTCTTTAACATGCCTGGACTGGCTTGAAATGAAACAAATATATGAATGAATTACTGTGGCTCCTCCTCATTTTGATTAATTTTAGCCTGACGCTACTAGCATTTCGCCTATGGGGAAAGCTCGGCCTATTTGTTTTTGCTATATTATCTATTATGCTCGCAAATATTCAGGCGCTAAAGCAGGTGCAGCTATTCGGCCTGGATGGCTCAATGGGTGATATTAGTTATATTGGCGTTTATTTAATATCAGATATTTTATCGGAAAATTACGGCAAGCAAACGGCTAGAAAAATTATTTGGCTCGGATTGTTCAGCGTTGCCGCTGTTAGTATTATTATGTATTGCTCACTTTTATTTATACCGAGTGAATATGACCAAGCACAAAACGCACTGAGTAATATCTTTGCTATTTTCCCACGTTTTTTGCTGGCCAGTTTATGTGCTTATTTTATTTCACAAAGTTACGACATCGTAGCCTATCAATTTTGGCGAAGAAAATTCCCAGATTATCGCCACATTTGGCTAAGAAATGGCATGAGCACAATGATAAGCCAATTAATGGATAATGCTATTTTTACATTAATAGCCTTTTTAGGTGTCTTTCCTCTGAAGCACGTTCTTCAGATCTTTATAACCTCGTGCATTTTACGCACGTTTATCTCCATTGCTGACACTCCATTTATTTATTGGTCAGTCGCTATAAAACACAAAGTGAAGGAAATCTAATATGCAACGCTACAATAAGATCTTTAGCAAAATCCCTCGCGAAATTTTATTATTAAAATCTTTGCCATGCATTTATAGCGGCAAATGTAAATTTTGTAATTATATTCTGGACAATTCTACAAATCTTGATGAAATTCGCGACGTCAATAATAAAATTATCAACATGATTACTGGTGAATTTGGAATTGTTGAGGTCATCAATTCTGGCTCGGTCTTTGAGATACCAACTTTTATACTTGAAACCATTCGTGAAAAAATCAATGCTCATAATGTCCACACTCTGTATTTTGAAGCTTTTTACGCCTACCATAAGCGATTAGATGAAATGCGTGCATTCTTCACTAAGCAAGAAGTGCGCTACCGAATTGGCATAGAAACCTTTGATGATGCTTTTAGAAAAGAAGTTTTAAAAAAGCCCTTTCCCACATCAAATATCTCTGATTTGGCAAAAAAGTTTCACGCCTGCTGTTTGTTGATTTGTGTTCAAGGCCAAACTAAGGACCAAATTTTGCGCGATATAGACCTAGCAAGAACGCACTTCAAGGAAGTAACTATTAACGTTTTTGTTAACAACACAACACCAATTCTACGGGATGATGAATTAGAGCATTGGTTTGAACAAGAGGTTTACCCAACGCTTAAAGACGAAAAAAATATTGAGATTCTCCTAGACAACAAAGATCAAGGCGTCTATGTTCAATAAAATATTAAAAATCAACATCTGGTGACGACGCATGGTTTTAAGTTGAACTAATGACTCGTCGCAATAATAATTTTAAATTCCGCGCTGAAAATCATGGCGAATAAACGAAAGCAGAGTAAAATTCGATCACAAAATCTCAGAACGCCACAGCCGGCACGATTGTTAGTACCGCATGTTTATATACCATTTGACTGATTGCAGCCGCTCTCAAAATAATAACATGGCTATCAAAATGCGTAATATGTCCTTGCAACTTTATGCCATTTAGCAAATAAATAGCTACAGGAGCAGATGTCTCACGCAACAGCTCTAAAAAACCATCCTGGAATACAATTGGCGCCTCTTTTGCTTTTGTCATGCTTTTCTCGACCACATTCAGTTAGAGTTGGCAAATGTACCACAAAAGCGGCAAAATTAAACCCCTAAAAGGTGGATAACCCAAAAGAAGCTCATTAAATTGACGACTCAATGAGGTCCTCAAGAGAAAAATCGCCCGGGATCAGCTGAACAAGAGGCACGTCCAAACCCAAAGCGATTTTCATCAATATAATAATTGACGGGTTAACCTTTCCCAGCTCAATATCCCCATAATTTCGTCGAGCAATTTTAATATATTTCGAAAAACTCTCCTGACTAAAGCGCTTTAATTCGCGATGTTTGCGAATATTATTAGCTAATAGCTCGAGAAAGTCGGCTTTATTTTTCATATTGTTGCCTACATATCCGTCTATAAAAAGCACGTACTAAAAACAGGTCAATGCCTGCTTAGTTTAGTCGTGCAATTGTAAAGAATAATGCACTAATTTCAATATCAAGCGCAAGCGCAACCGCAATATAAATTAATTTCGCCTGAGATATGACAAAACTAGTTTTTTCGAAAGCATGACACCAGGTTACCTAGTTGAAACGTATTGCATAAGCTTAATGCGCTAAATCTAGAATATTAGTGGTGAAACTGGCGCAAGGCTATGCTCGCCAACCTTTTGCCTAGCGCAAAACACAGCAGCTCTTCATCTTTGCTAATCGGGTTTTTACTTTCGCTTCCAGCAAAATGACTTGCGCCATAAGGCGTTCCACCGCCGGTAGTCGTAAACAAAGCTTGCTCAGAAAAAGGAAGGCCAACTATCATCATGCCGTGATGCAACAGTGGCAATATCATACTAAGCAACGTTGTTTCTTGACCGCCGTGCAATGACGCTGCCGAACTAAATACGGCAGCCGGTTTATCAATCAAATCTCCTGATAACCATAAACCTGAGGTGCTATCTAAAAAATATTTTAGCGATGCGGCCATATTACCAAATCGCGTTGGACTCCCAAGCGCTAAACCAGAACAATTTTTCACATCATCTAGAGTTGCGTATACAGCGCCTTGCTCAGGAATTTGTGGCTCTACCGCTTCTGTATTTGCAGAAACTGTTGGTACTGTACGAATTTTCGCCTCTATACCCGCAACCGAATCAACTCCACGCGCAATCAGTTTAGCCATTGCAGCAGTATTTCCATAACGGGAGTAATAAAGGATTAAAATATAAGGCATAAGCAACATTCTTACTTAGTTTGTTATGCATTTATAATAATGCAAGCGGACATGCCTATCAAGTCGCCATATTAACTCGATATGTCACCAAAAATTCTACAGCTAGAGTTGCAGCAAACAAGGTTAATATAGAAAATTCAAACAAATTTTGCCGTAGCAAAGATATAAAAAAACATGGAAAAAACGATTTCACGCCAACCAAATCTATTCATATTATGAATATATTCGCGTATTTAATTGTGCTTTATCGAGTCCCAGCATGGGCTTAACCTGGCAAGCGGCCTTCTTTAATGAACAACACTCCGTGGCTCAGTAGAAACACAGAGTGTTGCCCTAGTAACAATGATAGAGAGGCATTATGTTTTTAAGCGCGCCCATCTCGCTTGCGCTCATGCTCTTTCAATTTCTTTTTACGAAGTCGAATGCTTAGCGGTGTGATTTCTACTAGCTCATCATCTTCAATAAATTCTAACGCTTGCTCCAAACTGAATTTAATCGGTGGCGTTAAAATAATATTTTCATCTGAGCCGGATGCACGCATATTCGTCAATTGCTTTTCTTTACACGCATTAACGACAAGATCATTATCACGCGAATGTTTACCGACGATCATCCCCTCATACACTTCTGTTTGTGGCCCTATCAACAAACGACCGCGTTCTTGTAAATTAAATAATGCAAATCCTGCCGCTTTTCCAGCTTGGTTAGAAATCATGACGCCGTTTTGACGCGATGCAACCGGCTGTTTACTGTAAAGACCATAATGATCAAATACAGTATGCATGATACCTGTACCTGATGTAATAGTGAGAAATTCAGTACGGAAACCAATTAATCCTCGTGTCGGTGCAATATATTCTAAGCGTATTCGGCCCTTACCATCACTGACCATGTTTTTTAATTCGCCACGCCGTGTACCCATTTGCTCCATGATTGCACCCTGATGCGCATCTTCGATATCAATAACCACTTGCTCATAAGGCTCTTGTTGCACACCATCAACTTCATGAATAATCACCTCAGGGCGAGAAACCGCCAGCTCATATCCTTCGCGACGCATGGTTTCGATTAAAATTGATAAATGCAATTCACCACGACCTGACACTTTGAATTTATCTGCTTCACTCATTTGTTCTACACGCAACGCCACATTATGCAACAATTCTTTTTCAAGCCTGTCACCAATTTGTCGACTTGTGAGAAATTTCCCTTCTTTGCCGGCAAAAGGTGATGTGTTGACCTGAAAGGTCATTGTCACTGTTGGCTCGTCAACCGTTAAAGCAGGTAACGCCTCAACACATTGCGGATCACATAAAGTGTCAGAAATATGAATACCTTCAATACCATTGATGGCAATGATATCGCCGGCTTCAGCTACATCAGTTTCTGTACGAGTCAGGCCAATATGATTGAAAATTTGCAGAATTCGCGCATTGCGTTTTTTTCCCTCAGCATCAACAACAACAACCGGAGAATTTTTAGCGATTTTGCCACGCTTAATACGCCCAATACCAATTGTACCAACATAACTTGAATAATCGAGAGAAGAGATTTGCATCTGAAATGGGCCATCAAGCACAACTGCTGGCGGCTTAACATATTTAACAATTGCGTTAAATAGCGGCTCCATGTCAACAACAGGGTCACTAAGATTGGTTTTAGCGTAACCACCAATAGCTGATGTATAAACAACTGGAAAATCAAGCTGTTCATCAGTCGCCCCCAGCCGGTCAAACAAATCAAATACTTGGTCCATCACCCAATCAGGACGCGCACCTTCTCTATCAATTTTATTGATAACGACGATCGGATTTAATCCTTGTTGGAAAGCTTTTTGCGTCACAAATCGTGTTTGCGGCATAGGCCCATCAACAGCATCCACGAGTAGCAATACGCAGTCGACCATAGACAAAACACGCTCAACTTCACCACCGAAATCTGCGTGACCAGGTGTATCAACAATATTGATACGATAGCCGTTCCAAATAATACCCGTGTTTTTCGCAAGAATAGTAATCCCACGCTCTTTTTCCAAAACATTGGAATCCATAACACGTTCAGTTTCTTGTTTTGCCGTGAGTGTTCCTGACTGTTTCAACAAACAGTCAACTAAAGTTGTTTTCCCATGGTCGACGTGGGCGATGATGGCAATATTACGTAGATTTTCGATAGACATAAATAATTCTTAGTTTTATAAAATATAAAGATCAAATATTAACCAAAAATCAAGTAAAATACAAGCATATTGTTTCTCTACATATATTTGCGCTGAACATTGCAGCAGCTAGGGTAATATATGTATTATCAATTGACGCATACTTCAGTTATTTGCTAACCGGGATTGCCATTAGTGATTGGATTTGTTGTAATGCTCACCTCTACTACTTAGTAAAAGTATCAAACACTCGAGGTGAAAAGTATTTATGAATCAGTATGTATCTTTTTTTGTTGCTCATTGGGAATTATCTTTGCTTTTTATAGTCGCATTTGCTTGGGTGATACTCAGCGAAATGAACTCACGCCGGGCTGAAGCTTGGGGCGTCGCACCACAAAAAGCAATTGAATTAATTAACAAAAAATCAGCGCGGATCTTTGATCTTCGAAAAGAAGACATATTCCAACAAGGGCATATTGTTGGCGCTAAACGTGTTTCTTTTGATCCAAGCAAAGATGACCCAAAGGTTGCGCTCAAGATATCGCCACAAACAAACTGTTTATTCGTTTGCAACATTGGCCAAACTACTGCCAAAGTAGTGCAAGCTTTACGTGCACAAGGATATATGCAAACCTTTTCATTAAATGGTGGGATGACTGCTTGGCAAAAGGAAAATTTACCTATGGTCAAAGGAAAATAGCATGACTGAAGTTATTATTTACACAAAATCTATTGGTTGCCCCTATTGCGATCGCGCCAAACAATTATTAGCTCGCGAAGGCTTAACATACACAGAAATTCAAATTGATGTCCGCCCTGAAAAACGCGATGAAATGATAGAGAGAAGTGGCGGGCTTAGAACCGTGCCTCAAATCTTTATTGATGGCGTACATCGCGGTGGATGTGACGACTTATATGCTTATTACAAAGAACACGGCTCACTTATTTAACCCAAGGAAATACTAACATGACAGAAACAACAAATAACCCGGTCTTCGAAATTAATCGTATTTATACTAAAGACCTTTCTTTTGAATCACCAAAAGCGCCTGTGATTTTTAAGCAAGAGTCTAAATTTTCAGTCGACGTAAGCTTAGACACAAAATCGGCGATTTTAGAGACCGACTTCTTCGAAGTAACATTAGCTATTACTGTTACAGCTAAAGATAACACTAGTAAAGACGTCGTATATATTGCTGAAACTAAACAAGCAGGCATATTTACCTTAAAAAACTTTGAAGATACGCAGAAAAAACAAATTCTAGCAACCGTGTGCGCTAATATTTTATTTCCATATGCGCGCGAAACTATTTCTAATATTATTAATCGTGGCGGTTTTCCGCAATTATACTTGGCGCCGGTAAACTTCGACGCCTTATATGCACAACAACAAGCCACAAACCCAACAACACACTAGAACCATGTCAACTTTACTAAAATTTGCGGTTCTTGGCGCTGGCTCATGGGGAACCGCTCTTGCAATGCATCTGTCCCGCAGTGGACATACCACCAGTTTATGGGCTCACAGCAAACAACACACTGCGGACATGCTTGCTTCACGAGAAAATGCACGCTATTTGCCAGGAATTGCATTCCCAAGCTCTTTAGATATTACTAGCGATTTAGAAAAAGCTATGCACGACGCTAACGTCATTGTATTAGCGACCCCAAGCAACGCATTTGAAGAAATATTATATGCAATAAAGTCATACATTAAACCACATCAACTCCTATTGTCAGCGACCAAAGGATTAACTGAACACGGTGGTTTTATGAGTGAGTTAGCGCAAGATGTATTACCCAATGTTCGCTACGCTTTACTTTCCGGGCCCTCTTTTGCTAAAGAAGTCGCCACATACTTACCAACAACTGTCATTATCGCAAGCAATGATAGTGATTGTGCGCACATTCTTGCCCATGCGGTATCTAAAAATCTTTTTCGTGTATATACAAGCTCAGACTTAATTGGGGCGCAAATCGGAGGGGCTGTTAAAAACATTCTTGCCGTTGCGGTTGGTATTTCTGATGGCATGGGTTTTGGCTCCAATGCACGCGCTGCACTGATTACACGTGGACTAGGGGAAATGAAACACTTATGTCTTAAAGCTGGCGGTGAATTAAAAACAGTAATGGGATTGGCAGGATTGGGCGACCTTGTTTTAACATGCACAGACAATCAATCACGCAATCGTCGCTTAGGCATGGCTATTGGACAAGGAAAATCAATCCAAGAAGCACAGCAAGAAATTGGACAAGTTGTCGAATCAATCAGTACATCAGCATTAATTCAAACGCTTATCAAACGTTATGCTATAGATATGCCTATTACTGAACAAGTTTTTGAATTGTTGCATCGTGGGCTAGACCCCAAAAAAGCTGTAAATAACTTGTTTTCTCGCTCACTCAAGGCAGAATAATGACAACAAAGATGCGCCATCATATTTTTTTATGTTGTGATCAAAGCAAACCAACATGCTGTAGCCGCGAATGCGGATTAGAATCATGGGAATATTTAAAACACCGCATCAAAGAACTGAATCTTGACGATCAAGTTCTCAGGACAAAGGCGAATTGCCTACGCGTATGCCAACAAGGCCCAGTTGCAGTGGTTTATCCAGAAGGAGTATGGTATCACTCATGTTCACCAGAAGTATTAGAAAAAATTTTGCAAGAACATTTGATGGGCGGAGTGCCAGTAAATGAATATCTTGTCACATAATGTAAGTTTAAGGTTGCACTACGTGAAAAACTAGTTTAGATTGGCACACTATGCGCCCATAGCTCAGCTGGATAGAGTACCTGGCTTCGAACCAGGTGGTCGGGAGTTCGAATCTCTCTGGGCGCGCCAGATTTTAAGAGAAAAGAAAACAACGCTGATATCATTTAATTACTTATTTCAATGATAACGTGCGGCGGCCAAGAGATGAGAACGTTTATTAATACTCTTTCCTCTCTTGGAAATATAAGGCTACATTTGTTACTTGATTACGTATTGTAAAGATCCACATGACATTAGCGAGGAGATCATGCTCTGGTTCAAAGCCTTACATATTATTGCTATGGTGTGCTGGTTTGCCGGCCTATTTTATTTGCCTAGAATTTATGTTTATCATGCAAAAACGCAAGATCTTAACATGCAAATACAATTTAAAATTATGGAGTGGCGGCTATTTTGGTATATCACAACTCCTGCCGCTATTCTCACTGCCATTTTTGGCTGGTCGATTATTTTTACACATTATAACTATTATGAACAATTAAATTGGTTACATGTCAAATTGATATTAGTGCTACTGCTTGCTATTTATCATGTGTATTTAGGTAAACTATTGCTAGACTTTAAAAACAATAACAACGTTCATTCAGAAAAATTTTATCGCTATTTAAACGAAGTGCCGACGGTTTTTCTAATTGCAATTGTACTCTTAGCTGTTATAAAACCATATTGAACTAGGCAGGCATCAAACCTGCCCATAGCATTCTAAACTTCCATCATCTGAAAATCTGCTTTCATAGCGCCACATTCCGGGCATAACCAGGTATCAGGAACATCTTCCCAGCGGGTACCGGGCGCAATACCGTCTTCAGGCCAACCTTCAGCTTCATTATAAATTAAGCCACATAATAGACACATATACGATTTATAATCTTGACTCATTCTTTTTTTCCGCTAAAAACCTTATAATATGCGACATACTAAATCGAAATCCAACCTATTTCAATCATGACAACAAATCAATCTTTATTTGAAACCGCTCAACACGTAATTCCAGGCGGTGTAAACTCTCCTGTTCGTGCATTTAAATCTGTGGGTGGAACGCCTATTTTTATTGAACAAGCCTCGGGAGCTTATATTATTGATGCTGATGGTAAAAAATATATCGATTATATCGGTTCATGGGGCCCGATGATCTTAGGTCATGCACATCCTTACGTTGTAAAAGCGGTACAGGAAGCAGCAGAAAATGGTTTAAGCTATGGTGCACCAACACATTTAGAAACAGAGCTCGCTGAACTGGTCTGCGCCATGGTACCTTCAGTTGAACAAGTGCGTTTTGTTAATTCGGGCACAGAAGCGACCATGACAGCGTTACGCTTGGCCCGAGGCTTTACTAAGCGAAATAAAATCATTAAATTTAATGGTTGTTATCATGGTCATTCGGATAGTTTATTAGTTAAGGCTGGCTCTGGCGTTTTAACACTAGGTATTCCAGGATCACCAGGTGTTCCCGATAGTCTTGCCGCACATACTTTGGTCGCAGAATTTAATGAACTTGAACAAGTGGAAACCCTGTTCAAACAATATCCTGATGATATCGCGGCGATTATTGTTGAGCCGATTGCCGGCAATATGAATTGCATTTTACCCGATGCAAATTTTCATCAAAACCTATACCGTTTGTGTGAACAATACGGAGCTTTATTGATTTTTGATGAAGTCATGACAGGCTTTCGCGTTGCAAAAGGTGGAGCACAAGAATTATTGGGCATCACACCACATATTTCAACGTTTGGGAAAATCATTGGCGGTGGATTACCGGTAGGCGCATTAGGCGGACGCCGCGATATCATGCAATATTTGGCACCTGTAGGGCCTGTTTATCAAGCAGGTACATTATCTGGCAATCCACTAGCAATGTCAGCAGGCATTGCGCAACTACAACAAATCAATCAACAACAAGATTTTTATCAAATATTAGCGCAAAAAACACAACGCTTAATCGACGGGATAAATTACGTTGCTAAAAAAAGCTCAATTCCATTACTAACGCAACATGTTTGCGGTATGTTTGGCCTATTTTTTACCGACCAAACACAAGTCAGACATTACTCAGATGTTGCAAAGTGCAATGTCGCACGTTTTAATCAATTTTTTCATGCTCTGCTGACTCAAGGAATATATCTCGCCCCTTCTGCGTTCGAAGCGGGATTTATATCAATGGCGCATAGTAATGACATCATTGATGAGACGATTCAGGCAATCGAACGTGTGCTGTCAGCAACAACCTTATAAGCGAGTGTTACCTAAGTGCTTGCCCTTCTTTTTTAACGTATGTATCCACGTATGTAATGTAGCTTCTGGAATACCCAGTGATTTTGCCGTACTAGGAACAGAAGATGATTTTAGGGCAAGCTGAGCAGCTTCTTGTCTAAATTCTTTGGTATATGTTCTTACTTTTCTTGTCATAATTAGTTACCCCTTTAAGTGACTCGTAGTTTATCAAATTTACGTGTCTAATAAAGTGGGGCAAGATCACTGCCCATGGTTGCCTCCCTATTACACACTAATTGATTTAAATTAGTGTGGTTTTATTTGAGGCAACTACTCTATAGTAATGTCATTTTTTATGAGTCCATGCTGGGTAAAATTAATTTGTCAACCGAGGCAACGCCGCGCACATGCGCGACAATAAAATTGTCTGCAACCAAGATCGGCTTTGTAACATAATTCGCCTGCATTTTGTGATTGACAATGTTGGCAGTTCATAAATCAGACTCTAAATTTCAAAAGGTGTATTTTAGCTGCTCAAGTTTAGTGTTGCAAAGCCGCGCAAGCCTATAATAATATTCCCATAACTGCTTTGGCCGTTTCCGAGCCAACGACTTTGGCCGCCTCTTTTCCTGCTGTCTTAGCTAAATCTTTTTGATAACTTTCTGGCTTCTGCTGCGCATGATTGTTGTACATCGCCGCAGAATTACTTGTTAACTTTGATAAACTATCTTCAATATTTTGTAAGCGCGACCTATCAGCTATTAACGAATTTAAATCACTAGACCACACTAAAATGATCTCTTTTAGCTCTTCAGCAAACTCTTCTGGGTTAAATCTTGACTGATTCCACAGATACTTTTTTTCTTGTAGTGCATTCACTATCGCTGCGACTACTGAATTACGACGCTTAATATGCGCAGGATCATCTGGTAAATCAATTTCCGACAACATTAATTCTTCGGAAGAATGAAAATGATCGTAAATCATCGATTCAACTAAAGCTTGTCTTTCTGCATCGCCATTATCATCGAATATTCTTCTGACAATCGATTTTGCCATTTTCCTTAGTATACCCTCAAAACGCTGAGCATTTTCTTCTATTCGCTGAATAATAGGGCTATCTTCAATCATGACTATGGGATCAAAGGGTCTTTCTCCTGCGACAAAATTTATTAGGGGTGGTGGAGAATTCAAAAGCGCTATGATTTCATTGTGATACTGGGTTAGATTCTCAGGAACAGGATGAACTCTAGCGCTATAACCCTGTTTATCTTTAATACTAGGGTCTGCTCCAGCGGATAACAAAAGTTTTACGGCTTCAACCTGTCCAAATTTTGACGCGATGATGATCGCTGTTTCTCCAGCATCATTTTTTAAATTCAGCTCTGGGCCTGCAGATAATAATGCGATTATTATATCTGATAAGCCTAAGCGCGCGGCTATCATTAGCGGCGTTGTCTTTGCAGGAAAATAAACTACTCCATTAAATTTGTTGGAATTTAATTGGAATCGTCTATTGCTCAATGTAGCAATATTAACATTAGCCCTAAAGGAAATTAATAGCTGCGTCATCTCTAAATGCCCGATCGAGACATAATTATGCAATAAAGCAAAGCCTGAATTGCTTATTCGATAATCAACGTCCGCGTTTTTTAACAACAACTGCTTGACTATTGCTGTAGAAATCGCGAGATCAGGATAAGATGCGGCAACCATAAGCTCGTTTTGACCCAACGTTAATCCAGATGTAGGATTCGTTATCTTCGAATTGATTCTTGCGTTGGATGATAATAAAATATTAACAATTTCACTGTGACCACGCCAGCAAGCAAAAAACAAAGCGGTTTTGCCGCATGAATCAATTCGATTAACATCTGCACCAGCATGGATCAAGGCTTCAACAACAGCCGTATGCCCCTGATTGGAAGCCGCCATTAGAGCGGTTATTTTTCCCGGCCCAGTGTAATTGTCCACCGAAAGACCAGAAGATATGTAATCTTGGACCGCCGTAATATCTCCACTATTTGCAGCGAGAATAAACGGATGAATTTGCAATGACATGCAAAGGCCGCCTCCCAAAATACGAGCATTAATTCTCACAGCATAATCATCTTGGCCTCGTTGCAATACATTCGCGTAGCAGTGGTCTTGAATAAACTGATCATGTTTTTTTTCAGATAACCGATCAATAATTTCTTTTCCACCAGCCAATTCATCACGCCTTAGAACACGTAATTTGCCCTCTTTATTTTCAATACCTAGTTGATTATTGACAATGAATATCTTTTCTCGACCGCGACTAAGAGTTGATAAATATTTTTTTTCATGAAATTCTGAACTGATAACATTAAACATATAGCCTTCCCCTAATTTATAGACACAATTATGTGATTTTTCTTATTGGTTTTCAAGTCACTACGCTAAGGCCGCTTCAGTATGGTCAATCGATAAAAGCGCATAGTGTTTATTTATCGCAGTATCAACTTATTCCTTACGATCGTATTGCGGATTATTTTGTTCATGAATCAC
>JAGKWX010000018.1 GCA_021151585.1 Alphaproteobacteria bacterium | reverse complement strand
TAAAGTGGCAGTGAAGAATCTGGATGAAATGTCGCAATTGATCAGTAAAATTTCTTCACATCAATTCCAGATTAATGATATTACGACTTCTATTGTGCTGGAAAAACTCAAAGAAAACTCGATTGTATTGTCCAATCCTGCAACAAATACAGAAGCACTTTAAATCTCTCGTTGGGTTTTGTCTGATGTCAGGCAAAACCATTCAGTATGAAATCAATAGAAGAAAAACGATTCTTACGCTACAATTGAGCCTATTTTTGTCTCACCTGACAGTGGTATGCGGCGCGTAATTTGCGTGGGCATCGCTGTGTACAAATTGCAGATTTCCCTAATGTTCAAAGATCAATTATTGAAAGAAGTTCAGGCACGCCGAACCTTCGCGATTATTTCCCACCCCGATGCGGGTAAAACCACCATGACAGAAAAACTGCTGTTATGGGGTAAGGCCATTCAGGTGGCGGGTATGGTAAAAAGCCGTAAATCGGACCGTGCTGCAACCTCGGACTGGATGGAAATGGAAAAAGAGCGCGGAATTTCTGTGACTAGTTCGGTTATGCAATTTCCTTATAATGATTGTATTATGAATTTATTGGATACGCCAGGTCATGCGGATTTCTCAGAAGATACCTATCGAACATTAACGGCAGTAGATTCTGCATTAATGGTGATTGATGCCGCAAAAGGTGTCGAAGAGCGTACGCTCAAGCTAATGGATGTCTGTCGATTACGAGATACGCCGATTTTGACGTTTGTCAACAAGCTAGATCGAGAGGGGCGTGAGCCTATTGAATTGCTGGATGAAATTGAAAGTGTGTTAAAAATCCACTGCTCGCCAGTTACGTGGCCGATTGGTCAGGGGAAACGTTTTAAAGGTGTTTATCACTTGAATAAAGATGAGATTATTTTATACCAAGCGGGTAAAGGCGAAAGTGTTCAAGAAAGTGAGATAATTCGAGGTTTAGATAGTGAGGAAGCGCGTGAAAAGTTAGGTGATTTTGTTGATGAAATAAAATCCGAGATAGAGTTAGTGCGTGGTGCGAGTCATGAATTTAATCTCGATTTATTTTTACAAGGCAAATTAACGCCTGTGTTTTTTGGATCAGCAATTAATAATTTTGGTATTCGCGAGCTGTTAAATGATTTTGCGCAATATGCGCCAGGACCGCAACAGCGAGAAACTGATCAAGGTGTGGTCCAGCCATCAGACGAAAAATTCAGTGGTTTTGTATTCAAGATTCAAGCTAATATGGATCCTAATCATCGTGATCGTGTCGCATTTTTAAGAGTTTGTTCTGGGGTTTATCGTCCGCGTATTAAAGTGATGCAGCCGCGCATAGGCAAAGATATACAAATTAATAGTGCCTTAACATTTATGGCGGGTGAGCGTGAACATGTCGAAGAAGCTTACCCAGGCGATATTATTGGCATTCATAATCATGGAGGTATTCAAATTGGCGATACTTTCTGTGAAAAGGACAAATTTAAATTTTTGGGTATTCCAAATTTTGCCCCAGAATTATTTAAACTTGTGCGTCTGAAAGATCCATTAAAATTAAAAGCCTTACAAAAAGGGTTGTTAGAATTATCAGAAGAGGGCGCAACTCAAGTGTTTCGTCCGCTTGTCAATAATTACTGGATTGTTGGCGCAGTAGGCACATTACAATTTGATGTTGTTGCACATCGTTTGTTGCATGAATATGGCGTCAATTGTATTTATGAGTCTGTCTCAGTAACAACGGCGCGTTGGGTCTATTGTTCAGACAGTAAAAAACTCGAAGAATTCAAGCGGAAATGTGAAATGAATTTAGCCCTCGATGCGGCTGATCAATTGACTTATCTTGCTCCAACAATGGTGAATTTGTCGTTATCGCAAGAGCGCTATCCCGATATAAAATTTGTTGCTACAAGGGAACATTAGCAATATGCAAAGCAATAACCTGTTTGATTTTTTTAGATATATCAACGCAAGATATAGCTATGTTTAAAATAATGTACAGAAAATCAGAACATTTTTTTAAAAACCATATAAAAACATTGTATTTGCAGCTGACTGAATTTCATCATGCACGTTTCATTTGGGCTTTGCGCAGCATGTTTGCTGCGATTTTTAGCTTAGTCATTGCTTATTTTTTTCATGACGCTGCTTTATGGTTAATTAGTAGCTCTGTTTTTGCTTTGCAGTTTTATGCTTATACTGGATCAGTGATTAGCAAAAATAAAATAGTGCAGTGGTCAATTTTACTAGTGTTTATTTCTGTCTTTATTAGCTTGCTCTCTTATATGCTTTGGGGCTTGTGGCTAATAGTCGTCATGACCATTTTTCTCGCGTTTTACTTGAGTCATCGAAGTAATGAGCATGCTATTGTCGGCATGTGGAGCGCAGCGCTTATCATAATCAATGCTTCTTTTCCAATCACAATGTCAGAAGCTGTATTGAGAGCCGTGTGGCTATTTATAGGAGTGATGATAGCCTATCTGATGGCTGGTAGAAAAAAAACTGAGATGATTAGTTTGCCAAGTATGAATCGTGGCTTGACTGGTGAGAAAAAAGCTTATTTAAAATATGGCATCAAGGGCGCGCTTACTGCCTTATTAGCGTTGATTGTGTCCTCCTTATTCCATATTTCACATAGTTATTGGGTGTTATTTGGCTCTACGACGGTTTTAAAGCTGCAAGTAGAAGCTTCCTTGAGAAGAGGTGGTGAAAGGATATACGGAACACTGGTGGGTGTGGGTATTAGTTTATTATTAGCCTTGTGTTTATTGCATTGGCCATTAGGGATTATCATCGTAATACCCATATGTATTTTTGGCGCAGTTTATTATTTTTTTTATTATGTCATAGCGATGATTTTTGTCACTATTTTATTTGTCTTAACCTTTGGCGTTATTTCTCAACAACCCATTGAATATGGTTTGGCGCGTATTGCTGACACAGCGCTTGGTGTAATATTGGCTCTGCTAGTATCGGCATCTTTATGGCCATATAAAGAAAAACATCGTCGCTAAAGCAATATCTAACCTTACACGTGTTAAAATTAAGTAAAAAATTCGAGTTTGTTAAGATTTTCTGATGAAATTTTTTAGTTCTTTCCTGATCTTAACATTTTTTGTAATCGCAACTTTTCTGCTTCAATCAAGCTTCTGGTGTAAGCTGTTTGTTTTGCTTGTTGTTCTGCCATGGTTACTTGTATCAGGGCATCGCGAGTGTCATTTAAAGCAAGATAAGCTTTAGCTCGTGATAAATAAGCATAAATGAGATTATGGTTGTCGGCATAAGCTTTGCTAAGTAATATCCACAAGTCTGGTGAATCAGAAAATCGTACTTGATATTGTTCAAGTAATTTTATCGCTTCTTCAGCTTGATGGTCACGCAATAAAATGAGCCCATAAAAAACGATAGTGGGGTAGTAAGTATCATCTAAAGCATAGGCTTGTTTGATATATTTTACTGCTTGTGCATAATTTTTTACTAAAAAAGCAGCTTGTGCCAGGGTATAAGGATAAATAATTTCATCAGGATATGCACGCATCAATTGTTGTAATAAATCATTGCTTTGTGAATATTGGCGATTTTTAAACTTAGCCAATGCGAGTAAATATTGTTGATAAAAATTATTAGGGTCCTTGTTATAGCTATCTAAGCTGTGCTCTAAAAAATCTCTGTCATTATGCGCAAGGGCATATTGCATTCGAGCTTTAGCAAGATAATAACGATTTGATGATGGGTAATTTTTTTTAGTGGCTAATGTTTTTGCGCGTTGTTCAGCTAAAGCTACGCGTTCTGCGGTCACTGGATGGTCCATTAAGATAGGAATTGGTGTCGAATCATAACGACTTTCTTCTAACAAGCGTTTAAAGAAATTTGCCATCGCATAAGGATTAAACCCTGCGCGTGCTAAAGTCTGAATACCAACACTATCTGCTTCTTCTTCGAATGTTCGTGTATTGTTAATTTCATATTGCATACTTCCGGCAGTTATTGAGCTAATAGAGCCAGCGGCAATAGCGCCATTTCCTGTTGCAATGGCGGCGACCATGGCGGCAATGGCGGGAAGTGATAAGTTTTTTGATTTATCTTGTTCACGTTGCAAATGATCTTGTGTTACGTGCGCGATTTCATGCGCCATGACGCTGGCTAATTCACTTTCGGTTTGAGTCGTATTAATCAAGCCACCAAAAACACCAACGTATCCACCGGGTCCAGCAAAAGCATTAATGATATCTTGTTGAATGACAAAGAAATGAAATGGATGTGTCGGTGCATCGCTGTAAGCTACTAAGCGATATCCAAGCGATTGAACATAATCTTCAATGACGTCATCAGAAACTAGCGGCAGCTGTTGTTGTATCATGGCAAAAAAATTTTGGCCAGCTTCTTGGTCTTCAAATGGCGCTGTTTGTCCTATGCTGGTAATGCTACAAGCGAGCAAGCAACTAATGAGGTTAGAGATTTTTCGTAATAGCATTTTTAAGTTTTCCTTGCATTTCACTATGTTTTTCCGCCCATATAACGGTAGCACTTATAACAGCAAACGGAATAACGAATAAATTTATGACGGGCATAATACTAAATATGTTAATGATTATTCCAAACTGTAAATATTGCCATGGAGACTGCTTCAGTGTGTTTAACATGCTCTTAAATCCGACATTATTATTATCGAAAGGATAATCAAAATATTGTAAGCTGATCATCCATGAAGAAAATAAGAACCATAAAATACCTGCCACAATATTTATCCCCGGAATTAAAAACAAGGCTAATAAAATTATTGCACGTGGTAAAAAATAGAGAAGTAATTGCATCTGTCTAATTAAAGTTTTAGGCAGCAATAAGCACAATTGCTTAATAGTTATCGCGTTGTTGGGTGTATGTCCTAGCATACTTTCCTCCACTTTTTCAGCGAGAAAACCATTAAATGGAGCGGCCACAATATTAGCGATGGTGGTAAATAAATAGGTGAAGAAAAATAAAATGCCAATAAATGAGACAAACCATACAATCCAGGCAACGGCGCTCAACCAATGCGGCGTATAACTCGCCAGCCAAGAATGCAGCTCTTGCGTATAATGATAAGCGCAGCTGATGAAGCTAATATATATTAAGATGTTCAGAAACAGAGGAATGAAGACGTAGCGTTTGACCCCTGGTTGCAAAAGTAATTTTATCGCCTGATTGAAGTAGTTCATATTAGTTAGCATGCTTAATCCTGACTTAGCCTCCAGCGATACAGATTATCCTAAAAGCGAGTATGCATCCAACTGCTTTTTTAAAAATCCATCCTAGATTAATTGCTATCACTGTGTTTGCTAATATAATTACCGCTGAATTTAGGACGTGTTGATATTTTTTTGATTAAGATAAATCAATTTGCTCTTAACCCGTTGATCCCGACCCCATTGATCCGTTACTATGAATAAGGTGCCGAAAAAAGGAGTTTTTGCCATGGTTATGGTTTCTATTGTTGTCTTGTTACTCAGCTTGCTATTGTTGCTTGCTTTCTCTTGTCCTATGGTTATATTTTGGCCGACTTACTTAGTATTAATTTTAAGCATGGCGGCTAGTGGCGTTTTAGCTTTTTCTATTTCACTCGTTCTAAGTTTATTATGGGCCATAGTTGGTTTTATGGTGTTTATTCCTAAGTGGCGCAAGAGTTTTTTGGTGTCCAAATTATTAGCTTTCATACATGCGTCATTTCCACATATGAGTCGTACGGAACAAGATGCGATTGAAGCGGGAGACGTGTGGTGGGAAGCTGAGTTTTTTACAGGCAAACCAAATTGGCAAACATTGCTTGCGTATAAAACACCGAGTTTATCAGCTAAAGAACAAGCGTTCGTCGATAATCAGGTCACTACATTGTGTAATATGTTAAACAATTGGGATATTCTCAGTCAATCCCGTGACTTACCGAATGATGTTTGGGCTTATCTGAAAAAGGAGAAATTTTTCGGCCTCATGATCCCTGAAAATTACGGTGGGTTAGGTTTTTCGCCCTTAGCGCATTCTACCATTGTCATGAAGTTATCAACCAAATCTTCTGTCTGCGCAATTACAGCCATGGTGCCAAATTCTCTCGGGCCGGCTGAGTTGTTGTTAAAATATGGCACAGAAGAACAAAAAAATTATTATTTACCGCGTTTGGCGAGTGGTGAAGAAATTCCATGTTTTGGTTTAACGTCTTTAGATGCAGGTAGTGATGCTGGTGCTATGACAGATTATGGTTTGATATGTCGCGGTGAATTTGAAGGAAAAACGGTTGTAGGTATTAAACTACATTGGAGCAAGCGTTACATTACGTTAGCGCCTATTGCTACGGTTTTAGGGTTAGCGTTTAAATTATATGATCCAGAAAAAATATTAGGTAATGACACTGATTTGGGTATCAGTGTCTGTTTAGTTCCCACCCATTTACCTGGTATTGATATTGGCCATCGACATTGGCCGTTGATGATGACCTTTCAAAATGGCCCGACACGTGGTCAAGATGTCTTTGTGCCGCTAGATTATTTGATTGGTGGACAAAAGATGGCTGGTCAAGGTTGGCGTATGTTGATGGAATGTTTATCGGAAGGTCGTGGTATTTCTTTGCCAGCGGTCTCAACGGGCGGAGGAAAATTACTATACGGATTAACTAGTGCTTATGCAAAAGTTCGCGAGCAATTTAATATTTCGATTTCTAAATTTGAGGGTATTCGTTCCGCGCTAGCCGAAATTGCTGGCAAGACATTTATGTTACAAGCGATGCGTCTATTTACTGTTGGGCCAGTACAAGAAGGATTAAGTCCAGCGATTGCATCAGCGATTGCCAAATATCACATGACTGAGATGGCGCGTGATATTGTGAATTTATCCATGGATATTCATGGCGGCAAAGCGATTCAAGTTGGCCCCAACAATGATTTATTTCCTGCATATTTACAAATCCCGATCGGAATTACCGTTGAAGGAGCAAACATTTTAATGCGAAATCTTGTCATTTTTGGCCAGGGTTCAGTACGTTGTCATCCGTTTTTATTGCAAGAATTAAATATTTTAAGCGAGGAAACGCCGGATACATTAGATAAATTTGATGCCATTTTATCTAAGCATATTCAATTTAGTTTAAGTAATTTTGCGCGTAATATTCTATACGCATTTTCTGGTGGTCGAGCGATTGTTGTTAATGCCCCACGTGAAATACAAAAGTATGCGCGCGAATTAACGCGCATGAGCGCTGCTTTCGCGTTAATGACAGACATTGCTTTGCTCATTTTAGGCGGCAACTTGAAGCGTAAAGAAACTTTATCAGGACGTTTGGCTGATATTATGGGGCAGCTATATATTGCTTCTTCTGTTTTAAAATATTATGCCGATGCTAAATATCCTAAGCATCATAAAGAGTATGTGACGTGGTCAATAGAATTTTGTTTATGGAAAGCCCAACTAGCAATGCAAGATTTTATGGCGAATTTCCCTAATCGTTTTATAGCCAAAGCTCTAAAATTTGTTATTTTTCCTTGGGGTTATCCATATCGTAGACCAAGCGATCATCATGATAATCTTTTAGTCGAAGCGATGTTGCATAATAGTGAAATACGTAATGAATTATTAAGGGATAGTCATCTGAATGAAATGACCGAGAAATCTTTTCAAGACTCTTTAGCTTTGGAACCGCTATTAAAGCATTGGGCAAAAATGGATATTTCTGACTTAACGCCTGAATATAGTAGTTATAATGAGAAAGTCGATGCCGTAGTGCGTGCCAGTGGCTTAACGCAACAGGAAGGCGAACAACTCAAGGCCTATGAGCAGTTGCGTCGTCATGTATTAAGTGTTGATGAGTTTGATGCAACTCTAACAACTGTTTTAACGCCAGCTCAGCCATAGGAGTGATGATGAATAAACCTGTTTATATTATTGACATGAGCCGCACACCGTTTATGCGAGTGGCACAAGGCCCTGGTTCGTTTGCAGCAGCGGATTTGGCGATTGCTGCTTGTCGCCCAATGTTGTTGCGACAAAAGTTTTTGCCAAGTGATATAGGTGAAGTGGTCACCGGTTGTATGATTCCTTCATCTGAGGAAGCAAATATTTCCCGCATTATTAGTTTACGACTAGGATGTGGTAAAGCCGTCCCCGCTTATACAGTACAACGCAACTGTGCTTCTGGTCTGCAAGCGCTGGATTGTGCAATGAAAGATATTCAATTAGGTCGCCATGATTTGGTCTTGGCGGGTGGTACGGAAGCGATGAGTCGTGCACCGCTAATATTCAACTCTGGCATGACGAAATGGTTTTCGCGTTTTATGTCAAGTAAAACATTGTCGGAAAAATTAAAAGTATTATTGCAATTTCGGCCAGGATTTTTATCGCCAGAAATATCGTTGTTACAAGGTTTAACTGATCATACGATTCGTATGGGTATGGGGCAGACTGCTGAAGAAGTAGCATATCGTTTTCATATTTCACGTCAAGCGATGGATGAATATTCGTTGCAAAGTCATAAGCGAGCGATCGACGCGCAAAAAAATCATAAACTTAGTAATATTATTTCTCTCGTTGATCCGATGTCAGGGCAGGTTATCGTGGAAGATAATGGTGTTCGAGCGGATAGTTCACTAGAAAAGTTGGCAAAGTTATCGCCTTTTGTTGACAAGCCCTTTGGCTTGGTTACGGCGGGGAATAGTTCACAAATCACTGATGGTGCTGCTTTTTTGATTTTAGCAAGTGAAAAAGCAGTTGAAAAATATGATTTAAAACCGCGTGCAAAAATTGTAGATATTGCATGGGCAGGTGTTGCGCCTGAAGTGATGGGCTTAGGGCCAGTTGCTGCTATTGAGCAGTTATTTCAACAGCAAGCATGTGATGCTAGCAGTATTGATTATTGGGAAATTAATGAAGCGTTTGCGGCACAAGTGTTAGGCTGCTTATCTGCATTAGAAAATATTGACCAAGAAAAATTAAATATTTACGGTGGTGCAATAGCATTAGGTCATCCAGTTGGTGCAACAGGTGTACGCATTGTTATGCAAGTTATTAATGCATTAGAAAATAATAATGCACAACGTGGCGTAGCGAGTTTGTGCATTGGCGGTGGTCAAGGTGGTGCAATGCTAATTGAACGAGGAGCGGTATAATGATGGATTTAAAACACTGGCGCTATGAAATCGATGCACAAAAAATTGCGTGGGCAACATTTGATAAAGTAGAAGCATCAGTAAACACCTTGGATTACGATACACTATTTGAATTAGATAATATTATAAAAATAACGGAATCGAATGATGCTATTGGCTTGATTATTCGCTCAGGCAAAAAAACAGGCTTTATTGCTGGTGCAGATATCGCAAAGTTTCAAGCATGTAAAAACCCAGATGAAGGATTAAAGTTAGTTTTATATGGACAAGAAGTTTTTGCTCAGTTAGAAAAAATGCGTAAACCAACGCTGGCGATTATTGATGGTACCTGCTTAGGTGGTGGTTTTGAATTGGTGCTTGCTTGTACTTATCGTATCGCGTCAGACAGTGATTCAACACAAATAGGTTTGCCTGAAATTAAACTGGGTATCCATCCAGGATGGGGTGGTTCTATTCGCTTGCCAAGATTAATTGGTTCTTTGCAAGCACTGCCCTTGATTTTATCTGGTAAAAGTTTAACTGCCTACCAGGCGGCTAAGTTGCAGATTCTAGATTATGTTTTGCCAACAAGAGCGTTGGAACATGCTGCGCGCAGTATTATTCAAAGCAACATAAAACAGGTTCGGCTAACAAGACCTGCATTATTTCAGCAAAGGTTGCGGCTTTATCTAAAAAAAGCAAGTAATGCAAAATGTATACGCCCACTTATTGCCAACCTTATACGCAAGCAAATGGCTAAAAAAACCGTGATGAGTCATTATCCAGCTTTAGAAGCTTTATTAATGCAATGGCAAAAACATGGGGTTAGCGAAGAGGCCTATGCTTATGAGGCTGCTTCACTTGTTTCACTATTCCCAACTGAAGCATCACAAAATTTGATTCGTTTATTTTTCTTGCAAACAAAGTTAAAAAGCGGGTTCAAGGATGTTGCCCCCGTTCAACATGTACATATTATTGGTGCCGGCACCATGGGCGGAGATATTGCCTCTTGGTGCGCATTAAACGGCATTAAAGTTACTTTACAAGATCGTGAAGCATCTTTTATTGCGCCAGCGATGGTTCGTGCCCAAGCTTTATTTGCTAAGAAATTAAAGTTTAAGCATTTAATTCAAGCAGCAAATGATCGTTTAATGCCTGATGTTGTTGGCGAAGGTATGCGCCATGCGGATATTATTATCGAGGCCATTTATGAAAACTTAGAAGCCAAGCAAAATATTTTAAAAGAAATGGAAAAAATTGCCAAAACAACTGCAATTTTCGCCACTAATACATCGAGCATTGCTTTGGATGAAATGAATACGGTTTTAAGTGACCCATCGCGATTAGTTGGAATCCACTTTTTTAATCCCGTTTCTATGATGCAATTGGTTGAAGTGGTGCGCGGCGATAAAACTAGCGAAACTGTTATTAATCAAGCATCTGCCTTCGTGAAACAAATTAAACGATTACCATTGAATGTAAAAAGTCATCCCGGCTTCTTAGTTAATCGCATTCTCATGCCATATCTTATGGAAAGTGTGATGTTAATAGAAGAAGGTGTTCCCATTGAACGAATTGATTATGCGGCGAAACAATTTGGGATGCCAATGGGGCCGATTGAATTAGCAGATACCGTTGGTTTAGACATTTGTTTATCGGTAGCGAAAGAATTAACGCAGCATATGGGTGGTGAAGTGCCGCAAATTTTACAAAATAAAGTGGCGCAAAAAAAATTAGGCAAAAAAACATCACAAGGTTTTTATGCTTATCGTCATGGTAAAAAGCAGCATGTAAAAGCAGTTGATCTCACTAATCTATCTGATGATCTTATTACTGAAAGATTAATTTATCGCATGCTGAATGAGTCTGCGCGCTGCTTATCTGAAGGTATCGTCAGTGATGACGATATGTTAGATGCTGGCATGGTTTTTGGCACGGGTTTTGCACCATTCCGCGGTGGCCCCATTCAATATGCTAAAACAGTTGGTTTTGATAAGGTGAGAGGGCGTTTTAAAGAGTTGCACAGTAAGTTTGGTGAGCGCTTTAGGGCGGATGAGTATTTTGGTGTTTAAACCTAGGTTCCGCAGTTAAAGCCGCGCGCCCTCTAATTTAGTCATGAGCCCTCAGCATGATTTTTTGCCAAAAATGTATACATCGTTGGTACAACAAACAGAGTGAACATGGTGCCGATGATCATGCCGGAGAAAATCACCAAGCCAATATCAAAGCGACTATGTGATCCTGCGCCATTGGCGAATAATAGGGGTAATACGCCAAATACCATGGCGCATGTCGTCATTAAGATTGGGCGTAAACGCAATGTTGCTGATGTGATAATCGCTTCGTGAATAGTGAGTTTTTCATTGCGTTGTAAATTATTGGCAAATTCGACCATCAGAATACCGTGTTTGCTGATTAGTCCAATTAATGTGACTAAGCCAATGCCTGAATAAATATTTAAGCTGGCAAAGCCTAAGTTTAACGGAATTAACGCGCCGCAAATCGACATGGGTACGCTAATTAATATTACGAGTGGATCGCGCCATGATTCAAATTTGGCGGCAAGTACTAAATAAATGACGATGAGTGCTAAAAAGAAGGTCAACACTAACGTATTGCCTTCTTGCATGGTTTGTCGCGATTCTCCAGCATAATCAAATGACATGCCCTTAGGGAGCATCTCTTTTGCTTGTGCGCGTAAAAAATTTAAGCCTTCGGTAACAGTTCGGCCTGGAATCATCACGCCTTCAACAGTTGCGGAATTTAATTGTTGAAAGGTCGTGAGGGCATTGGGTTGTACGCCTTGTGAAAGTGTTGCTATGTTTGACAGGGGGATATTTTCGCCGCTTTGTGTTTTGATATAGTATTTTTTTAGATCGTCTGGGTTATAACGGTATTTTTGTTCGACTTGAGGGATAACTTGGTAGCTCATATCGTGCATGCTAAACCAATTTACATAGTTGCCACTGACAAATAAAGACAAGACATCTCCAATATCTTGCATCGTGATGCCGACATCGGCTGCGCGGTTGCGATCAATATTTATATCGATTTGCGGATTATTATACATTAACGTGGCATCAACATAAGCGAATAGGCCGCTTTGCTGAGCCGCTTGTTTTAATTTTTCTTGCGCATCGTATAAAACCGGAAAATCCTCTGTTGTGGTAATAATAAATTGCACAGGTAGTCCGCCACTATTTCCTGGCAAAGATGGTGGTGCAAAAACAACAGTTTGTACACCGGCTAAATTGCTTAATTGTGGCTGAATTTCATTTTTAATTTCTTCTTCTGACTTCGTACGTTCATTCCATGGTTTCAAAATAATTCCAGAAATGCCGGAATTGACGCCCGACATGCCATTAACCATAAAATAATCTGCCGCTTCAGGTATAGAGGAAAATAATGTGTCAATGGGCGCCGAGAATTTTGTCATATAATCAAGATTTGCGTAATTCGGACCGTTATAAACAGCCCATAGCATGCTTTGATCTTCGCTAGGGGCCAGTTCTGATTGAGTGGTGGCGGCAAGAAAATAACAGCTTGCTAAAATAATCATGGCAAAGACTAAAGTTACGGGTCTATAGTTTAATATGTTGGTTAGACGTCGCTGATAAGATTGTCGTAATCGATCAAAAATTTTATCGATATATATGACAAACCGCTCCTGCATAATCGATGGTGCTAAAAATTTTGAGCACATCATCGGCGTTAATGTTAGCGCAATTATGCCTGATATAATGACTGAGCCTGCAAGAGTAAATGCAAACTCTGTAAATAGCTGTCCGGTTAATCCTGTCATAAAACCAATCGGCGCATATACAGCAGCTAAAGTAATGGTCATGGACATGATAGGTGAAGCGATTTCGCGTGCACCTAATAGGGCTGCGTTTATAGTAGTTTTGCCTTCTTCAATATGTCGGTAGATATTTTCAACAACCACAATGGCGTCATCAACGACAAGGCCAATAGCTAAAACCATGGCGAGTAATGTTAATAAATTTAGTGAATAACCTAGTAATAACATAAAAAAACATACGCCAATAATAGATAAAGGCATAGTGACAACTGGGATTACGACTGCGCGGACCGATCCAATAAATGCAAAAATGACTAATACGACTATCAAGGCAGTAATAACTATGGTGGTAATAACTTCGTGCATCGACTCTTGGATGTATGTTGAGCTATCGTAGACGATTTTGCTTTCTAAGCCGGTTGGGAAAGATTTTTCAAGATCTGGCATGATGGCATGTACTTCTTTGCTTACGACCAAGGGGCTCGCTTCTGGCGTTGTGACAATACCAATAAATACAGCCTGTTTTTTATTAAAATAAACGTTGGAATCATAAGATTGTGACCCTAGCTCAATGCGCGCAATATCTTTTAAGCGGACGAATGTTCCGTTGACATTAGCAACGACAATATTTTCAAATGATTTCGCATCATGCAGGTCAGTATTGGCTTGTACGTTATATACTACCAATTCTCCTTTGGTTTCGCCGACGGAGGTTTGGAAATTGTTTTTGCTCAACGCCTCACTAATTTGCGATGGTTGAATATTAAACTTTTGAATACGTAGCGGATCGAGCCAAATCCGCATACTGAAGGTTTGTCC
Organism: Alphaproteobacteria bacterium; assembly: GCA_021151585.1. GTDB lineage: Bacteria > Pseudomonadota > Gammaproteobacteria > JAGOUN01 > JAGOUN01 > JAGOUN01. The sequence continues at coordinate 29,423 of JAGKWX010000018.1, read as the reverse complement.
GCCCAATATTTCGGCTTTCGTAATTCCTTCTAAGCTGACTAAGTGTGGCTGGATGACGCGAGTCAAGTAATCGGTAATTTCTTCTGGTGTCATGCTGTTACTGCTAAAGCTCAAATACATTAAATCGAATTGTTGCGCTGCGCTGACGGTGATGACAGGTTGTTGCGCAGCCGAAGGTAATTGATTTTGTACGCTATTAGTTTGTGTTAGTACTTCGGCGAGTGCTGCATTCGGATCATAGTTTAATTTCATATAAATCGTAATAATACTGGATCCTTGCGTGCTTGATGTTGTCATATAATCAATGCCGTTAGCCTGAGAGACCGCGCGCATCAATGGCGTAGTGATAAATCCTTGCATGAGTGACGCGCTTGCGCCAGGGTAGCTGGTTGAAACGGTAATCATCGTGCTTTCAGTTTTTGGATATTCACTTAGGGGTAATTTAAATATTGAATAGAGTCCAAGTAGTAAAATCAATAAACTCACTACTGTTGCCAGTACCGGACGTTTAATAAAAAGATCAGTAAATTTCATAAAATTATTTTCCTATCTCTAACCAGAATAATCGTTGCCTGTTAACAATCACGACTATCTCATGCCAGCGATGGCTGGGATGACTTACTAACCATAAAAAGTGAACATCTATTATATTTAAGGCGTAATGCTATTGTTAATGGTCACGCGTGATCCCTCGGCAACTTTAAGTTGCCCTGAGTTGACGACAATCTCTCCGCCCTTCAGGCCTTTAGTGATGGCGACTGAGCCTTTACGCTCTTCACCTGTTGAAACATATTGTAATTTTAAAACATAAATTTGTTTGCCGTCAGTTGCTTGAGTGTCTTCTGGGATAGCGACTAATACTGAATTGCCAAATAAGTTATAATTTATGGCTGTTTGGGGGAGTGTAATGACGTCATCGGCCTGCGCTAGTAACACATTGATTTGAGCAAACATGCCCGGCAGTAATAGCATGTCATCATTATGGATGGTTGCTTGTACTTGTGCGTTCCGTGTATCAGGGTCAACGGTTGAATCAATAGCGGTTATTTTTCCATGATAAATATGGTTGGGGTTGGTATCTATGCTTACTTCCACGTCTTGATCCGGGTGAATTTGAGCCAAATCTTGTTGTGCGACGGCAAATTGTACATAGAGAGGATCTAATTGCTGCAAAGACGCAATCGCTGTGCCTGGTTGTAAATATTGACCGACATTGACTTGATGAATGCCGATTTTGCCATCAAAAGGCGCTGGAATATGAAGATAAGAAATTTCTGCCTCTGCGGCAGCTAAATTTGCTTGTGCTGTCGCTAAATTTGCTTGAGTTGTTTCTAAAGAATTTTTTGATGCAGCGCCAACGTTAAATAGTTCTTTAATTTCGCGATGGTTTTGCTCAGCATATAGTAATTGTGCTTTGGCATTATCAACATTTGCTTGTAGTTGTCTATCATCTAAATCTAATAAAATATCGCCTTTATGCACCATGCTGCCCGGCTTAAAAAGAATGGCGCTTACTATGCCGCTTGCTTGCGTTGTGACATTGACGCCATTAATCGCGACTACAGAGCCTGTTTCGGAGATAAAAGTTTTCCAGTTTTCTTTGTTAGCAACGGTGGTGGACACGGTGGCGGTTGCAAACTGCATGGCTTTCATATATTCATTGATTTTGCTTTGCTTGAAAAAATACCACCCGGTGATCAGGCCAAAGAGTAATGCTAGGCTTAGTAGCATAATGATCATACGCTTGGTCATAATAAGACTCCAAAACAATCCAATGTAAGCCACGAATTCTAGCATTCTATCAGATGCTATGAAAGCAATTTGAAAGTATCTCTCAATGTTGTTTCGAGGGCATCTATGCTCGGAATGATATGAGGGCTAATTAATGGTATTTGTTCTGGTGATTGTTTGCATGCTGATTGCAGTTGAGACAGTAAAGATTCTAAGCGCGGTGAAATGACATAGCAAATACCGCCATGTAATTTATGTGCCAGGGCTTGAATCACTGCAATATTATTTTCCGAAAAAGCGGTGTGAAGTTGGTGTTTAAATTCGGGTAAATTTTTATAAAGCATGTCCGCGAGTTCGCGTACAACCGGCTCATTATTATTCATTATTTTTAGTGAAGCAGTCAGGTCATAATGTTTGCTTGGGATGCTTTCGATGTTAAACATGTGAACAAACTCCTTAGTGCTGTTACGCTAGTGTCATCAATTTTGTTTTTTTGTAAATAAAGCAATCGATTCTACATGCGCTGTGTGAGGAAACATATTCATAATCCCTGCTGAGTCAAGGGTGTAGCCTAGTTGATTAACTAAGATGCCAGCATCTCGTGATAAAGTCGCTGGGTTGCAAGAAACATAAACGATGGTATCTGCTTGTAGATGATGAGGTAGTGTCGCTAAAAATCCATCGGCTCCGGCACGCGAGGGATCTAGTAAAATTTTATCATAACGACGTTGATGCCATGGTTGCGATGCGCAATCTTTGCTTAAATCTGCGGTAAAAAATTCGACGTTATGAATATTATTGTGTTGTGCATTTTCTCGGGCGCGCACTACGGCTGATTCGGCCCCCTCGACGCCAACGACATGTTGAGCATAACGCGCGATAGGCAGGGTGAAGTTTCCTATGCCGCAAAACAAATCTAAAATAGTTTCATGTTGTTGAGGGTTTAATAGTTCAAGAGCGCGATCAATCATCATTTGATTCATTTCTTCATTGATTTGTGTAAAATCACTTGGGTGAAATAGCATCTCAAGGGAGTATTTTGGTAGTTGATATTTTAGGCGCTCATAGCCATCATCCGGGAATAATTTTTTGATTACCAAGGGCGGATTGGGGTGAGAATAAATTTGAATATTGTGTTGTTGACTAAAACTTTTTAATTGCTCTAAATCATGGTCAGTGAGAGGTTCCATATGTCGTAAAATGATGGCTGCTTGATTATTTCCGATAGCTACTTCAATTTGAGGAATCTGTTGATAGCAGCTTAAATTCTTCACCAGGGCGCTTAATGTAACTAATTTTTTTCCGATGCTAGGGTGTAAGATATCACATTGTTGCATGTCTGCTAAAAAACGACCATTTCTTTCACGAAAGCCGACTAAAATACGATTTCCTTTTTTTTCAACATAGCGTACGCCTAGTCGTGCTTTATGTCGATATTGCCACTCCTGTCCGCTCAGAGGAGGTAAAACAATCGTTGGTGTCACATTGCCAAAATGCGCTAGCTGTTCCAATAATACTTTTTGCTTATAATCGAGTTGCAAGTTCATATCCATATGTTGTAACTGACAGCCTCCACAGATCTGATAATGTGGACAAGCCGGCGTGATGCGATGTGTTGAAGCCTCTAAAATACGAATTGCAACACCTTCATTATATGCTCGGCTGCTGTATGTATACTCAAAGTCAACTTTTTCTTCGGGCAGAGCATTGTGCACAAATGTTGTTTTGCCATCAATATGAGCTATGCCTCGCCCTTCATGGCTGAGTGAACTTATCTGGATAGATGGCGTGTTTGTGGGCAGCGGTTTTCGACGTTTTCGCATCATGGTATTATTGCACTTGGAAAATTTTTGTCATCTTACCTGTCGTTTTTTTTCGCCGCAAGCTCTTTTGTGTTGCTTCTTTTGGCAATGCGGTCGAAATAGTCAGCTTATTGCTATTGTTGTATTGTTGGGTAATAATAGTAAACAATTTAGATAGTTTTCTTGGCAAAATTGCTCTGCTCTAGTCTATTTTCTGTGCAGATTTAATTGTTGTTTTGAATCGTATCTTATGCGCAAGCTCGAGCTGATTGATAGAGTTTAGTCTTGCCTTCCTTCCCAATATTCTTTCTTTTTATTTTTTGTTGAATTACATCCTTATTATTAGATTCCCTAGTTAAAAACGGCCACACAAACGTAGTACGCGAATCTAAGATAATTTATTGAGAAGCTATTATGTTGTCTATTCCTTATGGTTATGCATTCTTTGAACTTATCGTGACGTTATTAATTTTTACTATTTCAATAGCTGTTATTTCTGAGCAGCTTTGTTTTTCTCTTGGTGTTATTAATCAAGCGTCCATGGCTATCACAGCAATATATTCTCATGATGTATAGCAAAAAATTTGGCTTTACGATGCTGGAAATGATGATTGCATTGTCAATTAGCGCACTAGTTCTGGTAATAATGTTTAGGTATTCATTTTTTTTAGAAAAAAGTTTACATGCCTCATCGACTACGCTTGAAATGATTGAAAAATACAATGTTGTTTTTGCTTGGATAGTGAAAGATGTAGAATTGTCTGGATATTTGGGTTGTCTCCAAGGTCAGAAGCGATCCAATACGATGGATCCTAGTGGTTATTTATCAGATGAATGGCTAAAAACGACTAATAGTAGTTTGGAAAGTCAATACATGTCTTTGCAACAATATCGTATCTTGGAAAATAATGGCCATGATATTTTAATTAGTGGAGACAATAATTTAAAAGAAAATAATGTGGTTGTTATTGAAAATTGTTGGCAAGCTGAAATTGCCGAAATTAAAACGATTACTAAGATTAACCATAATCAGCAAGCGCGAGTTAGTTTTTATTCACCGATTCAGGTGTCTGGTGTTGATGAAATGTACATTGCCAAGTTGGTGCAACATAAATACTTCATCAAGCAAAATAAGTCATTATATGTCTCAGATATAAATTCCCGTGATGAAGAAGTGCTGGGTAACATGAATCGTTTAGAGTTAAGGCGATCAGGAACGCAGGTAAATATATCCTTAGTAAATTTAGATAATAATAAAACACTATCATTAGTAGCGAGAATGTATAATGCGCAATGAGGGCTATGTGTTGTTTGTGTTATTACTTATGTTGCTATTTGTGGCAACGGCTTTGTTGGAGTTTAAAGAAGATGGCTATTTTTCGCAATTAATGCTTAGGCAATTAACAAGTTTGGTTAGCGCGCGTTCTATTTTACGCCAAGCTTTTGACATAATATCATCAACTTCAACAGCGAGTTCAGATTGTGTGATGAGATCAAATGATCGAGCCGAATTAGAGGCATTTTGGCGCCTTAATCCAGATTTGTGCCAACTAACGCTGATGGATATGAAAGTCGATTACGCTGTGCATGAATACCATTCTGATGAATTTTCCGCCCATTATTGGCAATATACCTTACGCGCCACGACACATTTTAGTGGTGTTTGGTTGCAGGTGGTTCAAGATGATTCGACCAAAGAAATAACAGCATGGAAATATGCTGCTTAACTCTTGAAATTTTTAAAAAAGGCCTCAGTTCTAATACAGTATTATAAAATATAAGGGGCCTTAAACATGTCATTTTCTGCTCAACCTGAAACTCGTGGTTTTCAAACTGAAGTAAAGCAGTTGCTACAGTTGATGATTAACTCACTGTATAGCAATAAAGAGATCTTTTTGCGAGAGTTGATTTCCAATGCTTCTGACGCTATTGATAAATTGCGTTATGAGGCCTTGTCTGATAATACGCTGTTAGAGAGCGATCCAAATTTGGCCATCTATCTGAGTTTCGACAAGGCCGCTAAAACTATTACTATTCGCGATAATGGTATTGGTATGACGCGCGATGAAGTTGTTCAAAATTTGGGCACAATTGCGCATTCTGGCACGAAAGAGTTTCTGTCAAAAATGACTGGCGATAAAGCCAAAGATAATCAATTGATTGGTCAATTTGGTGTTGGTTTTTACTCTGCATTTATTGTCGCTGATCGCGTTGAAGTATTTACTCGTAGAGCGGGGGTGGCTCAGGAGCATGGTGTACATTGGACTTCGGATGCAAGTTCTGAATATACAATTGAAAATATTCAACAAGCACATCGTGGTACAAGTATCGTCTTGCATTTAAAAGAGGACGCTAGTGAATTTTTGGAAAATTATCGTCTACGCGGCATTATCACAAAATATTCAGATCATATAGCCTTGCCTATTATGATGGAAAAACAAGCTGTGCCAGCGGATAAAGACAATGCAGAGGAGGCAAATGCAACTGCGACGCCTGAGTTCGAAGTTGTCAATCAAGCGAAGGCTTTATGGACTCTAGAAAAGAGCAAGATTAAAGATGAAGATTATAAAGCACTGTATAAACATATTTCTCATGATTTTGAAGATCCATTGGCTTGGGCTCATAACAAGGTCGAAGGTAGTATGGAATATATCAATTTATTATATATTCCAGCGCGTGCACCATTTGATTTATGGAATCGTGACGGCCAACGTGGCTTAAAACTCTATGTACAGCGTGTATTCATTATGGATGATGCGGAACAATTTTTACCGATGTATTTACGTTTTATCAAAGGTGTTATTGATACCAAAGATTTACCTTTAAATATTTCTCGAGAAATTTTACAAAATGATCGTGTAACGGATAAATTGCGCGGCGCTTTAGTGAAACGCGTTTTGAGTTTGTTGGAAGAGTTGGCAGAAAAAGATGCTGAAAAATATGCAAAATTCTGGCAAGCATTTGGTTCAGTATTGAAAGAAGGTCCAGGTGAAGATTTCGCTAACAAAGAGCGTATTGCAAAATTATTCCGTTTTGCAACCACGCATAATGATACCAATGCGCAAACGGTGACTTTGGCCGACTACATTGGTCGTATGAAAGAAGGCCAAGATAAAATTTATTATGTAACGGCTGAATCTTTTGAGGCGGCAAAAAATAGTCCGGCGCTAGAAGTTTTCCGTCAAAAAGGCATTGAGGTGTTGTTGCTTTCTGATCGCGTTGATGAATGGTGGGTTAGCCATATGACGGAGTTTGAAGGTAAAAAATTCCAATCTGTTGCTAAAGGTGATCTTGATTTGGGCAATATGGATGATGAAGAAACCAAAGAAGAAAAGAAAAAAGAAAGTGATGAATTTGAATCTGTTTTAAAACAAATGAAAGAAGTGCTTGGCGAAAAGATTAAAGAAGCGCGCATTAGCCATCGTTTGACATCATCACCTAGCTGTGTTGTTGCCGATGAAAATGATATGGGTATACATATGCAGCGCATCATGCAGGCTGCGGGACAAAATTTTGGCATGAGTAAGCCAATTTTTGAAATCAATCCAAAGCATCCTCTGATTCTTAGTATTAAAACTGAGTCAGATGACGAGCGTTTTGCTGAATGGACGAAGTTGTTATTCGAGCAAGCAGTGTTAGCAGAGGGCGGGCATTTGGATAACCCAGCAGAATTTGTTCAGCGTATGAATAAATTATTAATGGGGTAACTAAGTTTCATGCGCATATTAATTATTGAAGATCAGTGTAAAACTGCCCGAATTGAAAAGATGTGATGTTCTCAGCGCCTTATGAAAATATGAGATGCACGATGATGGAGATATGATAATGAAAAAAATATATGTATTGGTGGGGGCCTTGGCTTTATCGCTATCTGGAGCGGTTGGTTCTATAGCTCAAGCATCAACACCCCCTTCAGTGTCAATAGATCAAGCGCTAGTTATGGTGCTAAAAACAATACAAAGTAAAAATTTTGTAGCGTTAGAAGTTGAGCGAGAACGGGACGGATTTGATACCAAGGTTATTGATCAAGAGGGCGTTGTTCGGCCTATGCGTTTTGATCTAGCGGGAAATATGTTACCACCCCCGGTAAAACATGTGAACCATCCGGTCATTTCTATGTTAGAGGCTGTTGAGTTATTAACAAAAGCTGGTTATACCCAGATTAGTGAAATCAGGGCTCATCATCAGTTCTATGATGCAGAAGCATTAAGTCCTATGGATAAGAAGGAAGTTGATGTTAAAGTTAATGCTATGACTGGAGACATTCAAGACTTGAGATAGGCTATGTTAACATGCCGCCCCAGTCTAGTAGGCTTGGGCGGCATAGTCATTATTGTCTGCTTAAGAAATAGAGTAAAGCAGAATAAAATTTCATCAGCAAACAATCAACTAACCTTAAATTTCTGTTTCGTACTAGTTGTCAGCCAAGTTCAATGTTTAGCTAATTGAGGAATTTTTTCTTTCAAGGCCACATATCCAGCTATGGGTAATATAGAAAGTGAAAAAATAAATAACCATAATACCGTTCCACTATGATCTATTTTCAATGCTGTTGTGCCTATTAATGGGCTGATAATCACTGCGATAGCATATAGTGCTTGGTATATCCCCATATATTCTCCTTTTAAATGATTTTGAGCTTGTTGATATACTAAATTTTGTGACACAGGCATAAATAACATTTCGCCAGCAGTGATCAAAATCATGGAAATTGTTACGCTGATTAAGCTAGTTTTAATCAGTAAAACAATATAACCCAAGCCCATAATAGATGGCGCTAGCATAAAGATAAACACTTGTGGCAAATGTTGAATGCGTTTGATGATAGGCATTTGCATTGTGCCGATGATGATGCAATTTATAATATAAAATAGGCTGAACGATTGCATATTGAAATGATAAACATCGATCAAAAACAATGACATGGACGAAGTCAATTGGGCAAAAACAATCATGCCAATAAAAACACCTGCGAAAATACAGGTGAAAAAGGGATCGCGCCACCAGCGAAGCTTTTCTTTTTTCGTTATTGTTTGTCCGTACAAGTTATGTTTTTCGTTGTTGACAAAAATAAATAACAAGGCTAAGGCGCAGCATGTAAATCCTAGGCTAAATAATACAACAACATGATAATTTTCATGTGCCAGCATACCAACAACGCCTAGTGAAGCAGCTACGCCAATATTATAAAACATATAGCGTAATCCGTTGGCGCGCAATTGCGCTGCTTCAGAAGTCTGACGCATGAGTAACATACGTGCAGCTGGTAAAAAGGATGAGTTTGCCACCCCCATAATAAGCAAAGTTGCTATAAACAGCCACAAGGGTTGAGTGATAAAATAAATCATCACTAAGCCAAGGATAAACAGTAGTAATGAGAGGCAGGAGATAAGATAAGAAGAATAAATATCACATAATTTTGCGCCATAAAATGAGGCAAAAATAGTTCCTATGCCGTATGTACTCAACGCTACTCCGATCATAAAAAGTGAGCTATGCAAGGTTTCGCGCATGTAAATCGGTAAAAAAGCAATACTAGAAAAATTAAATGCATAACTCAGGGTAATGACTAGTATCCATTTTGCTGAGCGAGACAGTTTTTCGTCATGAGTATCTGTTGTTGAAGTCATAGTGGTGCTGCATCCATTCAATAAGGTTAATCAATAAACTATTCCGAGCATAGTGTGGTCTATGGTGTATTCGGAGTATGGTCTTTTTTATATAACAACAAATTTCGTCTATAAGCAATACATGTTAACTCGATTAATTTCATTACGATGCAACTGTTTAGCGTAGGCCGTTATCTAGCCAAATAGTGATCACTACAAAAGTATTTACTAGTGCTGAAATATCATGTTTAATCAATCTACTAGAAATAAATGAGGAAAATCATGTTAATTGGTGTGCCAAAAGAAATTAAAAGCCAAGAATTCCGTGTCGGTTTAACGCCATCCAGTGTCAGTGAGTTAATACATCATGGGCATCGCGTGGTGGTGCAAAAAGGCGCTGCTTCAGGTATTGGTATTGATGATCACGCGTATCTTACGGTTGGAGCAACAGTGGTTGATACAGCTGAAGAAATTTTTGCCACAGCTGATATGATCGTTAAGGTTAAAGAGCCTCAACCAAGTGAATGCAAAATGTTGCGAGAAGGGCAGGTGCTATTTACCTATTTACACTTAGCGCCTGATACAGTACAAACTGATCTTTTGCTAGAGTCAGGCTGTATTGCTATTGCTTATGAAACAGTGACGGATCGTCATGGTCGATTACCATTATTATCACCCATGAGTGAAGTTGCGGGTCGTATGTCGATTCAAGCGGCTGCAAAATGCCTTGAAATTGTACATGGTGGTAAAGGCTTGTTAATGGGAGGGGTTGTTGGTGTTGCTCCTGCAAAAGTTTTAGTTTTAGGGGGCGGTGTTGTTGGCTCGAATGCATTACGTGTTGCTGTAGGTATGGAAGCTGATGTTACCCTTATGGATATCTCTTTGGATCGTATGCGTGAATTAGACGAATTATATGGCGCAAGCATTAAAACGATTTATCCAACAAAGGACCTCATTGCTCAGTATGTTGCTAGTGCAGATGTTGTGATTGGTGCTGTACTATTACCTGGCGCCGCGGCTCCGAAATTGGTAACCAAAGAAATGGTTGCTAGTATGAATAAAGGTTCGGTGTTGATTGATGTTGCTATTGACCAGGGTGGTTGTTTTGAAACAAGTCATGCAACAACTCACGAACAGCCAACCTATCTTGTTGATGGTGTGGTCCATTATTGTGTTGCTAATATGCCTGCAGGGGCGGCTCGCACATCAACTTTTGCTCTAAATAATGCGACTTTGCCTTTTGTTGTAGCGTTAGCTAACAAAGGTTGTATGGCGGCGCTGAAAGATAATGTGCATTTATTGCATGGTTTAAATATTTATCGCGGTAAAGTGACATGTGAGGCCGTAGCTAAGGCGCAAGGTAAAATGTATCAGGAGGCCTTGAGAGTTTTGCAGTAATCTGTCAATTTATTAGGATATTAGCAAGGAGTTTATTATGAAAAAAATATTTTCTACCGCATGTGCGGCGATGTCGATGATAGCTGTAACGGCTTGTTACGCTGATTATCGTCCTTATATCGATGTCGGTATAGGTTATGCGGCGCCACAATCGATGCCAAATAGCGTTGATTATACGCTATTAGAAGGTGTTGTTATTGAAGGTTACCCTGGGCGTACCGATGAAAACTATGGCGGTAGAGCTGTTTTTGGTATTTTATGGGATGTCAGTAACTTTGTTGCTTATGGTCTTGAAGGTGGCGCAGCGTACTATGGTTCTACCAAATATACGACGAGCACTTCGACGTTAACTATGCATTATTACGGCCTTGAATTATTAGGTGTTGCGCAATTTACTTTTGATAAATTGCATTTTACATTAAAAGCCGGTGGTACGGATGAGCAGATGCAGCCGGCCGAAGATAATATGCGAGACACGAATTTACATGACAGCAATACGGTTGTGCCTGAAGTGGGTGCAAGTATTGCTTATTCATTTACGCCTAGTCTTCAACTAGGTTTGTCGTATTATCATACTTTTGGCCAAGACGTTAATTTTAATAACAATGGTGATGCTGAAAGTTTACCTTCTATTAACATGGGCTTGTTAGAGTTCACTTATTTCATTTAGTTGCTTAGAACCTGTCGTTAATTCATGTTCTGCATTGTTATAGCAACTGCTGTTTGCCCCCAGCCTAGGCTGGGGCCCAGCATATAAGTGCTTTTTTATACAATTCTATAGTTTATTCTCCTGAAAAAAACACAATTTATCTGTTGATATTAGTCTATCTAAGTTCAGATTTATCGCAAAGTGAGCTTGAGTTTTGCCAATCATGCTCAAAAGAGCCATGTAGTTTTTTTATAGCAACTGTGTCACTAAATAGCAGTCCTGCTTCTCTGTTTTTCGACAATCCCGGGTAGGTTAAATTTGCTGAACCAACGTAAGCAAGTTGATTGTCAGTGTGATAATCACGCAGCAGGGCTTTGGCGTGTTGTTCAGGTTGTTTCAGTGCATGTATTTCTATGTGATGCTGACATAAGCCCGCGATGTTAAAAACTTTTGATTTTTTGTCCACTAGAATACGAATTTTTGCCGGCCGTGCTATTAAATCTGCCACTATGCGTTTATCCGTCAGTGCTGCAGCATATATATCTAGATTGGCTTTGGTGTTGATGATCAGTTGATGTAATTTTTGCCAACTATTCTCAGGGCTCAGTACTAACGCTGAATGCGCAATCGCTGAGTATGGTATTTGCTTCCAATCTGCATTGAATAACTTGTTTAGTTCATCAATAATTTTCTTATCATCTGTTTGTAAAATAAAATTACGCTGTCGATATAAGCCAGAGTAGGTAAGATTATCAGTTAAAATGAAGGCAAATGCATGATCAATCAGTATGGTTTTTTGGTGTGTTAGGGTAAATTTTGATGATGCGTAATGGATGGTTACGCCGGCATTCTTTAATTTTTTTAGAATGAATAGATTTTCATCCTGGGATTTGTAAGGTTCTTGTTCGATTAGTAGTCGCACTTTGATGCCACGTTGTTTTAGACGAATAAGGCTTGCTGCAATTCGTTGATCTGTAAAACCATACATCGTGATTTGTATGTCATTTTTTGCGGTAGCAAGACCGTTAATAATATAGTTATCACCATGATAGGGTAGTATGGTTAGTGTGGTAGAAGCAAAATTTGAGCATGTACAACATACACAGAGGCTTATAAAAAAAATATTAATCAGAGAACGCAAAATTCTTCCTATCAATAAATGCATGAGTCAGCGTGTTTCCGTCGGTGTATTCTAATTCGCTACCCATGGGTAGTCCATGCGCTAATCGAGTGACAACGATTGAGAGTGGGCGTATAGCGCTTGCAATGTAGTGTGATGTCGTCTGTCCTTCTACGGTAGCGCTTAGTGCTAAAATAACTTCTTCTATCTGAGAGTTTTGAAGTTGCTCCATCAGTAATGGAATACCAAGATTTTCTGGGCCAACGCCGTCAATCGGTGACAAATGTCCTCGTAAGACAAAATAGCGTCCGCTAAAAGTAGCTGTTTGTTCTATGGCAAAAACATCCATGGGGCCTTCAACGATGCAGATTTTATGTTGATTGCGTTTGTTATTGCTGCAAATTGTGCATAGTGGTGATTCTGTTAACATCCGGCACTGTTTACAATGAGTAATATGCGTCAGGCTGCGCGAAATAATTGAGGCTAAATGTTTTGCTTTTGTTGCGTCATGTTGCAGCAAAAAAAACGCCATCCGTTGTGCTGATTTCGGTCCAACACCAGGTAAATAGCGGAGTGCCTGAATAAGTTCGTTAATTAAAGGGCTGAAATTCATATGTTACTTAATATGTAAGAGGGTGGCTGATTTTGCTTTCTAGATTCAACTACTTAGCAACGAATAAATTCAAAAAAACACATTGACTCTTGCAAGGGCGAGAATGGTTCGCCCTTGCTTAGCCTGGCAATTAAACGGCAACGCCAGTATTTCCGTCAGCTCCACCGAAACCTTCTGGTAATTGCATGCCGGCAAAGCTAGACAATTGCTCTTTGGTTGCAGCTTCAATTTTATCCACAGCGTCATTGATTGCAGCTGTCACTAAATCCTCAATCATTTCTCTGTCTTGGATAGATAAGCCTGGTACTAAATCAGCGCTAATTTCAGTTTTGGTAGCATATTGATTGCCGCGCTTGTGCACTTTTACTAAACCGCCACCGGCTTGGCCTACTACCACCATGCTGGCAATTTTTGTTTGCATTTCTTGCATTTTGCTCTGCATTTCTTTGGCTTTACTCATGAGTTCGTTAAAATCAAAGTTTGAATTGTTTTGCATTATTTCCCCTTATTGTCTATCGATGTTTCCTGAATATCTGCGTCAAACATTTCTAACAGTTGTGCCAAATTTGCATCTTCTTTGAGGTTTGTGACAGATTCCTGTTTTTCAGCCTCTTTTTTCTGTTGTAAAGTCTGATAGCGCTTTGCAAGATTTAAGTCTAGTCTATCATTCGTTACTTTTCCATTATTTGTTGTATGAATTGTTGCCGGGCTGCTTGCTGGTTTATGAGGGTGAGGGGCATGTGTGATATCTGGCTGACGGCTGTTCATATGATTATTTTCAGCAGTTGGTTTTATGTTTGTTCTCGCGGTGCTGATATGCGCTATTGCTGATGGAGGTGTTGCTTTCGTCTGATCTTGCGATGATGTTACTGCAATATCTAGCGGATAAAAATCCAGTGCTCGCAAAATGAGTATTTCAAAGCCGATTTTGACCGTGGGCGCAAAAGGTAAATCGCGTTTTCCGGTTAGTAAAATTTGATAAAGTAATTGTACGTCATTTGGGCTGAGTTTTTTACTGAGATCCGGCGTTGCTTCGCATAATCGGGCGTCATCTAGCGAGATTAGGCGTGGGTTTTTTTGATATAAGGCGACGTGGTGTAGTAGATGTAATAAGTCATCTGTGACTCGCAAAAAATCACCGCCTTGTTCTTCAATGCTGTTTATTAATGCAAAAATAGTTTCTTCTTCTTTGTTTGTCACGGCTTGTAGTAGAGCGATATTGGCTTGCTTTGTTTCGGTGCCGAGTAAGTGGCAGACGAGGTCAAAGCTGATATGATGATTACAAAATACAATGGCTTGATCGAGAATGCTTAATGCATCGCGCATACTGCCTTGTGCTGCTTGCGCAATTTCTACTAAGGCGCTTGTTTCAAAGCTGATGTTTTCTAAAGTAAGAATTTTTTCAAGATGTGCGCTAATTTGCGCAATTGTCAACATTTTTAATGTTAGCTTTAGGCACCGTGATAAAACCGTAATAGGTAATTTTTGAGGATCAGTGGTGGCTAGTAAAAATTTCACATGTTCTGGGGGTTCTTCTAATGTTTTTAATAAAGCATTAAAACTATGGCCAGAGAGCATATGTACTTCATCAATTAAGTAGACTTTATATTTGCCAGATGTTGGAGCATATTGCACGTTATCTAATAGTTCGCGTGTATCTTCGACTTTGGTGCGCGATGCTGCATCAATTTCAATTAAGTCAGGATATATGCCTTTATCGATTTGTATGCAGGCGGCGCAATTATTGCAAGGTGATGCTGTGGGGCCAGTTTCGCAGTTTAGGCATTTCGTAAAAATACGCGCCAAGGTGGTTTTCCCTACGCCGCGAGTGCCAGAAAATAAGTAGGCGTGGTGCAGGCGCTGTTGGGAAATAGAATTAGTTATGATGGTCAGAATATGTTCTTGACCAACCATTTCTTGTAAAGATTTAGGGCGCCATTTTCGGGCTAATACAGAGTGGTTCACAGCCTGATCCTAAACAAAGTGGCGGCAGCACGTAGCCTGATCTCGACGCCCGCATCACCGCTACCGCTGCTTCCTTCCGGACCTGACGGGGTTCACAGTTTATCGTCGTGAGGGGGCCACGCACTACCATAACATCCTAATTGCTTTGCAATCAGGAAAAGGTATTCTAGCAAATTATATGAGCCGTTGATATAGTTAGCTTATGAAATTTAATTGCTTTTCTTATATTATGATCAAACCATTGTCTCTCTATATTGGCTTACGCTATACCCGGGCGAAAAAGCGTAACCATTTTATTTCCTTTATTACGTTGCTTTCTATGCTAGGTATTGCATTAGGTATCCTCGTTCTGATTACCGTTTTGTCGGTTATGAATGGCTTTGATGAGCAAATTCAAGAAAAAGTGTTTCAAATGGTGCCGAGTGTGACGGTGACAGATATAGCGAATGATTTGTCTGCTACTGCGGATGCGTTGTCTGATATTCAGCGGCTGCCAAATGTTAAGGCGGTTGAGCCTTATGTCAGCGGTCAGGGGATATTGCGAGAAGGTAATATAAATAGCCCTGTTTATTTAATGGGCATTACGCCAAATTATCCTAAAAGCATTGTGCAGCTGGAAGATAAATTAATTTCAGGGTCGTTTTCAAGATTAACTCCGGGTTCGTTCAATATTGTTTTAGGTGAAGCTGCCGCATCGCAATTGGGCGCCATGGTCGGTGATAAAGTTATTTTATTAACACCACAATTAAATTGGTCGCTAGCAGGTGTTATGCCGCGCTTAAAACGTTTTACTATTGTTGGGATTTTTCATGCGGGTGCAGGTTTTGGTTATGATGATGGCCTTGCGCTGATAAACATTCAGGATGCGCAAACCTTATATGATATGCCAGATAAGTGGTCGGGTTTTCATTTGCAGTTATATCATCCTTACCAATTTGCATCGGTTGCAGAGCAGCTTTATCCTATGTTACCACCGAGCGCACAAGTTTCTTCTTGGGCGCAGCAATATGGTAGTTTTTTTCGTGCAATTGCAATGGAAAAGACGATGATGTTTTTCATTTTATTGCTGATTATTATGATTGCTGTGTTTAACTTAGTGTCTATGCAAGTGATGTTGGTTAATGAAAAATCCTCGGATATCGCTATTTTAAGAACATTGGGGGCATCTTCTGGCATGATTATGCGTGTATTTTTGATTCAGGGCATGCTGATTGGCGCTATGGGGGTGCTGTTGGGGCTTGTATTAGGCATCACGTTGGCAACGCACGTTACGCCAGTCGTGAATACCATCCAAAATATCTTTCATGTTCAATTTATTTCTGCCGATATCTATTTTCTTGATTATTTGCCTTCTAAGTTGGTCTGGTCAGATGTTTGGCGCATTATTCTGGTAACATTGGGCTTATGCTTGTTAGCTACTTTATACCCCGCATATCGCGCATCGAAAGTCAATCCAGCGGAGGCATTGAGATATGAATAAAATAATTTTATCCGCAAAAAATATTTGCAAATCCTATGCGGATGTTGGTAGAAAAATTCATGTGCTTGATCATTTGAATGTAAGCATATATGCTGGTGAAATGGTTGCTATTGTGGGTTCATCGGGTTCTGGCAAAAGCACTTTACTCCATGTGCTGGGTGGCTTGGATGATATTGATAGTGGTGAAATTATTATTAACGGCAAAGACATGACTAGCTTGTCTGAAAAGCAGCGCTGTGAATTCCGTAATCGCTATTTAGGATTTATTTATCAATTTCATCATTTATTGCCAGAATTCACAATTTTAGATAATGTATGTATGCCATTATGGATTGCTAATGTCGATAAACATGAGGCAAGAAAACGTGCTGTGGAAATATTGGGTAGAGTGGGCTTGGCTGCCCGTGTTAATCATCGCATGGCAGAATTATCGGGCGGTGAACGTCAACGGGCTGCGATTGCACGCGCCTTAGTATCTAAGCCTAGCTGTGTATTGGCGGATGAATTAACCGGTAATCTTGATCGTACTATGGCATTAAATATTGTCGAATTAATTCGCGAGCTTGCGCAAGAAACGCAAGCTGCGATTATGTTGGTGACCCACGACCTCGCGTTGGCGGCGTTGTGTGACAGGCAATTTACGCTGTATTCTGGGAAGCTTGAGGTCTGAGTGGCGATATGCAGCTTTGCTTCCTGCCTTCGCGATCCCACAGTGTTGATGAGCTTGGTCCATATATTGTGCTTATATCAGCTGGCGCGAGTTCATTAAGTTCGGAAATAAAAGTATTAACAGTTTCAGTTATGGCGTCCAAGCCAGGATGATATTTTTTTAAGTCGCTATAGTGACCAAAAGCTGCGTTTTTTAATGTCGCTTCTTCGTCTGTATCATCTATTGCAGTTAGTGTGCGATTGACCAGTTCTGACAACACGGGGCAATCTACATTATTTTCCTTGGCTTTAATAAATGTTTGCAATATATGTTCTTGCACTGCCCACAAGGAGTCGCCAAAAGTTGATTCTGACTTGGCAACTGTGTTTTCTGTATAAAGAGCAATACGGTACCTTACTAGTAAGATTAATACAGCAGACCAGTTTTCAATCGTTTGATTTTCTATAATATTTTTAAAAGTGTTGTCAATTTCTCTAATTTTTGAGGCTCTATCTTCCTGCCGGCTTTCTAAATGTGTAAAAACTCCTCTGCCGGCATCTTTTTTTTTCATTAAAAATGATGTGTATCGTTCCAATAATTCAAGCAATTGTTCTTGTGGAATGCCAGTAGGTAAGAGCTTTGCTGCTTTTTGGGGTTGATTTTTTTGTTCTCTTGGGCGTTTTTTTCCTGTTAATTGAGTATCACTTAAGGTCTGGGGTCGTTTAATCATGAGAATACACCTGTGTTAATTACCCCCCATTTTTTCAGGTAAGGGGTTTTCCTGTAAGGCAATGCTATAGACTATTTAGCAATCCTGTACTTTTTTCTTGCAGATCGTTCATCTATTCCAGAAGCGATTTTCTGAGAGTAAAGCGTTGAGCTAGTGTTTGTTATGGTAATGTTTGTTTCTGTTTCATATTTGGTTATGGTTGCTCTGATTGTATCCTGCCAATGCAAAAATTTATCGTCGTTATTTGATTGATCGGTTTCTGCTGTGTCGAGTTTGGTTTTTTTGCTCGATAAGAAATTAAAAAAACCTTTGCGCTTTTTGTTTGCTAATGGCTGTGTTTCTACGACCGGTGGGTTTTGTATAATATCTTCTAGTGCGCGATATGCCGCCATATATTTTTTGAAATTTTTTGCGGTTTGATTTGCTATGGCGTGATTTTTTAAGTTTGACGCTAGTTGTTTCCATCCATCTAGCGTTGACTCAGCGGTTAAATGCTGAAAATTGCGATCGATTTCGGCGCGAGCTGTTTCTTGGTCTGGTTCTTCAGTAAACAGATACTCTAGAAATTCTTGTTGAATACATGAAATGTATTCTGTTGGTATATTGGGGATTGAGGTTAGGTTTTCAAAAAAAAGTGATGCTTGCGCTAAGAGTGCAGGTTCAATCGATCTTGTTGTTTGTGCGCGTTCAATCGCTATCTTTAGTTCCGTTGCCAATGTTTGCACTGATATATCTGGGTTAGCATTTTTCAAGGCTCGTACTATGATTGTTTGATTTCTTTGTTGAGTCCGCCATTGTTCAATTATTTTTTTTTGACGGTTACTTTCGGGCAATAAAGCTTTTTGTGGGCTGATTGATTTATTAAGCGTATTTTCTGCTGTGTTGTAGATTTCTGTTAATTTTGTAGAGTAGTCTTCTAAGGCATAAAATGTTTGCAAGAGAACGCAATGTGCGGCTTTAAGCCTTGCATTAAATTCATGATCCGTCTCGTCGTTACTGACGCAGGTGTATAGGTAAGTGAGTAATTTGACGACATCTTTTATATTATTAAGATTTTGGATCAGATCATTAAAATGTTCATTTACTTTATTTATAATATTACGTTGATTCGTGGAGAGTAATTCTACTGTCTCGTTGCGTATTCTTGTGTTTCCCGTTATTTTTAAAAAGTTAATAATTGATTCTTGAATGCTTTGCATTTTTTCTATGTTCATATAAGTTTTCCTTACAATAAATTTTTCATCAATTCTATACAAGTTTTTTATTTTTACAATTATTGTTTTTTAAAAAATCAAAAACAGGCAATTTGTGCTATTTTTCTTACAAAAAATGTGAGAAAATATCAAGGTACCCCGCCCCTGCTTATTTTTCAACCTCTTATCGCTGAGCATTATATCGTGCCTTACATTTTATTTATTCTATGTGTTGGATATTTTATTTTTTATCCAATACAAAAATCGAACAAATCTTTGCCGACTAGTGCATTTTTGCGCCCAATAAAGCAGCAAGTGGAGGTCGTGTCCTTGGTGAGACGCCAGGCATGCTATGAATCTTTTACCATCAGTCCAGTTAATCAAGGTTATAATTACCAGGCAAGTTGGTTTTCTTGTAAAGCTTTAAATATTCATGTTGGTGATATATTAGATTCAACTTTTATTTTAAAACCTATACACTCGTCGCATAGTCCTGGTGCGTTTGATACCGAGCAATGGGCAATACAAAATTCTATCGTTGCGCAGGCGACTATAAAATCTGCGATTAAAGTAGGTGAGGCGCATAAATTTTCATTGGAAATGCAGCGTTTACGCGAACAGTTGGATGATATAACTCGATCCCGTATACATGATTCTTCTGTCACTGCGGTGATTGAATCATTAACTTTAGGCATTACCCATAATTTATCTTGGGAAACGTTACAAAGCTTTAATTTATCTGGTACGCGTCATTTGCTTGCAATTTCTGGTTCTCATATTGCGATGGTTGCAGTGTTTGCTTATGCATTTTTTTTTATGTTGACCCGGGTGCTCATCATTTTTTTTCCTAGTATGAATGCTCATACAGTTGCCATTGCTCTCTCGGTTATTATTGTCGGATTTTATGTGGGCTTGTCAGGGGGTCAAGTGCCGACTTTGCGAGCGTTTTTTATGGCATTAGTTGCATTAATTGCTGTTTTTTTGCATCGTTATTCAAGTTTGTTATATCGCATTTTTGTCGCGGCTATTATTATTTTTTTTATTGATCCTCATACTTTAGATTCTCCGAGTTTTTACTTGTCGTTTTATGCTGTATTTTTGATTGCTTATCATCAGCTCTGGGGGTTGAAATCAGCAAGTAAAATTATGAATTACTTCAAATTAAATATGTTGTTATTACTGGGTTTGATTCCGATTTCATTATATTTCTTTTCTCAGTATGCTTTTATTGCTTTATTAGCAAATCTAATCGCTATTCCTTGGGTGGGTTGTATAATTTTGCCTGGTTCAATCATATTGCAATGGTTAGGTTATTGTGGTTATTCTTGTGAAGTACTATGGCGTTGCCTAGAGTGGTTGACACAGTTATTTGTGAATACAGTGGCTTTTTTTTCTCATATTACCTTACATGTTCCTGGCATGTTTTTGATCGGCCATATTAGTTTGTTTTGTGCTGTCCTAACTTCTTTGTTGGTGTTGTTTTTGTTTTTACCAAAGGGTGCTCCTGCGCGGTATTTAGGAATTTTCGCACTATTACCACTGTTATTTTCGCATTCACAAATTAAGCCGAATAGCGTAGAAATTATTTTTATGAATGTTGGGCAAGGACTATCTGTCTTAGTTAAAACACAAAAACATCTAATGATATATGACACAGGTCCGAAGTTTTTTACCGGTGGTGATGTAGCTCAATCGATTATCTTGCCGTATTTATATTATCAAGGGTGGAGGAAGATTGATGTGTTAATGGTAAGTCATGGCGATGCTGACCATGCTGGTGGCGCAAAGACTTTGAGAAATTATACCCAGGTGACTACAGTGTTGAGTAGCGATACTCTGCGAGTGCCGGGCGCAACTCTTTGTCAGTCAGGGCAACATTGGCGCTGGGATGGCGTCGACTTTGATGTGCTTTATCCGGACCTTGGACATTTACATAAGGGTAATAATAGTTCTTGTGTCTTGAAAATAAGTGTTAATCGTAACAGTGTTTTATTAGTAGGTGATATAGAGGCGTCAACCGAGCGATATTTGGTAACGGAGACGCAAGATAGATTGGCGGCAACCGTGTTATCTGTGCCGCATCACGGCAGTAAAACTTCATCATCTGAAATATTTCTCTCTGCGGTACACCCAGATTATGCAGTATTTTCTTATGGTTTTTTGAATCGTTTTCATTTCCCTAGCCCCGCAATAGTGCAGCGTTATCAGCGGCATGCAATAAATAGTTTGGTGACAGAATCAGGCCCTGTATCAATCAAGGTTTCAGCGTTTGGCGTGACTATTGGGGAATAATCGAGTACAATTATTCTTATCCCTTCCTTGTAAGTCCTTACTGTGTTTTGGCAATACGTGTTACAGTTGTTCACTCATTATTAGGAATTGATTATGTCAAAAAGAGCTACTTATCCTCCTGCGCCTTTTGTTTTCATGGATCTTCGTTCAACATATGTGATGCCAGAAGAAGAAATGCTTTTAGGCCATCGTTTGTTGGCTGGCATTGTATTATTTGCGCGTAATTATGAAAGTCCGCAACAATTGGCTCAATTAATAGCTCAAATACGTACAATTAATCCAGCATTATTGTTGGCCGTTGATCATGAAGGGGGGCGTGTACAACGTTTTAAAACTGATTTTACTGTATTGCCATCGATGCAAAAATTAGGCAACCTCTATTTACTAAACCAAGAACAAGGCATACGGCTGACAAGAGATTGTGGCTGGCTAGCAGGCAGTGAACTGGCTGCTTTTGGTATTCAGATTAATTTTGCGCCAGTATTGGATTTGGATCTTGGTCGTAATGATGTCATTGCTGATCGTGCATTTAGCGGCTTATCTCATGTTGTAACTGCTTTGGGGCGGGCTTACCTTGAAGGCATTAGGGGTGCTCATGTTTTACCTGTTGCAAAACATTTTCCAGGCCATGGGGGTGTGAGTCTCGATAGTCATGTTGATCAGCCGATTGATGAGCGTTCACTTGAGGATTTATGGCAAAATGACATGCGTCCTTTTCGTGATCTTGTTTCAGAAATCCCGGCGTTGATGGTCTCTCATGTGATTTATTCTCAAGTTTCACCTATGCCAGCAGGCTACTGTCTTTATTGGCTTAATCACATATTGCGTCAGCGTATGCAATCCACAGCGCTTGTATTTTCTGATTGCTTGAGCATGAAGGCGGCTCAGGTTGCCGGCGATGTTGTCACTAGGGTGTGTTTGGCTTATCAAAGTGGTTGTAATTATGTATTATTATGTAATCACTTCGAAGATAGTCAGTGGGATGTTTTAGAGGCTGTAGAAGATGAGCTTGCTAGTTATCCTGCGGTGGCTGCATCGGCAACATACCATGCTTTTTCGCCTCATGTTCAGTCTGCTTCAGAAAGTTTGGCTCGATGGGATGAATTGCAATCATCTGAAAGATATAAACAAATTGTTAGAGAGTTAAAAAATGTGGAATGAAACAATGCGGCTGCATGGTTGGCTCATGAACTTTCTGGGCGCTGGGTCTGAGTACGTTTGGATTTTTCATGGGGTTATTACTGTTATTATCGCATCAGTTGTTTATTTTTTGCAGCGTAAGTTGTCGCAATATTTGTTACGACGCTGTCAACAAACATCCAAGGTGTGGGATGATGCGTTGGTAGATGCGGCGTCTTTGCCTTTGAGTGTGGTAATTTGGGTATTCGCCGTTGCTGTATTTGGGCAATACACTTTGTCTGATTTTGGTTACGCGCATTGGTCGGTGGCGACTGAGCGTATACGAATTGCTTGCATTTTAATCGCGTTTTTATGGTTTTTGTGGCAATTTATCTCCCAGATGGAATCTCGGTTAGTCAAGCCTGCGCCTCAGCGTAAACCCATGGACTCGTCTACGGTATTTGTCATTGGTCGGTTTTCGAGAATCGCTTTGGTTGTCGTGGGTGGATTGGTTCTGCTCGATAATTTTGGTATACCCATTACCGGTTTGCTAGCGTTTGGTGGTGGTGGCGCAATTGTTATGGGTATTGCAGCTCAGCAGTTATTAGCTAATTGGTTTGGCGGGTTGATGATTTTCTTGGATAAGCCATTTAAGATAGGCGATTGGATACAATCCCCTGACAAAGATATTGAGGGTAGAGTTACTCATATTGGTTGGCGCACAACAGAAGTTATGTCGCTAGATCGTCGCCCATTATATATTCCCAATGCTTTATTCAATCAAATTATTATTAGAAACCCCCAGCGCATGACCCATAGAAAAATAGATGTTACCATAGGTATTCGTTATGAAGATGCTGCATTATTAGTTGGTCTCAATCAAGCTATAGAATCTATGCTGCGTGACCATTCCGACGTTGATCATAAAGAGGATATTATGGTGCATTTAGTCAAGCTAGGCGATTCGTCCTTGGATATCAATATTACTTGTTTGACGCGCGTGATAAGCAATCCAAATTGGCGCATTTTACAGCAAGATATTTTTTTAAAAATTTTAGATATTGTGCGGGAGCATAAGGTTGAATTAGGTTCGCCTAGTGTTGTTGCTAGTATTCCCAATGGTATAACGATAAGAGGAGATATGCCGATATGAATATGGTTGAGTTACAGAATTTTGAATCAAAATTAACCTGCTTGCACGATATGCGCACAATTAATTTAGCCTTAGACCGGATGGCTGAAGAAATTACGCGTGAACTGCAAGATTCACAGCCATTGGTTATTACCGTGTTAAATGGTTCGGTTATTCCTGTCGGGCATTTGGTGACGCGTTTAGATTTTCCTTTGCAGCTGGATTACATGCACGTGACTCGTTATCAGGGTAAGATGCATGCTAGTCAATTGCATTGGTTGGCAGAACCGCGTTCAAAATTGAAGGGTCGCACTTTGTTAATTGTCGAAGATGTCTTGGATGCTGGTACAACTCTGGCCGAAATAATTAAATATTGTGAAGCTGAGGGAGCAGCTAGAATTTATACCGCAGTCGTTGTTGATAAAAAGCATCAGCGTGCTGAAGGCGGGTTAAGCAAGGCCGATTTTACTGGTTTGGTAGTTGATGATTTGTTTTTAGTCGGTTTTGGTTTGGATTATGAAGGGTATTTTCGCAATTTACCAGGTATTTACGCAGTCAAGGAGTAAGCGTTATTTAGGTTTATAGTTTATGTCGATAATTAGTAATCACCAGCTTTGTCTTGCTCCTATGCTTGATTGGACTGATACGCATTTTCGTTATTTTATTCGTTTGCTATCGCCGCATTGCTTTTTATATACGGAAATGATCACCACTGGTGCTTTGTTGTATGGTGATGCAGAGCGGTTTTTAACATATCATCCTATAGAACACCCGGTTGCCTTGCAATTAGGTGGGAGTGACCCAGAGGCTTTGGCAAAATGTGCCGTGCTTGCTGCTAACTATGGTTATGATGAGATTAATTTAAATGTTGGATGTCCATCGGATCGTGTGCAAAGTGGTCGATTTGGCGCCTGTTTAATGAAAGAGCCGAACTTGGTTGCTGACTGTGTTATGGCTATGCGGTCTATTGCGGCGACTCGTCGCGGCGATTCTTGCTCATCCTGCTCACGACCTCTTGTTTCGGTGAAATGTCGCTTGGGCATTGATGATCAAGAGGATTTTTCTTTGTTGGAAAACTTTATTGAAAAACTGAAAAATGCCGGCTGTGATCATGTCATTGTTCATGCAAGAAAAGCTTGGCTGCAGGGTTTGAGTCCAAAAGAAAATCGTGAAATTCCGCCTTTAAATTATTCTTGGGTCTATGAATTAAAAAAATCTTTCCCAGATTTTAAAATTATTATCAATGGCGGGATTAAAACGGTGGCTGAGGCTGTGGATCACATTAATTTTGTTGATGGTGTGATGATAGGGCGCCCCGCTTATGAAAATCCATATCTATTTTCTGAATTAGAGCATGCCTTATTTTCTACTCCTGTACCGCATCGCGTTCAAATTGTTCACCAGTATGTGCGTTATATTCAAGCTCAGTTGGCTACGGGCTTACGTTTGGCGACATTGGCACGTCCTATATTGGGTTTATTTAATGGTTTGCCCGGTTCGCGTCATTGGCGCCGCTATTTAAGCGAAAATATGCATGCAAAACATGCCGATGCTGAGGTAATTTTAGGCGCTATGCGCGAATTGGAAAATTTTTCTGGCCTTGATAGTTCAAATTAAGTACAATATTTTTTTAAAATATAGTAGGCAGGGCCGGTTTATGATAAAAAATAAGAAAAATAAAAAAAGAAAAATTGCTATGGCTGCTCAAGTTGTATCTCGCGGCCCTAGCCAAAACTCACCCCAAGACTACCAGGCTTTGATAAGCGATCTTCAGCAGGATCTCTGCCAGTTATTACAAAAATTGAGTTTAGAAAACTTCATTGATCCTTGGGAGCGTGATGTAGAGAGCATAAAGATTCTGCGATTCCAGATTGCTGAATCTCGTGCGCATATTGCCGCAAAGAGGAGGGAGTGGCAGCGTGATGCAGGGTTAGAAAAGGCGCATCAATTTTTTTTGTCTGGCGACTACGATCATGCTCGCCGTGAATATGCTCAAGTCCTTGAGTTGCACCCCGATCATGTTCCGGCTCTCCTAGGGTTGGCAAAATCGTATAGCGCGATTGGGGATAAGTTATTTTCCCCTGATTTAAGTACTCGAATCAGAGCTTCAGATGATTACTCCGCTGATATTATAGTTTCTTTTTTGCCTCGCCTAGGAGATGAGTCTAAGGGGGTGTTGAATGAGATTTATGGACGAGCTCTTGAGATTTTCGAATATGTACTGACTTTGCCTGACGGGATAAGCTGTCTAACATCAGCCGATTATCGCGTCTTAGGTCATTTGTATGATGTGCACAATGAATATGCTACTGGCGCAATATATTATTCGCGCGCGTTTCTGAGCGAAGAAGATTTTTATCAAGACTATATAAAGTTGTTGTTAAGTGAATATGATAATAATAATCCAATGGCTATTTTACGCTCTGCACATATTCTCTCTGATGAGGCTTTGTTAGCGTACGCGGAAGCTAATTTTGCTTCCGTTTATGATAAATTTTATAAACTCCCAGATCGAGGCGTTTGCTGCGCTGGCTTTGTGTATATCTACTTTGGTATGCTTTATAGTATGCTCTTAACTGATGAAGGGCATAGCACTACTAAATGGAAGCAAAGCGAGCGGATGCGAGTTTATGCAGCGAATGCCTCTATTCAATTTTATTTGCTTGCTCTTTATTCAGCTAATCGCTACTCAAAAAAAGAACAAGAGTTAGGCGTCGTCAGTGAATGGTTGCGCAAGATTGATGCTCGGCTTAATGAGTCGATATTTCAGAATATTTTTAATTTGCTGCCTTCTAAAAATTTTCCTGCTATCAAAACAGCGTTTATCATGTGGATTAGACATGACTTGGCTGAATTCCGTTTGCTTCTCGATATCGTACAATTACTTAACCGCATGCAGGATTGTAAAACTACTGGTTTATCGACCGATGAGAAAAATAAACTCGCTGCTGAGGTCAAGGCGCTGGCTCCTCGGATCGCCGCATGGGGTCCTCGGGCCGATGAGTGGGCTCCTGAGTTCAAGGGATGGTTTTTTCACCTCCGGACAGGTGCTTTATTGTTAAATGCAGAGATCCCCCAGACCAATAGATTGGCTGCTCAGGTCGCTGACTTAGCTTCTCGGGTCGCTGTTAGGTTCGAGCTAATTGACAATGATCCTGTGTGTTGCGATCTAATGAATGATGCTGACGCCCTTTATAGCATGGCGATGATTTACCAGTATTTGAAAAAATTAGACAAGGCCATTGAGTATGCTGATAAAACGTTGAAGGTTAATGGGGCTCATATGGGGGCGCAAGAAAAGTTAGGGAAATTATCCTTTCTCAGGCGCAGGACGCAGGTAACTGCTAGTGCTGATCCAGGGCTAACACTCAAGATGGCCTAGTTTTATTATGGCGGCTTATTCTAAGTCACCATATTTCTTGTTCGGTGAGGGTAAGAAACTGAAGCAGTAGTATTAAATTCTAATTGCATTTTTTTTTTATGTGGAGTATTATCGTGTTTCTAAAGTTGCGGGGTGGAGCAGTCTGGCAGCTCGTCGGGCTCATAACCCGAAGGTCGTAGGTTCAAATCCTGCCCCCGCTACCAATTTGTAGCGCTTAAAGAGACCCCATTTTGGGGTTTTTTGCTTTTTAGACCCTGATTTTGGATGAGTAAATGAGCAATGTAGATGCATTAATCAAAATAGTTGCCCCTGTTGTGACCGGACTAGGTTACGAATTTTGGGGGTGTGAATTAATAGGCTCTATACGTGCAACAAAAGTATTAATTTATATTGATAAAGCCGAGGGCGTAGATGTAGAAGACTGCGCAACTGTTAGCAGACAGGTTAGCGCTGTTTTAGACGTTGAAGACCCCATTAGCGGCGAGTATGTTTTAGAAGTCTCTTCGCCTGGGATGGACAGGCCGCTGTTTTATATCGGTCAGTTTCAACGTTACATAGGTGAACATATCAAGTTACGTTTGAAAGTTCCGCAAGGAGGGCGAAAAAAGTTTGCTGGTCAGTTAATTGCGGCCAGTGATGACCGTGTTGTTGTTGTGGTAGATGGTAAAGAAATAACATTGGAGTGTGACAACATTAGTCGCGCAAATGTGGACCCTTTTGCATGAGGATAACGAAATGAATAAAGAAATCTTATTGGTTGCTGAAACCGTTTCTAACGAAAAAGGCGTGCCGCAAAAAGTTATTTTTGAAGCAATAGAAAATGCTTTAGAAGTTGCAACCAAGAAAAAAACAACACAAGATATCGCTGTTAGAGTGGTTATTGATCCGAGAACAGGTGATTACGAAACTTTTCGTCAATGGACAGTAATGGAAACCGAGGACGATATCGAAAATTCAGATGCAGAATTAACCGTGGAACAAGCTCAAGAGAAATTTCCTGATGCAGCGGTTGGTGACGTTGTCGAAGAAGTGATTGAGTCTGTTGAGTTTGGTCGAATTTCAGCACAAACTGCTAAGCATATTATTATTCAAAAAGTTCGCGAAGCAGAACGTATGCAAATTGCTAATCAATATCGCGATCGACTCGGACAAATCATTAATGGCGCTGTAAAAAAATTAACTCGTGATTATATTATTCTCGATTTAACAAGTAATGCAGAAGGATTTATTCCAAGAGATCAGATGCTGCCTCGAGAAATTGTTCGTGTTGGAGATCGTATTCGTGCCTATTTGTCTGAAATTTCTGATGACCCCAAAGGCCCTCAAATTTTTCTCAGTCGTACCCACAAAGGTATGCTAGTTGAATTGTTTCGTATCGAAGTGCCTGAAATTGGCGAAGATGTTATTGAAATCAAAGCAGCTGCTCGTGATCCAGGGGCACGATCAAAAATTGCTGTTAAAACCAACGATGGCCGTATCGACCCACGTGGCGCCTGTATTGGAATGCGTGGAGCACGAGTTCAAGCAGTTTCGGGTGAATTAGGCGGTGAGCGTATTGATGTTGTGTTATGGGATGATAATCCTGTTCAGCTCGTAATTAATGCTATGGAACCAGCTGAAGTTGCTTCTATTGTTGTTAATGAAGATAGTCACTCTATGGATATAGCAGTGAAAGAATCTCAATTATCTCTAGCTATTGGTAAGGGTGGTCAGAATGTTAATTTAGCAAGCCAATTGACTGGCTGGAAATTAAATATTATGACCGAAGAACAAGCGCTTGAAAAAACAGGTGCTGAAGATGAAAAAATGATCACAGCCTTTATGTCACAGCTTAATCTTGATCGTGATATTGCTAAAACACTAGTAGAAGAAGGTTTTACTACGATTGAAGAGCTCGCTTATATTCCACTTGAAGAATTACATGAAGTTGAAACAATTGAGCAGTCTGTATTGACGGCAATTAATGAAAAAGCAAAAGATGTTATGTTAATGCAGGCGATTGCTAAAGAAGCATCATTAAGTGGTCAAGATCCTGCAGAAGATTTGCTGACTATGGAAACTATGACGGAAGATATGGCTTTTCGTTTGGCAAGTCATGGTATTGTTACGCGTGAAGACCTCGCAGAACAGGCGATTGATGATTTAATGGAAATTGACGGCATGGATGAAGCAAAAGCGGGTGCCTTAATTATGACGGCACGGAAAATTTGGTTCGCATAATCTGTTGAATCATGAAGTAGGAAATCGATATGTCAGAAATCACGGTAAAAGATTTTGCTCAGCAAGCAGGAATTCCTCTTGATAGGCTGTTGTCACAGTTATTAGCTGCAGGCCTCAAACAAACGTCTGGTGATCAGGTGATTACTGATGCAGAAAAAAGACAATTTCTTTTGCATTTACAAAATCGCCACGGTCAAGCAAAGTCAGCTAGCCTTGTTTATGAGCGTAAACAAACAGAAGAAGTATCTGGTGTTAAAGTTGTTGTGCGCAAAACAAGAAAAATTCGAACACGCCCAGTAGAAGAAATCGTTATTGAGCCACCACCGCCGCCACCACCAC
>JAGKWX010000017.1 GCA_021151585.1 Alphaproteobacteria bacterium | reverse complement strand
TGCTTCACTTGGGATTGCAAGGCCGTTGAGGTTTTCGCAGAGAGGACAAACAACCAAGGACCTTGATCGGTACTCTTGTGAAGAGGAACAGAACTATCACTGACACCAATCCATTGATGGGCTAAACGTTCTTCATCGCTTAACAGCGTTTTAGGCGCTTCTTCCAATATCACGTGAGCATTCGTGCCGCCCATACCAAAAGAACTGACTGCTCCTCTTAATACTGATTCACTACTTCTCCAAGCTCTGGTTTGAGTATTAAGTTCAAATTGAGTTTTATCAATATGTAATTCAGGATTGGGTTGGTCGATATGTAAACTGGCTGGCAGTACTGCATATCGTAGTGACAACGCCATCTTCATAAACCCAGCAACACCTGCAGCAGTAACCGTATGACCAATGTTACTTTTCACTGATCCCAAAGCTACTTTATTTTGTTTTCCATATATTATTTTTAGTGCTTCAAATTCGATAGGGTCTCCCATAGGTGTCCCAGTGCCGTGTCCTTCGATAGCTGTAATTGTTGAGGCATCCACTCGTGCATCCTTCAAAGCAGCAGAGATTACATCGCGCTGAGCATCTCCATTAGGAGAGGTAAAGTCACGTTTGTGACTACCATCATTGTTGAGAGCACTACCTAGAACAGTCGCATAAATATAATCGCCATTTGCCATTGCTTTGGATAATGGTTTTAAAACTACGACGCCAACACCTTGAGTTTCGACGATACCATCAGCATGATGACTATAGGGTTGACATTGACCATTTTGAGAAAATATAGTTTTTTTCGGATAGTAAGGCGCTTCAAGTTGGTTAAAGCGCGATGTATGTATACCCCCAGCGATCATCATTGTTGCTTCGCCATTGCGAATGCTCTTAATTGCTAAATGAATTGCAGCCAAAGAAGAGGAGCATGCACTTTGTATGGTTAAGGCTGGACCTAAAAAATTAAACTCATAAGCACTTCGAGTAGCGAAATAATCCGCTTCATTGTTGGTTCGAGTAATTAATCCATCTTTTTCATAATAAGAAGAATGTAGGTAAGGTTCTCCTCCTGAAGAAGCATACACTCCAACACGTTCATCATTTCTACTATCAGCATAACCTGCATCTTCTAAAGCATGCCATACAGATTCTAACCAGACACGTTGCCCGGGGTGCATTAAAGTTGCTTCTTTAGGCGGGATTCGAAAAAATTGGTTATCAAAGTCTAACAATCCATCAATATCGCCATGGCTTTTTATTTTGAGTGTTTGTTCTGAATTTCTTTGTGGATAATAAGTCAATCCATCTATACCATCGCGTAATAATTTCCAATAAGCCTCCAAACTGTTTGCGCCAGGAAACCGTGCGCTCATACCAATAATAGCAATGGGTTCATAAGTATTGGGTATCGCTGTTGATTGAATAACCGGTTGAGACTCAGTAGGCATACATTCTGTTACAGCTAACAAATTGTGAATGCATTGAGCAACTGTGTTATCTTTTAAAAGATCTGTAATCCTCAAATTAAAACCATGTTCTTCTAACTCAGCTCTTAAGATCACCGAGTTGTAGGATGCGATCCCATTTTCTTTCCAAGTTTTGTTAATTTCTATAGATTTCCCTATCGATTTTTCAATCAATGCAATAACAAACGAAATTTCATTACTAGGTATAATTTCTGAAGTTAATTTCTTCACAGGCTTCTCAGGAATTTTTTTAGCTTTTTCCCGATAAATCATCAACAAACCTGCGTTATCTACTTTATTATTAGCAGTTAAGGGGATTGATGGAATCTCAATGTATTCTTTAGGAATAGAATAACTAGGTAATGTTTGTTGCTGCGTTAATTTTTCATAAAGAAATTGGCTAAGATTTGTGGAACTATTTCCTACTCCTGATGCCGCTCTATCATTTAACTGAACTTGACTGATATGACCAACAGCATAAGCCATATGTATCTCACCTTCCATCGCCTCACAAAGCGCTTCAGGCAAAATAGGCAAGCCCATAGCACAAAGCCCTAGTTGATGCTCAATCGCATTGAGCACCCACATTTGTGCCAACGCTCCCATTTTCTGATAGAGACCTGAATTCTGATGACCAATTGTAGTGAGGATGATAATCGCCGATGCATCAGCAAATACACAAGCATTATCACCGTGATGATCTAAAGTAATTGGATAAGGACTTCGTACATTACAAGCTATTAATGATCCACTTTGCCATTCATATAAACCTTCTAACAATTCGCTATTTTTTTGAATATAAACATAGAAACGCAATTCATGGACACTCTGAAAAATGCTAGGCGACGTAGAGTCAGTGGAAGTTTTTATATCGATATGAGATAAAATACGATCTTGGTCACCAAGATTTAACAGGGTAACTAAATCATGAGCCGATTTTGTTATAGATGGCTGGACTCGCCAACCTAATTGGTTGGCTGCTAGAGATAATAATGCTTGGATTGCACCTTCTTCATAGTCAGCAAATTCTGCACTTCGCTTGCCATACAGTGGTTTGATCAAATCGTTGTAAGCAACGGTAATTAATGATAATCCAGAGTGAGTTTTCTGTGTATCCAGTTGATACAACGCATGTTCTTTTGCATAATAATAGTAAGTGCCTGCTGCAATTTCATCGGATCCTTCACCAACCAGCACATAGATTTTTATTGAATAACTACTTCCTGCTGATGGGTAAACATATTTTGGTAATGAATGTTTTTCATCACTAACAGCAGCACAAACCGATAATAATGACGAAAGCGATTTCGGTGCTTGTTTAAAAATAGATTTAGTAGTTGAAGAAAATAGTTGCACCAACTCCTCTATTTTAACCAGTGAGTCGCTATTAAATTGGCGATAACTTTTTCGCGCGTACCAAATGGACGGCTCTACTATCGAATCAGTTAATCCAAGTCTTTTGGCGCCTTGTAATATTTTTTGATGAAACGATTGCTGGGATGTTATTGCAAATTCTATTTTTTCGTTTGCTGACAATGAACTGCTAATACGATTAAGCATTTCTTCAAAACGAATCGGTTTGACTCGCTTGACAAATGCAACTAGTTTTTTTCCTCCTTGATCTTCAACTGGGATAACGGCACTGTCTTCTATGCCACTAATCTGATTTAGGCTGGTAGTAATGCCTCCAAGCTCTATACGATAACCATTAATTTTGACTTGATTATCTATTCGACCACAAAAAATAATTTCTCCATTAGCGTTTTTATAACCACGATCACCTGTACGATAAATCATGCGGCCATCAGCAGGATTAAATTTAAATGCTGCTTGAGTTTTTTCAACATTACGCCAATAGCCTTTAGCGACTCCTATACCGCCAATATAAATATCGCCTTCAATGCCAACCGGTGATGCTTGCAAAAGCTCATCCAGTATCATCATTGTTTGATTAGAGAGCGCTTTACCGTAAGGAATAGAAGTCCAACCAGAGTGAATTGCTTTAATCTCATAGGCGATCGACCAAATTGAGCCTTCAGTTGCGCCACCTAAACTGACACGAAGTAAATTTGGATTTAAACAATATTTGCTAATTTGTTCAGGTAGTTGCAGTGGGATCCAATCACCACTCATCATCACCAAGCGAAGACTCGGTAATTGTAAAGTATGCTTCTTTTTCGCATCCAAGTAAGATACCAACATCTCTACAATCATCGGTACGCTATTCCAGATGCTAACTTCATGTTGCCTGCATAGCTCATACCAACGCGCAGGCTCTTTATCGTCGATTAATGCCGGAAATATTACTTGACCACCTACTGTTAGTAAACCATAAATGTCATAGACAGATAAATCAAAATTGAGTTTAGAAATAGCAAAAACCTTATCATGTTCATTCACTTTAAAGCGTTGGTTAATATCCAGTATGGTATTTACAGCCGCACGATGCGAAATCATTACTCCTTTTGGCTTGCCAGTAGTACCTGAAGTAAATATCACATAAGCGAGATTATCTGGAGCATAATTCTGATCGATATGATGCTCGCAGGTTTCGGTGACTTCATCGAGTATGATTTTTGTTACTGCATTATTTTCACAAATTTTATTTAATAATTCAGAAAACTGATAGCAACTAATAATTGCTTTTGCATTAGTCTCAATAAGTAAATCAGATAAATACTTTTCTGGCAGATTGACTTCTAAAGGTAAATAAGCACTACCAGCATATTGAATCCCCAAACATGCAGTAACTTGCCGCCATCCTGGTGGACACAACACAGCAATTAACTCATTGGTTTTTGCAATAGGTGCCAACTGTTGCGCAATCCTTTGTGCCGTCGCATATATTTGATGATAAGTAAGGGTTTGATCTTCTGAAATAACGGCAATATTACTCGGATATTTTTGTCTTGATTGGTCAAATAATTGATGTAACCCTTTTTCTTCTTCAGAAAAATGCTCAACTGGCTCATAATAAATCACCTGTTTTTGCCAGTGAGGTAACACTTCTGGCAACTTTTCTTGCCAGTCATGTTCTGCTATTTTTTCTACCAAATCACAATAACAGGTATGCATATCAGCGATTAGGATATCATCAAATAAACCTTGCGGATAATCCCATTCGGCGACCAACGCGCCATCTTGCTCAAAGGTTTTATGATCAAGATGTACCTGCGGTGTTTGTGTAATACTATATCGGATATTATCCATAACCAACCAAGTGCCACTTTGTTTGTTTTCACCGAGATTCAATAAACTGGTGAATACAACTGGAGCTACAATGTAGTCATTTTGAGAATATTTTTGTCTAAGCAATTCACGTGTAACACTAACTCCATCAAAGGCAGTGTGTTCTAAATCTTCCCAAAGACGACGATGCATGGCATGAAGGAAGGTCATGAAACTATTCTTCGCTAGTATTGTCGCATCAACTGCTAATAACTCTGTTACAGTAAAATCACCCAATATTTGCTGAATTTCTGCATGTATCGGTTGACGATTGAATAAAGTTAAATTTAATAAAAATGATTTATTAGTACTCCACTTGGCAATAACAGCCGCAAACAAAGATAACAATACACTGGTAGGACTCAAATGATGCAGTGCCGCTTTTGTTTTTATTGCATTCCATTGAGTGGCAGGAATCGTTTTGGTTAAACGAGTGAAAGTCATTGCCTTTAATTCAGAAGGATGCATTCTAAATGGTAGCTCAGGTGCACCTGGCAAATCTGGAATACGTTCGAGCCAGTAAGATTTTGCACGTTCATAAGTTTTAGTAACAGAAGATTGTGTTGCTAGTACATAATCTCTAAAACTTAACTGGAGTGGAACGAGAGTTTGACCCGAGCTATGATAAAGGTGAAACCATTCACGCATTAATGTATGCATGCTGAACATGTCAATAATTAAGCAATCAAAACTTAGCAGGATACGATATGCTTGCTGGTACTGAATTACCTCTACACGAAATAATGGCCATTGATCTGCTTGAAATTTTTCATGAGATCGTAACTCTCGAAGAGCTGTATCTGAGGGATTGTCTTCTTGCGAGTGAATCGCGCTAAAATCATAAGCACAAATCTTATAGTAGCCAGGATTTTCTAAAATTATTTGTTTTCCTGATTGATTAATTATAGCGCGCAACATATCATGTCGCTGGATCATTTGATTAAAGCTTTGCTCAAATTTAGTTATATCTAACTCATTCCAATCAACTTCGTAGTATAAATGAGTAGAGACTCCTCCTAGCATCTTAATCGGTAGCGCACGACCATAAAGATAAGCCTGTTGTATAGGTGTTAGGGGAAATGGTTGATATTTATTTTGTACATCTGCTTCAATTAACAAAGGTTTTGCAATATTACGATCAATTGGTAGCTTATCAGAAATATTTCTAACCGAACTTAATTCAAATAAGCTTATTAAGGCAATCTCAACGCCCATTTGTGACAGGATTTCATCTTGTAGTTCCGCAAGTTTAATAGAACTTCCACCGCAATCAAAAAAATTACTATCAATATCTTTTATGTTATTTTTAGTAACCTTAGAAAATATTGCTAACAATTGCGCGTCATCATCATTTCTTGCTATTGAAATTGAAAGATTGCGTGTTGCAACATTGTCTCCTCCGAGAATAGCCGGCCAGTAGGATTGATGCTCAAAAGAATAAAAAGGTAAGCTGACACGTTTTCGAATACTACCAAACCAGACCCGCTCCCAATTAATTGATATGCCTTTTAAATATGATGTCAATAGTTGATGTTGAAATCCTAAAGAACTGAAATCAGTTCCACGTATCTCTTCTGGAAGGCCCATAAATTTATTATAATTTATTTGCGCAGACAGAAATGCTAACTTTAAATCAGAAAAATCTTTTAAAGCAACAGTCTTTATCTTAGAAAGATCATTTAATGTAATCTTTAATAGATATTTTTGACTAACAGAAAGTTCTCGATTAACAAAATAACGAAACAAAATATCATTTTTGTATTGTACAAGTATCTGAGAAATTTGAATATCCGTAATTTCTATATTATTGAATTTTTCATCAATCTCTGTTTCACTAGACTCATCAAAACGTGCTACAGGTAATTTTTCTAATTTCAGTAAATCACTTAATTGTTCAACCGCTTCAGAAATATTCTTCGCTAATATTGCTACACGATTTTCAAAATGTTGACGACTGACTGCAGAACTATATGCAATATTTAGCCAATTTTTAGGGGTATTTTCAACTGTTTCTAAATATTCTTTGAATTGTTTTAGTTGAAATCGCAATGCATTTTCTGTTCTTGCGGATATTAATAATAAACAGCTTGGATTCTCTTGATGGCTCATAGCCCAATCAGGTAAGTCTCTCAAAGAGAGATCATCTTTTACTAACATTTCCCATTGACGCGTTAATCTTATTTCATCTGTTAAAGTTTGTTTTGACGGTTCCGATATGATGGCATGTACATTTGTACCCGCATAACTTAAGCTAGTAATGGCGGCTCGTCTAATACGTTGTTCCTCCGCTCTCCAAGGAACAGAGCTCTCTAAAATTTGAATGGGCGTTGACTTATTAGTTGTTCTAGAGTTATACCCACTATAATTAATTTGACCAGGAATCAATTCATGCTGCATAGTAAGTAATATTTTTATCAAGCTAATTAGACCAGACGCAGCTTCGGCGTGGCCTATATTTGGTTTGCTGGAGCACACTAATAGTGGCTTGTCGGAAGAGCGTGTCTCATGAACTTTTTCAATTGCAGATAATTCAATAGCGTCGCCGATTAATGTACCTGTTGCGTGTGCCTCAATAACATCAATATCTTCAGCTTGAATGCTTGCTTGGGATAAAGCATATTTCATTGCTGAAACTTGGCTATTAACGCCAGGGACAGTAAAATGTTTTGTTTCAACTTCCTGCGTTATACAAGTCGCAGATAGAATACCGTGAATATTAAACAGCTTATCTTGTGCAACTTGAGAATGGCATAATACTACCACAGCAATACCATCACTTCGTAAGTAACCATTTGCATCATCGGAGAATGAACGGAGTGTGCCAGATTTAGAAATGACTCCCATCGCTAGATCACCAACCGTGAAATCAGAAGATAAAATAAGATTTACCCCACCCACAATTGCGACATCAATTTCTCCGCTTTGAATACTTTGTCTTGCATAATGAAGAGCAGTTAAAGAAGACGCGCATGCATTATCAAAAACTATACTAGGTCCTTTAGTTTTTAGAAAATAAGCCAGCCGTCCAGCCAATGTGCCATTATGTCCACCAGGATTAACGTGGCGATGATATTGATCAACGGGGGTATATTTAGTAATTAACTTTCCAAAATCTTGATTTGATGCTCCCACAAAAATACCGGTTTTTAGATGGCTTAATGTGTCACAAGTAATACCGGCGTGTTCCAAAGCATGCCATGTGGTTTCTAATAAAATTCGCTGTTGAGGATCCATAAATGTTGCCTCAGCAGGATCAATAGCAAAGAAGCCAGGATCAAATTGATCAATAGGCGATTTAAGTAAACCACCACGATATACTGTTTTATCTAAATTAACATCTTTAATTTTTAAACGATCGCTAATGCGGTAATCTGTAAGCGCTTCTTTTTGCGTTGAGACAAGCTGCCAAAATTCTTCAGCTGAATTTGCTCCTGGGGATCGTAACGAGTAACCAACAATCGAGATTGAGTCAAACTCATCATTAACAGATGAAACACTATCGTATTTTTTTGATAAAGAACCATGACCACGGAACATTTTTTAATAACCAATTCTATGATTAATTAACCTAACGTTACTTTTTATTTTTTTTAAAAGTAACTTGATCTTCATCATCTTGCGGTTGAGCATCAATCAATGCACTAATTTCTTGGATTTTATCTTGATATCGTTTATAAGTTTTGTCTCCCTCTGAATCTCTAACCAGCTCCCAAGCTTCTTTAGCGGTATGAGGTTTTTTTGCTGGATCGTGACTATAATCAATGTAAAATTGATTAAATTGGCAAGAATCGTGTGCAACTTTTGTTGCTTCACCTCTAACTTGCGCTCGAGTTTTATCTCTTAAATATTGTTTATGCTCTTCAATTACTTCAGCATAAGTAAAATTTTCATTATTGGCCAATCTTTCCTTTAACCACTTTTGTACATAAGCGCTAAATCCAGTAAAGCCAGGGATATGTTTTTCAAAAAATCTTCTTGTTACTGGATCACTCTTATAATTAACCACTTGCCTATCTAAACGTAAACCTAATTCACTATCAAATGGTAAAGTATTTTTCTTGGGAGTATTAACATGTAGAATTTTTCCTGTCCGAAGAAAATGCTCAATCCTGCAAGTTAATTCATTTTTTTGTCCTTGTGAAGGAATACCATGTTCACGGCAAAATTCTAAGAGGGTCTGTTTATCATAATAATGTTTTAAAAAAATTTCTGATGACAACCCTATAGCTAGATCAGGAGTAGTTGGGCCAAAACCATGTTGGTCTACATATCTACGAATTTTCATAAAAGATTGTCGCTCATCTGATTCAAAAAATGCCGATGCTTGTTGAGAGTAGCTAGAAGTGTTTTTTACTCCACTCTCAGCTGAGCTGGTGCTCGCCGGCTCTTCCGTAGCTGTTTTTTCTGTATATTCATCAGCGCCTATGGATAATTTTCTTTTAAGCATTACATTTACCTCATAAAAAAATTTAAATTGAAACCCTCGACTCATTTTATGGAAAAAAACTCTTGGGCGACATAAACCGCTAACAAGCAAGTACATAAGAGTTGCCATTGCCTTTTTCTGAAACTTCAGGCTGAAAGTATCAGTCTTTAAATGTTAAGGAAATATTAAAAGGACGGATGATTTTTTCGTGAGACATATCTCACGCTGCAAGATTGATCATTAATTATATACAAATAGTCGCGCACTTTGGATGCAGCTTATGCTTTTAAAAAGAGACTTCACGCGGCATTCAATGATTGGACTTACTAATTCTTTGTGACGATCCGCATTCCCTTGCAACCAGTACTGTTTTTCATTAAATTTTCATCTTGATTGGATTGATTTTGTATTATGTGCTGATTACGAACTTGCATATAATGAGAAAATGTGGGTAATCCTCGATGTGAACGAATAAACACCCAAGCTTTTTTGGCTCCTGGACCCGCCTTCGCTAATTTCCAATCTCGCATAAATTGGTTAAATTGAAATTGTATTGGGATTTTTGTTTGAAACAAAGAATTCGTTTGTTCATTATAAATTTCTTTCCATTTGTGAACAATATCCCCATAAGTTAACGTAATTTTTCGCTGTTGCTGTTCTTTAATCCAATTTAATACTGTTGATTTAAAGGTAAAGTGTTTTCCTATTTCTCGGATAAAAAAATCTCGAGTAACCTTGTCACTTTTATAATTCATAACAACTGTATTTGGAGTTAATAATTTAAAGTGACTATCTCGTTGGTTTCTTGTTAATCCTTTCACAAAATGCATCTCTTTTCCAGTAGCTAGAAACGCTCCAATACGTTGAGTAACTTCTATTTTATTTCCGCAAGACGATAAATTATTTTGTTTGCAAAAATTGATCAATTCATTTTTCTTCCAATAGAATTCATTAAAATCTTTAATTGAAATGCTTCGATTTAAGTAAGGGCGTTGATCATGAAACATTATAGATTCCGCCTTCAAAATTGTGGTCTTTTTTCCGAAAAATGTGATTTTTTCCGACAAAACTCCTTTTGTCGGTTTAAAGTTTTTGTTGATCACAAAGTTTGTACAACGATGAATCAGTAGTGCTAAAATTATTAAACTCATTTCAATGCGCATAAATTTAACTCACCCAGATTTATAATTGATGAAGTAGATTTTTTATAACATCAAAAATACTATTATGGAAATATTTTTAATAATCAATAGCAGTGCCTCGCTCTGTTTGTGAGATTTGTCGCACAAAAAAATCATCCATCCTTTTAATAATTCCTTAACCTTGCTTAATTTATAAAGGTAACTTAGATCCTTTTGCTCAAAGTAAGGACGGGAGTCATGCTAGCTGATGTAAAAATGGTTTTGCCTTATGTCTTTAATGAAAAAAATAGAAACAAAGTAATTGGCAGTATTGCTATTGATGTATTAGCTACAATCTTAAATATTGCTCCACTTGTTATTATTAGTGAGCATTCCGATACTCTATCAAACGAAGATAACGATGAATTTCCTCTAGTACTATCCGGGCTTGGTGCCGCTCTTATTGTTGCTCAGTTGTTACCTAAAGTGCGCAGCATATTGATTGATTCAGTACGAACTAATGTCCAAAAAGAATTAACCTGCTCAATGGTAAAAAAATCCTTTGAAATCGAACTGGATGAAATCCTAACAACGCCCATAGACCAATTCTCTGATGCCATGTATAAAAACTATGGCTCAGTTGACAAAGGACTTCCCGTTTTTTTTAGTAGCATAATTCCTTTCGCATTTGAAGCATTAGCGATTACTATCGCTCTGTGTATTATTAATGATTGGATAGGCGTGGTGCCCCCGGTGGTATTATCGTTATATATTCCTTACTGCGTGTACCGGGAAAACCAAGCAAAATCAATTCGTGAAGAGTGTGGCGAAACCTCAAGAATAGTATATGGCGAAGTGGTGCAAACTATTAGCAACTATACTATTGCACACCAATTTGGAAACGTGAATTATGAGTTGCAAAAAATAAATCAACCCATGACTAGATCTGAGGATTTATACAGAAAAAATTATATTACTGATGATATTACAGCATTACATTTATCTATTATAAACTCTATTGGGTTTATTGGGGGATTAGGGTTAGCAGTATTTGCCCCGCCGAATGGAAAATTAGATTTAACTACATTTTTACTGACCGCGTATTTTTTATTTAGAATTAATATAAAACTTGAAACTCTTTCTCAATCAATTAGTGCTTTTAATGCAGCAATAATAGACTTTAAAAAAATAGTTAATTTTTTGAACCGAAAATCTCCTATTCTTAAAACTGATTCATTTTCTCTTAAGACTACATCTCCTCTTGATATCGAATTTAGAGATATAAATTTTTCTTACGGCAATAGAAGGGTTCTTAATAATATAAATTTCAAAGTAAACTCTGGCAAGAAAGTTGCGGTTGTTGGAGCCACTGGAGTTGGGAAATCTAGCTTATTAAAGTTATTACAAGACTTTTATCAACCAGAGTGCGGTGAAATTTTTATTTCAGGAATGCCACTTCGGAATATTCTATCTGAGTCTCTGCGTTCACATGTTGCCGTTGTTGCACAAGATTCAATTATGTTTGATGGAAGCATTAAGGATAACATTCGATACGGAGATTTCTCCGCTTCTGATGAAGATATTTACCATGCCGCACTATTTGCGGGATTAATTGATGAAAATGATAGAAATCGATTAGATGATCCAGTTGGTCAACAAGGTGGCAGATTGTCTGGAGAAGAGAAGCAACGTATTGCAATTGCACGCGCGTTACTTCATTGTGGAAACGCGTATTTATTAGATGAGGCTACTTCTGCCCTCGATGCTGCTACAGAAAAAGAAGTACAAAAAACATTAGATGATTTAACTGCTGGGGCAACGGTATTAGTTGTAACTCATAGATATAGCACGGTTATTAATGCTGACTTGATTTTGTATTTAGAAAATGGGGCTATCGTCGAACATGGAACATTTACTCAACTTATGCAGCTGCAAGGAAGATTTTTTGATAAGTTTAAAACTCAATGCCAAGGGCTTGGATTGTCGCTTGATGATTTTCGCATGCCGCAGCCACGATCAACTATTACCAACTCACAGTTTAGTGTTTGGCATCAACAAAGAAAAATAAGAAAGCGGTCAAATCTTGAAGGCAATGCTTTATCTTATGCTACTACTGAACAACAAAACACTCTTTTTTCACCGCTTATACGTAAATAGAAGTTAGCATGATTAAAATTGTCACACCATCAAGATTTTTGGATTTACTATTCAAGCTGTGGATGTGAAAAGCTTAATAGGCTTAATAAAGGATGCGGCACATCAACTATTAATGTGAAATTATGAATACAATGATTTTTATTGAAGAGGAGAGTGAATATGCCATTTTTTACAACTAAATCAACTAAAATTTATTATGAATATAACCCCGTTCCAGATAGAGAAACTATACTCTTACTCTCAGGTATCGTTATAGATCATAATTTTTGGTATCCAATAATTCCTCATCTAGAAAACAAATATAATTTGTTACTTGTAGATAATCCTGGATCTGGACAATCATCTTTATCTGATCATGCTTCTACCAGAGATATGGCCAGTAACATTGCCGCATTACTTGAACATTTACAGTTATCATCTATACACTTGATAGGACATGGTATTGGTGGAATGGTTTCTCAATGGTTAGTCATTGATCATTCAAAATATTTTAAAAGCTTATTTTTATATTCTACTACCGCCCATCCTCATGATGCACAACCTATGGCATTTAATGGAGAATTATTTGAGCATCAGCAATTTGATTTAGCAATAAAAAACAT
Organism: Alphaproteobacteria bacterium; assembly: GCA_021151585.1. Classification (GTDB taxonomy): domain Bacteria; phylum Pseudomonadota; class Gammaproteobacteria; order JAGOUN01; family JAGOUN01; genus JAGOUN01. Next base: position 32,498 of record JAGKWX010000017.1, on the reverse strand, counting down.
TGCATTATGGAGTTTTAGTTCAACTTTATGTAACGATCAAGCAAAACTTAGCGATGTTATTGCCATTTTAAAAACTTCCAGGCCATCACCTGAGGGTGGAATTCCTTATCAAATGCAAGCATATATAACTCATGATACTAGGCAAGAATTATCCAGAATATCCTTGCCTACCTTTATACTCGCCGGTGAAAGAGACCGTATTTCAATGTTGCCAGATGCATATGAATTACAACAGCTGATTCCGGAGGCTTTATTGAAAATTTTTGCAGGAATGGCCAATTCTACTCACAGTGAAATTCCAGAAGAATTTTGTAGTTATATTGATTCTTGTGTTAAGCAAAACGATCATAAAGAAACAATTGATTTTTCACAACCTGATTTAAATTTAAAAACTAAATCTCAGTCTTAAAAAAGGCAGTTTATTGAACTTAATACGTTAAGTGGTAGCGGTATGTATAATACAAGAGGTAAAAAACGAAGCGCAGAGGATATGCAAACGGCAACACAAAAAAAGTTAAGCTAAAGCAAACCTATTATATTGGTTATTTGGTCGTGGCCATAATTTTTATATATAATTTGCTTCGCAGCATTTTCTTCAAAGCGTTGCGCGACTTCAATATATTCTACTACCGTACTAACTTGTTTCCAGCGACCCTGACGGATAATCGCTAGCAATGATGCTCCTTCTCGACTAGCTGTGGTAGCTAAACCTCGGCGCATGCTGTGACTACTAAAGTCATTAAAATTTTCAATACCAGCCGCTTTGGTATGATTCTTGAGAATATGATTAACGGATTCTCGGGTGATGGCGTCTTCGCAGATTTGGTTGCTTTTACGTATTCGCCTGAAGATCGTGCCAGATTTAATATTCGCTTTTTCACACCACGTTTTTAATGCACGAATTGCGCAAAGCTGTTCATTGCCGTAGAGGATAACGCAATATTGCCCCTGATTCAGTTGATCAGTTTTAGATTTTTTGAGTTGGATTTCAATGCCTGCAGGCTGCCAGTCAATGTCTTCCATACAAATTGCGATTAATTCACTGCGCCGAAAGGCGCCCAGAAACCCTAATTGCAATAACGCACTGTCGCGATAGCTGCTGAGGGTATTTTGCGTGGCGAGATATTCAACGATTTTAATAAGATGCTCAGGCAATAAGGGCGCGGCTTAATAGGCGGCGCTTGAACTGTATTCGGAGCTGTAGTGCGTCATTTGAGGTATTGTCGGGCCGGCATGACATTTTCACTGGTTTTTGGGTTATGTGTAGCATTCTACTTTATTTTTGAGGACTAAAAAAGCTATTTTCCGATAATTATTTCTTATCGATTATAAAATAAGGTTCTGTCAGTTTTGGGCACTCAGACTGTCAATTCGAATGATCTTCTTTAGATTCTATACAGATGTTGCTAATAAATTTTGCATTTCAAAAAATTTAGGCATGAATTGACTACGGCGCTCGTATCATCCACACATCCAACCACTTTATCAAAATTCTGGCACCACGCGTAAAATGTCCACTCTGGGAAATCATGCCGCTTGCAAAACTCAGCCTTACTCAACCTAGATATTTTCCAAGTGTCATAATAAAAACGCTTTTCTTTTTCGCTGCGAAATTTTTTCGGCTTTCTGAGCGATAAATCACGACCAACATCTAGCATAAATACCTCGCCCTATAATAAAATCACGAGGCTAAATGAAAAACTTAAAAAAAGTTTAGTGTGGGATTATTGTGATCTTACACTGGAAAGATGCCATGAATCAGTTTATGATTGAATTCTATCAGTCGCAAGATTGAGATAGAATCGGGCTATGGCTGTTACACAAAAACTTTTTACAGACTTTTAAATTTTGCTAAATAAGCATCTACTGTATTTGAAAATTTTTGAATATCTACCCTACTCAATGGCTTTGGCCCGCTGGTATATATACCACTGGAACGCATCTCATCCATAAAATTACGCATAGCCAAGCGTTGTCGAATCATTTCAGCATGATATTTCTCACCACGTGGATTAAGTGCCATGGCACCCCTTTCTAACACTTGCGCGGCAAGAGGAATATCTGCTGTGATCACCAGGGCTTGTTTTTCCACATTTTCAACAATGTAATTGTCAGCAACATCAAATCCCTTTCCCACTTGGACAACTTTAATCAGCGACGTTGATGTTATATTTAACGCTTGATTCGCCACAAAAATGAGTTCACATTTTGTGCGATGCGATGCACGTAATAAAATCTCCTTAATTTGCCTTGGGCACGCATCCGCATCGATCATTATCTTCATTGATTTATTATCCCTTATTAAAAAATTAATGGTTCATTATTTAATTCTCTTTTTCTAATTCTCCAATTAGGAAGAAATGTATCCATGAATAGCACAAAGCGCTTATTATGCGATGGCTCTAGCAAATGCACCAATTCATGTACAACGATATATTCAATGCACTCAACCGATCTTTTGGCAAGCTCAAAATTGATGCGAATAGATTTCAAGCCTGGAGAGCAGCTTCCCCAGCGTGTTTTCATCTTTCTAATTTGAACGTGTTTGACCGAAACATTCATTTTAATCTCCCACTTTCGAACTAAATCTAAGACTGTTAAATGCAAACATTTAGAATACCAGCGTTCAAATAGAACGGTTTTTTTTATAATATCTGCAAGAGGATCAATATAAAAAAATATACAATCATTTGTTAACCTGATTTTTGGCCTGCCTGTGTGTGGGATCAGCTTTAGAATATATGCTTTGCCATATATATAATGAATCTCATCATGATTATAGAGTTTTCTAGGGTGAGATTTTTCATCGGCGTGAATGAATTTTTCATTTTGCTTTGCAATCCACAATTTTTTGGACTCTAGAAAATTGTAAATTTCTATCAATGGCATACGCATCGGCGCAGAAACTTTTATATCATTGTATGATTTAATACGAACGTAGAGATTTTTTATGTTCTTTCGCTCAATATTGATTTTAATATTTTTACTTGAATCTAGCATAACCTAACTATAACATACAATTATCCATTTAAGATAATTTTTTTATATCAACCAGAGTATCTGATTGTTGCAGCATGAAATTGTGTAATAATGTTGGCCAACTACATAAAAAATTTCGATTTTCTTAATCCATAAAGATAATCAATAAATCATCAATTTTAGGCAACGTGATAATGCTTTGATAGAATATTATTTCTACTTTCTTGCTGATGCTCCGAAAAACATCTTCTTCGGCGTCACAGGAATCGCTATAGAAAATAAAATCATGCGTAGTTTACTATAACCATCAGCCATTGATCGATTTTGAATGCTTACTGGCATGTCGTCTTTAGTTAATTGATATTTTTCTTTCTCAAAGCGTGCCTTAAGAATATGCACTTTATCTAAGCCAATATCATAATTACTTTGGTAATATGACTCATAGCATTCAAGCAACATAAGCACAACTTTCACCGATGTGGTGATTTTTCCATGCGCTTCCCAGGTAAATAAAAGCTCATCAAGATATTTTTGCACAAGATGCAAATTTGATGCAAAAATAAATTTTAAATAACGCGTCAACTCTTGCTGCGCCTCTTCCTCTGATAATTGGCTAAGATGTTCATTAGATAATGCTGTAAAATTATTATCTCTATCTTCCAAACAGATAGATTGCATAGGTGACTCTGGCGATAATTTTTGTAGAGATAACCACATGCCCTTAATTGTTGGATCGATATGTTGAAAATGTTGCATTTTCGGCAAATAATCATTTAAATCATTGGGCCATTTTTTTTCACCACCTTCAATTGCCAAACGTGCACGTCGCTGCCAATGACCAACTTGTATAAAAAATGAGTGATTAGACATAGCAGATGAATTTTTTTCTTTTTCAATACTACGTACCATAGCTTGCCATAACGTTATTATCAATAACAGTGGTTTATTTGCGTCACGATATTCAATGAGCGCATCAACCATAGCATCTTTAATCATACCTTCTTTATTGGCAACAAAAATAGAGGGATACTGATTAACAAATTTAATCGCTTGGTCTATTAACGCAAAATCTTCTTGGCTTAAAGCTAAACCTAAATGTTCATAAGGGATCATTTTTAGTAAAATTGAATGCAATTTTTTAGCAGAACTAGCTAAATTCTTTGTGTCAAGATTTAAAAAATTTTCGAATATTTTGTAATCAACTGCCTGTGGACGGCTGAGCTGCGTGATTAGTGATTCACGTAAAAGAAAACAGGACTCAAGCATGGGTTGGTAAGTGACACATTCGTCAGTATAAAGCTTATTCTCGCGCTGTTTGTAGTACCAACTAATTAGCATATAAATCATAACCAAAGAGCTGTCATGCCCATGCTGCTGGGCGCGTTGGTGCATTAATCGAATCTGATTATAACCAACAGGATTATTTGACTCGTAATTAGCCATAATGCCAAAATCTTGGTGTTTACTCATAATGGTTTTGGCATGAACTACTAATTGACCGCACACATCTTCCAATCGGTCTATACTAGCCTTTCGTCGCTCTGGCGAGTTGCTTAAAAGCACTAAACTATTTCGCAGTGACGATTGTGATAGTGAGCGAGGATGAACTTCTGGGCTACCTGAAAACATATCCAGATCTATCGAAACACTTCTTGATAAGCTTTCATCTATAGCATATTTCGGTGTTGGAAAAATGGTAGCAGAGGTAACATAGCCATTCCCTAGTAATCTTGTTCTTACAAAACTCGTGGACTGAGAATTTAGTCGTGTTTCTACCGCATAGGGTAAATAATTCAGCGCCCAATGTATATTTTTGGGAAAGGCATGATAATCACTCACAAATGCTGCATAGCTATTATTTAGCAGTGAATCAAGCACCATATACAGCGTGGCATATTCTATGCTAGTACGAGATTCTTGCATCATCGCAACGGCAACTAGTCGTATACTATAATGTAACAAAGGCGTAAGTTTTAGGGTTTCTAGAATATTAAGCAAATGGATAAATCGACCATCTTGTATAGTCGAGCATATTGTTAACCCAGATTTTTTATCAAAGTTGAGCAATATAAAACAATGTTGTATGCCAGTATCGTCGTTAGATTGATCAGCATAGCGACGCGAAAAAATAAAATAGGTTAATAGTGATAAATCACCAACAGAAAGTAGTTTCTCTGGATCGAGCAAGCAGCCAGGTTCTGAAGTAAAATGGCAATTTCTTTGTATTAATTCCAATAAAGACTCTATGCCTGTTGCCGTCAGTGCAGGCATGGGCAATCGATATCGGTCAGCTATTTCAACAAGAGTAAGGCACAATCTCTTCCAGTCTGTAGCAACATCAGATTCATGCATTTCAATAGATACTTTTAATTCCGGTAATAATTTTTCTTGCTCAATGAATTGACATTCTAAGGAATAATGATGTGCTTGCTGTTGAATATACCGCACAAAATTTTGAAAATTTTTCTCTAATGCTAATAAGAGGTTTAAATCAAATTTCATAAGAGGTAATTGCTTTAAATGTTGAATTCTATGATAAATATTATTTTGAATATTATTTGTTTTTTTCAAAATTTGTTTTAAATCAGTGGATGTTTTGATTTTTAAAAATGAATTATGATCAAATTGACGTAATAATCTCAATTCTTGCACAAGTGTCATTATAGAACGACGACCAGATTTCTTAAAAAGTGTAAATCTTTTGATGCGCTTAGCGGCATTTTCAATATCATGCAATAATGAATTTTCGTTAATTTTACATAACGCAGACAAACATTTTTGCGCTTCACTAGCTGCACCAACTGCCTGCTTACGCAAATCTCGGCAACGCTCAAAAGAAACATGAGAGCTAATAAAAGAGCCTTCATTATGTCTATTTAAAAGAGAATTCATTGACGGTAATGGTGTTGCTAATCTTCTAGGATAGGCCGCATCTAGCCACATTTCTTCGACTTTTATACGCTGATTTATCTTGTATTGTTTCACAGGTGTAGGTATATTATTTAGTCCTAATATCGATTGAATTAGTGGTACAAGTGCTAGTTTATCAGCTTGTTCATAAAGCCTTTTTATCTGCTTTTTATAATACTCTGACGATAAATCAAAGCACACTTTTACAACTGGAGATTTAATAGCATAATATACTTGACCGGAAAAATCATTATAACGACGCGCCTCATCACTAGAGGCTAAAAACGACAAAATACCATCATCTGTGCAATTTTCGCGTAAAAAATTATTTACAGATGAAAGAAAAGCAAATAATTTAGATAATTGAAACCTGCCTTTTTCAACAGAAAGTGCATTAAAGCTATTTATAAATTCTTGACTACGACTGATAAACAATTTTTTTTGTCGATAATCTTTGCGGAACCAAGAAATTGTACTTTTATATTCTGCCTGCATTATCTCTAAATAACGAATTGATTCTTGCAGCAAAAAATAAAAAAACGCTGCATTTACTTGCAGGCCAAGTTGTTCTCGAATTCGTGCTTTATAGTCATTAGCGTTGTTCTGCCACATATTTTACCTCATTATTTTTGTTTTAAATCACTACGAATATTTCAAACATCTGAACCCATCATCTAAATCATTTCCGAATATGAAAATTATAATGATAATTTTCATCAAATCGCCTATTATTTGACATGTGTTTTAGCAATTCATATTTATCCTATAGATTTATTGGTGGTTTTTTTAAAAAAAGATAAGGGCGAGATAGTATTTTTTAATAAATTAATAGAGTTGGAATTTTATGAATGAATTTTTTTGGCAAAAAAACACGACATCAAGCTTTTGTAGCTAGGTTCCGCCAAGTGGATCAATTCAAAAAAAGGTATACTGTTATTAACCTATAACAGGAGATAACATTTATGGGTTGGGATAATGGATATCATAACAATGATTTCAAAAAAGTCAACATAAACTGTAAATCATATTCGTTATTTAAATCAGCTTATTCTCTAAACCAAGTTGCTGCACCTATTTATTACCACCAAATCTTTTATTGTCAACAAGCTCATCACATTTATTTTAGTGCTACGCGAGGAAGTTCTTCTGCAGTCATGTAATCAGGCAATAACTCATGTTACGCAGCAGCCTTTAAAAACTGTAGTTGATTGAACATCATTTAATTTGCCTTGAGCAGCAATTTTTTCCGAATGCCGAAGTAATTCATGGATGTTTTAACTTTCAATAACTCCAATTTACAGCAAGCTATCATCGAAGCAAATAAATGATTCGCTTGGGCTCGAATGATCTTTGTTGGCGACTTGGATAAGCCGGCATTTTGCTTGATTGATTTGTGAAACTCTTCTATTCGCCACCGTTTTTGGTAGACTGCGTACATGCGGTAGGAATCAATGGTTAAGTCACTCACCTTACTTACGCCCTCTTGGCTATCACTAAGAATTGGCTATGTTTTGAATGATTTTAGTAGACATGTCAGTCTTATCAGCTGCTAGATCAATTGGATGCTAACTGAAATTTTAAACATGAAATCTTATATGATTCATCTCTAAGTCTTTTAAAATATTTTCGGTAGCATTTTTTAATAACTCTAAGTCATGCTTTTCTGTAATCAATGGAGGAAACCAGTAAAGAGTATTGCCTAATGTTCTTAAAAAAATACCATGTTTTAAAGCATGGTGCGCAACAATAGTTGATAATCTTTTATGAGATGACCAAGAAATATCAGCTGCTATTATTGCACCTATGCCACGTATATTTTTTAAAAAATAAAATTTTTCAGAAAACTCGGCAAAATATTGCCGCATCTTATCACCCATCGACACAGCATATTTAACCAGATGAGTTTGTTGAATAATATCTAGTGTTTCACAAGCGATTGCAGCAGCTAAGGCATTCCCAGAAAATGTATGGGAATGCAGGAATGACTTACCTTTTTCATAATCATCATAAAAATAATCATAAATAGTTTGCGTCGTTAATACAGCACTCATTGGTAGCCAACCAGCTGTTAAACCTTTAGATAAACATAAAAAATCTGGAGTAATCTCGGCATGCTCGCACGCCAACATTTTTCCTGTTCTGCCAAGACCGGTCATGATTTCATCAGCTATTAAGTGGATGCCATGCGCTGCTGACCATGCTCTTAAACGCTTCAAAAAATCAGCGCTGTAAATTCTCATACCTCCAGCACCTTGCACGATAGGTTCTACAATAATAGCTGTTAATTCATCTGCTACTAGAGCAAGTTTTTTCTCAATTTTCTCCCAATAAGCACTACAATCTTGCCATAATGGATCCTGAATACTATTCACATATGGAATGTTATCAATGAAGGTAGTAGTAAATAAGAGATCTTGATAAGGTAATTTATATTCTCCTAAGTCACTAACACTGAGCGCACCTATAGTTTCACCATGGTAACCATTAGATAATGCTGCAAATTTTTTTCGCTGAGTCTGGCTTAAAATTTTTCTAGAGTGTAGACTCATTTTTAGCGCTATTTCAACAGCGGATGATCCATCGCTGGCATAAAAAACTTTACTAAGCGGTGGCAACAAGGCGGCTAACATTTCTGATAAGCCAACAATAGTTTCATTGGTAGTCCCCGCCATCATCACATGCTCCATCTTTTCGCATTGCTTAACAAGAGCAGTCTTTAATTGCGGATGTCCATGGCCTAAAATTTTACACCACCAACTAGATATTGCATCAAATAATTTTTCTCCAGAGTATGTTTTAAGATAACATTTATCTGCTAAAGCTATTTCAATTAATGGTAAAGATTCATGATCTTTCATCTGTGTACAAGGATGCCAAAAATGATTTAAATCGCGCTCTGATAATGTTTTATTCATTGTAAACTGGTATTTATATTATGGTTGACAGTAGAAAATTTGAACTGTATCATATTATTTTTGGTAAATACAAGAGCGTTTGAATTTTTTTATGACAACAGCAAATGACATCCAGGCATTGTATGAGATGCCCTTTTTTAGCTTAATTCACAAAGCACATCAAGAACATCAGCAACATAACGACCCACAAGAAGTAGAATGCTGCACTTTATTAAATATCAAAACGGGGCGATGTCCTGAAAACTGCTCTTATTGCCCGCAAAGTGCACATTACAACACGGGGCTAAAAGATGAAAAACTTATGGATGTCAGCGCTGTAGAAAAAGCAGTAATGGATGCTAAAAATAATGGCGCCACACGTTTTTGCATGGGCGCAGCATGGCGAAGTCCACCTAAAAAAGATTTTCCAAAATTAATTGAAATGATTCGCGTTATCAAAGAAGCCGGATTAGAAAGCTGCATGACATTAGGCATGTTAACAGCTGAAGAAGCACAAAGCCTATCAGAGGCAGGATTAGATTATTATAACCACAATCTAGATACCTCACCTGAATTTTATAAGAAAATTATCACGACACGAGACTATCAAGATAGATTAAATACGTTAAGCAATATTCATCGCGCAGGCATGAAAACCTGTTGTGGCGGCATTATAGGCATGGGCGAATCGCGAGAAGATCGCATTCAATTTTTGTTAGCGTTATTACAATTAGAGTCACCGCCTGAAAGCATCCCATTAAATCAGTTAATCCCAGTTTCTGGAACCCCGCTAGAAAGCACGCCTAAAATTGATTCTATTGAGTTTATTAGAACGGTCGCCGTTACACGGCTTCTATTTCCTCACGCCAAAATTCGATTATCTGCCGGCCGAGAAAGCATGAGCGACGAAATGCAAGCTTTTTGTTTTTATGCTGGCGCCAACTCTATTCATTTTGGAGAAAAGCTACTGACGACAAAAAATGCCTCCGTTGAAAGAGATAAGGCACTATTTGAAAAACTAGGCATCAATACGAAAACATGTTGAATGTAAATTTTTCTGAAATACATAGGAAACAGGCATGGCGGAAACGTGTTTGCATTAGCAAAAATGACCCTGTTTCCATTGTATATAACGGAAAAACATATATCGATTTAAGCAGTAACGATTATCTAAATTTAGCTCAACATACGATCGTCAAACATGCTTTTTCTAAAGCAGCAAAAAAATACGGCTTAGGCAGTGGCGCATCACCGCTTGTTTCTGGATTTTCTGCTGCGCACCAAAAACTCGAAGAAGCATTTTCAGATTTTTTAAAACGAGAAACGCTGTTATTTAATTCAGGCTTTCATGCAAATTTAGCTATTTTTGATGCACTTGCTGATCGCCATTCATGGATCTATAGTGACAAATATTGCCACGCTTCTCTGCTAGATGGTATTCGTTTATCCAGAGCAAAACATCAGCGATTTCCACATCAAGATTTAAATAGATTAAAAGATTTACTACAGCCTAATAAGCACAACATTATTGTTACAGAAAGCATCTTCAGCATGGATGGCGACTTAACACCAATAAAAAAATTTTCAGATCTAGCACGAGCAAATAATGCATTGCTTGTTGTCGATGACGCCCACGGATTAGGAGTATTAGGCAAATTAGGCGCTGGCGTTATCGATCATGTTGAATTATCACAAGAGAGTATTCACTGCTTAATTCAACCCTTAGGAAAAGCTTTAGGCAGCATGGGGGCGATAATTTCTGGTGACACATCTCTTATTGAAACTTTAATTCAAAAAGGTCGAACGTATCGATACAGTACAGCCTTGCCACCGGCAGTTGCTGAAGCAACAATGACAGCATTAACATGCTTACAACAAGAATCGTGGCGACGTATTAAACTTAATGAAAACATTATGTTTTTTAATCAATCGGCGAGCAAATTTCAAATACCTTTGATTTCGATGGATAATACTCCTATTCGCTCCGTTTTCCTTGGATCCAATCATCGAGCATTAGCCTGCCAAGAATTTTTACGAAATCAAGGGTATTTTGTTGTCTGCATCAGACCGCCAACAGTACCAGAAAATACAGCACGGTTACGAATCTCTCTTTCCAGTGAATTATCTATTGAGCATATCGAACGCTTAATAGTGAATCTAGCCGAATTTTTTGACCAGGAGAATAAATGAGTTTTTTTTCTGGCTGGAGTTTTTCCAACACATTATGGACAGAAACAACACCTGACAACATTCTCATTGGCTGGTCTTTGGGAGGATTACTAGCGATTAAAAAATGCTTAGAAAAGCCACATTATTATCAAAAACTAATTCTGATAAATAGCACGCCATACTTTTCTAATTTTTCAGATCAATATTGGCAAATGGCTCAACATGATTTGATTAGCTTTCAAAAAAAATTTTTACAATGGGTGTTTTATCCATATCTGTCTAGACACATTAAAAATTGGCAATCACATTTTATTGCCGCTACGCCAGCAACGAAAGAAAAGCTAATGCAAGAATTATATTTTTTAAAAACTACTGATTTACGTGCCTCATATAAAACATTAACACTACCTATTTTGCGAATTCAAGGATCAAACGATGCATTAGTGCCAGTTGAACATTTTCTTGCTTCTAATGAAATACATAAAGTACTATCTGGCGGCCACGCCCTGCTATTTACCGAACGCGACCAAGTAAATTCAATTATACAAGAGTTTATATGTCATTAAACACGAATAAAATAATGCGGTCATTTAATAAAGCTGCAAAGAACTATGATGGTTTTTCTGATGTCCAAAAAGAAGTCGGCAAGCAATTAATACTTTGCTTACCTAAAAATCAATTTGGCACATTAATTGATTTAGGATGCGGCACAGGATTTACAACTCAAAACTTAGCCTCTTCAATCGAATATCAACACTTCGAAGCAATTGATTTTTCTTCTTCGATGATAGAGCAAGCAAAAATATATTGTTCAGAAAAAATTTATTTCAAGAAAAATAATTTTGATTTATTACCAACAAATACATATGACCTAGTGTTCTCTAACATGGCATTACACTGGAGTGAAGATTTATCAACAACACTAGAAACCATTTATTTGGCATTAAAACTAAATGGATTATTTGCATTTAGTATTCCGACAACGGGAACGTTTGAAGAATTAGCACCTTACTTTAATAAACATAACTTCTACAACACCGCAGCAATCATAGAAAAACTTAATTCTATTGGTTTTTCCGTCATACATAATCAAAATTTAACTGAATATTTACATTTTGACAACCTATTACAAGGGTTGAGGATGCTTAAAATGACAGGAGCAACAGTGTGTGAACATCATGATTTTTCATACTCAGCTATTAGAAAAGCTATTCGAGACAATTACACCCAAACATTAACTTATAATATTGGACTATTTATTCTGGAAAAAAGATGAAACGCACAATTTTTATTACCGGAACGGATACTGACGTTGGAAAAACTTATGCATCTATTAAATTATTAAGCTATTTTAATCAACTGGGTTATCGTACGCTAGGATTAAAACCGATTGCTTCTGGATGCGAAAAAGTCAATCAAACCTGGCGCAACGATGATGCATTACAGCTTTCACAAGAGGCTAGTATTAAACTACCGTATCGAAACATTAATCCTTTTGCTTTTCCGGAAGCTATCGCGCCACATCTAGCAGCGAAAAAAGCAAATTGCAGCCTAACTATTGAAACATTAAATGAAAAAACTGCTTATGCCTTATCTTATCCTGCTGATATTTGTTTAGTTGAAGGGGCCGGCGGTTGGCTTTTACCCTTAAATGATACCGAAACTTATGCCGATTATGTGTTACATCATGCCATGGAAATTATTTTAGTTGTTCGGATGAAACTCGGATGCATTAATCATGCGCTGTTATCCTGTGATTCTATTACACGATCAGGAGGAAAACTAATTGGCTGGATTGCAAATAGTTTTGAAAAAAATATGCCTTATTTAGAAGAAAACATCGCCACGCTTAAAACTTGGCTGCCCGCACCTCATTTGGGAACTATCATGCCTGATACAGACATTTTAAATTTTAAATTTTGAGTAATCTTGCATCACCAGATGAAAAAGCTTTAACATCACCATTAGTAAAACGGAGTAATATATTACCGTTAGGATTAATACCAACAACCGTCCCAACGACCAGATCCTGCTTATAATCAAGAGTAATCATTTTGTGCCTTAGCCAATCAACTGCATCCCATGCTTCAGAAAAAACAGAAAATCCTTCTTGCTCAAAGCGTTGAATAAATTGCAGCAATTGACGTAGTAGAATAATCGCTACTTCATTCCGATCCCATAATTTATTACTTTCTTCTCGCACAGAAGTCCAGGCCTGAGCAATATCAGGCTGATCATCCATAGTCATATTTACATTTAAACCAATACCAATAATGACTTTACAAAAACCATGTGATTCGGCGTGTACATCCATGAGAATGCCGGCTATTTTTTTTCCGTTATACAAAACATCATTAGGCCATTTTGCACAACCTGAAGTTAAACCTAATTCACGGAGTGCTTCAATAACTGCAAGACTGATAACCAAGCTTAATCCTGCCAGTTCACTGAGGTCTTTTTGAAAAGGGTAGTAACACGATAGATAAATATTTTTTCCAAATGGCGAAACCCACGAACGATTAAGCCTTCCTCGCCCTTGCGTTTGATGCTCAGAAAAACAGCAATGAATTTTTTTTGTTTGAAAATTATCTACTGATTGAAAATAAGCGTTAGTCGAAGGAACACTTTCCAAAACAGTGACATTAATATCATCCGCAAATGCACTTTTAATTAAATTTGGCTCTAGCATAATCAAAGGTTCTTTTAGTGCATATCCATTACTTTGAATAGAATCAATATTAACATCATAAGATTCAAATTTTTTAATCATTTTCCAGACAGCACTTCGTGTAATATGCAACATATGACCTAGCATATTGCCATCATGATATTGCCCATTACTTAAAATTCGTGTTAATTGAGCTAACTTTTCATTAAAAGGTTTGATTTTCATTATTATTTATAATCGCCTTATTTTGAACACAACCCTTCACTACTAGATATACTACTGATAGTATCATAACCACTTCGCACTTTTTCGTCAAAGATTGAAATAATATTTCTACGTTTTTAAAAAATATCTAGCATTAAATTTAAAATACTTTTTTCACTCCGTTTAAGTTGTGAGAAACCATTGATACCTGATTAGCATAAAAACCTGTCTTCGATAACGAAGCAAAGACGTTATCTTGTTCACACCGAATCTCATCTGATCGCCGACACTGATACTGTGACTTATCTTCAGCCTCATTCGCCAATCTATCTGCTTCTCCGTCACTTTTTGCCACTTCACATGCTATCGAGCCCAAGCCAAGATCCCACAGTCTGATTGTCTCATCGCCGCTCCCGCTCGCCAACCGACCGTCCGATAATTGTATGAGGGAATATATACCGCCTACATGCCCAGTCAGTGTTGCCACACAAGTAGCCTGATATACATTCCATAAACGAATCGTAGTATCATAACCTCCGCTCGCAAGACGACCATCTGATAACTGTATTAAAGCGTATACAGCACTACTATGTCCCTTCAATGTAAGCAGACACGAACAATGCCGCACGTCCCATAACCGAATTACCTCATCATCACCACCGCTCGCAAGACGTCCATCCGATAACTGGATTAAACTACGCACTGTGTGCTTATGCCCATATAGGGTCGATGTACACAGGCTCTGCGTTATATCCCAGAGCCGAATCCATCCATCCTCGCCACCGCTCGCAAGACGCCCATCGGATAATTGGGATAAAGCATATATACCACCCTTATGCTTACCCAAAAGCACGGGATTCGTAATTTTCGATATATTCCATAATCGGATCGTTTTATCCCAACTCCCGCTCGCAAAACGCCCATCTGATAACATTGTTAATGCACATATGCCATAATCATGCCCATCGAATGTTTGTATCAGCTTAGCTTGTGATACGTCCCACAAACGAACCATAGCATCTTCACTTCCACTAACGAGACGACCGTCTGATAACGGTAGCAAGGCGCTTACATAGTTAGCATCCCAGATCAAAGTCAATACACAATCGGCTCTAGATACATCCCACAAACGAATTGTAGTATCATAACTTCCACTCGCAAGACGTCCATCTGGCAACTGCGCTAAAGCATATACACCCCGCTGGTGACCGCCAAAAACCGCCAGCGCATCGGGGTTAATACCTGCGACTTGAGCTTGTTCACGCCACTGCTGTTGTTGACGCAGCTTAGCCTCATCAGCTTCACGCTCTCGCCTTTGCAAACTGGTTTCTTTTCCTATGAATTTTCTCAATAGATCAAACACTCTTGCCCCTCTTGAAGTTTTTTCTTGCCCGAAAATTTAGCACACCTAGATTCACACAATCTACCATCCTGTGAATAACTCTGGCCGTAAATTAGATGATAATAAAGCATCTATTGCATACAAAAATTCAACCATAACTTATTAAATCAAAGTTTTCTGTCTTTATACTGCGTGCTTATGGAGCAGATTATAAATCATATAGCCTGGAAATTTCATGTCGGCGAGCTCAATAAAATCGGATTAAACCCAGCGGATTACTGCCGAAAATCCAGCATTAACGACTATAAATTTAACGTTCGCTAATCAATAACAGGGCATTTTCCGAACATATGAATTATATAATAACCAAAAAGCATCAATTTATTGTCTAGACATTTGAAATAAGCGGAAATTTGCTCAGAAATTATCTTACAATAAACTTAAGTAGAATCAGTGTTTTTTTATGTCGTTTGCATACCCGAGCTAGAATTTTTTAGTAAATTTTTTTCCTAAGATTATCTTAAGATTTCAGATCTAAAATTTTTTCATACTTGTAGAAATAAAAATAATAAAATAGAGGGGTGAACAATGGCTGATGAAACTCACATGAGTACGAACAAACCTCTTAAATCTGCAATGACATTTGGCTTGGGAGGAGGAGCGTCAGTCGCATTAGGTTCCTGGGCTTGGTTTCATCAGAAAAATATTCGTTCTAACACAGTAACCGTCATTATTGGTGGCATGGCAGCTGGCTTAGTTACTGGGACACTAAGTTATTTTATTCCATCTGCTAATTCACATACTTCTCCAAGCTGTAGACATATATTTAATATTTTAAACTTTGCTCTGTATTTAACAGGCTATCTCGTGGCACCTTTAATAGGCCGATTATTCTTTGAAAATAATACAAAATGGAGTGAAATAATTATCCAGGAACTCGCCGGAAACGCAACCATCCTAGCCGGAATTTTAGGTCTGACAACTGTAGCCGGGACAATTTTTTGCGACCTTAAAATTTCTAGATGCCCTTTAACGTTATTTACTAGCTCAAGAGCAGATAAAGAATTAACAGAAATATTAAATCCTGTCGCGGATATAGCATAAGGACAACTCACTGTCGTTTAAATTGAAACTTAATTATGCGGATTACAAGCCAATAGCAGCGACGTAATTCGATCGACAAAGAACCGCGCATTCAAGTCTGAAGTGCGACAAATCCTTTCGCTAATTTTCCATAATGCTGCTGAAAACTTCAGCAGGTGTTCTATACCTTAAACATTTCATTGGCCTATTATTAATTTTATTCACAATTTTATCAATCTGATTTTGTGTTAAAGATTCAATATTTGCACTTCTTGGCAAATCATATCTTAAAACACCATTACCATTTTCAACCCGCCCTTGATTGAGTCAAATGCTTTAATTGATCTATATTTCTTTCATGTATCGCTTTACCAATATCTAGACGCAAATTAAGAAAACTTATCGTATTTTCCAACTCCTTATTCATTGCTAATCGTTGTCGTTTCTCAGTTTCATTTAATTCTTCATAAAACTGAGAAAATAATTTTGGTAAATCTACTGTTGAATTTTCACCAAAAAAATCATCAAAAGTATGTTGTCTAAAATCTTTGTTCAATAAATCTATATTTATATCTGTAGAATAATTATCAAAAAACGTTCTTCTAGCAAGGTATTTCAAATATTGTGGCGCATTTGGATAAAGGGCAGTCCAACGAACGATAGGAGGCTGTTTGCATGATGAATAAAATATTTTTGTGCTTTAAAAAGAGTTGCAGCTGATCGTAGACTTAACATAAAAACTCCAAATCTCTCATATGGAATTTATTATAGTAGATATTTACAAAAATTCTTTGAAAATTTATGGAGATCATGATATCCGCTGCTTGTCATGCTTGGACAAGCTAATGGGTCATGTATGAAAATCGCATAAAAACATAGAACACCCTCTTGCTTTTTAACAAAGAAAGAGGGATGTTATGAACATAGATATTAAGCGTCTGTTGCAGGTGTTGGCGCTACCACAGCTTTTTTAACTCGAGCTGTCTTGTTAACAGCTGCTTTTTTTGTTACTTTTTTTACAGCTTTCTTAGCGGCAGATTTTTTAGCAACTGTTTTTGTTGCCTTGGCTTTAACTGCTTTTTTAGCTTGAACAGGCTTAACCGCAGCACCCGCCTTAACTGATTTTAATGCCTCTTTATGATCCGCTTTTAACGTGCGCAAATCATCTTTTAATGATTTAATCGTTTCTTTTGCTGCAGTTAGTGCTAATTTTAATTTCTCAATTTTTGCGCTCATGACAATTTTCCTTAAAGTTATTTAACCGTTTAATTGTAAGCAAGTTTTTAAAAAAAACAACTCATCTTAAAGTGATTAGTTATATGAATATGGTTTTTATTAGCTTTATTTATGCTTTTACGATAGGTAACTCATCCCAGCTTGTAGTGTAATTCGGAGATTTTTTGTTACTTCTTGCAAGCCACTCTTTTTTCAACCCTTCAGCAGCCAAATAAATCGTAGTTCTACCATACCGCTGATTAATTTTATCAAGTACTTGGCTTAAAACTTTTATTTTAGACGAATCCTGCACTACTAGCATATCTCCTTGAACATGGCTTTCAGGGTGAATATCTAATAAAACAATTCCACATTTTGTGTATGAATAACCTGCGCGAAATATGTTGTTCAATAAACCTATGGCTACTTGAGTAATCGTCTTTGTATCATTAGCGGGAGTATTAAATACTGTTGCTGTTTGTCTAGCATAGTAATGCTCTTTGCGTTTAAATCGGCTAGTCGTTATGTAGACGCAGATCCCTTGCGCAAAACCGTGTTGTAATCGACATTTTCTAGCTGCAATTGCAGCATAGGTGCTCATGGCTTCTGACAACTCCTCTAAGGTGGTCACCGGACGTGAAAATGAGCGTGAAGAACTTATTGCTTTTTTCGAGGCCATATCATCTAAATCAATACATGATATACCTTGCAATTCCATCACCGTTTTTAACACCCCTAAACCCAATGCACCGCGTATCCATGGTGCAGGTTGTTGTATTAACTGATCTAACGTTTCAATGCCTAGGTCATGCAATTTCGCTGTTGTCTTGCGTCCAATTCCCCAAACATCCTCAATAAAACATGCCAAAAACACGGCGCGATGCTTACTAGGGCATATTAATGAAAACACTCCCTCATCTCCCGACTTTTTAGCTAAACTATTTGCCAACTTGGCTAATGTTTTAGTCTTGCCAACACCAACGCATACGGGAATCCCTGTCCATCGCGTAACAGTTTGACGCAAACTTTTTGCAAAAAGTATTAATTTTTCTTCAGCTAGCCCAGAGACATCGACAAATGCTTCATCAATCGAATAAATTTCTATATGAGAACAGTGCTCTTCGATACAACGCATCATACGTGCTGACATAGAAGCATATAACGCGTAATTAGACGATAACCATTCTATTTGATGTTTTTTAATAAGGGCGGCAATCTCAAACATTGGTTGCCCCATCTTGATGCCAACAGCTTTTGCTTCAGCGCTTCGCGCAACGATACATCCATCATTATTAGAGAGCACAACAACAGGCTTATTTTCCAATCTTGGATTGAAAACACGCTCGCAGGAAACATAAAAATTATTGCCGTCGACTAAAAGATACATAAAAATTTTTCCGTCTCGTTCATTCTATATTCTGGAATTACAACCTGCCACATCAGATTAATTCATTAAATCCAGGCAAGATGATAATTGTACGCTAATCACAAGGAAGATCAAGTGTAAAGTTTGGCCAAAAACAATAAGACATGAAAAGAAATAAAAAAAGATACGCTCAGAAAAATACATCTTAAGCGTCATTGTGATAAAGTATGCTTCCTTTTATCTAAGAGAACTTTTTATATGACAAAAGCTGATTTTATTAATATCCTTGCCGCCAAACTCAATGTAACCAAAGTAGAAGCTGATAACGCTTTTATGGCTGTATTTGACACAATTACCGACGTCTTGACGAATCAGGACAAAATGGTTATCCCAGGTTTTGGGACATTAGCAACAAAAATTCGGGCGGAAAGAACGGGGAGAAATCCATCCAATGGCCAAGAAATTACTATTCCTCGCTCAATCGTGGCCACTTTTAAACCTGCTCCGCAGTTAAAAGTGAAGCTAAATCAAAATTAATTCTCCATATTACAGGCTTTATTGGTATTTTTTGACGTACGAATATGTTTTGTAAATTCAAAAATAAGGCAACAATTTTACAAAAATTGTTGCCTTACCAGTTTTGATAAAATCAGTTGATCTATAGAAGTATCTGCGTTAGGATCGCTGGTCATTCTTTGGAGTTTTGCCATGGCATTAAGTATTGTAGTTCCCGCCTATAATGAACAAGATAATCTCAGAACCCTTATAGAAAATATTGAGCTAACGTTTCAAAATATCTGCCCAATCGAAATCGTAGTCGTAGATGATTGTAGCACGGATAATACAAAAGAAGTCTGTGCAAATATCAGGCAAAGTCACCCTGCCCTTAGCTATGTGAAACATGCGAATAACGCTGGACAAAGTGCATCAGTTTTAACAGGAGTAAAAAATGCACGTTTTGACTTAGTTGCTACGCTAGATGGTGACGGCCAAAATCCTCCCAGCGAAATTTTAAAATTATTACAAGCACATAATACCTACACAGAGAATAAAGTAATTACACTATTTGCGGGGCATAGACAAGGTCGCCAAGATCCCTGGATCAAATTAATATCTTCTAGAATAGCCAATAAAATTCGAGCTAATCTATTAAACGATAATTGCCCTGATACTGGCTGTGGATTGAAACTTTTTTACAAAACTACTTTTCTTGAGCTACCCCACTTCAATCATATGCACCGCTTTTTACCCGCTCTTTATAAAAGGCAAGGCTATCAAGTCGTTAATGTTCCTATTCAACACGCAGCACGACAATTTGGCGTGTCTAAGTACAATACATGGGGACGTTTGCGCGTTGGCATCATCGATCTATTCGGCGTAGCATGGTTAGCACGGCGTGCTTGCAACCCTAAAATAGAAGAAACACATGAATAATATATTTTCAACAGAACATATTTGGTTAGCGATAGGATTGCTAGGACAGTTTTTGTTTTCTATGCGCTTTATCATTCAATGGCTAGCTAGCGAAAAAATCAAACGCAGTGTTGTTCCGACAGTGTTTTGGTATTTCAGCTTAAGCGGCGGCATTGTATTATTTATTTATGCCATTTATCGCCGAGATCCTGTTTTTATTCTTGGTCAGGGAGCGGGTATTTTTATTTATTTGCGCAATATTTACTTTATTTTGCGCCATCCGCCGCTGAATGAGCGATAGGGCAAATTTTCAACACCGCTCGCATATGCGAATAAGATTGCTCAAAACAGCCATGAATGATACCAGCATAAGCATTAGAAATATCATTTTTATCTATATTTGTTATATACCAACCCGTCGGATTATTTTTCGCCCATTCATGAACTTGTGTTTCAGAGATTATTGGAATGCTGTGTAGCCACCTACCTGAAAATTGCATATCTAAAGCAAACAAATCAGCACTTGCAACCGGAATATTTTTTAAAAAAAGCTGATTGATAAAATCAATCGCAGGTTGGATATTTTGAGTTTTCGACACTGCATATGTCGTGCTTAAATCAATAGCGCCTGACACTAAAACGCTTAAGCTTAATAAAATTTTCACCTGGTTTTTAATGGAAAAACGCACGCTAATACTCACTAATAAGCCGGTTATAAACAATAAATACAAGGTTATTTTCGGAAAGTAGACTGCATAAAAAATATGAATTTTCCCTGGAAAATAAGACAACAAAACCAAAAGAACTGCTGAAGAGAAAGAAAGTGCCAGACCAAGAACCATGGTGCTAAAAAAATGAGAACATTTTGAAAATAAAAACATCATTTTTTCTACACGATAAGCAATATAAACAGCCATTACAGGCGTAAGCGGCAAAAGATAGCGTGACTCTTTGGTTTTAATTAAAGAAAAAATAATGAAAGAAAACATAAAAACATACAATAAATAATTCGCAGATCTTTTATCATATTCCTGTTTTTCCTTACGGTGATTGATCTGAAAAAAGGGCGAAAAAAATAACCAAGGCAAGAAAAAACAAGGCAACAATGAGACATAAGTCCATACTGGTTTCGCAACACTAATACCTCCTGTAGCACGAGCAACGACTTGTTCAGCAAACATTTGATAGATTAAATGCGCTTGCCCATAATAAATGATTGGCCCCCACCATATTGTTATAGCGCTTAAAGAAAATAAAATACCTAACAAGGATTTTATAACGCTTCGCCAAGGAGATGAGCTAAAACAAAAACAAAAGACTAGCGCTTCACAAACTGTAAAAATATATATAACTGGCCCTTTAGTTAATAGTCCCAAACCATTTACAACTATAAATAGCAGATAATACTTATATGATGATCTCATGCGAAACAAAGAGTAACAAGCCATAGCGTTAAACAAAGTTAACATCATATCAAAACGCAAAATACCTAAGTTCGTGATGAAAAAAGGCATGGCAATTAACGTCATAGGGGCTAATACAGCAATTTTTTGCTTATGAGGAAAAATAGCTTGGGCGAGTTTTTGTGTGTACAATACCGTCAGCAAGGCAAAAGAAGTTGGAATAATTACCTGCCATGGCCAGTTAATATTAATCAACCAACCAAGATCTAATAACCAAAATAGTAACGGTGCTTTATGTAAGTAAGCCGCATCACCTAACTGCGGAATAAACCAATTGTGGCAAAAAAACATGTTCCAAGCAACTGAAGCATAGCGCATTTCTTCACCAAGCAGCGGAGCCGAAAACATATGTATGCAACAAAAAATGGCAACCATCAACATAGATAGATACAAAGAATGTTTTTTTCTCGTTTGCATACCTGTAACACATATAATTTTATCTGTACTAGGATAAACCATTTCGTATAAATCCACAATTTTATTGGATATTTCTCAGCAATTCTCACTTGCGGCGTAATATTACCTACCAAGCTCGACATTGATTGCCTCATGAACAAAGTGGCTTAAAATCCAGCCGAAGCGCAGTTTTACGCGCATCTCATTTTGTCCATTGTTTTCACAAAAGCCAATGTTAAGAAAAAGAAAACCGAACCCCATTCAGGTTAAGTTGATTGAACACGCTACCACACCGTTTCTTTCGGCGGTGCTCGATTATCAGGATTACCAATAAACGCCCACATCTGATAAAAACTTTCCCGTACAAATAATTTGATGAGCGAACGTGCAAACTCAAACAACTCAATCAATGTACCTAGTCTTCCCTAGAAGCTCATGATACACATTTTGTTCAATGATATTATTTTGATTGGCGATTTAGGCAGTTCATAAACTAGACTCAAAATTTCAGAGGTTGCCTTTGAGCTGTTCAGATTTGATGTTGCAAAACGAACATTAGTGTTAAGTTTTAGCAAAACCATTATTTTCTCTTTTCATAATCTATGCTCGATTTTTTTAAAATTAAATGTAAAAACAAACCCACTACAGTAACTATAAAAATAAATAAACCTAAGCGATATATTTCGTTGTTACTTAAAACCGCTATATAGGCCGTTGTTATTGCAGCAACTCCAAGTTGTAAAAATCCTAGTAACCCAGAAGCATATCCAACAGCCACAGAACACGAACTTACCACCCCAGCCGCTCCTAAAGGGATAAGAAATCCATTCCCTAAAGTTAATAATGAAATAGATACTACCATCATACTTAATGGCCAATCTAAAATCCCCGTTAATGCAAGGAGAAATCCACCAAAAACAAAAAAACAATAGCCTATTCGTAAAGTTTTATCTAATGTAAAACTATGTAACAATTTTTTTCCTAATAGATTTCCTGCAACATAGGTTATAGATAGAGTAATGTAAAAAAATCCAATCGCTCGCTCGCCGTATCCTAGCGCATGAAAAATAAAAGGAGATTGAGCGATGTAGGCAAAATAAGCAATATAAGCCATACATGGAGCAGAAACATAAAGAATAAATTTTTTATTTTTGAATACTGCCGGGTAATTTTTTAGAATATTCCATAAATGTAAAGGTATACGTTTATCGAAACTCAACGTTTCATGAATATAGTAAAAAGATAAGACGATAACACTTAATGCAAATAGTCCAACAAAAACAAAGGTTGCTGGCCAGCCAAAATGATAACCTATTAATCCACCGATAACTGGGGATATTGCTGGTGACATCCCAACAAAAGGAAATATAGTTGAAAATATTTTACCTGCATCTCTAGCATCATATAAATCTCCTACAATAGCTCGACCAATGACTAGACCCGTACATGCTCCTAATGCTTGAGCTAAACGTGCAATCAAAAGCTGCGAATAAGTAGTAGAAAAAGCACAAGCGAGTGAAGCGAGCAAATATAAAAACATACCGCCAATAAGTAATTTTTTTCTTCCATAACGATCTGTTAATGGTCCACAAATTAATTGTCCGATCGATAACCCGAAAAGATAAATACTAAGTGTAAACTGCATAGCATGAGAATCTTTCATGAGCAAGTGACCGATTTCTGGTAACGTTGGTAGATAAACATCAGATCCCACTAAACCTGCTGTACTCATTAACGTAAGTGTTATTAAAAATAATAACGAATTTTTCTTATTTACTCCGTTAAGAGTGTGAGCGCGTGCGTTTTCCATAATGCTTCCTTTTTTTCATAAGATAATCTTAAATTTTCAAATGTTTGCCTTGAGTATTCTCGCCATTCTGCAATATCTCTTTGATCTGTTTGACCAAGATCAGAACTATATATAACTCTTGGTACTTTTTGAATCACATCAGTAAAATCATTCTCGTCTTGATAAGCTAAAGAATAAGTTAAAAATGTTTGTTCTACCCATATCCACGGACAATCAGTAATTTTTAACAATTCCTCAGCATTTAATCCTGTAAGAGGATTAGCAGGTTGGTTTAAGAGCAATTTCACTTGAAATTTATCACAAGCATCCACGAGAGCATAGACTTCTTCTTTATTAGCATGACCAGAAGATAAAATTATTGGGTGATCTTTGGCCATTTTGATAATATCAATAACTTCTTTTTTTAATTCAAATTGAGTGCTCTCTTTCGTGAGGTTAAGGCCTTTTAAAGCATATGGTTGTAAATTAGCATGCACTAATTGACGATTAAGCTTTGAAGAATGCTTCCTACCTGTAATTGTAGGAAAGTGTACCAATAAGTTTGCAGATATTACGGGTTGATATTCGCATAAAGCACGTATAATAACCTGATAATCTAGTCCCCCAGCAATACTATTCAATACTAAGGACGCAAAAACAGGATAACCTGCTTGTTGAGCTAAGGTTGCTTGTACCGCAGTAGATCCTAAATGACTTTTAAGTACAACAGCTCCATTGAGCGCCGCATACTGTTGTCCGGTTTCTATAGCGTTCCATCGACGATTATATAAATCAGGGCTAGCATGATAATGAATATCGATAAATTCATAGTCACTTAATTGTTTTAGCATTTTACCTCCTCAGAAGAGTCTTTTAACCAAGGTTGGTCATATCGATACTTTTGTCTGGCATTATGCAATGACATTTTATCGTGAATGATAGCGTGGACAATTTTTTGCTCTGTTATTTTTATATTTTCTGCTTTTTCAATAACCTCATTTATCAAATGTTTTGGAATAACGAGTACTCCAAGATCATCTCCAAAAATAATATCTCCCGGGTTTATGGTAATCCCTTCTATATTAATCGTGACTTGTTCTGAAGCTTTATAAGCTCTATTTTTTGCAGATCGCATATACACATTTCTAGAAAATACAGGATATTTAACTTGTCTAATGAAGTCGATATCGCGGACAGAACCATTGACCACTGTGCCACTAATATTTTTCATTAGAGAAAATTGAGTTAAGATATTTCCCCAACAAGTACAGTCTTGTCGGCCTTGATTATCGAGAACAATAACATGATGCTCTGGCACATGATCAATATAGTCTCCGGCCATTTTGAATTCTTTTGGTTTTTTGTCATAACTTCTGTATTGAATCGTATAAGCAGGGCCAATGAGTTGCACCCCAGAAACAACAGGTTTAATATTTAACAGAGCTCCTTCTACGCCACAAGCATCTAAAGCATCTGATATTTCAGAAGAATGAAAACGTTTTAAGCTTTCTAGTTGGGACATGTTTTCTCCTTGAAAATTTGAGATAATTGCCATGCAAGATAGTGCTCAATATAACGCTTAACCTCAACGCTTCTATTAGGAATTTGTAAGGTATGCTCGTAAAATATCTCTTTGTTGAGAGAGGCTGAAAAATGTAATATTAAAACATTGTTCATTTCATCTTTTGCTGAGATAGTGTATGTAACAATAATAGAATTTTTTGAGTAAAAATTACTGTCTGATAAGGTTAAATACGAATGATTCCACGAATTTAAAATAGCTTCACTAAACTCGTTTTTTATAACAAAAACTTGCTTTTTAAGCCTATTATTCATGCAATTGACGGCGTCTTCCATTGCGTCAAATGAAACAATGTGTTTATCTATTTTTTCTGAGATTTCATTCACAATAGAAAGAAGCTTGTCTTCATTTTCTGCTTGCAACTTTATTTCCAAATAAGGATAAGCCCAACGATAACCTGTTTCTACATTTACTCTTTCTGCTATTTTATCTATTTCTGGCGCAATTTCTCCTTCAATTAACCCAAGCGTTAAAAAGCGTTTTCTATACACTGGGAAAAAATAATTATCTTTTAATAACTGAGTGACAACAAAATCATCAAACATAGGCCAAGCTTCTTTAGGCGGACCTGGAAGCATAAATATATCGTGACCATGCCAAGATAAATAACATCCTTTTGCTGTTCCATTAAGATTATCAATTAAAATAGCGCCTTCTGGAAATAATGCTTGTTGTCGATTAGAGTCTGTAACTTTAAGTCCAAATCTCTGTAAACGTTCAGATACATGATTATACGCATTGTCAGAAAAAATTAACTCTTTTTTTATGGTATCGCTTAATGCAAACCGAGTTAAATCATCAGAGGTTGGTCCAAGTCCACCAGAAATAATCACTGCATCATGATTTTCTAGTAAGTATGACAAAGTAGATCGAATAATATTTTTATCATCTGGAACTAAAACTTGCTGTTTAACATAAGCACCTTTTTCCGTTAAATTACGTGCAAAATAGTTGGCATTCTTATCTTGGATATCTCCATGAACTAGTTCATTTCCTGTCACCATAATTGCAATAGTTTTAGATTTCTTAGGCGAAATACAAGCATCGATGATTGCCTTGGCCATATCGTGAGTACTTGCAGAACCGCCGAGATCATAAGTGACATGTAGCCCTTCTTTTACTACAGCAGTAACTGCTCGCACAATAGCTTCTGATTCTTGTTTATAGGAAAAATGTTTCAACAAAAGGCTCATGGTTAACAACATTGCGGAAGGATTGGCACAATTCTGTTTAACCTTTGGCGCACTGCCATGTACGGGCTCAAAATAGCAACCTTTTTCGCCAATATTAGCGCTTGGCGCAAACCCTAACCCACCTGCAACACCCGCGCCTAAATCGGATAAAATATCTCCAAACATATTTTCTGCAACAATCACTCCAAAAATCTCTGGCCTCTTTACTATCCACAGAGCAACAGCATCCACATTAAGTATCTCAGCTTCAATATGTGGATATTTATCCGCTACGGATTCAAATAATTTTCTAGAAAAATCTCCACTTTTTCTTAACACATTAGGTTTATCTGCAAAAGTCACTCGCTTTAAATTTTCTTTATCAGCATAAGAAAAAGCAAACTCAAACAATCGTAACAGACCAACTTTAGATTGTACTCGCAAAGAAACAGCGCAATCTTCTGGATCTATTAATGACCAGGAAGTTTTTGTGTTTAATACTTCTTTTAAAGCCTCTGGAACCGGATGATAATCAAATCCAGCGTACAAACCTTCTGTATTTTCTCGTATAACGCAAAAATCAAAATTGTTTATACTGTTTTTAATGTTCTTACAGGGACGAACATTCGCATATAAATTGAGTTGTTGTCGTAATTGAATGACAGGAGAGATATACTCTAAATTTTTCGATTGTAAAATAGGTGATAATTCTTTTTGTGCTTCACGTGATGGTTTGCTTGTAATGGCCCCAAGAAGCGTCGCATCAGAATTATGGATTAAATCCCAAGTTCGTTGTGGTATTGGGGTGCCCTCATTCATCCAATACGCCCATCCTATATCGCCTATTTCTAATTCAATAGGAATATTTAATGCGTTAAAAACTGGCAAAGCTGCATGGGTTACATCAACGCCGATACCATCACCAGGTAAAACAGCAATTTTTATTTTATTTGATTTCACTAAATTCTTCCTTCAAAATTGATTGACAAAAAGTTGGATTATCCTGGAAAATTCTCATGCCAGCATTAGGTATGATGATACATCGCCCTCCCATTGAAGATTCAATGTGATTAATATTGACTAATTTTGATTTTTCACCAACTAGGGTTGTATACGGAACTCTATTATTTATTAGATTTTCCTGATTATAATTATTCTCATCTAAAACAGCTTTTAAACCGATTGATAATCGCTTACAAATTAAAGCTTTATCTCTAACATCCACTTTCCCTACTAATGGGTTTGATGGAAAAAAAACATATTTACTATGCTCTTGCATAGCAAAATCAACTTCTTCTTTATCTGCATATTCTATGATTTTTGTTAATTGATTACGAAGTGATAAATCCATTTTTTCTGGAACAGATATAAAAATAATCTTTTTACTTAACTGATTAAATAACTTAATACATCGTCGTAAAATAATTCCGCCAAAAGAAAATCCTATAAAAGCAACGCAATCATTTATTTGATTTTTCACACGATTCTCCCATAAGGAATAATCAGTTACCTTTTGTGGATTTTCTATAGCATCAACTAACGGGTCTAAAAAGCATAAAAAGTACTCAGGCTCAAGAAATGAAAGGCTTTTTTTAATAGCTTCAACTTCTGTCCATTTAGGTAATGCCGGCGCTAACACAATAATTTTTTTCATAATGATTACTTAGGTTTATTAAAGAATACTGTTTTATTGGATAAATTATTTAATGTAATAGCAGCTAATCCAACAACTGGCGCAAAAAACAAACAATGCTTGGC
Source organism: Alphaproteobacteria bacterium (assembly GCA_021151585.1). GTDB lineage: Bacteria > Pseudomonadota > Gammaproteobacteria > JAGOUN01 > JAGOUN01 > JAGOUN01. The sequence continues at coordinate 4,095 of JAGKWX010000017.1, read as the reverse complement.
TACTTTCTTATAATCAAGATAACCCATTGTATTCCTAAATGTTGATTTAAAAAATTGATCAGTATATAAAATTCCTGATACAAAACTTAATCCAATTTGTAGCATTTTTTTATTTACTCCATTAGAGGAATTAGTATATTTCAAATAATACAAACCGCTTCGAGTAAATAAAATAATTATTAGCCCGCCTTTAATGCCAAAAAATTTTTCTATTTTAAAATTGTTATTAATATCAGCTTCTCGATAAAATTTGATACCTTCTTGTATCAAACAACAGCTTAGCCCTGTCTTTGACGATAATTTTGGTAAATTTTTGTAGTCAAGCCATGAAACTGTATCAAATGAATAAATATTTTTTACATTGACATTTAGCACTTCTTTTACCTCAAAGTGAACTGTCTGGACCGTCATTTTGCCCGCCTCAATAAAGCCAGCTGTGGCAGAAAAAAATGCCAAACCTAAAGCTTTTATATCGTGAAACCAATAATCGTGATTCATATTGAATTAAAACAATCACTGCAAAAGAATATTAATGATATATTCTTTATGCCAACTAAGGCATGGCTTTGAAAATTTTTTTCAAATATTGAAGCTCTATCTAACGAATTAAAGACATTTATTAAATCTTTTTTTGATAAAAAAAGATTTTTACTTCTTATCGAAAAAACGTTGTTTTTTTCATGGTTATAAGGTGTAGATGCTTCGGAGAAATAACAAATCATTTTCTATAAGCCTCCATCACCAAGATTATTAAGTTTTAAAATATCATCAATAGAAAGATCTTCTATCCCCATACGAAATTCATTAATTTTTATATTACTAGCAGGATTAAATTTATTTTTAACATAATTGCATGCTTGCAAAACACTATTAATATCATAAACTTTTATATCCAAAGCATGTAAATAAGCAACAAAAAATTCTGTTTTTAAATTTCCTATTCCCTTTCCAAAGCCAGATAAAGCACTGTCAATATATTTAACACCAGCCTCAATTGCAGCAAGGGAGTTTGCTTGAGCTAGTCCGAGATTATCATGCGCATGGAACCCAAAAGGAATAGGGGTTTTTGATATATATTTTTCATAAAGAGACATAATCTTTGTTGGCATCATGCTTCCATTTGAGTCTGCAAAATATATAATATCAACAGGATACTGTATAACTTGAGAAATTAGATGATCTAATGCCTCTTCAGAATAATGAGAAATACGAGTAATATTTACGGATACTTCAAAGCCCCTATTTTTTGCTTTATTTATAACTTCAAAAGCTTCCTCTTCTTTTCCTTTAGATAAACAAATGCGTAAAGTATCAACTTTGTGTAATTTCAATTCATCTAAGTCACTTTGCTCAATATTATGTGGATGTAGCATCACTGTCATTTTGGACTTTTTAAGAATAGAACGGCAAAATTGTAAATAATCTGCATGACATAATCCAGCATCACCTATATTGTGAATAGGTTTAGCAGAGCCACTGCGGTACCCAATTTCTATGTATTCTATATTTGATTGATCAAGGGAAGTCAAAATGGACCTCAATTCATCATTGTTGAAATGGAAATTGTTTTGATAACCACCATCCCTCAAAGTTACATCCATCAATTTTACGCTAATCATTTTACCCTCTTTATTAGGAATATTATTTTGAAACGCCAGAATAGATCAAAAGAAAGATCAAACAAGGAGGGAGGGGGTATCTGAAGATGGTACTTTTTGATTAGTAATTTGTCAATACGTATTTTTGCCCAATTTTTTATATCATTGGAAGAAATTACTTCTGGCCTATCTAAACAACTAATTTTTTCTATGGAAACATGCGCTATTTAAAATTATACTTCTACGTTATTAGAAATTGACAAACATATCTAATCCCAGCGTGCTTTCTTGGACGATAACTATAAGAATAATAGTTTCTCGCTTCTGATAGAAAAATATCAATAACTGGCGGAATAATCTTAGCGTCGAATACGGATAAGAAATAGCTATAACACATAATCCAACAAGATACTTTTTATCAAAAGGGAATTTCAGTATACATTGTTGAGAAGTTTTCTCCTATAATGTATAACCAAAATTTTTTCAAACCGCTTAGATTATATAGGATTATGCTGTAATATTACATTTTAGTGTTGAACATATTCCAACTGCTTTGGCACCTTGCAAGAAACGTAATGTCATTTTTTCTTTATCAGCAGATATTTCTGGATTTACTGATTTTTTAACATGCGCCACTCTTTCAACTTCGTCATTGTAATAGTAAAGGCTTTTCATGGCATTACCGATTCTTTTTAAAACATTCCAACATTGTGACAATAAGCTTGTTCTGCCGCTGTCTTGGGATTCATGTTTTTCAGCTAGTTCTGATTGAATATTGGTTACTCGTTGCCTAACACTCTGTTGGGAATCATTCGCTGTGTCGATTAACTTATTTGCTAATTTAACTCTTCTTTCTATAGGGCTAACCATTGCATCTCGAGTAGCTCTAATAAACATAGAATTATGACTCGCGTTATCTGTTGCTAGATCGCGTTCTGCGTGATCTGTTATATTATCGTAAAAAGCTTCTGCAACTTCTTCATTTAGTGCAGCTGATTCATGATTTACGCCTAATTTTTTAAAGCTAGATGCTCGATAAGTTGTTAAACCATTATGTAAAGTTTCTAGGCTTTCCATATTTTCTTCAATTGCTGATTTTATGAATGGCGTTACGCATTTCGCACCATTAAGATTGGGTCGTTCAGTTTTTGGGATAATCAAATTGCAAAAATTAAATGCTTGCGTGATTTCTGAAACATAATCTTGCGTAAGTTGGCAACATTGACTTAAAAATTCTTTGTCAGGCAAAGAATTTGCTATTCCAACAAATTGTTGGCTTATTTCCCTCAATAAATCTGGATGAAATATTTCACGCATTTCAATTGCAAAAATTTCTCGATTTTTTTGTGACATATGTTTAATGAGTTCATATAAATTAGTCAATTGTATTAATTGATCAGAAGGTTGAGCATTTTTTGACGTTATCGAAAGAAATATTTTTTCAACCTCTTTAAAGTATCGATGCCACAATCTTTCATCGATTGTTTCTTCTCCTTCAGATAAGCTACAAAATGATTCATAAAAATATTCTATTTTGGATTCTTCTTCTTTTGTCACAGCTTTAGATAAGAATTCTTCTTTTGCTAAAGTCATAAACTCCGTCATTAACAGATAAGCTGCGCGAAAAATTTGTACCGGAGCTGAGATAGGTGTTCCATTTATATCACATTCTTGAACTATATTACTGTATTCATAATTTTTAAGATAAGTAAAATGAAGATACTGTGTAGCAAACCATAGCGCTTGGTCATAATTTAATCGTGATTTGAAATCCTCTGAAGAACTAGGAAAAAATGTCAACTTTTGATTGATATTTTTTGCTTTAACAAGCGCTAATATTTTTGACGAATTGTCATCGTCTGCGTTAGGTTCTAACTCTCTAGTCAAATCATTGCAATAACTTCTAAAAGATTGAAGTTGCAAGGTGCTTGATAATAATTTTTTTAAATTATTTTCTCTTATGGAATCAATAAATGCATTAACAAATAACGAAAGTAGACTCTCCAATACTGGTAGTATTTGTTCGACGGGATTCTTATTTGACGTGTCAATATCTTTTTTATACGTAATAATATCAATATTTTGGTCAAACGAATTTTTGCTTTGAGCGACATTGAACAGATTGCTGCCTCTAAAAAGATCAGCTGCCGCTTCATTCTGTGGGATCGTTAGTATTAATTTCATGATTTTTTTGTTATGCAAGCACTAACCATGCCTGTAGTTATAGTATATATTTTAAAAAATTCATGAATTTTAGAGTCATTTCATTAAAATACGCAATTTTTTTAACTTCCAGAGATATAGATAATAAAAAAAGTCTATCTTAAGACATGTTCAATGCTTAATTATTTTATATTACTACTATTTTTCTGACTATGTTAGTTTTAATTAATCTTCATTTTATAGCACTTAACTAAAATATAGTTACTTAATATCCACAATGTTTAAACCACCCGATTAGATCATTTTGTGTGATCGCTTGAAAAGCAATTGTCAT
>JAGKWX010000033.1 GCA_021151585.1 Alphaproteobacteria bacterium | reverse complement strand
GGAGTTCTAATGTAATGAACCATCCCCCCTATTAAACTGGAAGGTTGCTTACGCGATTGAGACTAAGATTGTAACACTAAAGCGGAGAGTTTATATAATAATCATTGATTTTTTCAATTTATCAGGTATGGATCCTCTATCTTTAAATAGACTTCGTAATGAGCCAGAATAAATATGTTACATTTATTCAATAAAAGCGGAGAATCCATAATGACAAATATTAACGTATTAGGTATAGATTTGGCAAAAAATGTTTTTCAATTGCATGGAGTTAATGGTCAAGGTAAGTCTGTACTAAAGAAACGAGTTGAACGTAATAAGTTAGCTGAATTTGCGGGCAATTTACCTCAGTGCACTATTGTGATGGAATCTTGTGGTGGGTCCAATTACTGGGCGAGAGTTTTTCATAAGACTGGGCACAATGTGAAGCTCATTAGCCCCCAGTTTGTAAAGCCATTTGTTAAAACAAATAAAAATGACGCAAATGATGCAGAAGCTATTGTGGAAGCAGCGAGTCGACCTTCCATGCGTTTTGTTCCCATCAAGCAGGTTGAACAACAGGATATCCAATCGCTACATCGCGTACTAAGTCAATTAGTCAGAAATCGTACGGCCTTAATCAATGAAATTAGAGGGCTGAATTTGGAATATGGTATTACCATCCCAATGGGCGCACTTAAGGTAAAAAAGTACTTGCGTGCAGTGATTGATAATCAGAGTAATGAGCTAACAGCATTGTCACGTGAATTGATGCAAGAACTATATAGTGAATTAATTGAGATAGAAGAAAAACTTAAAAATATGGACAAGAAAATAAAATCTATTTGCAAAGACAACGATCAATGTCGACGCATTTTAAGTATACCAGGAATTAGTGAATTAACGGCAACAGCGATAGTTGCTGCCGTGCCTAATGCCAACGAATTTGAAAATGGTCGACATATGTCCGCATAGTTGGGTTTAGTTCCACGGCAGTCATCTAGTGGCAATAAGCAAGTGTTGCTCGGCATCAGTAAACGAGGCGATAGGTATTTACGCACGTTACTCATTCATGGAGCAAGAGCAGCATTAAGTCACTATAAAAATACGAACAATAAATATGGTGAATGGCTGACAAACAAAAAAGCAATGCTTAGTTTTAACAAAGCGGCTGTTGCGCTCGCTAATAAAAATGCACGAATTATTTGGGCATTATTAAAAACAGGTAAAGAATTTGATGCTAATCAAAAATGGGCGGCAGCTTGATACGCAATATTAAGCGCTTAAGTTAAATGTAAAATAATATATCATGAGTTTGCTTTAGTTGATTTTTTGATGATGGTTAATAGATTAAACCAACTCTTTTAAAACCTGTTTTGCGACACGGCACTTTAATGCCATGGTTCTGATAAGGAGAAAGAGTGCGGATTTACATCAGGGCGCAAGTTTAACTTGAACGCCGAATATATGACAGCAACTTAAATCTATAACATCGTTTAAAAATTAGCTTGCAAAACGGGATAGTTCATATATGTCGCAAATAATTTTAATAATCTACAAAATGTGCGTGGCATTACCTCGGTTGACAAAGTAATTTTACACTGAAATTTTTTGTTTTAGAGGGTGTTTATAATAAATACTTTGAACACGCCTGCCTACAGGCGTTTTTTCAATTTGAATAATAACATCAATAACCGTTTTTAATTCACGCACAATATCATTGTCTGTCATCGATGGTACATTATTTAATTTATACATTTGCGTCATGCGCATAAAAGCAATAGCTGGATTATTAGCGTGAATACTCGTCATTGAACCTTGATGACCGGTTGAACTTGCAGCTAAAAAATCAAGGATTTCCTTGCCTCTAATTTCACCGCAAATAATACGATCAGGGCGAAGACGTAAGCAACACTGCACTAAATCTTGCATAGTAACTTGAGCCTTACTTTGTCCACCTTTAGAAGCTAATAACTGGACACGATTTTCATGTGGAATATCTAGTTCACGAGTATCCTCTAGAATAATAATTCGTTGATTGTGGTCGATTTGTTGTAAACAGGCATTAAGAAATGTGGTTTTTCCACTTGAAGTTCCACCTGAAATGACTATGTTTTTTTTAAAAAAAATTGCATTTTTTATAAATTCATGCCAATTTTTGGCTGTATATAACTCAACTAATAACTTTTCCGATTCTGGCAAATTTTCATAAGTCATATCAAATGAAAAATTTTTTACAGAATCATAAAATCCTAAGCTTTCATAATCGACTAAAGAAAAGTTTTTTACTACTTTTCTACGAATTGACAATGTTGGATATAGTGATGTTGGCGGTAAAACTAGTTGAACACGTGAGCCATCGATTAAATTTGCAGATAATAATGGGTGAATTTCATTAAATATTTGCTCACTTTCGCCGGCAATCAATTGAAATAATTGTAATAAATGTCGCTCTGTTAAGGATTCAACAATAATTTTTTCTAATATGCCATTTTTTTCAAAAAAAACTTCATGTGGTCTATTAATTAAAATTTCGGAAACTTGATTATCATCAAGCAAATGCTTAATAGGGGCGAGCAAACCCATCGCCCCAGGCGTAAACATCATTATGCCCTACCCTGCTGTTTATATAAATCATAAAAACTCAAATCATGGGCAATAAATACATTAATAGTTGCACCTTGATATCGAACCAGCGTTGGCTGTAATGAAATAGACTGCTGCAAAGTCCCAGATGCTGATTCTTGCAATGACTCAGCGATGGCGATTCTATAAGCTTGAGATGAATTATATTGATCGCTTGCTTGTACATCGACATTGGAAACGCCTGCGCCAAGAATAGATAATAAAACAGACTCACCAAAGCGTGACCAAAAACGACGATTAATATAATCAGCTGGCTCACCTGCTTTACCGATGGCATCAGTATCAGGACTATTTATATCAACTGATACGCCATCAGGTAACACTAAACGATTCCACATAATAAAAATTCGAGATTGTCCTTGTAAAACAGCTGATGAATATTGACCAATTAAGCGACTACCTTTGGGAATCAGCTCTTCAGAGCCAGTATATGCATAGGCAGGGGATGTCACTGTCGCAGTAACCATGCCAGGCAAATCCGAATCCATGGCAACATTTAAAACAGCGTGCAACATTTCACCGGAAACTATAGTAAATTCAGGATGTGGTATTTGCTGCGCTGAAACACTACTTGTTTGATAGTTTGTATTTGCAAAATCTTGGTTAGCGCCCTTGCCCATAAAACTGGCCTCAGGAATATTTTTTTCAACGACTTTGCTTGTGATACCATTGGATGTGGAAGAAAAAGATATATTGTTATTACCACCCTCATATACTGATGTTGGTGCATTCATACGAGCTATTAATTCTTTAGAATATGGGGTTGAAATTGATCGTATATTTGTAGAAGTCACTTCTTGAGAATGCACTTGTTTTTCCTTTTTTAAATCTTCCAATCGTTCTTTTAATAAAGAAGTTGCTACTTCAACTTTTTGCTGATGGATAACTTCTTGTTTGATTTTATCAGAATGATTGGTGCGAAGCATCATAACTATCATGAATAAACCCGACGCACCTATGAGTAATGGCAACACTTTTTTGGCAAACCATGTTTTTTCTTTATTAACCTTTGACAATCGACTAAAGGCAGATTGCTTTTTTGATTTAGTATCTTTCATCAATCTTCTCCATTTTTTCGTATTTTATTGATCATTACCGTATTAAAAATACTTGCGACATGATACTTTCCGACACGTAAAGTGAACTGTGGCGCCAACTCGTGTATAACTAAATAATCACCTTCTCTACGCACATTGACCACTGACTCATCACCAACAGAATTATTAACAGCAAATACGGCTGGAACAGATTGACCAGGGCGCAACTGTAAATATGTAAATTGTCCATCATCAAAAATATGTATGGGCAAAATTGTTTTATCACCACTAAAAGTATAATCCCAGTGATAATCTGATGGTTGTTTTGATGAGTTAATAATAGTTTCTTGTTGTCTTTTTAAATAATTGAGCGTATCTTCTAATTTAGCCTTTTCTTTATCTGGATAAATAAATTCTATAGCATAAGTAGAATTTATTTTATTTTTGTTTATTTCTCTTCCCATAATCAAATGAAAGCGATAAATTCTTTTTAGATTATGGCTATCTGTTGTAACAATATCTAAATTTGTATTAGAATCAAAAAGCGTTGGCTTAATATTTAATATATATGGAATATTTTTATCAATATGCGCTGTCCAACCTGCCTCATCGCCGTTTTGAACATCTAGGATAGTTTCATCATCTCCAAAAATAATTTGTGTATTTACAAATGCTTGTCCAACAATAGGTATAACTTGATTTCTCTGATATTCAACTTGTTTAATACGCTGATCAGTAATAACTGATTGTGGCGTTTGCTCAGCCAATATTACAGTAGCCATATTGATACTTAAACCAAGTATGGTTAAGCCTATGATTTTTTTCATTGGTAAATCTCCTAAAATAAATAATTTATGCTAAAATTTGCTGATTGCGCTGATAACTTGTCACCATAAAACCGTTCCAATTAAGCCAACGAAGTTCAGGATCACTTGGAATTCCTCCATATTGCCAAGATAAAATAGCGATATATGGCATTTTTTCTTCCTTACCTGAATTTAATGATTTATTAGTTACAATAAAGTGTACTTCAGCAAGATTTTTATGATGTTCATGTTTATCTTGTGTATTTAAATCTTCGTTATCTAAAAAACTAACGCTAATGACTTTTACTGAAAGTGTCGCTTTATTGCCAAATTTATGAATAAATGATTGGTTATCGTTTGCATCCTGCTCAGCTTGGTATAGATGTGCAACATGAGAATCAGACATCAAACTGATTATCTGATACATCTCAGCAAAAGAAGCTGGATCATATGATTCCCGGTTAATAACATATCGAACTAAGTCGCTTTCAATTTCTGCCTTATTTCTTGGAACATAATTATTTTTAGATGGCTCTACACTTACAGCACCACTTTCATAATGATGAACTAATAATGGTATATATTCATGTGTATGACTTAACATCATGGTGGATACAGCAAGCAATCCGCATAACACCATTGCAACAATAAATGCCATTTGGTAACGGTTACGTGATACAATCATCCTTGCATAATAATCATCTGCCCATGATGTTGCTAATTGAAAATAATCTTTAGTATTTTCTGTCATATTTTCAACACCATATTTCTTTTTTTTATTACAAAAACTATAATTGAAAATTTTTTTAATCATAATCACTCTCTATGGGGTTGTTTTTTCTGTTATTTGATTGGCTAATATGAAACCTAATATCCTTTCTTCGGTTTTGATGATATCTTTTTTCATCTTTCTCCCTGAATGTCGAACCTTGAGTATAATCTGAATTATTATCATTATCATTTTGCTTCATAAATCGACTTCTATCCGCTACTGAACTATAATGATTGCCATGATTGCCTTCGTTAGAAACTTTATCTTTTAAATAACGATCTCTGTCATTTATATTATTGTTTTTATCTGATGAGCTGTTTCTAACATAATCAGCTGCTGATTTAATAAAGACGCCACCTGCAACCAGAGCACCAACACCAGTTGCAAACGATTCTTCTCCTGAAATAGTACTAACGGTTCCACCAATACTGAGAGCAAGCAGTGAAATTCGCCTAATGATACTGATACAAATCAAAGTTATTAATACAAATGCACACATATCCGCAATGCTAATATCTTCCACAGGCATATCAATATAAAAACTCAAAATCCATTGATCTAGCGACAAAACCAAACCTAACCCTGCTCCAATGAAAATCATAAGTGATGCATAACTTACACAAGCACCTAACCAGCGATCAAAAAAAGTTTGTGTCACCTCAAACAAAGTAAAAGATATAAATAATGGTGCAACAACAAATAATATAGATAGCATGCATTTTGCTATTACGATTTCTAACAATGAAAATGCAATAAAAAACGCTCCTGACAAAGCAATTAATCCTGCGAAAAACCAAGAACTAATATTAAATGGACCTCCGTGTCCAAATAACTTTCCACATATTTTCGCAATTTCGTTTAGAACATATTGTAAAGCGCCATTAATTGTTGAATCATTAGTTATTGTTTTAAGTGAAACAGGCGAATTATTTAAAATAGAGGCGCCAATCTCCCCAGAGGCCTTATAAAAAATATCATAAACATATTCACTAAAATTTGCCCAATTCATCGCTAAATAATAGATCAACCCTATTTTAAACAAAGAACGTGTCATGGAAGAAACTGATCCTTTTACCCATCCTTGCGAAATGGCTAGTCCATAGAAAACAAAAAACAATACAATAGCAGCTCCTAGTGGAGCCGCTAAATATTCTGACAAACCTTGATAGCCTGAATAAACATAGCCATCCAAAATATTGTCTATTTTTTCTAAAAAATCGCTAATTACCGTGTTAAATTCTGACATTTATTTCTCTTTTTTACTCATAAGGTACGACATTAAACCAATATCCTGTTTTTTTTAATGAATCAACAAATGACTGATTTTGCAAATCTTCAACTGTTACAGAAGAAAATTTACCTTTAGATGCTTTAGCATAAATAACCATCTGTTTGAATAAATCAGGGCAATAACTTTTATTTCTAACACTACTAGTAAAACAAAAACGATATGCGGCATTACCATCTGGCCCATTATATTCAACCTTTTTTGCAGCATATGAAGATGCAGCACTAATAAACTGAACTGAATCTTCTAAAGGCTGTGTTACTAACGGATTTTCATGCGAGCACGCAGTTAATCCTAATAAGGTACTCATCGCCGATATTGCCAATAATGTTTTTACTGTTTTTTTCATATTACTCTCCTGTTTTGTAAATAAATTTATATAATTATTAACTGTAGTTAAGCCAAGTTGGCGTTAGTGACTACAAAAAATTAAACTGTCGTTGTATCACAGCTATTAACTGGGATTTGATCACAATGTTTGCCATAGTTTGGACACGGTGCTTTTAAATTTTCTGAAGCACAGCCACTTAAAAATATGCTGAGAAAAATTGAGGCAAATAAAGCCGATAACTTAACAGAGTATCGTGAATTTTTATAAATTAATATCGATGACGATAATAGTGAACTCTGCGGCATAGTATAAATTTTTTCAAATCTCATAAAATCTCCTTAATTATTCTGGTATTGTATTGAATTTAGCAGCAGCTGTTTTATCTTGAATTTCATTTGCTTGTTGTTGAGCAAGTTGTTCATTTACAACGGCTAATCCTTTTATAATTTCCACTTGCAAATTTGCTACTTCTGCTGTAACACGAGCATTTAAATCTTGAATACGCTTTGTGTCTTCAGTCTTTTGAATTTCATTTGTTAGTTTATAAATATTATCTAAATGTGAATTTGTTTCATTAAAAGCATAAGTTGCTTGAGTGCTTGCTGCTTGATTAGTTTTAACTTGTTGTCGGTAATTCGTTGCATAAGGGGAACTCATGCCATTACTTGCTTCAGCGCTAGTTAATGTAGGGTGTTCTTCCTGATAATTTTTCAATAATTCCTGGTATCTTTGTTCATTTCCTCCAGATAAACCTTCTAGTGCACTTTGCCAATCATCTGCAGACCATTTCCTATTATCTAAATCGCTTGGACTATTTAAGTATGTAGCATAATCAGAGTCTCCAGTAAGTGCTACAAGTTGTTTTATAATATTGATTTGCATAAGGTCTTGGTATTCTTGCATAATCCTATTTAAATTATCTATATCTTCAAGAAATGCAGTATTTTCGTCCGCATAGATTATGTTGGATAAAAAAGTTGTAAATATTAGGAGAAAAATAATTATTATTTTTTTCATATATTTTCTCTTATTTTTAAAAACCTTGACAACCATACCTCTGGTGCATCACCATATTTTTTTCGTAAATCATCGAGTTCTTGAATGGATTTTTTATCAGCTGAAAGTAAAGCCACTAAATTTCGCATATGGCTTAAATCCAACCGTACAATCACAGATCCATGCCCTTGTTTCACTAAAAACTGTCGACTTTTAGCATCATTTTCTTTAATAAAGAGAAATTCTGCATCAGTCAAGCTAAAACCTTCTTGATAATATTCAACCCGTGCATCTGGATTAGGAAAAAATATTTGCGTGGCGCTATTATCTAAAATCATATTACATAATGAAGATTGCGCTACGCTAGCTGCGGATTGTGTGGCCATAACGAGAAAAGCATTGAGTTTGCGAAATGTTGGTAATGTTTTCTTTAACATGGTTTCCCAATACGGATCTGTAAAGTATTGCCAAGCTTCATCGAGCCAAATAGTCATCAGATTTCCGTCTAATTTAGATTTTATCCAGTAAAATAAATACATTAACAACGCAGTTCTTACTTGCGCTGGCTCGTGATCAAGAAAATGTGTCATATCAAAGCCAATTTTATTAGCTGAACGTAGTGAGTCTTGTGGATTATCAAATAAATATGCATATTGTCCAGCCTCACGCTTACCTTCTGCCTTTAACCATCGACGTAATTGTGGCCAACGTGGAAAATCTATTGCAATAACTTTAATTGCATTAGATAAATATCTATGTTCTGTGGATAGTTTTTCAAAAGCATAATCAATACATGCTTTGATGGGCTCAAGTATTTCAGCCTCTACTGTTGCCTCTCCCTCTTTTTTACATAATTGCGCTAACCATTCTTGACAAAATTGGCGATTAGCTGGTGTGTCATGTAAATGTAGTGGGTTAAAAGAACTTGATTCTGGATGGTCAGGTGATAAAACAGAATAAACTCCTCCTGTTGATCGCACATAAATTTCTGTTCCACGATCTCTGTCGAAAAACACGCTTCTTCCATGATATCTAGATATTTGCGCATCTAAAAATGTCATTAAAACTGTTTTACCTGCACCATTACTTCCTATAATAGTTGTATGTCCAGGGGTTATTTCAGTCTTTGACCCAGCTTTATGAAAATTAAAAAAATAGGGTGTTTTTGATGATGTTTCTAATAATGTTACTGCTGATCCTAAATGGTTACAATCACGATATCCTATATGATAATTATGTAATGGACAGAAATCTGCAAAATTTTCCGAGGTAATCAAACAACTTCGTGCTATATAATTCAGGTTTCCAGGAAACTGGGCCCAAAACGCTGCTTCTTGACCCAATGTTTCACGTACAACAGGGAATCCTACTTCTAAATAACAGCGTGCTGCTTGATGAATAAGTTGATCAAGCTCAGATTGGTTATCTGATAATAACATTAATGTATGATGATGATACCCTGTATTTACACCACCCGTCTGAACTTGTTCTTGCAGAAAACTTAAAGAGTTAATTTGAGATGTTCCAGCATCATTGACGTTTTTCAATTTATTTGTTTGTAACTTTACCTTCTTCATCACAACATCTTTTGCTTCGATTGCAAATGTATGTGTACTAATCCATTCTCCATCAAGATGCATTAATGTATTTAATGCAACACTGGCACTTTCTTCAGGATAGGATTTAATGCTTAAAATTCCTGCGAATTTTTCGTTTTCTGATGTTAATCCTTGAAATTGAATCGCCTCACCGAAGAAAATTCTTTTTAGTGGTAAGTATTCAGCTAAGTTGCCCTGGGGGTATTTTTCTGCTTTTGATAAAACCTTTTCTAATGAATTGGCGATAACTGAGGCTACGCCTTGATTAGCCAAATTTAAACTTTCACCACCATTGACTAATATGCTAAGAAAAGACAATAACTCACTATATCCTTTATCTTCATCTGCAGTACCTAGCACTGTTGGTTTAAATGTTGATAAAACATTTTGCAGTCTATCAACTATTTTTTCTAACTCTCGCATTTGCTGACGACGGCGCTGATCGCGGGCTTCTTTTGCTATATTATCTGATAATTTATTCCATAACTGTATTCCTTTGCCTAATTTCCCTGAATTTAACCCACGATAAATTATCGTCATATATATAGTATTTTGATACAAGGATCGTGATTCAAATTTTTTCATATAAGAATCATTAATCATATTCAATGTTTTATGGGGGAAATCTCCTTGTAAAACTTGATTAACTTTTTGTCTATGCACCGTGACCATCAAACAAATGTTTTCATCTAGTGAAGAAACCAAACGCTGCCATAATCCATTCCATGAATTAATAGTACTATTTTGCTCCGTTTGAAATGGAACACCATCAATTTTTATTATCGAAAATATTTTCCCATCACGCGTTTCAGCCACAGTAGGAGAATTTAAATGTGTCACTGGTATATGTCGTGATACACCTACCTCTTGACGAAGTTTTTGTGTTGCTTCAGAAAGGTTCATAACTCTGACATCCCCAGAATGATCTATTTGGAACTGCGTTACAAATTGTTTTTTTCATCAAAACACGAAAAAAATTTGGATCAAATTTACAACCTATCCAGCCTAATATATGCAATGGAATATATAAAATCAGAAATTGTGCTGAATTCGTCAGCATAAATCCTACGACAGAAATAAATGTTGTTAACATTAAATAATCTAATGTAATACCCAAAAACATTGGGGGTCGAGTCATTCCTGCATAAATGGTATGTATATGGATAGAGTTATTTTTCATGCACTTAGTCCTAGGACTTTACTGCCAATATAACCTGCACCGAAAATAAAGCCCGAGCCACCCATAATTGCGACTGCATACGTTTTTGGTAGGGCGCCTTTGCCTATCCATAAATATCCTGCGCCAGCTATAGCTAAAACACACAGGGCTCGCGCCGGCCCAGACTGGGCATAATCAATGGCATTATTAAGAACTTTTGTTAAAGTATCTTCGCTAGTGTTATAGCCAGCTAAACATATACTAGGTAATAAAAATAAAATCATAAAAGATTTTAATGTTGCATGAGCTTTTTTCAGATAAAACAATACCGTTTTCACTATGGGTCTCCCATTGCATGAAGTTAAATGTAAAATAGTGGAATTATGAAATAACTTTCAAAAAGTTTTTTGAAGTTTTAGAAAAGGAAAGGATTTCATCGCAAAGAATAAATGTTTTTTTTACTTTGTCAAATGTTTTTTGATGATTTATTTTTTATGGCGCTTAGCCCTATGCTCACTATTGCCATAAACTCTTATAATATTAGAGTTTTTAATGAAGCAATCAAATAATAAGCACATGATTCTCTATCATCTTAATAAAACACTGTTATGTCAACATGCCCTACAATGGTATACAATGAATGATATCGACGCTAGTATCTGCATATTTAATAAATATATTTTCACCACGAATTGTCAACGCGTTGTAAAAATTATATATTCTTACTTTTGTTTATACTTATCTAGAGAAAATGATGGACCTGCGTTCTTTTATTAAAACCACACCTAACTGGCCAAAACCCGGGGTCAACTTTCAAGATATTTCACCACTACTTGCCAATCCGCAAGCATTTGCTTATGCAGTTGACGCAATGCATCCACCTATAAAAAATATCGATGCTTGGATAGGAATTGAAAGTCGTGGCTTTTTGTTTGCTGCTGCTCTTGCACAACGTTTTAATAATGGTTTAGTCGTCATTCGAAAAAAGGGTAAATTACCGCCTCCAACTGTAGAATATCATTATGCGCTAGAGTACGGTACAGACACTATAGAAATGCACAAAGGTAGCGGGCGCGTTGTCATTGTCGATGACGTGCTGGCTACCGGCGGAACACTAACTGCCGCACATCAATTATGTCTCAAAGCTGGATACGATGTTGTTGGTTATTCATCATTTATTGATTTAAAATTTTTACGTGGACATGCTCCGTTTATAATCAACGGCAAAGAAGTTCATACCGTGGTTACGTATTAATTGCCCTGTTTTAATTTTCATAATTTTTAATTAGCGCCGATAAAACTTGTTTTCCATTTTCTTCCGTTGATAGACTAAGCATAGTTGCTGCACTATCTTTGCTAAATGTATAATTTAGAATCATAGAGTTATCTTCTTTTGAGCATAGCACTCGGGTTGCAGAAACATTTTTACCCGAACCAGTTTGTATAGTCATAATCCGATCTGTTATCACACACTGAGCTAACATGGAATTGCCATTATATAGCAACTTAATCAGCGGAAATTTACTAATACCTGCATTCAATGAGTCACTTAAATATAGGGCCAAAGAAAGCTGATCCATTTGTTTTGATTTTAAAGGTACGCTCTTATTAAATATGGTATAATTCTCAGGAAAAATTCTATTCTTATCTGCATATCTACCTGATGCTTGCTGAATAATGGTTTTAGAAAACCAACCTTTGCTAACATTAATCGTTGAGTTGATTGTGTATCTTCCATCGGAACATGTTTGACTTTTTTTCAACGTCCCTCTGGCACCATTACTTTCAAAATCATATATCTGATTGCTATATGATGTGCAAGCGACTAGAGAACGAAATGTAGGGATAATTAGCATAGCAAGAAAAATTGAAAAAAATATTCGTCGCATAAATTATCCCTTAATAATATTAATAGTCACTCTAAACGCCGATTAGACTAACTTACAACGTTGTGCATCTGATGGTAGTTTTCTTGATCTTCTAGCTGAGACTGCTGGCGAGAAGAAAACTGACAAAATCCGTAACGCTTCAACGCAACTTTACTATTTTCTACCATTAAATCTAGGCCAGATGCAATAATTTTATTTACTGACTTATCAAGCCTCGGGCCAACCGTATATTGCATGCCTAAATCTGCCAAAAAAGTCATCGTTACAGAAAAGAACATGGTTAAATATGTATCTTCTTTTAAGAAGTGGGCAGATTCTGACCATGCTTGGAAAATCGCTGACATTGCAATCATAACAAGCAATCTTGAAGCATGGGTAGGGTATATATCGTAAAACCAGCCGCTGAATATAAACAAACTCATACCAACAATTTCATTGAAAATTAATGCTGCGGCAAAAACAGCTGCTGGCGAATGCGCTCCGCATAAAACAAAAAAATCAACTAAGGCCTGGCCTACTGAAGAATCTGCAACTTTTATTTTGCTAAACAGCTCTGAACCTGCAATCATTGCAGAACAGAGGATAATATAACGCGCGCTATGCAACATTAGATGGTTATACCAACGATATTTGTGCTGTCCATGTGGGGTAAACGGAACTAGCCATCGACACACAACCCCGTGAGCATCATATTTTTTCTGCGCATAAGGAGCAACAACAAAATCTGTCGCTATTTTAAATGTTATTCCAAGCACGGTCATTGATGCGTTATAACCAACTGGCGACCATGTCGCACCAATATGAGAAAAGTATATGCCACATGCAAGTACCATTAATATCACAGCTTGTATAATATCGACGGCCCAATAAAGATCAAAATCTTTTGTTAAATGAGCACTAGTATTTAAAAACAATTTTATACTATCCATAGCAAACGAAGAAAAACATGCGGCGCATAATAAACCTTCTAATGTTTTTTGATCGCTCAAGGATTCGGTCAACGCTGTTGTAATAACATAAGGAATCAATGCATACAAGGTCACTTGAGCAAAGATCTGTGACTTTTTTTGCTTTTGTTTCGATAGATAGCGGTCTGAACTATTATAAAAGTGTAAGTGACGCGAGCTTTCGTTACCAGAATTTTGCCGACTACTTTCTGAGTAATTTGCTAGCATTAGGGCATGAATAGGGTTTCGGTCTTGGATTGGGCTTGGGCTTGGGCTTGGGCTTGGACTTTGGCTTGACTCTGGCATTTATTATCTCTTTATTATTGACTGTCGTGTATTATACAGGCTAAGGCTTAAAGCAGTATTATTAAAATGTCTGCTTGTGCTAAAATCCCAAACTAAACAATTGTCAAATCGCTAAAGAATAATAACGACGGAAGGTCCTTCTCCCGAGGGCAAAGAGCTTCAATTGCTATTATCTATATTGTGTCAAGTAACTCAAGCGAATTGAAACAGTACTTAGGATTTTTACCATGCCAACATTCTCTTATAAAAAAATCACTTTACTCATTATACTTGGCGTTGTCTGGAGCCTTGGCTTTTCTATTGCACGCTATTGCATGACGCATGGCGTACATCCTCTCGGGTATGCATTTTGGCAATCTTTGGGCCCCGCCATATTACTCACCTTATTATGCAAGTTTTTAAACGTCCCCATGTTTGAGAATCGCTCTTATTTCATTTTCTACTTATTTTCTAGCCTCGTGGGTATAGCTCTACCTAATGCGAATATGTATTTCGCCGCGCCTGAATTGCCTTCAGGAGTGTTAGCAGTGATAATTAACATTTCTCCTATAATGACCTATTTATTGGCACTGTCATTTAAAGAAGAAATATTTCATTTTCGACGATTTGCCGGTGTAATTTTTGCAGTCTTAGGGATTATTCTTATGACCAAACCCAATGGCGATATCACAATAGCTATGATTCCTTGGATTATTTCTGCTTTAGTAACTCCCATCTGCTTCGCATTATGCGCAGTCTTTGTCGCGAAATATCGGCCAAAAAACAGCCATTCATTGGGATTAGCCGCCGGCATGTTGTGGGGATCGACGTTATGGTTATTACCAACTGTTATGTTCGGACATCATTTTTTTGTATTAAGCAATGACTTCTCTCGCACAGAACTATTATTATTAATGGAAATTTTATTATCTAGTGCTGGATATTGGTTGTTTTTTCAATTATTAAAAAACGCCGGGCCAGTGTATTATAGTTTGGTCGGCGGCGTTGTTGCGATTGGCGGTTTAATTTGGGGTCAACTATTTTTTGCTGAAACGTTGACATTGTTACAAATGATCAGCGCTGCGATGATTGTAGTAGGGATTGTTTTGGTTAGTCGACAATGAATTCGCACCCTTCCTTTACACGCGCGAGACGAATGACGCTCAAGCATTAGTTCTGGAATAGTTCTATAACTCAACAAATTAGCCAAGCGCCAACATACTGATCTAAATATCACATTTTGAGAAAAATGCTTCCATGTGAAACTGATCGTGTTAACTTCAAGCGTCAAAAATTGCTCACAACATGCCAAGTTTAAACTTTTTTACGACAAAACAGACTTTTAAATTGCTTTTTACTAATAAAGATCTACAATTATATGCGATAAAATTTTAAAAAAGGTTTATAAATGATAAAAAATACTTGTGGATTGTTTGTTATTTCTGGATTGATGTGGTGCTTGTTAGCTAATCCCGTGATTGCAAGCACTTCAACAACCGAGGGGACCCTAGGTGGCCCTTGCCCTTGTGGAACTACCGGCTATACCTGTAGCAATAATAATACATGCTTGCTTGAAAATAATTATGCGTGCTCCACAAGTTTGCCAACTGCATGCGCAAGCGGGTATTGTCAATCATTAAACCTTGCCTCAGACGTAACGGCAGGAACTTGCCAACCCCCCCCTCCATAAAATCAAATATAATATTATTTAGGTTGCTTTTGGTTGTTGGTTTGTGAACGGCGCAGGCCTCTGGCCTGCTTGTAAGCACTTACTCTTCTATTTAAGACATGTGCGCAACGCGGTTCTATCGCAAATATTTTTAAAAATTCACAAAATCATAAGGCAGTTGTCCCAACAATTTAACAGGTGAATGACCCAGGTTAATGCCTCGCTCAAGCATTAGTTCTGGAATAGTTCTATAACTCAACAAATTAGCCAAGCGCCAACATACTGATCTAAATATCACATTTTG
>JAGKWX010000016.1 GCA_021151585.1 Alphaproteobacteria bacterium | reverse complement strand
GAACCTCTAGCAAATGCGGCTTTATCTTTTGATTTATCCAAAGCTCTCACGGCGTTTTGAAATTGCGCAGGCGTAAATTCCCCGTTTTCAGCGCCAAGTTTTGAGGCACGTCGGCGTGTATCGACCTTCATCGGGGGATAGTAGGTTGTCTAGATTTTCGTGCCTCTCTTTTCAGGCTTAGGTGAAGGTGGGGGTATGTGATGGCAGAAGAAATGGAATATGGCAATATAGCCGAGTTAGGTGCTGATGTTGGATATATTATTGGTGACAATTTTGGTCCGGTTGCGCAATTGCCACATGTGTTTACATTAAAGCAGTTTTTCAAAATGATGCTTGATGCAAAGTTGCCGAAATATCGCCGCTGGATTATAGGTCAGGGAATTGACTCTTCTGTTCATCACGCGCTTCGTTTGCTGGGTGAGACTAGCGATGTTATTCATTTTCAATGTGCGTTGCCTGAAGTTGAGGCGCGCCGAGTGCAAGATGATATAACATGGGAGTGGCATCATATGCATTTTACTGATGCGACACATTTGCAAGCTGAGTTAAAATTATTACATGCTTCGACAAAAAACTTATTTACCCAAGATTTTATTTTCTCTATTGCTCATGAATTAACACAAGCTGGCTGTGAGCAAGCGATGCCAGGCGGCATGCTGGTGACAAAGCAAGCACAATTAAGTTGTTTTCATCGATTATTTCCATTGCCTATTCGTGTTGAGACCCAATTTCATTTTACTAAAGATAATGCGCTGTCATTAAAAAGCATCACCCGTTTTTATCAAAATTACCTTTGTGCTGTGGAGGCCGTATTACACTTTGATTTACATGATCAGCCCTCAAGTCAGTCATTAATTTACGAATTAGGCCAGAAAACTTTTGATGGATTCTCTAAACAGGTTGCGCTCTAACAGGTCAATAAAATACATTTTTTACTTGGCGTCGGCGCAAGACTGAAGATATAATCGCGAATACAGATTTTTTTGAGAAAAGCCGATGCCAACAACGCTTAAGCGCAATTTCGTCAGTGAATTGGATCAATTTTTGCAAGATTTTGATCAAGCGCACCCGCACAAGTCTGCGTCACAACAAGCCGAAATCGATAGGTCTCTTCATGTTGCTGAAAAACGTGATCACGTGTCGGCATCAACCAAACAAAAATCAGTGTTATGGGATAAGTTCTAGAGTTTATTGATGAAAATTGCTACTTGGAATGTCAATTCACTCAACGTGCGCTTACCGCATGTCCTTGCTTGGTTGCAAGAACACCAGCCAGATGTCTTAGCGTTGCAAGAAATCAAGTGTGAAAATGAAAAATTTCCCTATGACGATATGCGCGAGCTAGGTTACCAGGTCGTGGTTTCTGGTCAAAAGACGTATAATGGAGTTGCTATTCTTAGTAAAGCAAAGCCGGTTGATGATTCTATTGTTTTGCAGTTTCCTCATTTTCTTGATGAACAGCGCCGTATTCTCGGTGCAAAAATTAATGATGTTTTTATTCTCAATTTATATGTGCCAAATGGCGCAGCGGTTGCTACAGATAAATATTTATACAAATTAGAATGGTTGCGGCATTTATGTGCATTTATCCAGCAATGTGCTCATCAAAACATTGTTATATTGGGCGATTTTAATATTGCGCCCGCAGATGAGGATGTGCACGAGCCTTTGTTGTGGAAGGATCAAGTGTTGGTTAGCCAGCCTGAGCGCGCTGCGTGGCAACAATTGCTTGATCTTGGTTTTGTCGATTGTTATAGACATGCGCCGCAGGGCGATACTCGCTTTAGTTGGTGGGATTATCGCCAGGCGGCGTTTCGACGTGATATGGGCTTGCGTATTGATCATATTTTAGCAAGTAAAGCCATGGCGGAGAATTTGCAGGGGTGTTTTATTGATAAAACTCCTCGAGCCTGGGAGCGGCCATCGGATCATGCGCCGGTGATGGCTACTTTTCTTTTATAGCTTGCTCAAGTATCCTTTAGTTTCTTGTAGCCGAGGTGGTGAAATTGGTAGACACGCAAGTTTCAGGTACTTGTGGGGGTAACTCTGTGGAGGTTCGAGTCCTCTTCTCGGCACCAATTACGTCTTAATTAGGATGAAAAATGATCAGACGGCTACAATCGATAACATGTTGTTCCTCAAGTTATATGGCTTTGTTCTTGGTGGTTTTTTTGTCTTTTGTTTACACGCTATATTTTTTGGGCTGGGATTTTATTCTTGGTCACGCTGCTTATTGGGCTAATCAATCAAGTGATTTGTCCCAGTGTTCTGGTCAAGTAAAACTAGACACTTTTTTTAAGAGAAATTCATTTTCAAATTGCATTGGACTGACATAGCCTAAAGTTGAGTGTAATCTTCTGCTGTTATAAAACATTTCGATATAATCCATTACATCTGCTTTAGCCATATCACGCGTTTTATAAATTTTTCCATCAGTACGCTCTGATTTTAGCCCCCAAAAAAAATCGCTCCATGATACTATTGTCACAGCAATTACCTTTGCGACTCATGCTGACAACGATGCCTGCTCGTTTTTGCGATGCTTGATAAGCAGAGCAAGCGTATTATATTCCTCGATCAGAATGATGCAGTAATCCCGCCGCCGGTTACTATGCCGGCTTTTTTCATCAGTGTACGAGCGGCTGTACGGCCTGCAGAACAGCCTGATTTTTTCAAACGCTGAGACATTCGACGACTTCCATAACTATCACATGTTTCTCGCGCGATCGCTTTAACTTTAACGATTAATTGCTCTTGCAGCTGCTGCTTTTTACTTGGCTTGCGCTCTAAATAGTCATAATATCCACTACGACTCACCCCATCACCTCGCACAAAAATTCAACCGGATAAGCCTTCTTTTGCTCGCAAATAAATGCGTATCTTAAGCATTTTCGTTGGCAAAGAAGGCTGCTTTTTTTAAAATATCACGCTCCATCTTTAAACGTTTCACTTCTTTTCGCAACTGCTGCAATTCTTTTTGATCGGACATGCTTAATCGAGTCGCAGGCTTGTCTTTCTGTTTCTCTGGCCTGGATTCTTGAATCCAAACGACTTAGGTTTCGTGCATCAATTCCAAGATTCTTAGCTGCTTCTGCTTGCTTATATCCTTCTTTTGTAACTAATTTAGCCGATTGCGATTTAACTTTTGTGTCTAGTTTAATTAGACCACAACAAGCAAGCGCCGTCCCATATATATCGTTAAAAAGGTTTACGCGAGTGAGAATTAACCGGATTTTCTTTAGTCGTCAATTTTTATGTTTTTGCTTGATTGGTGTATTAAATACGTTACTGCATGGCACGATTTTGGTTGCATTGGTTGAGCTGGCAAAGCTGGGTGTTGTGTTGAGTAACTTGGTTGCTTTTATTGGCGCTAATTTTTTTTCTTATTTTGCAAATACTTACATGACCTTTAAGCTGATTCCAACTTTTTCTCATTATATGCGTTTTTTATTTGCCTCGTTGATTTCTTTGTTATTGACGCTATTTATTGCTTGGGCTGCGGATCTAATAGGGCTATATTATTGGGCGGGCTTTGCGCTGATTATTATCGTGGTTCCAGGGCTAAGTTACTTGATCATGAGGCTATGGGTGTTTTCTAGGCTCAATAAGGGATGAGAGGGCTTAGCTCGCCTCTTTACATTTGCTTGTTTGTTCGGCTAGAATAGCGCACATTTTAACTGTATTTAATCATTTAAGCTAGGGGATTGTTAATGCCATTAATTCGAGTAAGAGAAAACGAGCCATTTGATATTAGCTTGCGTCGTTTTAAGCGTGCTTGTGAAAAAGCGGGGATTACGCAAGAAGTGCGTCGCCGTCATGAAGGTTATGAAAAACCAAGCCAAGTGCGTAAGCGTGAGAAATTGGCTGCTAGAAAGCGCCATTTGAAACGCATATCGAGAGACGGTCATTCACTGGACAGAGAACGTTATTAATATGTCTGCATTAAAACCGTCCGCATTAAAACAGGCCATTATGGAAGCTGTCAAAGAAGCAATGCGCTCTCAAGCAAAAGAGCGTCTTGCTACTTTGCGTATGGCAACAGCTGCATTTAAACAAAAAGAAGTCGATGAGCGCATTGAACTAAATGATGCTCAAATTGTTGATATTCTTGTAAAAATGATTAAGCAGCGTAAAGAGTCTGTTGCCCAGTATTTAAATGCTGGTCGTCAAGAGTTGGCTGATAAAGAACAGGCCGAAATCAAAGTTTTAGAAGAATTCTTGCCACAACAATTATCAGAAACTGAAATCGAAGCTGCTGTAAAACACGTGATTGTCTCGTTGAGTGCTGCTTCTATTAAAGACATGGGTAAGGTCATGGCGGTACTGAAAGAGCAATTGGCTGGCAAAGCAGATATGGCTGTGGTCGGTCAGAAAGTTAAACAGTTATTGTCGTAGCGCTTATGCCCTGCCAGCTAAAGTTGGCGCCCAGTTTCAAACTTTTTTTATTAAGAATAAGGCTGGGCCTTAGCCTTCGTTGGGTTGATAATAGTTGAGTAAATTCAAGGCATGAATGCCAACAAATAGATAATGGCCATGACTAAAAACATTCCTCGCGAATTTATAGACCAAGTTCTCAGCAAGATTAACATCGTTGATATCATAGATTCATATGTCACATTAAAAAAATTTGGCTCAAACTATAAGGCTTGCTGCCCTTTTCATGATGAAAAATCTCCGTCTTTTGTCGTGAGTCCTGCGAAACAGATTTATCATTGCTTCGGTTGTGGTGTTGGCGGTAATGCAATCAGTTTTATGATGGAGCATGATCATATGAGCTTTGTTGATGCCATTAGTGAGTTGGCACATCGTGCTCACTTATCGATTCCGGTGTCAGCAAATCTTGTAGCGCCAGCAAAGCCACAGCAACAGCTCTATGATTTAATGCAAGAAGCCACGCAGTTTTATGAGTTACAATTGCGTCAAACTGAACGCCCTAAAACCTATGTTATTCAGCGAGGCTTAAGCGGCGGAATAGCGAAACAATTTGCTTTGGGTTATGCTCCAAGTGCGTGGGATAAACTATTGCAACATCTGCGCTACAAGAAATTTTCTATTGATGATATGTCCACGGCGGGTTTGGTTTCGCAAAAAGAGCAGAATAAAGCTTACGATAAATTTCGCGATAGGATTATGTTTCCTATTCATGATCGGCAAGGTAGGATTATTGCGTTTGGCGGTCGTGTTCTTGATCAAGGCGAGCCAAAATATTTAAACTCACCTGAAACGCCCATTTTCCATAAAGGTAATGAATTGTATGGTTTATACCAATGGCTTAAAAGTCAGCGTCGTGATGATAGTGTGATTGTTGTTGAGGGTTACATGGATGTCTTGGCTTTGGTGCAGCAAGGGCTGACTAATGTTGTTGGTACCTTGGGGACGGCTACGACAGAACAGCATTTGCAGTTGCTTTGTCGTTATACTGATAAAATTGTTTTTTGTTTTGATGGCGATAATGCGGGCAAAAAAGCTGCTTGGCGTGCGCTAACGGTCGCATTGCCTAAGTTAAAATCTAATAAAACATTATCCTTTATGTTTCTGCCTGATGGCGAAGATCCAGATACATATGTGCGTCAACAGGGCAAGGTAGGTTTTGAGCATAGCATGCGCCAAGCAATAACCTTATCAGAGTTTTTTGTGCAGCATTTGGCGCAAGATTTAAATCTAAATATTGCTGATCATCGTGCAAAATTCTTGCACCACGCGAATCAACTATTACAAACAATGACTGATGTTGAGTTGCAGCGAATTTTAGCGCAAGAAGTTGCGCAACGTATCCGTCTGCCTGTAGCGGAAGTTCTATCTATGATTAAGCAGCCGGTAATAGAGACCAAGGTTGTTTCGCGATGGTCTCATGCTGCTATGCCGTCAAATTTGCGAAAAGTAATGGCAATTATTGTTCAGTATCCTCAGCATGCCTTAACCATTGTTGGTTTGGTTAATGAATTATCTGCGCAATATGCTTTTTTAAAGCAAGTTGTTTGTTTAATACAAGAAAACTCAGTATTAACGACATCGAGTTTGTTAGAATATTTTCGTGATTCTGAGCAGTGGGCAGAGTTGCTTGCGCTGTCTTCAAGGCCGCTGTTGATCGCTGAAGAGGGCCTGGTGCGCGAGTTGCAAGATGCTGTCCAGAAAATAGTGGCGGAAGAAAGGCGGCAAGAGATGGATGCCTTAATTGCTAAAGCACAAAAGGTGCCGCTCAGTGATGCTGAAAAACAACAGTTGCACCTGTGGCTAAAAGCGCGTTAAAACGCGCTGGCATCCTTGGCGTGTTCATATTATAATATAGCGGCCTTTTTGGGGCATATTTAAATTCTGTAAAAAGAGAGTAGTTTCGCATGGCAATTAGACCAAATAATGATCAAGAAGTCGCAAATGACAGCAATCCGTCGCAGCTCAAGCTGTTGATTACTCGAGGAAAAGAGCAAGGCTATTTGACTTACTCAGATGTGCATGATCATTTGCCTTCACATGTTGTTGAGCCTGAAGAAATCGAAGAATTTATACATCGTATTGAAGACATGGGGATTCGTGTCTATGAGTCTGCGCCCGAAGCTGACCAATTACTGTTATCGGATGAGATCACGGGAGATGGCGGTGATGATGATGGTTCTGGTAGTATTTCAATCGATGAGTCTGATCTTAATTATCGTACTTCAGATCCTGTGCGTATGTACATGCGAGAAATGGGGACCGTTGAATTATTAACCCGGCAAGGTGAAATCCTGATTGCTAAGCGTATTGAAGAAGGTATCAAACAGGTTACTCAATCATTATCAACCCAGCCTTTGGTTATAGCTCAATTATTATCGCAGTATGATTTGGTTGCGCTTGAGCAGGTAAAATTAGGCGATATTATAACTGGATATACTTACCAAGAAGAGGAAGATTTGTCGGAAGCTTCTCCCATTGATATAGAGGCAATGGAAGCTGCATTGGCCGATGATTCAGTGGATTTAGTGGCTGATGATGATGAGGTTGCAGTTGATGCAGAAGAGGATACTGGACCTGATCCTGAAATCGCTAGACAACATTTTGATGAATTGCGGAAACAGTATAAACACGCTGTTGAGCTCGAATTGAAGCATGGTAAAGGCCATAAAAACGTAAAAAAACAATGCGAAGTGATGGCAGAAGAGTTTTTGAAATTGCGTTTAGCGCCAAGACAAATTAACTTATTAATAGCGCAAATGCGTGGCATGTTAGAAGAAGTTAGAAAACAAGAGCGCCAAATTATGAAGCTGTGTGTGCGGCAGGCTAAAATGCCACGGAAAACATTCGTCACAACATTGCCCAAGAATGAAACAAATTTAGGTTGGATTGATTCTATAATTGAAAAAGAAGGAAAAAAAGATTCGGCTTATTCGGAAGCGCTTCTTAGAGTAAAGCCAGAAGTGATTAAAGCGCAAAGCCGATTGATAGCTATGGAAGAGCGCACCCGCCTGAGTGTTACAGAAATTAAAGAATTAAATCGACGCATGTCGATTGGTGAGGCTAAATCTCGCCGTGCAAAAAAGGAAATGGTTGAGGCGAATTTGCGCCTAGTGATTTCTATTGCAAAGAAATATACTAACCGTGGATTGCAGTTTTTAGATTTAATCCAAGAAGGTAATATTGGCTTGATGAAAGCGGTTGATAAATTCGAATATCGACGTGGATATAAATTTTCTACCTATGCAACCTGGTGGATTCGCCAAGCCATTACGCGATCTATCGCCGACCAGGCGCGTACGATTCGTATTCCTGTCCATATGATTGAAACTATCAATAAGTTAAATCGTATTTCGAGACAAGTGCTTCAAGAAACCGGTCTGGAGCCGACCCCGGAAGAGCTGGCTAAACGTATGGATATGCCAGAAGATAAAATTCGCAAAGTGTTAAAGATTGCGAAAGAGCCTATTTCTATGGAAACCCCGATTGGTGATGGCGAAGATGATTCACATTTGGGCGATTTTATCGAAGATGTGAATGCGCAATCGCCGATTGATTCTGCGACTCACGAAGGCTTGGGTGAAGCAACTCGTAACGTACTTAGCGGATTGACGCCACGCGAAGCGAAGGTGTTGCGCATGCGTTTTGGCATTAATATGAACACTGATCACACTTTAGAGGAAGTCGGTAAGCAATTTGATGTGACGCGTGAGCGCATTCGACAGATTGAAGCAAAGGCATTACGAAAATTACGTCATCCATCGCGCTCAGAACAGTTGCGAAGTTTCCTAGAAGAGGATTAGAATAGAGGTTTGCTGTCAATCAAAAAACGACGAGAGTTTTCGAAGGACGTTGGTTGGCACTGAAGCGCGGCGTAGTTGAGCCGCAAGTTGTACTTTTTGGTGCATGAGTAGCGAGTTAAGCTCGCATAAAGTTGCCGATACAAAGGCAAAGAAATAGGGCCTATAGCTCAGTTGGTTAGAGCAGGGGACTCATAATCCCTTGGTCGCAGGTTCGAGTCCTGCTGGGCCCACCATATAAATCAATAGGTTGCGTTAAGAGAAGCTATGTAGAAGAGTGGCGCTAGTTTTCTCAATCAAAAGTACTAATCAGAATTACCCCTCTAGCAGACTGCAGACATTGCATCAATTGCTTTTTAACACAAATTCAATTAACGTACCCCCTGTAGCATCTCAATCTATCTGATTCTTAGTCCTTCAAATTATCCCACTTTATTTTAGGTTTTAGTTTCTTTAAAAACCTTAAATATTTAGAGATAAAACTTATCAAGATGACTGACTATTCATTATTATTGATGTCGTTTAAAACAATTCAATAAAAGGATCAGTCATGAAATCGGGTTTATGGCATCATGGTAAGCGTTATAGACATTAAATGCGATGGCGTTATCGCGTTTAAGCGAAATATCTTGATTTTCGTACAAAAACAATTTATCTTCTGTTGAACTCTTTAATGGTAATTTATATGAAGAAAACAACGTCTGAAAAACGGCTGTCGCCTCATGATAAGCTCTTTAAAAAGAGTTTGGCTCATCCTGAGGCGGCGGAGCATTTTGTGAGGCGCTATATGCCAGCAGATGTTTTAGCTTTGGTTCGGTTGCATACTTTAAAGCTAGAGCAAAATAGTTTTGTTGATGATGAATTGCGCGCTAGTGCGTCGGATGTTATTTTTTCGATTGAAACTGCGCAAGCGAGCAAGGCATATTTATATTTTCTTATTGAGCACCAGCGAAGGGCGGAAAAAAATATGCCTTTTCGGCTATTAAAATATATCATTAGGTTAATGGATGCGGATCAGGTAAAAAATAAGTCCACAGCGTTACCGTTGGTTGTGCCATTCGTAATTTATAATGGTGAGTCGCGTTATCCGTATTCCATGGATATTTTTGATTTATTTGATGAGTCTGTGCGTGGAAAGGCAAAAGAAATTTTATTTAATCCTTATTTTTTATTAGATTTATCACAGTATAATACGCTTGAAATACGGGAAGATCCATGGTTGTCTGGATTGCTAAATGCCCTAAAATATGGGCCTTCAAAGAAAATAAGCCCAAGGACCTTGGTCGAAAGTTTGCATTTTTCACTTGTTAGTTTAGCGGCGTGTGGAAAATTGCCCTATCTTGAAGGTATAATACGTTATATTAATGAAGTGCAGCCCTTGGAAGTTCGCGAAGAACTTTGGGGTGTTTTTCAAGAAGCTCTTAAGCCTGTGTTGGGGGAAAATTACATGTTATCGATTGCAGATGCGCTAAGACAAGAAGGCATGCAGCAGGGCATGCAGCAGGGCATGCATTTGAAAGAGTTGCAGATCGCAAAAAATTTGCTAGCTAGCGGTTTGGGTATTCATTTTGTTTCTCAAAATACAGGTTTGGACATTGAAATATTAAAAAATCTGAACGAAGAGTTGAGTCATTAAAAAAGACAAGGTGCGAACTGCTACAAGGTTTTTTTATTACCTCTATAAATACTTGATAGGCACGAAGGTCACTTTTTTAAGTGTTTGTTTGGTATTGTACTACATCGCTAATAAAAACATCGGTGGCATTGATCTTATTTAAGATGTGGTATCTAAGAGTGCTAAAACTTTGATTATAGAAAACGAATATCCAGACATAATGTACTGTTTGATCAGAGCTGTAAACCCAAATAGTACTAAAATTAGTATAGAACAAGTGGTGACATATGATTAAGCAACCGCGTGCATTATTAGTTTTGTTTTTCTCCGAATTTGTTATGCGATTCAGTTATTGGGGAATTCAGTCATTACTTATTCTTTACCTCATCAATAATCTTCATCTTTCCAAAGCATTGAGTTATGAAGTTTTTGGTGTTTTTACAGCATTGACATTTGCATTATCGATATTAGGCGGCTTAATTGCGGATAATTTTTTTGGATATAAAAAGGTTGTAATTTTCGGCGTATTAATTGCTTTACTCGGTAATATTTTGCTTTGTATTTCGGGGGATAACTTTCTATTTTTTGGCTTAGCGTGCATTAATTATGGGGTTGGAGTGTTTTTGCCAAATAACTCAAACTTGCTTGGTTCTTGCTACGATAAAAATGATGCTTTGCGAGATCGTGGATTTACTATTTTTTATATGGGTACCAATATGGGTGGTTTGTTAGGCCCTATTTTTAGTGGATTTTTAGCATTATATAGCGACATGCATTATGCCTTTTTGCTGAACGCTATTTTTCTGGTGCTGTGGCTATTATTTTATTTGAAACGAAGCAAAAGTTTTTGTTTTGAGAATATAGTCAAATTTACTGCGATTAAGAGCAAATATCAAAATTTGTTTTTGTGCTTAGTAACTATTCTTATTATTTTTCTTATTTTTTCATTGTTAAATCACCCCTCTGGTGCCGGAAATTTGCTAGCTATTATTGGCGTTGGAACTTTAGTATATGTTTTATATATGGGATTGTATAAATATCGTGATTCTTTTAAAAGGATTATGCTATTGGTTTTTATGGGAGTGTTAGCTTTAGTTTTTTTTGCTTGCGAATTTCAAGTCAATAGTTCTTTATTAGAGTTCATTAATCAATATCTTCATTGCCAGATTGGATTTTTTACAGTGCCGACACAAGCCTTTGCCGCCTTAGAGCCTGCGTTTGTTATAATTGCCTCGCCTATGGTAGCATTAATATGGAAATGGTTGCGATATAAAAATCGTGAACCTTCTGCGTTAACCAAAATTATTGCCGGAGTATTTTTATCTTCATTAGCATTTTTTGTTTTCGGGTATGCGGCAAATTTAGTTAACCTTGCAAGAGAAACAATTTCTATTTCATGGGTCTTGGGTGGTGATTTGATTTTGGGGATTGCAGAAATTTGCATTATGCCGACATTAATTTCTAGTATTACTCGATTAGCACCAGCAAAATTTAAAGCGACGCTCATGGGGGCTTTATATGTTGCTTTGGCATCTTCAGGGTACCTTGCTGGAATATTAGCGAAGATGACAGGTTACGATTCGATTTCTGCAAATGCATATATGCATACATATTTTTCAATTGCAATCGCTACTGCAATTTTAAGTTGTTTATTAGCAATTATTGTATTGATTAGTTTGCGTGTGCCAGTTCGCTATTTTGCCAAGCTTTAAACTGCTGTTCAACGTTTTGTTCAAATTGAGTTTGGCTAGATTCTGGCATTCTTTGCTTCTGCTTCATGTTTTATGATCGTTTTTACTGCCGATTATTATCTTGGCGTTGGAATAATCCCAGATTTTTCTCCTTAAGACTGTTCGGAATATCTAGAATAATTGATTGCTTGATCATTGGCTTTATAACCTGTTAATCTCTCATTTAATTAATCACATTTTGTAAGGAGTATTTGTGGTTTTGGTCACTGGCGCCGCGGGTTTTATAGGCTTTCATTTGTGTAAAAAATTACTCGATAGTGGTCAGGATGTAGTCGGTCTGGATTGCATCAATGATTACTATGATGTTGCGCTTAAATACGCGCGTTTAGATATATTGACAAGCTACAAAAATTTCACTTTTGAAAAAATTGATTTAGCTGACAAAGTAAATTTGCAGGCATTATTTAATCGTTATTCTATCAATAAAGTAGTTAATTTAGCTGCTCAGGCTGGTGTTCGTTATTCTATTGAAAATCCAGATGTCTATGTGCAATCAAATCTGGTTGGTTTTGTGAATTTAATAGAATGTTGTCGTCATCACTCAATTGAACACTTGGTGTATGCCTCAACGAGTTCTGCGTATGGTGCGAACACTAAGCAACCCTTTGATGAATCACAAAATGTTGACCATCCCATGGCGCTCTATGCGGCGACAAAGCGTGCCAATGAATTAATTGCGCATTCTTATGCCAGCTTGTTTAAACTCCCTTGTACTGGCTTGCGTTTTTTTACAGTCTATGGAGCGTGGGGGCGGCCTGATATGGCCTTATTTAAATTCGCTAAAAGCATTTTAGCTGATAAACCGATAGATATTTATAATCATGGCAAAATGATACGAGATTTTACATATGTGGATGATATCGTCGAGGGTATTAATCGCGTATTGCAAAAACCGGCACAGCCTGATTCGAATTGGGATAGCAATAATCCTGATCCCGGTACTAGTTATGCGCCATATCGTATTTATAATATTGGCAATAGTGACCCTGTGCCTTTGATGGATTATATTTATGCTTTGGAGCAAGCGTTAGGCAAAAAAGCACAATATCATTTTATGGATATGCAGGCGGGTGATGTGCCATCAACTTATGCGGATGTTTCGCGGTTCGAGGCTGATTTAGGGTATAGGCCACGTATTAGCGTGCAAGAAGGAGTTAAGCGTTTTGTAGAGTGGTATTTAAACTTTTACACAACATAATTCTAAGAGCAGTAGTTGGTTTGGTATTATGTTAGACATAAGTTTTTTCAGCTCCGCAATAGTTTGTATTTTAAAGGCTCTTTCTAAAGTTAATCGGTGCCTATTAAATCAATAGTCCTTGATAACAAGATTTGATTTTAGCTGCTGCTGCATCCCACGTTAGCGTTGATAGCTCTCGTTTTGCATGAGGCAGCATTTCTTTTCTTATTGCGGGGTAATCAAGGAGCGCCATAATATTTTCAGCTAATTGATTAATGTCCCAATAATCTGTTTTTAGGGAATGAGTTAATACTTCTGATACACCTGATTGTTTTGAGATTACGACCGGCACACCGTAAGCAATAGCTTCTAGACAAACGATGCCAAATGGCTCAGATACGCTTGGCATAACATAGACATGACTTGATTCGTAAAATTTTTTCACTTCATCACGATCAAGGAAGCCAGTAAAATGAACGTGAGAAGAAATGCCTATACGCGCACATGTTTCAATAGCATAGGCTAATTGATCACCTTCACCTGCCATAACAAATTCTATATCTTGACGAATAGACAATATTTTTCTTGCAGCTTCAATAAAATAATGCGGGCCTTTTTGTTCAGTCATGCGCCCTAAGAATAAAACAACAAACCTTTGATTGGCAGATAAAGATGGAATTTTACATCGTGATTTTTTTTCGGAATGGCCGTTATGTATCACAATAATTTTTTTGGCAGGGATATGATAATCTTGAATAATGCGGTTTTTAGTATAAAGACTGACAGCGATAACTAAATCAGCAGACTCAAGACCTATTTTTTCAATCGCCTGTATTTCTGGGTTAGGGTGGTGTGCATTACGGTCACTTTCTAACGCATGCACATGAAATATCAATGGTTTGTTGCTTTTCTTTTTTGCTTCTATTCCAGCGAGCACCGTTAACCATTCATGCGCATGAATAACATCATAAGAGTGCATGGCTGCAATTTTTTCTGCTTGATATGTATAGCGTTTTACTTCAAGCCATAAATCAGCGCCATATATAGCATGAGAGTGGCCTTTTCTTTTATTAATATAATCTTCGTTTGTTATATATGGCTGTAGCAAAGTATTAATTAACTCAATTTGAATTTTTTTAATTGCATGACTATGGTCTAGCGTTTTGACATATTGCAGATTGTTTTTTTTCGACAGCTTTTTTCCCGCAAAAGGTAGGGCCAATACAATATCAACATTTTGATTTAATAAACTTTGAACTATTCCATGGCAAGCAATGCCCAAGCCACCGCTTACCATAGGAGGGAACTCCCAGCCAAACATTAAAACTTTCATTATTTAATTGCACCCAGGATTATTTGGTTAAATAATTGATTAGTTTTTTACGTTCGTGTATTGCATGCAGTACAGCTGCATAACTCCATGATAAATCTCTGGCGCTGACTTGCATGCCTGAAGAACGGTCAATTTGCTCTGACATGTGCATGGTGCTGCCATCTGGATACGTAACGCTATGCTCTTTCAATAAATCTAAAATAGCATCACCCTCTTCGAGTAAGCTATTGATTAATGAGCTGAAGCTTCTATGATGTTTATTGATGGTCTCATCTATTGAAAAATCAGCAGTAGTTGTTTGTAATAAAAACTGTTTTACTAGAAAGCTGACTTTTATTTCCTTTCCAGAAAGTAATTGCTCGGCAATTTGATAGTATGAAGATGCTAATATTGCAGAACAAATAAACCATGGGTTGCCATAAAGAGATTGATTGCCATCATAAATATCTTGTACGTAACGACCAATAAGCACACCTTTTTTACCTTGCATTTTACGATCAACATTGATTTTATAAAGATTTTCAAACGCATTTCTTATATAAAAAATAGTACTTAAAGGGCGCTCCGAAGTTAGAAGGTATTCCTTGTCAATAGTCGGGCATGATTGCGCACTGCTGAGACCAATTAATATAGAAGAATCAATCCCCCCGCCTAAAAAATTTTCTTTATTCAGCGTTTCAAAATAATAACCCAAATCTTCATTCCAGTGTTGCTTAATAACATTGTTAATATGACTAGCCATTTC
The DNA here is from genome assembly GCA_021151585.1 of Alphaproteobacteria bacterium. GTDB lineage: Bacteria > Pseudomonadota > Gammaproteobacteria > JAGOUN01 > JAGOUN01 > JAGOUN01. The sequence continues at coordinate 32,012 of JAGKWX010000016.1, read as the reverse complement.
TCGATAGTAAAAAGATGCTTTTGGATCAAGTAATCGTATTGCTACAAGTGAACCAACTAATAAGGCAAGGTGTTGCAAAAAACTAACAGAGAAATGGTTTCCATCTAGCTCTTCCCACATACTGAATGACGTGTTTGACCAGACTTTAGCACAATATTCAAGATTAGCTTTTAATAAGCTAGAGGAGTCATGGTTGTAAATTTTCTTAATAATGTCTTTGCTATCCTCTTCTTTAATAAAAATACTAAGAATTTTTGCCAGTACCAAAGCTTGGCAAGCTGCTCCTCCTGATTGTGGGCGGCCCCAGGCTCCAGTCCACAAGGTGCCATCAATATTGAATTTTGGTTCTCCCAATACATTAAATCCATTTAATTGAGGTTGAGATTGAATTTTCTCTACAAAATCTAAGTAGTTTAAAATTATTTCTTTATAATCAGCTTTTCTTTCCGGATCGGTGCAATCTTCATACAGGTTGCATATAGAAAGCATGATAATAGCGCCATCACGAACCCAATGAAAAAAATAAGATTGGCTAAATTTATTATCTGGCATGGCTGGGGAGGCAATGATTGCGCCTGCCGCAGCTAATATAGTAGTGTTTTTATCAAATAAGGTTAAACTATTTGATGGTGATGCAATGTTTTTCAACATATTTTTTATAATAGCATCAACGTCTTTATCTGAAAATGGGCACTCAGGTATAGTCATTATTTTCTCCGAAATTATATCGTTATTTAAATTTAAAGCTTACTTATAGGTTTTATCAAAATGCGGTAATTGCTGTTATTAATCCAAAAATAACCCCTGTGAAATTGCAGGTAAAAATAGCCCAGTCTTTTTTAGGCTTTAGCATAGCATAAGATATCCATATTAAAGAATTGATGACGGTCATGACTGGTAAAATAAATGAGCTTTTGTGGCCATGTAAATTCATTGCAATTTGATCTATGTAAGAAAAATACATGAGTAAAGTCATCAGTGACGCTAGCCATTCAATATAAGAAATATACTTTTTGTTCATTAATGCTCCCTATGTTTTTAAAAATTACTATTTGCTCATTATTATGTTCTAACTTTACATTTTTCTAATACTCGGATTGTAAAATCTTTTAATACATTTTGAAAATTAATATACGCTGAGTAAGGATTTTCATACGGGCTAAAATATTTATGCACATCGCCATCAGAGGACCATTTGGTACACATATAGTAAAAATGATCTGAAGTTAATAATGAGCGCCAGCTGGCAAGCAAGTCTGTATCTTTTGTTTTTTTTACGCTTTCTTCTAATGCGTATACTTTCTTCAACGCATCCTCTTGTAATTCGTTGCCGCGCCAAGCGCTTAGATCACGTTCCATATCGGCCCAAGACAATGGTTCATGGATATCTAGTGTCGCACGCGTAGGGTAGCGTTGTATTGCTTCGCTCGGCGTACAGAAATCAAAACTTGGCTGGCTTAATATGGCGTGCGGTAATGCCTCTAAAAAATGAAAGATGCCCTTGTCTTCCCACTGATGTTCGCCAAAAGTCTCGTAATCCATAAATAAATTTACAACATCACCGTTACCTGCAATATTGTGTACCCATGAAGAAAATTTTTCAGCAGTCAGAGGATATTCTTCCCAGGCAGGGTTTGAAAATCGAAAAGCTATATCATCAGATAATTTATAATTTCTTAATAAAAGCTTTATGTTTTTGGTTTCAGCGGCATGATATACCCAGTTTGGGCTGCGCCAGCCTAAAACTTTTTCGATACCTTCTGCTAGTATTACTTTATACCCTAAAGATTCTATTAATGTAGCAAGCTCATTATTGTAAATGAGTTCAGTATTCCTGAAGCTCGTAGGCGTTTGACCAAATTCTTGCTTGATTAATTGATGATGTTTTTTAACCTGCGCCAAAAATTCTTGCGGTGAAAACAAAAAACTTAAGCTGTGGTAGTAAGTTTCATTCAATATTTCTACGCAACCGGTGTCTGCCAAGCGTTTAAATGAATCTAGGGTTGCAGGGCTGTATTTCTTGAATTGCTCAATGGCAACGCCGCTAATCGAGTAGGCGATATTAAATCGTCCTTCATGCTGTTTAATGAGTTTTAGCATAAGCGCATTTGCTGGAAGATAGCATTTGTGAGCAACTTTCAACAAAATTTCTTTGTTTTTTTCTTCATCGTGATAGTAAGGTTGGTGCCCAATATCAAAGTAACTGTAAGGTCGTAAGCGATGAGGTTGGTGTACCTGAAAATAAAAACAAACAGAGGGCATACGATGTACAATATTAAATAATTTATATATTTTAAAGTCTACCTGTAAGGAGTGTGTAATATCAATTAAAAATCTAATTTTTTAAATATAATTTAACAAGAGCTATTTTTATACATAAATAGTAATGTTTGATAAAGATTGTTTGTATAAAAAAAATTAACATCTTTTTTTTTGTTTCAATAAAAGAATTATTCTTGAGGGGGCGTCTATTCTTGTTGGGCGCAACAAATGTTTAACTTTTGCACGAATTTTCTGATAGACAATATAGCTATACTTGCTGAATCTGGGTGCGGGAATGTTTGCTTAGCGGTGGATGTTTTTCGTTTAAAAATTTCTGAGATCTAGGTTTAGGATGCTCGCGATCAGGCTCTATAAATCTCCGTGCTGTGGAATTTTTCTGATGCTGCGCTTGTATTGCAGATTTTGTTCCGGCCAGCCTAGCCATGAAGGCGCATATGGCAAGATCAATCATTGGTAGAGATTATTTGCTAACATCTTTACGGATCAAGTTATTTTTTCCTCCGAATCGTGCTATAATTTACTAACTAATAAACAATGGATGTAGCATATTAATGCAAGTTGTTCAAAAATATAAGAAAAAAGTAACCGTGCTCGATGAACGTTCTACCCCGGAGGCGCGAGCGGCACGATTAAAGCGATTACGGAATTTGGCTAATCTATCGCGCAAAGAGATGTGTGAAAGTAGTGATTTAAATATTAACACCTTGAAGGGGTGGGAGCTGGGTCGGTATGGTGGTTTGTCACTGGATGGCGCATATAAACTGGTAAGGCGCGTTGCAGCAGAGGGAGTTTTTTGCACTGTTGAATGGCTATTACATGAGGATGGGCTGCCCCCCCGTGTTGATATGCAAAAAACAGGCTCTAGCCTTGAAAGTAGTATTGAGTCATTCGCGAAAAAAATTTCACATGATCTTCAGTCGCCTATCGCCGCATTAAAAATATTATTGACTGATACAAGAAAGTTACATCAGGAACACGAAGAGTTTTTAAAAAAATTACTGAATTCCCTCAATAAAATAGCCGATAATTTAAAAAATCAAGGATAACACTATGTATACCATCGAAGCTTTCTATTTTTTAACTCGTATTATTTTGATAGATGACGATTCTGCTTTTTTGCAAGCATTATCAAGCAAGTTGTCTACAAAATTTTTAGTAAAATCATTTGATAATCCAAGTCAAGCATTGGCTTATATTCAGAATGCAGAAGTTATGCAAGATTGTATACGTCCACAGGCGCTAGTTGATGAAACGCTTGAATATGGTGAGCGCTATTTAAGCTTATCTAAAATGAATCAACTTGTAGATAATAGTTTAAAACAAGAAATTATTACGGTGATAATATCAGATTACATGATGCCAGAAATGAATGGTGTGGAATTTTTTCAACAACTTTCCACGTTGCCTGTGATGAAGATATTATTAACAGGTAATGCGGATTTAGATTTAGCACTTTATGCTTTTAATCGTGGTATTGTAGATAAGTTTTTATTGAAAAAGTCAGAAAAGCTGGTTGAAGAAGTTGAAAAAACTGTGCAGGCCTGTCAGCATGGATTTTTTTCACGTCAATCATATCCTATTTTGAATAGTTTGAACTTGCCAGAAGACAGCTTGTTACGATACAAAGAGTTTTTTGTGCAATTAAAGAATAGTATTGAAGAAAATCAAATTAAGGAATATTACTTGATTGATAATATTGGCTCCTATCTTTTTATTAATGATCGTGGAGAAAAGATTTACTTTATCAATATTATTGCACGTCAGTTTGATGAATATATTGATATTGCTAGAAACTCTGCGGCGCCCAAGGCAATTATTGAACAATTACAAAATCGAACATATGCCCCGGTCTTTTTATCAGAGCAAGACTATAAATTATCCCCTCAAAACTGGGCTAGAATTATGAAAAAGTTTGAAAAAAGTGACATAGGATATTACTCTATGATACGAGAATAATGATTGCTATTGCTGCTTTTGGCTTGATGGTTGGCGTGTTATTGTGACAACTTATTTTAGTTAGGTAGAATGTGCGGCCATCTCAATTTCATCACGTAAAAGTCAAAGATGATTAAATCCTAAATAATATTACCACTAATAAGCTCAATTTAAGTTTTGTTTAATAATTTTAAGTCAAACTTAGCAAACTATACGCCCTGTTTTTATTCTTTGTGTATACCAAGAATATGGAGAGTTCTGAGCATGTGGTTAGCTGAGTTCGAATTTATATCTGTTCTCATTGTAAAGTGGAAGCCTAGGCTGTCATCTTGTTTGCTGACGGTTAATCGCGGCGCTATGCAGCAAGCACAAAAAAAAATTGACATAGATGCATTGGCTGACTCGATGCTAGTTAACTTTAATCCTAAACCTGATCTAAAGTCGTACCATATGGCGATAAAAAAGAATCTCGTCTTTTCAGATGTAAATTTCATATGAGGTAACCATGTCATTTATTAATGAAACAAGTCATATATACTTTGTCGTGTTGTTACTAAATGCAATCTTTTTTATTCCGCAAGCCATTCATATTATTAAAAATAAATCCGCCCAAGGGGTCTCTCTTATTGCTTTTGGTGGTTTCTTGCTAATTCAAATTTTCCTTGTTTTACACGCATCGGTTTATAAAAATTACTTACTCATGAGCGGTTGTCTGTTAGGCATTATTGGTTCCGGTTTGGTTATTTTTTTAGTTATTTTTTATAGAGAAAAAAAGCATGATGATTTTTCTCTAGAGAAAATTTTTGAACAATTGCCAGGCCATATTTATTGGAAAGATAGTAATTATAGATTGGTTGGATGTAATACAAAGAATTCGCAAAATTTCAATTTTTCTTCCGTTGAAGAAGCTATAGGAAAAACGGATTATGATTTTTTTTCAAAAGATATAGCAGATAAAGTGCGTGCAATTGATGCAAAAGTTATAATTGAAGGCATAGATCAAGTTGCTGAAGAAATTTTTATACGTGAAGATGGCGCAAAGGTAGTTTATCTATCTCATAAAAAACCATTAAAAAATCGAGAAGGGCATATTGTTGGTTTGGTTGGGTTCTCAATGGATGTTACTTTCTCTAAAAAAGAAGTGCTCGATAAGTTAGCCATTTTAGACAATATCATTGCGGTGATGCCAGGAAATGTCTATTGGATGGATAAAAAAGGTGTATATCTTGGTTGTAATGTTAACGAAGCCAAATCTTTTGGCCTGAATAGTCGTAAAGATATTATTGGCAAGCGTAAAATTGATATTTCTGGATTTTCTATTCCCGAGATCTTGAATAAAAATAATTATCGTGTTCTTGAAAACGGGGAGAATATTTTAGTTGAAGAGTCGGTAATTCAGCAGGATGGATCACAGGCAATATTTTTAACAAGTAAAGTGCCGCTACGTGATAGCGATAATAATATTATAGGATTAATTGGTATTTCTTTTGATATTACAGAAAAGAAAAAAGTAGAACAAGAGCTTGTTAAAGCAAAAGAAACTGCGGAAGCTTCTGATCGAGCAAAAACAGAATTTTTTGTTAGTATGAGTCACGATGTCAAAACGCCTTTATCAGGTATTATTGGCATGGCGGATTTAATGACTCAGAATTCATCAGAGCAAGTGCGGCAAGGTGCTAAGTTAATTTACTCTTGCGGTATGCAATTATTAGGGTTTTTCAATAGTTGTTTGGAGATATCACGGTTAGAGATGTTGGATTGGTCGATACATAATGAGGTTTTTTCTCTAAAACAAATTTTGCATGAAATGGAGGCGCTGTTTTCTCCGACTGCGCAAGTCAAAAAGTTAGAGCTAACTGTTCAAGTAGATCCTGCTTTGCCATCGACAGTCGCCGGGTCTCGCGCTAGCATTTATTGTATTCTGTTAAATTTAATTGGTAACGCTGTGAAGTTTACAGCATACGGACGTATTGATGTGCAAGTCTTTTTATCAGAGGCTTTATCGCCCGATGAGATTTATGTTTGCTTCGAAGTGAAGGATACAGGGATTGGGATTCCAGGAGACAAGCTTGGCACTATCTTTGATAAAATAGGTCATTTAACATCAGTTTATCAAGGAAAAATTAAAACCGGTGGCTGTGGCTTGTACCTTGTTGGTCAATATGTGAAGCGAATAAATGGACGAGTCAGGGTAGATAGTGTGTTAGGTGAAGGCAGTATTTTTCAAGTTTTCTTGCCATTAAAAATAGCCGATGAAAAAGCGATGATTGAAGATGATGCAAAGAGTTGTACATCAGAAAATCTTGAGCTTGCCATTGCAGATTTACCTTCTGATCAGGCAGGCGTAGTTAAAATCGAAGAAATATCAGTGAAAGAAAGTGCCGTGCATATTTTGTTAGTCGAAGATAATTCGTTGATTCAGCATGTTACAGAGACATTATTAGCAGAGTCTGGATTTGTAGTTGATGTTGCGGCAACAGGGGTTGAAGCAATAGAAAAATTTATATCAAAAAAATATGATTTAGTTTACATGGATATCGGCTTGCCTGACCAAGATGGTTACATTATTACACAAGCTTTACGTGCGCATGAAAAAAGTATTGGCAAAATTGATTGCGTTCCTGTTGTGGCATTAACAGCGCATAGCTCAGTCGATGTTGAGCTTTTTTGTGCGCGTGCAGGCATGCAAGGGATTGTGAGCAAGCCTTTAACGCGTGAGCAAGCAGGTGTAATATGGGAACGGTATGGGTTAGGTAAAGAGCAAGATGTTATAGGATTGACAGTTATTCAAGCTGCTAAGCTTGCGCCGCCAGAAAATCAGATTATTGATTTGGATGAGACAGTGACTTTGCTTGGCACCCGCGAGTACGCATTGGAGTTACTAACATTATGGTATGAAATGCTAACACACCGCTTTTTACCGGTATTGACAAGTCTTGTTAAAAGTCGAGATGAGCAATCATTGCGACATGAGCTACATACCATGTTGGGAAGTTTATGCTACGTTAAAACACCTTTGTTGAATCAAGCGGCGCTAGAATTGCAAGCTGCGATACGCACTGATCCTGCAAATATTGAATTCGCCTATCAGCATTTACTCGATGAGGCGCAGCGCTTTATTGAGTACTACCAGAAAAAATATGGTTAATTTTTTTTATATTGACGCATTCACTCTGTACGTTAGCGAGCTATATTAGCTCCAATTTAGATAAAATTCGGCTATAATGAGTTTAATTACAACTAAAAAATATCTGCCATGAGTTTGTATCAATTAAAACAGATTGAAACCCCTCGCTTATTAATTCGGCCCGTACAATTGGGGGATGAAGTACCTTTGCATGAGTCAATTGAGCGATCAATTGTCGCATTAGAGCGTTGGATGCCTTGGGCTCGGGGAACTAATTTTGATGCTACTAAAGATTTTGTTCAGCGCGGATACGATAGTTGGCAAGCGCAGGCGTCAAAAGATTTTCCTCTATTGGTGATTCATAAAGAAACACAAAAAGTTATTTCTGTTTCAGGGTATAATGAACACACGGATCTGCACAAGCCTATGTTTGAAATTGGTTATTGGATTGATAGCACTTTTGCAGGTCAAGGTTTGGCAACTGAGCTAGTAAATGCATTAACGCGTTATGCCTTGCAAGAGCTTAAAGCGATACGTATACAAATTTGCACCCAACCGGAAAATAAAAAAAGCACCGCTGTGGCTCAGCGTTGTGGGTATGTATTTGAGGCTATGTTGCGTAATATTTGCATAGATTGTACGAGCAGGTTACCATCGGATGGTCAGTTATTTTCTTGCAATGACATATCGCAATTGCCGGCCTTAGAAGTAAGTTGGTGTCAATTACCCGGAGATTCAGTGGCGGGGCAAATTGATGAAGCCTCTGCCTTAAAAATCGAAAAATTGAAGTATGCTCAGAGTTTGCCAAATATACATACAAAAAAATTATTTTTACGCGCGCCAAAAATGTCAGATAATGAAAAATTATATATTTCTTTAGCATCATCTTTAAAAGAGGTCGGGCCTTGGTTTTCCTGGTTGAATACGGAATTATCTCGACGAATGCTGCAGCCACATATTGAAAAAAGCGAGCGTGCAGCGCAAGATATTTTGGCCGCGGAAGATTTATTTTTTGTTATTTTAGATCGCGATCAGAAAAATATTTTAGGTGAAATTTGGTTAAAAATAGTTGATTGGGCTGTTCCAAATACACAGCTAGCTTTTTGGTTTGATTTTCGTAATATTGGTAATCATGATATTTCAGAAGCCATATTTGAAGTATCGCGTTTTGCATTTTCAAGGCGAAATTCAAAATGCATACAACTTTACATTCCAGATCAGCACGAGCGTTATGGCAAAATAGTTAGGCGCCTTGGCTTTAGGTTGGAAGGCAAGTTAAAAAATTATTTCAAAGATTATTTGACAGGTGAAATTTTTCCTGCAGAAGCATATTCTATGACTGACTTTGCTCAGCTAAAAAAACTGGCTTAGTTATTTGCTAGTCCAGAATATTTTTTTCAAATAACTGCGCGAGTAAAAATTTTTTTTCCAATACTTTTTTGTATAAAATATCTAGCTTATATGGTCGGCCATCATTTGATTCTGGCATATATAGGGCGTTATGCAAATCAAAGGCAAATCGTTCATTCAACATAGCGCGAGCGCAGCTGGCGTCAAGTGTATAGCCGGTGAGAGTGATGAAATTTATCCCTTGGTCTACTGCTAACTCATTTAAGCAATACAGTGTCAATTGCGCAAGCTCATAGCGTTCGTTCATGCTGATAAGTGGATATTGCATTGAGCTTTTGGCGCTGGTCGTAAACTCGCCATAAGTTTGCATGTTAGGTGCTGAGATCAGTTTGTGTAGCGCAATAGAAAATCCATGATAAGTTATGTAAATTTTATCGTGAATAGTAGATATGCTTTGGCTTGTAAATATAGGATTATTTCGACATAGATCAAATATTTTTCTAGGATTACTTAAAGTAATTCTTGCGTGGTTGATTGTTGTCGCTTCTGTGAATGTTAGTCCAAGTGAATTTTCATCGGTTTGTATTACTTGATTTTTTTCATTTTTAGGCTGTAGTTCTGCAGAGGGTGTTTGTTCTAGAATATATTTTAACGCTGTAATAGGTTGTAAGCCGAATAGGCCATGTTCGTAAATAAAATGCATTTGTTTTAACTGTTCATCTTTTGGCACATGACCGTTAAAATTAATTTCTCCACTATGCAAATCACCGCCAAATGTTGTGTATCCACGTCTGCCTTCATTTTCATTTGGATTAGAAATCCCAAAACAAGCACCGACGTCTAGATTTTCAATGAGTGTTTCTGGCACGATATCGGCTATAAGCTCAGGAGACTCTGATAGCAATCTTGTTAAAAACGAAGTAATCATTTGACGTATTCGTGCTTGTATATTTTCCGCAGTAACGCCAGTTGGGTATGATAGGAGGGAATAAGATTTTTCTATTAGCGGTTGTATGTTAAATTTTAAAAATGTTCCGCCAATGCCACTTTCAATTAAATAGCGAGCCGCATTTTCAGTCTCAGGTGAATTGTTTTTAGTCGCTAAGTAGTAGCATAAAACGGTGTGTTTCATTATACATTCGATAATATTTTTTTTACTGATTATTTTATTAATAGTTTTTTCTGGATAGTGTAATGACCGTAAAAAATCATGTACACCTAATTCTTTTACACCTAATTCAATCATGAGTCTAATCTTAACAACATTCCATGCCGAATCTGCACCGCCAGATAATGCTTGAGTAAAACAGCGAACGCGTGATTTTCTCATTATATCGTAAATAAATAATAATTGATTGCGAATAGCAGATTCTAACTCATGAGTTTTTGTTTGCCGCCATGCATCTGGATATAAAATATTTTTTATGCTTGAATCGGCGTTGTTAAAAACATGGTGGCAAATAGTGTCAGCTGGTGGTCCAAGTAAATTTGCAAATGACACATCATAAGTGCCAGTATTATGCGCTACGTTCATTAAGCTATAAACGCCTGGCGCGTCAACGATAATTTTTCCATTTTGAGCGACATATCTTGTGCCGGGATTGACATAGCTAGAGCCTGAGCTGCCAAGGTTGTCGGTATGAATAACCAGCATGTTTTTTTGGCCGTGGGTTGATGCTAAGCTAGTGAGGTAATATTGCTTATAAATTTTATTTGGTGATGGCGGACTTGCGTGAGCAGTAACATATAAGCCAATATTGTAACCTGAGTTTTTAATTTCCCCGATAATATTGAGTTGTTCGTAATATTTTCCGGAGTCATCGTCATAACGAGATCGTTTCCAGTATTCTTCGCAAATGCTTTGAAATAAATCAAAGTAACCTTGTTCTGAATTCCCAATACGTGCAACAACTTTTCTGCCAAACGGAATATTATATTCTGGATTTTTTTTTGTTGCTGGTATGGTAATCATTGTGGTTGCATCATTATCGATTTCACAAGAAAAATGGCGTCTTTCAAAACCACGCTCTTCGCCATAAAGATCGCTTTTGAATTTCATCATTAAAATCCTTGCATCGCCAGCGCTTCCTTTGCCTAATAAGCTTTGCACATTAAAAGGCTTGTTGTGTGATTCAAGCCACCATGGGTGACCAATAGATATTAATAGATTGGGGTCCTTTTTTTCAGCATAATTGATTATATCATATAAAAGAGATTGAATTTTTGCATTTTTTATTGAAAAAAATAAATCGCCACAATCATAACCAGTCAATGATAATTCCGCTAATGCTAATAAATCTGATTTATTTTCTACTGCAACATCAATCGCATAAAAAATATTATTGAGATTATTTTCCCAATCAATTGCAGTTTGATTGCAACTTGCTTGAGTAATTTTTAACTTTATATTTTTTAATGTTTTTTTCTCTGTATTTAATAATTTATATTTTTTTTTCTTGATTTTTACTTTTACGCTATAGTTTGTGCTGCCGAAAAAATTCGGCATGCGCAACCCTGTATTATGATCTATGGCTTGCTGGTTATGGTTCAAAGTCAGGGGTGATGCATGAATAGCATATTGTGCCTTTTGCCACTGAGTATATAGTTTTTTTATGCTTTTAGATGGTTTATCGATATTGCCGTATAAAGATGATATGACAGTCTTCTTGAATTTTTCATCTTGGTTAGCGTATATTGTTTTATAGCGCTGCAAGATATTTTTTAGAATGTTTTTTTCAGGGATATGTTCTTCTAATAAGCTATTCATTAGAGTAAATAATTCATTTCGGTATAAGCTGCTACTTGGGCTGATTTGTCCTTGGTGAATTTTTCCGCCAAATCGTGGTCGTAAAATCAAGTCGTCAATTGTTAAGTTGGCGATGCTAATAGATTGCTCAATGTTGCTTATGCTTAATGCCATAACGGTGCTAGATAAATCATGAAGATCACTTAGGTTTCTTGAGGTTTTTGGTGTTTGTATTAGCTGGATAACGCCGTCAACTAGCGGCGTTGTGTCGTGAGAAATTAATTTCCCTCCTATAGCATTAACTATTTTTTTTATTTCATGTTTTTCTGAAAAATTATTTGGGTCGTGATCTAAAAAAATGCAAGTTAATAAGCGTGATAAAATAGATTGTTCTAATGATGTTTTTTCTGATTCGGCAATAATAATTTCTTTTTCTTTTTCCATCCCTAGCGCAGACAATAATTTATCTATTCCAATATCTTGTTTATACCATGATACCATGAGATAAATAAGATAAAGATGGTATGTCGAAACAAGATCTCCAGTGTAAGGTAAAACAATGCCTACCTTTTTTGTTTTAGTATTGGTTAAGTAATCAAACAGCCAGCGCACTTGGCTGCGCATTGTTAATATTTCTGGTGTAAATGTCACGCTGTTTTCAGTATGATTATCAGTGTCGACAACAGTGGTGAATTTTTCAGTTAAAGTAGCGCTGCTTATTCGTGTAATGATTCTTCCAGATGCGCAAGCCAGTATGTCGCCTTGTCCGTTGTTCATGCCGCCAAAACCATTAATGCGAATATAAGTATTGGCAAGATGCCGTGTTATCTCTATTAGTTGATTATGCTGGGAGTTTATTTTATTGCTTGATGGCGTTGCTGTTGGATTTAAGATGATGCAATTTTTGTCCTTGAGGCCTAGATGTTGTTTTATTTCATTGATACTGCTTTCATTTAAAAATGTTTGGTCGCCTATCACGGGGTAAATTTGAACATCAGTTTTGATTGGAAGAACGATGTTGCCGGCTGGGATGCTTGTTTGAGGGGTAACAATTTTTTTTCCCGTATCAGAAAAAGTAACCGTTTCTGGCAGAGTGATGGTTGTAACACCAATTTTTTTCGCGTCAACATAGTCACGCTCTTCTAGGCGAGACAAATAAGTATCTAGGTTTTGTTTTAGGCTCATGCCGATTATTTCGCCTAGTGACAAGCAGCTATAAGCATTCCAGAGTTTGTCACGTTTTGTATGAGGCAGTTTAGGCTGTTCTGATTTGGCATCGGCGGAAAAACCTTGCCATGGATGGCCTATGAAAATAGTTAATTCGGCGTCGCGTTTGTAGGCATACGCAGCGATCAGGCGTAAATAGCTACATATTTGCGTGTTTGTGATGCATTTTAAATAATCTCGAGCGTCCATGCCGCCAAGTGTAAGTTCGGCGAACGCAATAATTGTGCATTTGTGTTTTATTGCCTCATCAATGCATTCGCATATTAAGCGTAGTGATGTTGGCCAATCACCTACGGTAACGTTAATGGATGCGGTGAATATTTTCATAAATACAGAGTGGTGCAATGAGATGCCATATTATCGCACAGGATATAATTATTTTGAACTTAAGATGGTGGCGAGGGGCTCCACCGCATATAAAACCTAACATATTGATATTTAACATTTAATTTTCTACAGCCTTTACATTATACCGACAAAAATACCTACAAAGTTGAAAGGCTGTGAGTAAATCGTAGTCAAATCAATCTGGCCCTCATGCGGGCATTATCTCTTTGATTGATCTCAGTGGCAAGGCTAAACTAAGCTCATCTCTGAGTTTAGATTATGAGGGAGCGATAATGTCAGTTACAATAATAAGCAAACTAATAATGTGCCGGCCAAAGAGAAATGAACAAAGAAAAATTAATTTCTATATTACAAAGCAATGACAAAAGTGCTCTTGAAAAATTTCTTATGTTTGATGAGCCAGCATTTGAGTTTTTACTTACAGATGGGTTAGGTTTTTTTTGGCTCTGAGTATAACTTTTATAAGGATCAGCCTCAAAGCATGGAGGTTATTGTTGGGCATTTTTTACGGTATGCAGAAGATCATGGGGCGGTAAAAACTGCTGAAAATATAGAAAAATATCTTAATACTGACAAGCTTGATGGATTGATCGTTTTGGCAATATGCGGCATATGTCTTGATAAACCAATCGTTATTACTGACAATGTAAAATTAATTCCTTATCAAAATATACCAGATTCATTTTACAAGGCTATATTCGATCCATATTCGATAAACAGTGATATTTCTTCACCATCTTTTCCAAAAAAATTTCAAACGATGAGAGAGAATCCGATTAGCAAATCATTTGATAACGTAAAAATTAAACCAACGGCTGCTCTTGTCTATTCAGTTAGTGGAGCGCGTAAAGAGCCTGTGAGCAACTTTGAGAACATATACCATGAGATCAAAAATATCTGTCTCAGTTTAACTCTTGTTGGGCCGTGTGCGCCAACGCCTCTTGCTATGTGGTGGCAAACCGAGATTTGGGTATATTGTTGGCCTGGTTCGCATGGGGGCGTGTATCTGGAGGAGTTTGATTTAATTAATAGAAGCGATAAGTTGCTAAACAGTGGTGAAGTCGGCGAGGAGGACATTAAGGTGTGCAAAGCTTTTTTAGATTTAGAAAAAGCACAGAAAGAAAAGCTATATATCCCTTTGAGCAGACTCAATAATGCAATTATTCGAAAAAATCATAAAGACAAAGTGCTCGAATTGGGTATTGCTATTGAAAGTATATTTCTTAACGATAATGACTCTGCTAGTGAACTGACGTATAGAGTTCAATTACGCGCGGCGAAGTTATTGGGTAGATGCTCCAATTTATCTGAAAAACAAGCAATCAGTAAATTGTTTAAAGATTTATATGGGTATCGATCAAAAGTGGCTCATGGCGGTGTTCTTAAAGATTCGGATGATTTGCGAAGGCATATTGAAGAAGGCATTTCAAAAACCGCGCAAGCAATAAAAATTATACTGCTACAGGCCAATAGCGTAAAAGAATGGAAAGAGTTTTGGGATAAGCTTGTTTTGGATTAAATGCTTTCATCTTTCAAAGGCAAGAAACCTGCCTCACCCAAAAACTTTATTATTCCTCTAAGCAAATAATTGTTATCAAAGCTGATGACATATTTTCGTTTTCCTTCTTCAATGGGGGCAAGCATTTTCTTGTTGATTAACTTTCGAATTTGTCGTGAAATTTCTGGTTTTAATTTTCCAGAAAAAATATCCTCTAAATCAGAAGATTGCACAACTTGTTTTTCCACAACGCGTTTCAATATTTTTGATTCATTTTCGGTGATAAACTGACGCTCAAGAGAATAGCTGATTGTAGGTAAAAGAATTTCTTTTTGTAGATATAGATAGTTACATAATTTATCAATTTTTTCTATTTCATCTTTTAAGCCTTTTAAAACATATTCACACCAACTTAACGTTCCTTCCTTTGTCCCTGCATCTGCCAGTGATAAATAGTGATAGTATTTTTCTCTGTTATTGCAAAAAATAGCAGTAGGGTTAAGTATCCTGTTCTTGCTGACGTTAAATCCTTGTTTTTGCAGCATTGCGTAAGTAAACAACCTCACTGTTCTTCCGTTGCCGTTTGAAAATGGATGTACCCAAACAAATCTATGATGCGCAATTGCGATTTTAAGCAAATCATATTTCGGGCTATCGTTTTTATTTACAAAAGAAAAAAGTTCATCCATATATTGTGCGACCGTCGTGTGATCAGGGGGTGTGTGACCAGCATTGGCAATCATGACATTGCGTTCTCTGTATTTTCCAGGTGTACGATCACCCTCGCCATGGGGAGAAAAGTCTAAATCTTCAACGATATATTTGTGTACTTCGCTTATAAATATCCTATTGATTGGGTAGTCATTGATATGCTCTTCGATGAAAGACATGGCTTTTTCAATATTTTGTATTTCTTTAACATTTTGTGAGTTCTCTTTTTGTGGTTTGATTTTCGTTTCAATATATTCTGCAATTGTTGTGTTGTTGCCTTCTATTCGGGCTGAGCCGATACTTTCAAGCATATGGAAAATATGTTTTAATCGAAAAAAAATTGCAGGATGGGTGGTGCCCTCTAATCGTTTTCTTCTAAGATGGTCTAAGTCAATGATTAAATCAGTTAGCTCGGATTCGAAGCTGGGCTCTACTAATATCAGGTCGGAATGCTCAAATTTTGAGCTAATCATATTGCGCCGCCATTTTAAAGAATTAACACGACTAATTTAAAGAATTAACGTTTTTTAATTTAAACTCTATAAATCAGCTTATATTTAACATAAGCTGAATATTAACAATTAACAAATCACTTTTCTACATTTATCAAACTAAAAATCTAGTCATCTACAAAATTATATGATGCTGGCGGTATATTGTCACAATGGGAGATTGCTCGGAAGTTTCTAAAGCTGCTTTAAAAGGGTTTGTTGTTCTATTTTTTTCAAACGAGCAAACTTTATTATTAATAAAGCCAATTCCTCTGATTCAGCATAGAAATAAGCAACTGGCATCTGTAAAGCTGTCGCAATTTGGCGCAGTGTGACGAAATCAGGGGTATGTCGCCCTTTCTCATAATGATTCATTCGCGCGCTAGCAGAAAACTCATCCATACCCGCAGCAATGCCTAGCTTCTTTTGAGAAAGTTTAGCAGCTTTGCGAGCTTCTTTAAGTCTTTTGCATAGCGGCGAATCGGTCATTTATTGCGCAAAAATAGTTCTTTAGTATACTTAGAGAATCTATGTTTTTGTTCTTTTTAGATACTTAGGATTCCTATGCTTTATTATGAGCATCGGGTATAGTTAATGCGGTTTTTTGATTACACATACCTACAATTGTACCGACAGTTTCTTTACGAACTGCTAAGAGTGAATAATAGTAGAAAATGCACAAAAAGAAAGAATATTCTTAATAAATAGGGGTTTAAAGGGGGTGATGATAACGGGTCGGAATGGGTCAAAAAGAGAGATGGTGGCGAGGGGCGGAATCGAACCGCCGACACAAGGATTTTCAGTCCTTTGCTCTACCGACTGAGCTACCTAGCCACTTAAAAGAACGACTATTAAACCTTGTATCTCGCCAAGAGTCAATACAAAATGCGCTTTTTGCCGGTGATTACCCTAAAAAATCTAGCCATAAGCTATGGTTTAAGGGTGCTAGCTGAGTCTACATGACTTTCTTTAGCATTCTTTATCCTCGCTGTGATACCGTGGTTGCTCTAATTAAGGCTACGCTAGGTTCATCATCGCTCCTTGCAATTTTATTGATTATCCTGGATATTAACACAGATTTTTGGCTATAAAGTGATAACGGAATAAGTGGTGGTATACAATGAAAGGTATTATTCTTGCAGGTGGTTCTGGGACGAGGCTGTACCCATTAACTAAGGGCTTAAGTAAGCAGCTGATGCCGGTTTATGATAAGCCTATGATTTATTATCCCCTAACAACGCTGATGTTAGCAGGCATTCGCGATATTTTGATTATCACCACACCAGAAGATTCTGGCCTGTTTCAGCGCGTTCTGGGCAATGGCGCGCAATGGGGCTTGAATTTATCTTACAAAATTCAACCGAGGCCAGAAGGTTTGGCGCAAGCTTTTATTCTCGGCGAGTCTTTCATCGGTAATGATGGTTGTTGTTTGATTCTCGGCGATAATATTTTTTACGGACATGATTTATCTAAACGCTTGCAGGTGGCCAGTAAATTAACACAGGGCGCCACTGTGTTTGCCTATTATGTTAACAATCCAACGCAATACGGCGTAGTAACGTTTGATAATGCTGGCAAGGCAATTGCGATAGAAGAAAAGCCAAAAAATCCACAATCAAATTATGCTGTGACAGGCTTATATTTTTATGATAATGATGTAATTGAGATTGCGAAATCGTTAAAACCATCTCCGCGCGGTGAGTTGGAAATTACGGATGTTAATCAGCGTTATTTAGATCGCGGACAATTGAATGTAGAAAGCTTTGGCCGTGGCTTTTCTTGGTTAGATACGGGTACGCATGATTCTTTATTAGAGGCGGGTCAGTTTGTATCTATTATTGAAAAACGCCAAGGGTTAAAAATCGCTTGCCCGGAAGAAATCGCTTGGCGCTTGCATTACATCACAGATGCGCAATTAGCAACCTTGGCGCAGCCCTTAGTAAAAAGTGGTTACGGGCAGTATTTGTTGGGATTATTGAGATAAAACTCAATCGTTTTTTGTAAGCCTGTCTCAATGGTCATGCGTGGTTGCCACTCTAAATCACGCATGATTTTTTCTGGATTGATAGCGTAGCGCCAATCATGGCCTGGGCGGTCTGTTACGAAAGCAATCAACTTTTCATGAGCTTCTGTAGTGGGAAAGCGTTTGTCCATTTCACGGCAAATTATTTTGACTAAATTGATATTAGAGATTTCTTGATTGCCACCAATATTATAACTTTCGCCAATATTCGCTTCGCGAATGACGTGATCAATCGCTTCGCAATGATCTTCAACATATAACCAATCGCGAATATTGCTGCCATCGCCGTAAACAGGAATGGCAGTATTATTCATACAGGAGCGAATAATGGTTGGAATTAATTTTTCTTGATGTTGATATGGCCCATAATTATTCGAGCAGTTGGTCATAGTGACAGGTAAGCCGTAAGTATGAAAATATGCGCGTACCAAATGATCTGAGCTAGCTTTTGTTGCAGAATAAGGTGAGTTAGGTGCGTAGGGCGTGGTTTCTGTAAAAGCAGGGTCTGTTGGTGATAAGGTGCCAAACACTTCATCAGTAGAAATATGATGAAAGCGGCATTGTGCCTTATCCCATTTTTTTTCATTAATCCAAAATTGACGCGCCGTTTCTAATAAAGTGTAAGTGCCAACGATATTGGTTTGTAAAAAAGCTTCCGGGCCAGTGATAGAGCGATCGACATGACTTTCTGCAGCAAAATGCACAATGGTGTCGATGTTGAATTGACGCAAAATGTCGGCCATGCGATCCTTGTTGCAAATGTCTGCTTGAATAAAATGATGATTTTGTGGGTTGGGTAGATTGATTAAATTATCTTTTGATCCCGCATAGGTTAATTTATCTACATTAATGATGTTGACGTCAGCATATTTCGCTAAATAATAGCGGACAAAATGACAGCCAATAAATCCTGCGCCGCCGGTGATTAATATGTTTTTTGGGATGTATGTCATAATGAATTCTCTTGTTGTATTTGTTGAGCAGCATGGATTAAATCTTGTTGCCAATCACACGGATCAATATTAAATACTTTTTTAATTTTTTCCAAGTTAAATGCGGTATGTTGAGGGCGCGTTGCTTTCGTTGGAAATTCTGATGTTTTAATAGGATTTAATTTTTGTAATCTTAACCTTTCAGGTAGACATAAGTTGCGAATATTGCTAGCGAAATCATACCATGTTGTTATAGGCGCGCCACTGAAGTGATAGATGCCCCAGTCACTAAAATCGTTTTGTGTGACACGTTGAGCGATTATCAATAAAGCATTAGCAATCGCATTCGCAGAGGTTGGTGCGCCTGATTGGTCGTTGACGACATTCACGTGTTCACGCTCATGAAATAGTCGTAACATCGTTTTAACAAAATTGTTTCCTGTTGCACTAAACACCCAACTTGTGCGTAAAATAATATAACGCCGCATTTTTTCGGTTATGGCTTGTTCGCCTGCTAACTTGCTTGCGCCATAAACACTTAATGGAACTGTGTTGTCATTTTCTTGATAAGGCGTTTGTTTTTTTCCATCAAATACGTAATCTGTCGAAATGTGAATTAATGGGATATCTAAATTAGTACACGTATCCGCAAGATAAGCGACGCCATCAACATTGATTTTTTTCACTAATTCAGGTTCATCTTCAGCGTGTTCGACATTGGTATAAGCGGCGGCGTTGATAACGACATCGGGGTGATGGCGTTGTATAGTTGCGCGTACCATGCTCGGAGAAGTAATGTCTAAGTTTTCTTTTGTATAGACAATAGCATCGACATTCTGCTCTTGAGCTTTTTTAATTAAGGCTTGGCCAACTTGACCATTAGCACCTGTTATCAATATTTTCATATTTTTTCACTATATAGATATTTTCAAAGGTAATTTTAATGAAGAAATAGGTATTTTCCAAAGCAATTTTTTGGAAAAATGATGTAAAATAGTAACTCAAGAGTTGCGAAGATGGGAAGTTTAGACATTCGCAAGTCTCTATCTATATTTTCGGCAAAGTCCCAATTTCTGTATCCCGTAAAGCAACATAACGTTGATCTTTAAGCGAAAGCACTGGCTCTCCTGATAAGCGCCAATCGATGCCTAGAGATTCATCATGCCATGCAATACCATATTCATCTTGGGGGTTGTAATAATCCGTGCATTTATAGTGAAAACAGACTTCTTCTGATAAAACGTAAAATCCGTGTGCAAATCCTGGCGGCACGTATAACTGATGGTGATTTTCATCCGACAATTCACAGGAGAAAGATTTTCCAAAAGTGGAAGAACCTAAACGAATGTCCACCGCGACATCGACGACTTTCCCTCGTAGAACACTGACGAGTTTTCCTTGTGGGCGTTCTAATTGATAATGCAGGCCACGCAAAGTGCCTTTTTTCGAATACGAAATATTGTCTTGTACAAATTGTAATGAAGCGCCGGCGTCTGCGTAACGTTTCGCTTGAAAAGATTCAAAAAAACATCCGCGATCATCAAAAAAAATACGTGGTTTGATCAGTAAAACGCCGGGGAGTGAAGTTGTTTCAATTTGCATAAGAATTCTGCTCTTTTGCTGGGCCAAAAAATGCTTCTGCAACTTCTTCAGGGTTGCCGTCCATGCGAATTCTCCCGTGCTCTAACCAAAGAACACGCGTGCATGTCCGCAAAACTAAGTCCCGAGAGTGTGTCGCGATCACTAATATATTAGTTGCATCGATCACTCTTTTTAAGCGTTCCTCGGCTTTCTGTTTGAAATTTTTATCGCCGACAGATAACCATTCATCCATCAATAAAATTTCTGGTTGTAGCATTGTTGAAACCGCAAAAGCAAGACGCAGGTTCATGCCTGCGGAATATGTTCGTAATGGCATGTCAAAAAAATGACCTAGTTCAGAAAATTCGATAATTTCATCGATTTTCTCAGTAACTCTTGCCTTGGGAATGCCTAATAAGCGCGCGCGAAAATATACATTTTCTCGTCCAGTGAATTCAGGGTCAATGCCCAACGACAGTTCGATTAAAGAACCAACGCTGCCCTCCATGGATAACGTGCCTGATGTTGGGGCGTATGCACCGCTTAATACACGTAATAACGTACTTTTTCCAGCACCGTTATGCCCAACCAAGCCAATCCTGTCACCGTCCTTAAAAGAAAAGTTAATGTCATCTAAAGCGCGTACAATGACGCAGCCTTTTGAGTCAGCGTCTAGTTGTCCACCAGTGGCAGCGCGCATTAAGCTATTGCGCAACGAGCGGCTGCGAGCGTTGTAAATGGGGATGTCGACGTGAATGTGTTTGAAATCAATATGTGCCATCAGACTTCTTTCCTAATTCTACTCCTGTGGACAATTTGTTTAGCGGTTCGGTGTTAATATGCTCGTGTACTATCGTGTACACTCTGGTTTTCCGTTCCTATTTTTTTCCAACTTTCCTCACAGGAGTGATATAGGAAAGCAGTCTTTGTTTGTGACCTCTCTAGAGCCAGTAAGCAATTCTATGCCGATATCGACTGTAGATCATAATCGTCAAGCACCAGCCACACAAGGCTAATCCAATCGAAACTAGCCAATTTAATTGCGTTGGGTATTGTCCCAGTAATGGTGCGCGAATGATAGCAAGCAGATGATAAAAGGGGTTGGGCTTGATTAAGTACAGGCTCGCGCGCGCCGATAAGTGACTTGGCATCCACATGATAGGCGTTAAGTAGAAAAAAATTTGTAAAATGCTGTTAATCATTGGCGGCATATCGCGATATCGAGTGCATAATATGCTTAACAACAGCATAATCCATGCCAAATTGAGGATAAGTAAGACAAAGCCTGGAATGCTTAATAGCGCAACCCAGCTGAGTGGTTGCATTGCAACTAACATAATAACAGGATATATGACAAAATTATGACCAAGTATAATGACATTTTTCCATATTGATCGACAAACATGGACAAAAAGAGGAATGCTTAATTGTTTAATAATAGGTTGCGCAACAATAAAGCACTGGCTGCCTTCATGTAAACACGTGGAAATAAATCCCCAGAAAATCATACCTAGCGCTAGGTAAGGAAAAAATTCTCGCAACGGTAATTGAAATATTTTACCAAATATCACACCCATGGTTGCGATCATGATAGCGGTACTAATAGTCAGCCAAAACGCGCCTAATGAGGACCGCTTATAGCGATGGCGCACATCCTGCCAGCCAAGCATACCAATTAGAGAGGGTTGCTTTAGGGTGGTGATGATGTCGGATAACGCTGTTGTTGGTCGACGATGCATGGAAAGCCTTTTTTTAACAATAGAATATACGCATTAAATCGTTTAATAGACCTTGAGTCAATGACATGTAATTCGAATATTTTGTATCTGTTTTCCATGGTTGATCAAGCATTGTGCTTGACCCGGCTCTGCGGTAAATGATTGCTCAGCCTTGTATTATTAATTTGTTTGATTTTTCCTTGCATATTTTCTTGTTGACTTCATTTTAAATTTATCGGATTCTAGAGATTCTAAAATCAGAATTTAAATCAAAATAGTGGATATGTCGGTACAAATATTGAGGGCGTTTTTTTTTGACTAAGGCAGTTATAAAAATAATAAAACAATGTGCTTTTGGCTGTATAAGAAAGTTGTTTTTTTTAATAAAGTACTATATTAATTGTCCATTAGTATTAGTTAGTTTAAAAAGATATATAGAGTTAAATGCAATTCCAGTGGCAATTTTGGCTCAAAAAGAATATGTCGCCACTCCTTATCCAGAAGTGTTTCCTGGTAGCGATCTTGGTTATTTATTATCTCCTCATGATGATTATATCTTTCCGGAGATTTACCTCGCCACATTAAAAAAATGTTTTATTTACGGAAGCTCCAATTTTATTTTCAACAAAAAATACGCAGTCCACCATGATTTGTATAGCTTTGATCATGATTACACCAGCGAAGAACTTCATCAACGTGCTGTTGTTTTTCCTGAGGTAAAAAAAATCAAATGGTTTTTGGATAAAAATAAAGCAAAAAAAGTTTCTATAGCTGCGGCATTCACGGATAGCTGTGCAGCGAATTATGCACATTGGTTAACGGAGCTTTTGCCTCGTATAAATTTATTTTGTCAGTTGCCGGAATGTAAAAATATTCCGATTATTGTTGATGCGGAGTTGCATGAAAATATTAAAGAGTCTTTGCATCTTGTGGCGGGCAAAGAGCGAGAAATTATTTTTTTAAGCAAAAATACCCCTGTTTATATAGAAAAATTATATAATATTTCAGTCACTGGGTATGTTCCTTTTGGTCGGCGTTCTTCTGAGTTATCAGGCCACTCTCATGGCTACTTTAGCCCTCGAGCATTGCAGTGTCTATGTTCTGATTTATTCGGTCATGTTGCTTCATTGAGTAATATTACTTGGCCTAAAAAAATCTATATACGCCGTGTTTCAGCTCATAGAAGATTGATAAACTCTGCTGAAATAGAGAAAATTTTAGTCGAGCGTGGGTATACTGTTGTGCAGCCAGAAAAATTAAGTTTTTTAGAGCAGGTAAAATTGTTTTCTAGTGCTGAATATATAATTGGCGCCACTGGTGCGGCGATGGCAAATATTATTTTTGCCAAAGCGCATGCCAAGATATTAATTTTGATTAGCAAGTACAGTGGTACTAGTTATTGGTATTGGCAGAATATGGCGCGAGCCTCTGGAAAAACAATTGATTATTTATTAGGCGAAATAGATAATGCGGTGGGGGCTGATATCCACGCAGATTTTTCTGTTAATGCGAATCTTTTTCGTTTAGAGCTGGAGAATTATTTATGAAGCCATGCGTGCGCGGAAAAACAATTTTTCTCCGTGAAGTGACTATGGATGACGCGGATTTTATTCTTTCGTTGCGTACCGATCCCGAAAAAAACAAACATATTTCACGCACAAAAAATAGTATTAAACAGCAGCAGAGTTTTATTGTGGAATATCAAAAAAGTATGACTGATTACTATTTTATTATTTGCGATTGGCATCAAAACCCTTTAGGCACTGTGCGTATTTATGATATACAAAATAATGATTTTTGTTGGGGAAGCTGGATACTTTCGCGCAAAGCGCCTGTTAATGCAGCGATTGAGTCTGCTCTGTTGATTTACGATTTTGCATTTTTTTCATTGCACTATTTGAAATCACATTTTGATGTGAGAAAAGACAATCATAGTGTTATAAATTTTCATCGACGTTTTGGCGCTAGTTTGGTCAGGGAAGATGAAGTGAATGTGTACTTTGAATATAGCAGGGAGGCATATTTAATTGCTCGAGAGCGTTATAATCGATATCTTCCGGAGTGAAGTTTATGTGGTTCCAAATGAATTTTTAGTGAATGGCTTTATTTGTCGAGAAAAAAATTATTCGAAAAATAATTAGGCTAGAATTCCTCGAAATATCCGTCGATGTCATGAACTATATTAGTTTTATTATGTATAGTAAGCTGATAGAATAATAATTCTAAATTTTTTAATTAATTTTGGCTATAAATTTGACTTATGTGCGGCTTATTGTTTACAAATATACCTAGTGTAACGCAACAACGTTTTTTTCAAGCTCTAGAGCAAATGGTTTTTCGTGGCCCGGATGCTCCGGAGTGTTATGCTCGCCTGGGGTTTAATCAGCTCGGACATAATCGTTTAAAAATATTAGATTTAAAAGATAGCGCAAATCAACCGTTTTTTTCTAAATCACGCCGTTATGTGATTATTTATAATGGCGAGATTTATAATTACAAAGAATTGGCTCGAGAATATCGACTATCTCTAAAAACATCCTGTGATACAGAATTGCTGGTCGAGTTGTATGAGCAGTTGGGTAGGGCGATGTTGAATAAATTGAATGGCATGTTTGCGTTTGTGATTCTTGATACCGTGACTAATCAGCTTTTTATTGCGCGCGATCGTTTGGGCGTGAAACCGCTTTATTACGCAGATACACCAGATGGTATAGTTCTTTGTTCTGAGCTAGCACCAATTATTCATTTGTTAGGTCGCGTTACGATAAGTGAAGAAGGTGTAAGACAGTATAAGAAATTGAGAATATTTTTTAATGGCATAACCTTGTATAAAGAAGTTCAGCAATTTCCAGCAGGCGCATTTTCCTGCAATTTACAACAATTTTCCCGTTATTGGCGTTTTGAGATTAAACCGCAAAAACCACCAGAAGATGATGAATTGAAATATTTGATTCAGCAGGCCATCGATTGTCGCGTGTTAGCTGATGTTGAGGTCGGAAGTTATCTGAGCGGTGGATTAGATAGTTCGATTGTTTCTGCGTTGTCAAAAGTGCAGCATACCTGGACAATTGGCTTTGCAGATAATAATGAATTTAGCTATGCGCAAATCGCTGCTGATCATATTGGTTCGGTACATCATGCCGTTCCTTTTGACTATGAAGAGTTTTTTGATATTGCGCGAGAAATGATTAAAAAACGTAAAGAGCCTTTATCGATACCAAATGAAGTGTTGCTATATAAAATGACGCAACAGGTTAGAGAAAATAACGTTGTTGTTTTGAGCGGAGAAGGTGCTGATGAATTATTTTTTGGATATAGCCGCATTTTTGCTTGGGCGCATCAGCATGATTGGAGTCCTGTGGAATTTGATAAATATTATGCATATGGGTCAGGACAGGATTTAGAGATTATAGAAAGTATTATGGAGCCCTTTAAACATTATGCTTCTAATTTGGATCGTATAGCTGCTTTTTTTCAATGCTCGCATTTGCATGGTTTGCTAAGACGTTTGGATTTTTCTACGATGCTAGCTTCTGTTGAAGCGCGTGAGCCATTTGTTGATTATCGCTTGATAGAAAGAATAGCGGGCACGCCTTATGAATATCGTCAAGCAAAAGGTATTATTAAGTCGCCATTGAAGCGCATTTTTTCATCGTATTTGCCAGATGCAATTATCAATCGTGAAAAAATTGGATTTCCTGTGCCGTTAGTTAAATTATTTAATTTAAAACCAGATCAAACGCGCTTAGCATTTGATAAATGGACTGAATTTAATTTATCAGTTTTAAGCGAAGGAAAATAAAATCATGATTATTGGTTACACGACGGGTGTATTTGATTTATTTCATGTTGGTCATGTCAAGATTTTACAAAATGCAAAATCTTTATGCGATCGATTAATTGTTGGCGTCACGATTGATGATTTGGTGCAATATAAAAATAAAAAAGCGGTTATCCCATTTGAAGAGCGCATACAAATTGTGCGTAGTATTCGTTATGTTGATGCAGCGGTGGAGCAGCATACTATGGATAAAATGGATGCATGGAGGCGATATAAATTTAACGTTATGTTTGTTGGTGATGATTGGTATCAGTCAAACAACTGGCAGTATCTAGAAAAAGAATTTAATGGTATTGGCGTTAGAATAATTTATTTTCCTTATACAAACGGCACATCGTCAACGTTGATTAATGACGTATTAAATAATTTAAGAGGCGATCATGCTATATCGACTAATGAAAGCCCGAGATATTAAAAATCGAGGTGGTGAATTTGCCCCTCCAAAAAAATTAAAAACATATTTCAAAAATATAAAATTTGTTAGATTTCTGAAGAAAAAATTTTTAAACAAAGTTTTTCTATCGACCTCTAAAAAATTAATAAAAAATAACAAATGTGTCCTAAGCGTTAAAAAACGAGTAAAAGTGCTTTTTATTGTTCTGCACAAAAGCGTTTGGAAAACTGATGTGGTTTTCTTAAAAATGCTTAATGATCCCGCTTTCGAGCCATTGATTTTAATTGCTCCATATACAATTTATGGTAAAGATAATATGCTGAATGATATGAATGCTGCATATGAATATTTTAAAGCTAAAGAATATCCTGTTCTTAGGTCATATAGTATTGAAGATGCAAGCTGGATAGAAATCGATGAAGCCATCAAGCCAGATTTGATTTTCATGAGTAATCCGCATGAGTTAACTAGGCCCGAATACTATGATAAGTTGTTTAAAAACTATGTGTGCTACTATGTCCCCTATGATCATCAAATATCAAATTATGGAAATAATTATTCTTCTCAATATAATCAGTTATTCCATAACGCAGTATATAAAATTTTTTCACCACATGATGTTGCAAAACGTATCCATCAGCAATACTCTGATAACAAGGGTCGAAATGTCGAAGTTGTTGGCTACCCCGCGATGGAAGTTTTTGTAAATAAAAATTCTGTCCCGCGCGATGTTTGGAAAAAGCAATTATCTAGAAAAATACGAATTATTTGGGCGCCTCATCATACGATTCATTCGCCAGAGCTTCCTTATGCAAACTTTCTAAAATATTTTGATTTTTTTCAGGGATTGGTTCAGCAATATGCAGGCACTGTGCAGTGGGCATTTAAGCCACATCCTTTGTTGAAGATCAAGCTTATGAATGATGATGATTGGGGTGAGGAGAAAGCCAATAGATACTGGGATTTTTGGCGAGATCACCCTAGTTGTCAGCTTGAGGAAGGTGAGTATGCTGATTTATTTTTAACGTCAGATGCCATGATTCATGATTCAGGCTCGTTTTTGGTGGAATATTTATACACCAATAAACCTGTGTTATATCTTGTCTCAAATGACAATATAAAGAATTACTTTAACGCTTTCGGCTGTGAAGCCTTTGATGCGTGTTATCATGCTCGAGATGGTGATGCTATTATAGCCTTTATAAGAAATATGTTTAAGAAAAATGACCATATGAAGCAAGACAGAGAAGCTTTTTTGGAAAAAAATATATTTCCCTATTTTCAAAATGATATGCCATCAGACCGCATTATGAAGTCTATTAAAAAAGATTTTAAATTGCTTTAGTCTTTAATTTGCCAGAATTGTTTAATAATGTGAATTATCTTTTCTGTGTCATGCGTTTTTAAATGCGGTCCCATCGGCAGACTCAACACTTCACGATGTATTTTCTCCGAAACAGGCAAACTTATATGATTCATTTCTGAATACGCTGTTTGTTTATGTGGCGCTATTGGGTAATGAATTAATGTTTGCACCCCATTTTTTTGTAAATGCTCTTGTAGTTCATCGCGCCGGGGTGTGCGAATAACAAACAAATGCCAGACATGTTGTGTTTTGTTTGGTGCTTGCGGCAAAACAATCGGTAGATTATTCAATTCATTGAGATAAATGTCTGCAACTTTTTGTCGGCGCGAGTTCCATTCATCTATATGCTTTAATTTAACGTTGAGGACGGCTGCTTGTAGTTCATCTAAGCGTGAATTGTAGCCTTTCATTTCATGATGATATTTGATGGAAGATCCATAATTGCGCAGCATTTTTAGTTTATTTGCTAGTGAATCGTCGTTCGTGGTAATTGCTCCACCATCACCAAACGCGCCAAGATTTTTACCGGGATAAAAACTGAAGCTCGCAGCATCCGCCAAGTTACCCGTGCGTTTTTCTTGATAAATCGCCCCATGAGCTTGCGCAGCGTCTTCTATAACTTTTAATTGATATTTTTGTGCGATACGATTAATCGGCTCCATTTCCGCAGCTAGTCCATATAAATGAACCGGCATGATGGCTTTGGTTTTTGAGGTAATGGCAGTCTCGATGAAATTTGGGTCGATATTAAAAGTATCTGGATTTGGCTCAACTGGAATCGGAGTCGCGCCAACATGAGAAACTGCAAGCCAGGTAGCTATAAAAGTATTACTAGGTACTATCACTTCATCGCCTGGGCCGATATTGTAAGCTTTTAAGATTAACGATAGAGCTTCTAGGCCGTTAGCTACACCGATACAATGCTTGGCTCCACAGTATGTCGCAAAAGCTGTTTCAAATTTTGCTAACTCATTCCCCAATAAATACCATGCTGAAGCCGTTGTTCGTGCGACTGCGTTATCGATGTCGCTTTTGAGTTCTTGATATGCGGCTTGCATATCTAAAAATAAAATATTGCTCATTTATTTGCCGTTTTTATTAAATTAATTGACTTTACTGTTGATTTATCGCAGGCTAAACTTGTTTAAACTCAAGGTTGTGATTCTAATATGTTGCCTCACGGATGTAAATTAATTACTTTTCCTCAAATTGCTGACGCTCGTGGCAATTTATCATTTATTGAAAATAACAAACATGTCCCTTTCGAGATCAAGAGGGTTTATTATTTGTATGATGTTCCAGTGCTTGCTGAGCGAGGCGGGCATGCGCATAAAAAGCTTAAGCAAGTGATTATTCCTTTGTCGGGAAGTTTTGATGTGCGGCTAGATGATGGCAAGGAAAAAACGATAATCACTTTATGCAAACCTTGGGAAGGGTTACTAATTACTAATTTAGTATGGCGCGAATTAAGTAATTTTTCTGGAGGGTCAGCTTGTCTTGTCCTTGCATCCGAGTATTATGACGAAGAAGATTACTATCGTGACTATGATGTTTTTATACAGGCTGTTACTTCTTAAGCCATCGTTTCAAGATGTTTTTTGTTTTATGGAAACAGATAATCATAGGCAGGAATTTTCTGATGTCGTAATGTAAAAATGGGCGTTGTCTTTTAATGTCACGATAAAAATTTTCGAAGTCATCATAGTATCCAGTGTTTGTAGCACCGGTTAAGTCAAAATAGTTTTTGAAGCTTAGGCGGTATTTCTCTAAAAAACACATTCTTGTTTTTGCATCTTGTAGTAATAAAAACAGCTTTTTCATGCCAATTTCTTGAATTTCAGGATGTTTGTGTTTTAAATATAAAAATGCCTTTTCAAGTTCAAATGAAATTTTTTCGAAAAAATCTGGTTGTTTTATATCTTGCAAAAATGTTTTCTTGAAGAACTCTATATCTATATCATCAAGAATGTTTTCCAGAATAATAGAATTTTCAAAAAAAGTTCGATTGTCGTTTTTGCTGCTACTTAAGTTTTGTTGATTGCTTCGCACTCTATAATAAGCGAGTTTTTCATTTAGCAAAACGATATCAGAATGCTTCAGCCACTCGAACCACATCATGAAGTCTTGAAGCTGTAAAGAGGCATATTGAAAGCCGTTGGTTTTTTCGAGAAACGTAGAGCGGCGAAGCATGCAGGTTACTGCGTTTAAACAATTTCCTTCAAAGAAAAAGTGTCTAAATAACCTATGTCGAGTTGTGTAGATGGTTTTGTTAAATAAGTTTTGTAGAGGATGCGCTGTGATGGATTGCCCTTTTTCATCGATAACCTGGCATCGGCCAAAAAGTAAAGTGGTTTCGGGGTGTTTTATAAAATAATTATATTGACAAGTCAGGCGATCTTCATAAGCCATATCATCCCCGGAAAGTAAAGATATGAATTCTGTTGTCGCAAGCGAGATGCCAGTATTTGTCGCGCTACTTGGCCCCATATTTTCTTGATAGTGATAAATAATGCGTGGATCATAGAATGTTTCGATTATTTTTCGTGTGTTATCAGTAGAGCCATCGTCAACGATAATGAGCTCAAAATTAGACAGAGATTGCGTTAAGAGGCTTTTAATACATTGTGCTATATATTTTTCATGATTATATGTAATAACAACAATGCTAATAAGTGGGTGCATAAAGCTTTTTTACCTATTTGAAAAACTATTGTAGGATATTTTATTCATTTTTTTCCAAAGCGATAGAGTATAAGCAAAGCTTTTTTGAGAAAAGAAAAATGATCTTGCTCCACTTTAGTAGACACGTAAATTTGATAATGTTCGAATCTTGTGCATGGCAAGACCGCGAAAAAGATTGAATTTTTTAACGTTCTATTAGTTAAATCTTTTCAAGATATTTTTAATTTGTTATAGTTTGGCCATAATACTTTTTATTTAAAATAAAGTGCTAAATTTAATGCGTTGTAATCTCTTGGTTTATTATCTTAACAGAAACCTTAGTCTATCTTCTCTCGTGGTTATATTAATTTTTTCTTTAGCTATTCTTATTTACCAGGCAATTCATCATGCATTTATGCCTTGTGGTGAATTGGGTGATTGTGTAAAATATCTAAAAATGGCTCATTCATTTGCGACAACTAACTTTCAGTCTATTGAGTCTCCATTTAATTTGCGTATACTTTCCCCATGGCTTGCTTCGCATAATCCTCGAAATTTCAATATAGGATTTATGTTGGTAAACTGCATTTCAGAACTTATCTTTGTCTTATGCTGGTTTGGTATTGCGTGCAAGCTTAATTTTAACAACTTTAAGCTATTTATCTTGATTGCATGGTTTTTTTTACACCCTATTGGGTTTTCAATTTATTCTTTTATGCCAGCAATGGTTGATCCAATTGCTTATGGATTATTAAGCTTGGTGACATTATTGTTTTTATATAAAAGACGTTTTTTATTGATGTTAGCGCTTTTTCTAGGTTTATTGGCCAAAGAATCCTTCCTATTTGTTTTAATGTTGGTAGTGTTTTCTGAGCTTATATACATGATTCGTGTTAAAGATAAGCGCGAAAAAATTATAACTATCACATCAATTTTTAGCTTGTTGCTACTTTTTCTATTATATAAACTTGTAATTGTTTGGATGCAGCATCATTTGTTTCCTCCGTATGGCCAATATGGTGTTTCTATTATTGATACTGTACGTTTTTGGATGGGGCAAGCATTGCAAGATTCAGAGCGTTTTGTTGTATGGCTGGGGTCCTTCTTGTGTGTTACAGGGCTTTTTTCTGTTTTTCTATTAGATTTCACTCTATCATTTAAAAATCCAGAGCAGGAGCGATATTTGGTCTATTTTGTATTGGGAAGTATCGGTTTTATTTTATTAGGGCTTTTAGCGGGGTCTGATATGACTAGAATTATCTTCAATGGCAATTTGCTTATTTTTAGTTTATTTTTTATGTCACAAAATAAATGCAATTTTAATAAATGTTTATTAACTTTTTTACTGAGCATAATTATAGCATTGAATTACACTATATTGCTTCCAAGTGCCTATTTTGAATACAATTATTACAATTCACACAGCATTCGCAAAATAGTTTTCTTTATTTTTATTGATGTTCTGGCTATAATTTTTATTATTGTCACCTCAAAAATTATTGACAAAATAAAAAATAAAAGAAATTTTGTAACTGCTCGCGCCCTCGAGGATCGTCGTCCCACGGCTTCGACCGCGGGATCCGGTTTTTAAAAAATATTTGTAAGTATTCAGCTCAATTCATTTGATTGCTGAAGATTTCAGGCAATTTTCCATCGAACAGAGTTTTCAATGCATCCGTTTCCGTGATGCCATGCTTGTGTGCGGTAAGTAAATAGCTTCGAACACGGCAAAATATTTTAGCGCCTTCAAGTGATCTAAAACATCCGGATATTTTTTGCT